>NZ_JBWBCL010000027.1:0-503 GCF_056134285.1 Pelorhabdus sp. sgz311002 | reverse complement strand
AATAAATATCCACCCGCATAGCGGGTGGTTTTTCATTTTCGGGCATAGCCCTTTTAAACTGGCTGCGCATAAATGCGCTTTTTATTGGCCTGCCAGCCATGCAACTTTTACTTGCTACCCGTAAACGGGTCTCTTGGGTCAAACATACTTAATTGGTCTGCCTCTCTATCCGACTTTAACTGATTTGCTATATACTCCGTTATCGCTTTTGTATTCTTTCCTACCGTATCTACATAATATCCTTTACACCAAAACTCCCGATTCCTATACGCAAATTTCATATTCCCAAACTTTTGGAATATCATTAAACTGCTTTTCCCTTTTAAATATCCCATAAATCCCGATATACTCATTTTCGGCGGTATACTAACCAACAAATGTATATGATCTGGGCATATCTCGCCTTCCATTATCTCTACGCCTTTCCATTGGCATAACGTTCTAAGTATCTCTCGTATCTCTTGCCGTTTTTCCTTGTAAAATACCTTTCTCCTATACTTTGG
>NZ_JBWBCL010000026.1:0-572 GCF_056134285.1 Pelorhabdus sp. sgz311002 | reverse complement strand
TAAGCCTCAGCATGCTGAGCCGGATCGGAGGGAAAAAAGATGGAACTACTCAAAGCCACTAAGGTAAGCAAAGTGTTCGGCGGACTACGAGCCGTATCGGACCTCAATATTCATTTGAATCAAGGCGAGCTTGTCGGTCTCATCGGTCCAAACGGAGCCGGGAAAACGACGGCCTTCAACCTTCTGACTGGCGTGTATCAGCCCACAGAGGGAGAAATCATCTTTGACGAAAAGAGCGTAGTCGGGTTAAAACCCTATCAGATTACGCAGCGAGGCATAGCGAGAACCTTCCAGAATATCCGTCTCTTTGCGGATCTGTCGGTGCTTGATAATGTAAAGATCGCCTACCATTTTCATGTGAAGTATGGTTTGATTGAAAGCGCACTACGGTTAGGGCGCTACTATAAAGAAGAAGTAGAGATTGCCGAAAAGGCGGAATCCTTCTTGAAAATCTTTGGGTTGGCCGATAAAAAAGACGAGATTGCGAAAAACCTGCCTTACGGCGAGCAGCGTCGTCTGGAAATTGCCAGAGCCTTGGCGGCGCAGCCGAAACTGCTCTTATTGGATGAACC
>NZ_JBWBCL010000025.1:0-640 GCF_056134285.1 Pelorhabdus sp. sgz311002 | reverse complement strand
ACAGTCATATTCGCAAAAATTCGCCGACCTTCCGGCACCTGAGAAATCCCCAGCTTTACAATGCCCGGGGCCGCCATTCCCGCTATATTTTTCCCTTCAAAATTGATTGATCCTTCTTTCGGCTTTAACAGACCCGAAATCGTCCGCAGCGTCGTACTCTTTCCCGCTCCGTTCGCTCCGATTAAGGTCACGATCTCCCCTTCTTTTACATTGACGCTGATTCCCTTTAAGGCATGAATCGCTCCATAGTAGACATTTATATTGTCGATTGTCAGCATGACTCGCTTACCTCCTCGCCCAGGTAGGCTTCCACTACTTTCGGATTGTTTTTGATCTCATTTGGCGTACCGCTGGCGATGATCGTGCCATAATCAAGTACATAGATTCGCTCGCACACGTTCATGACAAGACTCATATCATGCTCAATCAATAGAATCGTCAGATTGAATTCTTTTTTGATCCACCGGATCATTTCCATGAGTTGCTGCGTTTCCTGCGGATTCATCCCGGCTGCCGGTTCATCCAATAAGAGCAGTTTCGGCTGCGCCGCCAAGGCTCTGGCAATTTCCAGACGACGCTGCTCGCCGTAAGGCAGGTTTTTCGCAATCTCGTCTTTTTTATCGGCCAACCCAAAGATTTT
>NZ_JBWBCL010000024.1:0-674 GCF_056134285.1 Pelorhabdus sp. sgz311002 | reverse complement strand
TGAGGTAACCGTAAGGAGCCAGCCGTCGAAGGTGGGGCCGATGATTGGGGTGAAGTCGTAACAAGGTAGCCGTATCGGAAGGTGCGGCTGGATCACCTCCTTTCTAAGGAGCTACGTACTTGGGATAACCAAGTGCAAAGCATTCTATGGTCGGTCACATTTGGCAGTTACATCCATTGTTTGGTTTTGAGAGAGTCATCTCTCTGGAATTAGTAGGCAAGGGCCTATAGCTCAGCTGGTTAGAGCGCACGCCTGATAAGCGTGAGGTCAGTGGTTCAAGTCCACTTAGGCCCACCATTTAATGCTCATGAACTTGATGGATTAAATGAGAAAAGCTGACTAAGGTAAAAAGTGAGCTTGAATTTTTGTCTCAAAGACAAGGTTTGAGTAAACTATATACGTGGGGGTGTAGCTCAGCTGGGAGAGCACCTGCCTTGCAAGCAGGGGGTCAGCGGTTCGATCCCGCTCATCTCCACCACTTATTGCTCTTTGAAAACTACACAGAAGAAGAAAAGAACGAACCTCTTTTTGTAAAAAAAGAGAGTTCATTTAACGAGTATGTTAGAACACTTGTTTAGGCAAAACGTGTGAACACTTTAAAAGTGAGACGAAAGTCAAGCTACAAAGGGCATACGGTGGATGCCTTGGCGCTAAGAGCCGATGAAGGACGGGAT
>NZ_JBWBCL010000022.1:0-1205 GCF_056134285.1 Pelorhabdus sp. sgz311002 | reverse complement strand
TCAGCCAAGCGTTTATAGCTAGCCAAGCGATCTTTAGCATCTTTTTCGGTCTTCTCAAATAAAGCTTCCGCCATTTCAGGGAACTGTTTTTTGAGCGCCGAGTACCGGACTTCACCCAGCAGGAATTCTCTAAAGTCGGCTGTCGGCTCTTTCGAATCAAGCACAAAAGGATTCGCGCCGGTTTCTTTTTTCTGTGGATCAAAGCGGTACAAGGACCAGTAGCCGCTTGCCACAGCCTGTTTCGCTTCTTCCTGACTGCAACCCATGCCGGCTTTCAGCCCATGATTAATACATGGTGCATACGCAATAATGAGTGACGGTCCCGGATAGGCTTCCGCTTCAGCAATGGCTTTTAACGTCTGATTCTTATCAGCGCCCATAGCAATCTGCGCTACATAAATATAGCCATAGCTCATGGCAATCATGCCAAGATCTTTCTTCTTCGTCCGTTTTCCGCCTGCCGCAAATTTCGCAATTGCTGCTGTCGGCGTTGCTTTCGAAGACTGACCGCCTGTATTGGAATACACTTCCGTATCAAAGACAAGTACATTCACATCTTCGCCAGAGGCTAGTACATGGTCAAGACCGCCAAAGCCGATATCATAAGCCCAGCCGTCGCCGCCAAAGAGCCACTGCGACCGTTTCACTAAAAAGTCTTTATTTTGTTCAATTGCTTGCAACAGCGTATCTTTTTCGGCTTCGCCTTCAAGAGCGGCAATGACCTGATCCGCCCGTTCGCGCGTACCTTCACTGGTATCTTTTCCGTTCAGCCATTCGGTCAATGCGCTACGCAGTTCGTTGCTGAGGTTTCCAGCGAGCGCCTTCTCTACATCAGCAGCGACTTTCTTTCGTAACTGTTTCACGCCAAGCAGCATGCCCAAACCAAATTCAGCATTGTCTTCAAAGAGGGAGTTGCCCCAAGCCGGGCCATGACCGCGATGGTTCGTCGTATACGGCACTGACGGCGTACTGCCGGCCCATACGGACGAACAGCCTGTCGCATTAGCGACCATCATCCGATCGCCATAAAGCTGCGTGACGAGTTTGGCGTAAGGGCTTTCACCGCAACCGGCGCAAGCGCCAGAGAATTCGAGCAGCGGTTGTTCAAACTGACTGCCTTTGATCGTTTCTTTCTTCATGGGGTTCGCTTTCGGCGATACCTTCATGGCATAATCCCACAAAGCTTCCTGCTCTGTCTGCGTAGC
>NZ_JBWBCL010000021.1:0-3128 GCF_056134285.1 Pelorhabdus sp. sgz311002 | reverse complement strand
TTGCTTGCATTTCAGTTGAAAGCTTGCTTTGTGTGTTAAGTCAAGCCCTCGGCCTATTAGTACCAGTCAGCTCCATCCATTACTGGACTTCCACACCTGGCCTATCAACCATGTCATCTACATGGGGCCTTACTAGATTACTCTATGAGAGACCTCATCTTAAGGCTGGTTTCACGCTTAGATGCTTTCAGCGTTTATCCGTTCCGAACGTAGCTACCCAACTGTACCCCTGGCGGGATAATTGGTACACCATTGGTTCGTCCACTCCGGTCCTCTCGTACTAGGAGCAGCTCCCTTCAAGTCTCTTGCGCCCGCGATGGATAGGGACCGAACTGTCTCACGACGTTCTGAACCCAGCTCACGTACCACTTTAATGGGCGAACAGCCCAACCCTTGGGACCTACTTCAGCCCCAGGATGTGATGAGCCGACATCGAGGTGCCAAACCTCCCCGTCGATATGGACTCTTGGGAGAGATTAGCCTGTTATCCCCAGGGTAGCTTTTATCCGTTGAGCGATGGCCCTTCCACTCGGTACCACCGGATCACTAAGCCCTACTTTCGTACCTGCTCGTCGTGTCTGACTCGCAGTCAAGCTCCCTTCTGCCTTTACACTCTTCGCGCGATTTCTAACCGCGCTGAGGGAACCTTTGGGCGCCTCCGTTACTCTTTCGGAGGCGACCGCCCCAGTCAAACTGCCCACCTGACACTGTCCTGAGTGTCGTTACTTCTTCAGTTAGAATTCCAGTCAATCAAGGGTGGTATCCCAACAGCGGCTCCATCGAGACTAGCGTCCCAACTTCTCAGCCTCCCACCTATCCTGTACATGATTGACCAAAACTCAATGTCAGGCTACAGTAAAGCTCCATGGGGTCTTTCTGTCCAGTCGCGGGTAACCTGCATCTTCACAGGTATTTCAATTTCACCGGGTCCCTTGTTGAGACAGTGCCCAAGTCGTTACACCTTTCGTGCGGGTCGGAACTTACCCGACAAGGAATTTCGCTACCTTAGGACCGTTATAGTTACGGCCGCCGTTTACTGGGGCTTCAATTCAGACCTTCGGATTGCTCCTAAGCCCTCCTCTTAACCTTCCAGCACCGGGCAGGTGTCAGCACCTATACGTCAGCTTTCGCTTTAGCAGGCACCTGTGTTTGTGGTAAACAGTCGCTTGGGCCTCTCTTTTGCAACCCTCTCTCGCTCCAGACGTTTCTGTCCTTCACGATATTAGGGCTCCCCTTTTCCCGAAGTTACGGGGACATTTTGCCGAGTTCCTTAACAAGGGTTTTCCCGCGCACCTTAGAATACTCTTCCCGCCTACCTGTGTCGGTTTGCGGTACGGGCGCCTTAGTTCTCGCTAGAAGCTTTTCTTGACAGTGTGGTCCAGTTGATTTCGTCTTTCCAAGGAAAAACTACCCATCACCTCTCAGGCTTTCCATAAGCGGGATTTGCCTCGCTTACACCCTACCGGCTTAGACGCGAATTTCCATCCTCGCGCTCAACCTTCCTCCTGTGTCACTCCTTCACTCAAACGAACTTTGGCGGTACAGGAATTTCAACCTGTTGTCCATCGCCTACGCATCTACGCCTCGGCTTAGGTCCCGACTTACCCTGAGCGGACGAGCCTTCCTCAGGAATCCTTAGGCTTTCGGTGGAGAAGATTCTCACTTCTCTTTTCGCTACTCATACCGGCATTCTCACTTCTTACCAGTCCACAGCTCCTTACGGTACTGCTTCGACCCAGTAAGAACGCTCCCCTACCCCTGATACCCAAAGATATCAAGCCATAGCTTCGGTTCTGTGCTTTAGCCCCGGACATCTTCGGCGCAAAACCTCTCGACCAGTGAGCTATTACGCACTCTTTAANAGATATCAAGCCATAGCTTCGGTTCTGTGCTTTAGCCCCGGACATCTTCGGCGCAAAACCTCTCGACCAGTGAGCTATTACGCACTCTTTAAATGGTGGCTGCTTCTAAGCCAACATCCTGGTTGTTTGTGAAGTTTCACATCCTTTGCCACTTAGCACAGCATTGGGGACCTTAGCTGATGGTCTGGGCTGTTTCCCTTTTGACTACGGGTCTTATCACTCGCAGTCTGACTCCCAAGATTCCAGTATAGTCATTCGCAGTTTGACAGGGTTCAGTAACCTATACGGCCCCTAGCCCGATCAGAGCTCTACCGTCTATACTTACTTCTTGAGGCTAGCCCTAAAGCTATTTCGGGGAGAACCAGCTATCTCCACGTTCGATTGGCATTTCACCCCTATCCACAACTCATCCCAAAGCTTTTCAACGCTCACGGGTTCGGTCCTCCACGCAATTTTACCTGCGCTTCAACCTGGTCATGGATAGATCACTGTGGTTTCGGGTCTACGATATCTAACTTGCGCCCTATTCAGACTCGCTTTCGCTGCGGCTCCGCATTTTCTGCTTAACCTCGCTAGATACCGTAACTCGCCGGTTCATTCTTCAATAGGCACGCCGTTGAGCTGATATATATACGCTCTTCGACTGCTTGTAGACATACGGTTTCAGGTTCTCTTTCACTCCCCTCCCGGGGTGCTTTTCACCTTTCCCTCACGGTACTATGCGCTATCGGTCGCTAAGAAGTATTTTGCCTTGGAGGGTGGTCCCCCCTGCTTCCCACAAGGTTTCACGTGTCTCGTGGTACTCTGGATCCCAGCCCCTTTGCTCTGCCTTTCGCCTACAGGACTTTTACCTTCTGTGGTTCATCTTTCCAGATGATTCAACTAGGCCTGACAAAGTTGATGCTGGTCCACAACCCCAAAAGAGCAAGCTCTCTTGGTTTGGGCTCTTCCCTGTTCGCTCGCCGCTACTTCGGGAATCTCGTTTGATTACTTTTCCTCCGGGTACTTAGATGTTTCAGTTCCCCGGGTTCCCTTCCAGTATCTAGTACTGGATAACAGTCCATTACGACTGCTGGGTTCCCCCATTCGGACATCTGCGGATCAAAGCTTACTTGCAACTCCCCGCAGCTTTTCGGAGCTTATCCCGTCCTTCATCGGCTCTTAGCGCCAAGGCATCCACCGTATGCCCTTTGTAGCTTGACTTTCGTCTCACTTTTAAAGTGTTCACACGTTTTGCCTAAACAAGTGTTCTAACATACTCGTTAA
>NZ_JBWBCL010000020.1:0-5259 GCF_056134285.1 Pelorhabdus sp. sgz311002 | reverse complement strand
TTCCCATCCCGAACACAGAAGTTAAGCCCATATACGTCGAAAGTACTTGGCTGGCGACGGCCTGGGAGGATAGATAGTTGCTGATTTCAAAAAACCACTTCATGATGAAGTGGTTTTTTGTTGTACATGATTTGCCTTGGTGTTTATCACTCCTTCCAACTTACGTGCTAAAAGTTCTTGGTGGTGCGTCTTCCAGGATCGCAGACTACAATACTTTACACTAAGTTCTGCAAGTTTTAAATTCTAACAGCAGGAAATCTTTTCTTTTTCACGAAACATTATAAATGAGAAATTTGTCACAATATATCAGCTAGCTTGGGAGGCAAAGTTATGAAAAAGTATGTTCGATGTAAGGCCTGCGGCTACATTATGGAAGAAGGGGCGCTGCATGATGTATGCCCTGTTTGCGGACTTCCTAAAACCGTTTTTGAACCTTATACTAAAAAATTATCCCCAAATCGGAGATTGATTTTGGATCAACATCTTCATCCTGTAGAAGTACACTTTCCACAGGTTTTTGTTGCCATGATTCTTCTTTGTCTGCCTTTATCAACTGTGGTGGGAGATCCCTTGCGATCTGACTTGCTTTCTGTAGTTAAAATTTCTATTTTACTGTTGCCTTTTGGCGTTCTGGGAGCGTTTCTTACTGGACTTTTAGATGCAAAAGTACGGTTTAAAAAGTTGAATGCGCCGTTATTGGTAAAAAAGATGATTTTTGGCTGTGTACTACAAGTAATTTCCTGCATTATTTTTGGGGTATATTGGACGGGAGGTCTTTCGGACCAAACCTTCTGGCCCATTGAAATTCTTACTTTAGCCGCTACTGCCTGCGCGATCTATTTAGGCCGAGCTGGATCAGGGATGTTTGACTCTTTCATTGCCGGCTAAAAAGATTATTTTTCTATACATTTGTTTGACCGTAAAGATCCTTGCTACTAAGAATGGATGCAAGGATCTTTATTTTATAATTTTATTATGTTTTTTGTATACAATATACTGTTTACATTATACTAGTTCTGCTATACAATAGGAGTAGAGCAAGAAATTCTGAATTTTATAAAAGGACGGTTTTAATATGCGTAAAGAGCATGATTTTTTAGGCGACATGGAAGTACCAGAAGACGTATACTATGGTGTGCAAACCCTTAGAGCTATGGTGAATTTTTCAATTACGGGGCAAACTTTGACATCAGAATTTATTGTTGCGTTAGCTATTGTAAAAAAAGCAGCTGCTTTAGCCAATATAAAAACAGGACGTCTAGATTTACATGTAGGAAACGCTATAGTTACAGCATCTACAGAAATTATTGATGGAAAATGGCATGAACAATTTGTGGTCGATCCGATTCAAGGCGGCGCAGGGACTTCAATGAATATGAATGCAAATGAAGTGATTGCCAATCGTGCCTTAGAAATTCTCGGCAAAGAAAAAGGTGACTATACTATTGTTTCGCCCAATAATCATATAAACATGGCGCAGTCGACGAATGACGTAATTCCCACTGCCATTCGTATTGCTACGCAAATGAAGACAAGAAAGTTGTTAGATGTATTAAATCGAACGATAGAGTTATTTAATCAAAAGGGCGAAGAATTTGCTGATATTATTAAAATGGGACGTACTCATCTACAGGATGCAGTGCCAATTACGTTGGGACAGGAATTTTCGGCTTATGCTACTGCTTTAGAGCGTTCCGTGCGGCGACTTGAACGTTCGCGGCAAGAACTGCTGACAATTAATATGGGGGCTACGGCAGTAGGAACTGGCCTTAATGCAGAACCTGCCTATATTGAACAGGTTGTAAAAGAGATTGCTCATCTTACTGGTGAAAATTTCTCTACATGCCCTAATTTAGTTGATGGAACGCAAAATACAGATGCTCTTGCTGAATTCTCGGGTAGTTTAAAAGTCTGTGCTTTAGCGTTATCGAAAATTTGCAATGATCTTCGATTAATGGCATCAGGTCCTAAATGTGGACTAAATGAAATTATCTTAGAACCAAGGCAACCGGGATCTTCTATTATGCCAGGCAAAGTGAATCCGGTAATTCCAGAAGTGGTCAATCAAATCTGCTTCCAAGTAATCGGCAATGATGCTGCGATCTGTCTTGCCGTGGAAGCTGGACAATTTGAGTTGAATGTTATGGAGCCTGTTATGGCCTATAATCTGTTTAATTCACTTACCTTTCTTACTCAAGGACTCACTGCTTTATGCAACCATTGTTTGCCGTCGATTCGTGCGAATGTCGAACACTGCCAATCCCTTGTTAACGGCAGCGTAGGAATTGTTACGGCCTTAGCACCTTACTTGGGGTATGAACAATCGGCTAAAGTAGCGAAAGAAGCTTTAGAAAGTGGTAAGGCTGTTCATGAAATCGTGCTAGAACAAAAGCTGTTAACAGCCCAAGAGCTTGCTGTTATACTTTCTCCTTGTAATATGACAAAGCCTGGAATTGCGGGAAAATCCGTAGTTGAACGGGCTGTTTAGTACCAGTTGGGTAAAAAGGCTTCAAAACACAAGTTAACAGCGTAATGGCAAAAAGCTGCTTGACATGGCATGATTGTAACAAGTATAATAACATTACAACTTTACAATGAGTAACTCAAAAGGTTATGATTGGGAGCAAAGGCAAAAAAGAATCGCTGCAGAGAGCCGATGGCTGGTGAAAATCGGTGCGAAGTTTTTGTTGATTAAATCACCCATGAACTCTTCTCCGAACCTATATCAATTGATGCAGGGGAGGCAGTTGCGTCGCCCGGGCGTTAGCCGGAGGTCGGTTGTTAGACCGATGTGAGAGAGTGAAATAGGGTGGTACCGCGTTATTTTAACGCCCCTAGCTGACGTGTATGTCAGTTAGGGGCGTTTTTGAATTATAACAGAGGAGGCCATGTTTATGTATACTATGTTAAATTTAGTAGCTAATAATCAACCGCAGGTCATGCCAAGAATCTTACGTGTATTTACATCGCAGGGAATGATTTATCAAAATCTATGGGTGAGCGTTACGGAAGATGCAAAATTTTTAATGCTGGAAGTGGAGGCAAAAGAAACTGGCTTTAGTGAACGATTTGTACGATTGTTGGAGAAGCTTGTTGACGTCATTGAAGTAAAATGGCAGGTATGATGCAGTAAGAAGTCCACAAGTTTAGCAGATAAAATTTTTTAGAATGCGGAGGTCTGTATCATGAGAATTTCGGGAGCACAAGCGATCATACGATGTTTAGTGGAAGCTGGCGTGGATACGGTATTTGGCTATCCCGGGGGAGCTGTTATTCCTCTTTACGATGCATTATATGAAGGGCCGTTAAAACACATTCTTACGGTTCATGAACAAGGCGCTATTCATGGGGCCGATGGCTATGCTAGGGCAACTGGGAAAGTTGGCGTTTGTATCGCGACTTCCGGACCGGGAGCGACGAATATAGTGACTGGTTTGGCGACCGCCTATTTAGATTCAGTACCGCTTGTAGCGATTACTGGTCAGGTTGCTACAACCCAGTTAGGTAGGGATTCTTTCCAGGAAATCGATATTGTCAGTGTAAGTATGGCGGTCACAAAGCATAATTACTTAGTTTTAAAGCCTGAAGATTTAGTACCTGTATTAAGAGATGCTTTTATGATTGCACAGGAGGGGCGGCCAGGACCGGTTCTAGTTGATATTCCCAGCAATATTCAAACGGCTTTAGTCGAGTGGCTCGAACTAGAGGAGCGTGAAGAGGTTTGTGGACAAAGACAACAGAAGCAGGTGAATGAAAGCGATTTGCCCAATATTGCTGAAGCGATTGAGGTGCTGAAAAAAGCCAAACAGCCTGTCTTATTAGCAGGTGGTGGGATTATTCGCTCAAAAGCAAGTCAGGAATTTCGGGCGTTAGCAAAAGATGGGAATTTCCCTGTAGTAAGTACCTTGATGGGATTGGGATCTTTCAATGGCAGTGATGAGCAATTTTTAGGGTTAACCGGAATGCATGGTAATAAAATGGCAAATCGAGCTATTTATGAAGCTGACGTTATCGTAGCTATTGGAGCTCGTTTCAGTGACCGAGCTACAGGAGATCGCCAAGAATATGCAAAGGAAAAAACGATCATTCATATTGACGTAGATCCGTCAGAAATAGCTAAGAATATTTCAACACAGCTTGCTTTAATTGGAAATATGAAGGCGATTCTTATAGAACTCCGAGAGAATTATTCCAAAACAGTGAATAAAGACTGGTGGAATCGGTTATACCAGTGGCAGGACGGTGAAAAGGCAAGCAATACAGCAACCGAAAGCAATAGGGTGAGCGAAGGCCAAGTAAATTTGTTGACTGGGCCTGAGATTATGCACTGCCTGAATCAGTTTGCGCAAGGAAAAGATATAGTATATGTTACTGATGTAGGACAAAACCAAATGTGGGCAGCACAGCATTTAGTCATCCGCGAACCACGTGCTTTTATTACTTCCGGTGGGGCAGGTACTATGGGCTTTGGATTACCGGCAGCATTAGGTGCTCAGATTGGTAGGATAGATTCTCTGGTTGTCCATCTTTGCGGCGACGGCGGTTTTAAAATGACAGGCATTGAACTTTTTACTGCACAAAATCAGCAATTACCGCTTCTTTCTATTGTTATAGATAATCAAAGTTTAGGTATGGTTCGACAGTGGCAGAAGATTTTCTATAATCAACGGTATTCGGCCACAACGCTTCCTGCGTTTTCCTTCCATGAGTTTGCCAAAGCATGTTCCGTGCCAGCCGTGCAAGCCTCTACCGTGGCTGACTTTAAAGCTGCGTTAAGCAAAGCAGTGCAATATATTCAGCAAGAAAGAAAACCTTTTCTCATTGTAGCTACAATATCACCTGATGATCTGGTACTTCCTATGATTGCGCCAGGATCTACTTTAGATAAATATGTCGAATTTTTTAGATAATTCTTGACAATTCCCTTTATAACGGTTAAAATAGATACTACAGAGAAAACTTAAAAATACTTTGCGAAAAAGTGTTGACATAAGTGAATCTGCTGTGCTATTATATACAAGTCGCCGCTGAGCGACACGAAAACAGAAAAGAATCATCGCTTCTGAAAACGAAGGCGAAACGGTTAAAAAAGAAACTTTGAAAAAAGTGCTTGACAAACTGGTTCGAAAGATGATAAACTATCTAAGCTGCTTCGGTAGCGGCTCTCTGAAAACTAAACGATGGATAAGTAACAACAAGCCAGATGTGCGGGTTTCGTAAGAAACCAACTTAAATAATTTCTTTATTTTGTAATTAGAG
>NZ_JBWBCL010000019.1:0-32819 GCF_056134285.1 Pelorhabdus sp. sgz311002 | reverse complement strand
CCAGAGAATTCGAGCAGCGGTTGTTCAAACTGACTGCCTTTGATCGTTTCTTTCTTCATGGGGTTCGCTTTCGGCGATACCTTCATGGCATAATCCCACAAAGCTTCCTGCTCTGTCTGCGTAGCCAGCGGCTGCATAATGAGCGCTTTTTCTTTGGCCGGGCAAACCTGCGCACAGTTGCCGCAGCCGGTACAGTCGAGGGTGGAAACAGCCATTCTAAAGGACAAGTCTTTGGCGCCAACAGCTGGTTTTACAACAAAGCCGGCCGGAGCTGCCGCCACTTCGCTTTCACTCACAAGGATCGGGCGAATGGCCGCATGAGGACATACATAGGCGCACTGGTTACATTGAATACATTTGTCAGCCTGCCACTCTGGTACGTTAATGGCAATGCCGCGTTTTTCATAAGCTGCCGTACCGACAGGATAGGTGCCGTCTTCTACCGGCAAGAAAGCGCTGACTGGTACTTTGTCGCCATCTTGACGATTCACTGGAACAAGGATGTTTTTAATAAAGTCAGGAACTTGGGCTGTTACCGCTTCCGTGCTTTCGGCCTGGGCCCAAGCTGCCGGAACGTCTACTTTCACGCAAGAAGTGACACCACGATCAATCGCCGCCTGATTCATCGACACAACTTTTTCGCCTTTTTTGCCGTAAGATTTTACGACGGCTTCTTTTAAATAATTCGCTGCCGCTTCCACGGGAATGACATCAGCAATTTTAAAGAAGGCTGCCTGCATGATCATATTGATGCGTCCGCCAAGACCGATTTCTTGGGCAATTTTCACGGCATCAATTGTATAGAATTGAATCTGTTTCTCCGCGATATAACGTTTCATCGCTGCTGGCAGATAGGCATCCAGTTCTTCGGCATTCCAACTACAGTTGAGGAGGAAATTACCGCCGGATTTCAGGCCTTCTAAGACATTGTATTTATCCACATAGGATTGGTTATGGCAAGCGATAAAGTCCGCTTTATTGATAAGATACGGCGCTTTGATTGGCTGTTTGCCAAAGCGTAAATGAGAGATCGTTACGCCGCCGGATTTTTTCGAGTCATAGGCAAAATAGGCCTGAGCATACAAGTCTGTATGATCGCCAATGATTTTAATGGCGCTCTTATTGGCGCCGACGGTGCCGTCAGAACCAAGACCCCAGAACTTACAAGCTTTCGTACCCACTGGCGTCGTATCAATATCTTGGCCAAAAGGCAGTGACGTGTGATTCACATCGTCAATGATCCCCACCGTAAAACCGTCTTTCGGTGCATCCGCTTTGAGGTTCGCAAAAACGGCTTCAATGTGGCTTGGAATGACGTCTTTACCGCCGACGCCGCAGCGTCCGCCGACGATGACGGGGTGCCAGTCGCTCGTATAGAAAGCCGATTTTACATCAAGATAAAGCGGTTCGGCCAAGGAGCCCATTTCTTTCGTCCGGTCGAGAACAGCGATTTTCTTGACCGTCTTCGGAATGTATTTGAAGAAATGCGAGATGGAGAAAGGACGATATAAATGAACCGTCAACAAACCCACTTTTTCGCCTTGCTCATTTAAATGATCCACCACTTCTTCAATGGCTTCGCACATGGAACCCATGGCAATGATCAGACGTTCGGCATCCGGCGCGCCATGATAGTTAAAGAGGTGATATTCACGACCGGTAAGCTTCGTAATTTCTTGCATGTATTCTTCCACGATTTCTGGCAAAGCGTCATAGTAACGGTTCGTGACTTCGCGCTGCTGGAAGTGAATGTCGGAGTTTTGTACGGTACCGCGCAGAACCGGATGATCCGGGTTTAGACCACGGCGACGGAACGCTTGAACGGCATCCATATCGACGAGTTTTTCCAGTTCATCATATTCGAGCACTTCAATCTTTTGAATTTCATGCGACGTTCTGAACCCGTCAAAGAAATTGAGAAAGGGAACGCGGCCTTTAATGGCTGCTAAATGGGCGACTGCCGCCAAATCCATAACTTGCTGTACACTGCTTTCAGCAAGCAAGGCAAAGCCAGTCTGTCTTGTCGCCATCACATCAGAGTGATCGCCGAAAATGCTGATCGCATTAGCGCCAATCACGCGGGCGCTTACATGAAAGACGCCAGGTAAAAGTTCACCAGCAATTTTGTACATGTTCGGAATCATGAGCAAGAGCCCTTGCGAAGCCGTATAGGTCGTTGTTAACGCACCAGACTGCAAGGAACCGTGCACAGCACCGGCAGCGCCGCCTTCTGACTGCATTTCTACGACTTCTACAGTCTGTCCGAAAATATTCTTACGGCCTTGTGCAACCCATTCATCGACGCTTTCAGCCATGTTGGATGACGGCGTAATCGGAAAGATTGCCGCTACATCAGTAAATGCATAAGAGATATGGGCGGCGGCTGTATTGCCGTCCATTGTTTTCATTTTTCTTGCCATAATACTAGATCCGCTCCTCTGCTAAAATATAAGTTTTCTTACTTAATTCCACTTAAACAGTTTATTTTTATCGACAGGAATACACTTATTAGCAATATCCTGTTTTAAGATTTTATAGAAGGTCACGAGCAGTAAGGCAATAACGAGCAGCATCGGCAATGCGAAGACGGAAGTTACCGACTGAATCGTTTTTAATACATTGAGCCCTGGCACCATATGCTCTAGGAACAAAATACTTACAGGCAGCAGCAACACGAGAAATGCCCAGAATACTTTGTACCATTTATTCGGCTCTTCATCATTTTTCAAGTTTTTCGAAGTTAAAATAGATACAACGGTCGAAGCGGCCGTAGCGCCACAAGCCAAAGTAATAAACACTACCGCCATATAGACAGCAATCGCCAGGCCCGAGAATGGCAGAGTTTTTAAAACAGCTAATACAGCGGCATTATTGCCATTTTCCGCAACGATCTGCGATAAATTAAGCGTTCCAGTCAATTCGAGATTCATACCATAGTTGCCAAGTACGGCAAAAGCTACCCAACAAGCTAAGGACGTCCAAATACACCGTACAATCGCAATTTCGCGGAAGGTACGACCGTAAGAAACACGGGCCAGCCATAACCCATCAGAAATGGTACAGCCCACATACCAAGCCCAATAGAATACTGTCCACTCTTGAATAAAACCAGTTTGCGCAATGGAATCCGTATTAAAGCTCATATGGACAAACTCGCGAATATTCGTACCAATCGCCATGACAAAATTGTTCAATATAAACGATTTCGGCCCCACCAAGAAAACAAACAGGAAAAACCCAATTGCTAGTTTGACATTAAAATCACTGATAATGCCAATTCCTTTGGCAATGCTCTTGGACGTTGACAAGATAAAGAACAAACAGAACACAAGAATGACCGCAATGCGCAGTTCAAAAGTCACTGTCATATTCAGCAAATGTCCGGCAAGTTCTGCTAAAATCGAAGTTCCTAAACCAACCGTACAAACAAGTCCGCCAATATAACCAAATGCAACAACACTATCAATACAAGTCCTTGTAATGCGTACTGGCAGGCTGTCTCCTTTTAAAACACTCTTACACAAATCAGACAAGTTTAAAGAGTCTACTTGTTTATTCCAGAAGATATAACCTAATGCTAAGGAAACAGGCAAATAAATCGCCCAGGCGGAAAAGCCCCAATGAAACATGCCGTAAGCTGAAGCATATTCATAAGCCTGTATTGACATGGGCTCTACGCCAAAGGGAGGCGTTTTAACATAATACATCCACTCTACCATGCCAAAAATCAAAATTCCCGCACCAGCGGCTGAACACATATTCATGGCCGCCCAAGTAAAAAACGAATAATGAGGTTTTGCATCAACACCGCCTAAGCGGATGTCGCCATATTTAGAGAACATAATAAACGCAGCAAATACAGCACTTAAAAAAGCAATCAGCATAAATAACCAAGGCAAGTTTAGCGTCATAACGGAATAAAAGATGTTAATAAAGGCGGCGCTTCCATCAGGATTCATCGCCATAGGAATCACCATAGCGACAAGTAAGCCTACAGCCAACAGCGCAATTGGCAGGTTAATATTTTTGAACATACAGCACGCTCCTCTTTTTACACTTTCTCAAAAACGGTCAAGGCCTGTTTAAAATCAGCAATCAAATCATCGATGGCTTCCGCTCCGGCAGAAATACGAATTAAGCCTTCTTCCATACCCATTTCTTTTAGTTGGGCTGGCGTAAATTCATTGCGGAAAGCCGTAGCTGGATGGGCAATAGTCGTACGATAACCGCCTAAAGTTCCCAAATATTTTACCACATTCAATTTATGCATAAAAGCATTCACTTTGGCGCGGTCATCTTCTACACGGAAGCTCAGCATAGCGCCACAGCCATTCGGCATCAATCTGGCCGCTAAGTCACGCTGTGGATGATTGGCTAAGGTTGGGTAATTTACATAGCGTACATGAGGATCGGCTTGCAGAGCTTCAGCAATTTTTTTCGCATTCTCAAACTGCTTGGTTACACGCATTTCCATCGTGCGAATACTGCGCAGCATCAGCCAAGCACTATTCGGATCTAAACAGCCGCCTAGCAGCAAAAAGTCCCCGTAAATCTTCTTAATTAATTTAGCGCTACCTGTAATGGAGCCGCCGGTAATATCACTATGGCCGCCAAAATATTTCGTCAGACTATGAATCACAATATCGGCGCCGTGTTCTAGTGGGCGAATGGCCAGCGGCGTAGTAAAGGTACTGTCTACCAGCACTAATGCGTCAATGCTATGAGCTAATTCGGCAATCGCGTCAATATCGATAACCTCAATGAGCGGATTCGCAATAATCTCGGTATAGAGCATTTTCGTATTCGGTTTTATAGCGGCACGAACACTGGCGATATCCGTAAAATCGCTATAAGTAACCTCAACGCCCAGTTTCATTAAAATACGATCAAATAGCTCGATTGTTTCGCCATAAATTGAACGACTTGCAATAATATGATCGCCTGCTTGAATCAGCGATAATATTGCCGTGGAAATAGCCGCCATTCCTGACGCACAGACTAAAGATTGTTCGCCTTTTTCCAAATAAGAAATCGCTTCCGCCACACCGTCCCGATTCGGATTGGCCGTCCGGGAATAATAATATTTACCGCCCGTACTGGCAAAATCGTAATCATCCATATCACGAATAATGTTAGCAGTAGAATGATAGATCGGCGGTGTTTCCGGGTGCTCAATTGGAAGCTTCGATTCACTTCCAGCATATAAAATATGGGTCTCTCTCGTTAACTCTTGCGGCATCGCCAAAAATCTCCTCTCAAAATGTAGATTGGTTTGTACGGTAAAGAATAAACCTTGTTGTTACCAATAGGTCAAGAGGAATTTTCAGATAAAACCGAATAATCTTTAATCACAGAAGATATAAAAAAAGATGCCTATCCTGTAGACTTACAGAATAGGCATCTTCTCAGTATGTTTCGTTCATTGATCTGCTCAATATTACCAGTTACATTGATGGAAAAAGTCTTTATTCCCACAGATTTTACTCTAGCAGAATTTGCACTTCATAATCCGCATTCATATATTCCACTAAATTATTTTCAAATTCCAAGGCCAGAATCGTCGTTGGCCTTGGCAAAAAGTCAAAGTATTTCTGTAACAGCGTCGTATCCCATTTCTGCTGCAACAATTTCGTGCGAAAACAGAGATACTCTCCGGCTGGCAGTTCTTTATAGTAAGGAGTAAAGAAGGAAGGCCGATCCTTCAAGTAAATAAAGTATGTTTTAGGATCAAATTTTCTCTGAAACAAACTATTGGGTGTTAACTCATAGCCATATTGGCGGCGATACGACAAGTGATGAAGTTCTTTGCGGCTACGCGCCTTCGCCAAACGAATTTCCATGTCGGCTAATTCATCATCATCGTAACAGGGTACATAAATCAAATGACGCTTTTCCATGTGCATGCGATACAGCGCTTTCGAAGCATCCATTTTACTGAGATACGTGAAATAGTCAATATACCATTCCACATCTTTAATCCGGGTGCGAATCACTTCTAATTCCCGGTTCGCCTCTTGCCACTCTTGCTCTAACGCTGGCAAAAGTCCATCGACTGTGCCTTTTTTTACGATATTGCCAATCTCAGTTAAGGACAATCCTAAATACTGCAAATACTTAATCCGGTCAATAATATGGAACTGATTGAACTCATAATAGCGATAGCCGTTCTTTTCCGATATGTAGCGCGGTTCAAGAATGCCGATTTTCTCATAATGCCGCAGCGTCTGCGCCGTAACGCCCAATAGTTTAGCAGTTTCCCCAATCGTATAGTACTTTTTCATGAGAATACTAACTCCTTATATCAAACATAGCCTTCCTTTCTATTTTAACTTACAACCGAATCCTTTGTCCTAATTTCTAGAAAAAAACCTTATTGTAACAATAAGGTTTTTAAGTTACTTTAATTCTTGCCCGTTTTGCCAAATAATTTCAGCACGAAATACAGCGGCGTAATCAAAATTAAAGCGCCAAAGCCCCATTCCAGCTGAACTGCTGTGGCTTTCGTCAACAACCAAATGCTAATCAAAGTAGCAAAAATCGGAATGACAGGCCCAAAAGGTACTTTAAAGGAACTGACCAAATCGGGACGTTTTTTCCGCAGCACCAACACGGCTAAGCAGGTCGGCAAATACTGGGCAAAGCGGGAAACGACACTAATCGCAGCAAGCTGAACAAACGAACCCGATAAAGCAATCGGTATAGTCAGTAACAAATTCACAAGAATCGCCCATACTGGCGTGCCAAAGCGACCATTCTCCGTGAGCTTTTTGGGCAGAAGCCCGTCTTCAGCCAAAGCAACACCACTGCGCGGACTGCTAAAAGAAGCTGCAATGTTGATTCCGCCAATTGAAATCAAAGTACCAATCGTCACTAGCCATTTTCCCTGCTCGCCCAGAAAAACCTTGGCGGAATCAGCGATGGGCGCCGTACTTTTGGCAAGCGCCGGTCCCAGTGTTCCGACAGCGACTGCCTGCACGAGAAAATAAATGGCCGAACAGCCCACCATAACTACCATCATGGCAATAGGCAGATTGCGGCGAGGATTATCCATATCTTCCGCCGCTACGGCCATAGCCTCAAAACCAGTAAAGGCATAAAAGATGAGCAGAGCCGCCGCTCCGAAGGAATCCACTTCTAAGCCCTTGGGAAACATGGGTGTAAAATTCTCGCCATGAATATAAAAAATACCGATAGCCACAAATAATAACAACGGAATTAATTTCCCAACCGTAGCCACATTATTTACAAATTCCGCCATCTTTACACCTAAGATATTAATGATACTCAACCCGATGAGAATCGCTAAAACAATGATTGTTTTATTCGGTTCTTCTAACGCAGGCGGCCAGACTGCGCTGAGCGCCGTTGCAAAGCCAACAGCCATAACCGCCCAGGCGATAACCCGTATGGCCCAGCTCATTAGCCCCACTTCAAACCCGACAAAGCCGCCGAAGGCCTCGCGAGCATATACATAAGCTGCACCATAGCGGCTGAATTTACCGGCGCATTCTGCAAAACACAACGCAATCGACATAATAATGACAGTCATAAACAGATAGACAAAAATACTGCCAGGTCCGACAAGTTCCATAGCCTTGCCGGGAAGCAAAAAGATCCCTGATCCAATAACGCCATTAATGCCAAGCAAAACAATACTCCAAAAACCCAATTTATTCGCTGGCGTTTTCATTATGCCTCGCCTCCTGGCTTAATCGAGTCGCAGGCCGCCACAAAAGCGGCAAAAAGTCTTGCCATGTTTTCATAATGGGGACACAGGTCTTCTGGATGCCATTGCACGCCGACAGTAAAAACAGCGCCAGGCAGTTCCAACCCTTCAATCAAACCATCGCGACTTGCCGCATTAACAACAAATCCCGGCGCTATATCTTTGACAGCCTGATGATGAAAACTATTAGTCAGAACAGCGCCTTCCCCTAAAACAGCGGCTAGACGAGTATTCGGCGCAATATCTACTGTATGGGAAAGAGCCCGCCGCTGCCCTTTCTGCACATGCTCCAAACTAGCAGGCTTTTTACCACTCGCTTGTTCTTTATAAATATCTTGATACAGCGTACCACCGAAAGCGACATTCATGATCTGAAGCCCCCGGCAAATTCCCAGCATAGGTTTGTTCATGTCACGACAGAGCCGTGCCGCCGCAAGTTGATGACGATCCATCTCAGGTAAAGTTAGGCCTAGCTCTGGAATGGGTTCTTCGCCATAATACAAGGGATCTACATCATAACCGCCGCTTAACAGCAAACCATCGACACAGTCCAGTTGACGCTGAATCGCCGCCTCGTCAGCTACCACCGGTAACAAGAGCGGAACAGCGCCAGCCGCTTCAACGGCCCGGACATAAGCCGAATTCACATAGACCCGCTCCATGCCTGGAAAAGCACCCTCACGGTCAAACAAAATATTCGGAAGTATTCCCACAATCCTCTTCTTACTCATCATGCACCTCCAGGTATTTGCTTACCTCTTAAATAGATGCATGATCCATGCCAACAAGACCGTTCTAGTAAAAAGCCAGCACTTCGGCTGAAACAGCAGTGATTTTTCACAACAACTGATCGTGCATTGGCAAAAACAGGTTAAACAGGTTGCTTTTCCACCCTATTTTTTAGCCAATTTACAAACAAGTCTCCCTTTGCTGTCAGATTCGTTCCACTTCGCCCCACACCAGAACGAGCGATTCCCAAACGATTCAACCATAGGAGAATCTGCCGAATTTCCGTTTCGCTGACTCCCGCACTATTCTGCGTTAACCATGCCGCCAACCGTCCTCGACCAACACCGCCTTTTTGTATCCCCATAGCTTCAAAGCCCTTGAGTAATGCCACGACTTTGGGCCAACTGCATTTGGTTGATAATGTATCGTATTCTGCCGTAAACTCATAAAGCTGATCCATAATATGATGAGGCAAATCAGCCAGAGTAATCACGTTTCCTGCCGCAAAGGTCAGAAAAGCGGCTGTATTTTGCAATTCCCGAATATTTCCCGGCCAACTATAGGCTAAAAGCACCTCGGAGCAAGCACTATCAAAGGATTTGTTTTGCTGATGCTCTTCCGCCAGAAAATAGGTTAACAGCGGTAATATATCTTCTTTTCGTTCATATAATGCCGGCACTTTTAACGGCAGCACATTTAATCGATAATATAAATCTTTGCGAAACTGCCGATCTTGGATATGCTGCGATAACTCCTGGTTGGTCGCCGCAATAATGCGCACATTAATATCCAAGACTTTGCTAGACCCCAGACGCATGATCTGCTTCTCCTGCAATACTCGCAGCAGTCGTACCTGCAGCGCATAAGGCATATCGCCAATTTCATCGAGAAAGATGGTTCCATTGTTTGCCTGTTCAAATAAACCGGCTTTTCCTTCTTTCATAGCTCCTGTAAATGCGCCGCCTACATAGCCAAACAATTCGCTTTCCAGTAGATTTTCCGGCACAGCGGCGCAATTGATGGCCAAAAAAGGATATTTCGCTCGTTGCGATGCCTGATGAATCGACTGCGCTAAAAGTTCTTTGCCTGTCCCCGTATCACCGGTAATCAACACTGTTAAATCAGAAGCAGCAAATTTTCTAGCTCGGGCAATACACTCTTGCATAGCTGGCGAATGCGTAAAAATATCAGTAAAGCAATATTTCGCAGTAAGACCTTTCTTGAACAACTGCCTGCCTAACGTTTCCTCCAACCGCTTAATATGAGTGATCTCTTGAAACACATAACAGACGCCAATTACTTCGCCACAATATTTCATGGCTTTACGAGTAATAACAAGGGATTTTCCCCGATAGGAAGTAACTTGGTCTGCTTGGCTATCCCGGCATAACAACGTAAAAAGTTCCCCATCAAACACTGCGGCTAAATCGCGCCCAGCTAAATCCTGAGGAAAATCAAGGATTCTTAACAAGGCTTGATTAGACAGCGTAATTTCTCGCTGCTTATTGACAACCAAAATGCCCTCATGGGATAAATTGATCACCGTATCTAGCTCGGTATTTTTGACAAACAGATCGCGAAACCGCTTATTTACGCCATTATCCAAAGCAACAATTCCTTCGGCATAAGCCAACAAGCGGCGCGTCACTTCAGGATCAGAAATTAACAGCCTGTCAAAAATATCAATAAAAGTGGAGGTATCAATAAGACGATTGCCAAAATCAATAATTTCCGCGATATAGTTAGGTACGAGACGACTTTCTCCCGGAGTAACGGCAAAATGAATCTGTTCATAATTCTGCCCGGGATCGTAGGGAATAAAATCTAGATGCTTTACATTCAGTTGATACAATAAAGCAACGGTTTGTCGTGTTGTTTCCGCATGGTCATTGACAACAAGCACTTCCGTATGGGGCGGAATGGCGAAAAGTCGATAGACATCGCGGGCCTGAATAGTCCGCCTCACGACACTGACTTTTTGCTTATCTCGAACAAAGGGATATGTATCCGCTTGATTAGAGCTGCTCATAGTCAGAACAACATCATCTAGAATCCATTGGCCACTCTGCAATTCGTCCACATAGTAATTATGAATTTTTACAGTATCTCCCAAAACTTCGCGAAGATTGTCTCGCAAAAAAATTCCGAGGGAAAACTGACGACTCTTAGTAACAATACCAATGCTTGGCATATCTTTAGCGCTCCATTCCCATTCTTACCGCAATAGATAAAAACAACTCCCATTCATGAAAATTATAGCATGAACGAGAGTTGTTTTCTGTTTATTCTATATAGTTTTTACGCGCAATTAGCAGGCATTCAGTGACTTATTTATTGCGCCACAAAGCAGCGGCAAAATCAGTGAGTTCCGCTTTTTCCGTTTCTGTTAACGCCGTAATCGGCGCTTTGCAATGCTCCTGCATTCCTGTGCCCATTTCAGCCATGCACCACTTCATAACCGGATTGAAGGGCGTATGAACTTCATAAAATCGCATTCTTGCATCAATGGCTCGCTGCACTTTGGTCATTCGGGTCAAATCCTCTAGTTGCAGTGCGTCAATCGCCTCAGCGCACATGGCCGGATACACATTTGACAACGCTCCGATACAGCCGTCACCGCCGGAAATAACCGTTGGGATGCAATTGTTATCATAACCTGTGTAAACAAGATACTGCGGGTACTGCGATTTGACCAGTTGAATATACTGCTGGGTATGACGAAGTACGGCATGAGTATCTTTCATTCCAGCAAGATTATCGTGTTTTGCCAGTAAGCGCAGAATCGTTGCTGGTTTTACATCATAGCCAGTACGATCTTCATAATTGTAAATGTACAGCGGTCCTTTTACAGCACTAAGCAAGCGATCATAGTAGTTAAAAATATCTTCCTGGCTGCAAGCGCTGTAGTAAGGGCCTACGACAAGAACGGAACTCGCGCCAGCGACAAGCACTTCATTCGACAAAGCAACCGTCTCATCATAAACCATCCGGCCCGTACCAGCCATAACAATGGCCCGATCGCCAATATAAGAAATCGCATCAAGAATGAACGCTTTGATCTCTTCATAAGTAAATGCGTAAAATTCACCAGAGCTTCCGCCAACGAGAATGCCGTCAATTCCGGCGTCAATCAGCGTATCGTAAAGCTTGTGCATCGTTGCATAATCGACGGAACCATCCCCATTAATCGATGTCAAAATGGGCGTAATATATTTACAATCCATGTGAAAATCCCCCTATTAATTTATATTCTTATTGCAAAACCATATCAAGCAACAAAATGAAGACCAGCCCGACAACTGCTGTAATGGTAGACAGTACTGTCCACGTAGCAAAAGTTTCTTTCAACGTCAAACCAAAATACTCTTTAACCATCCAAAACCCGGCATCATTAACATGCGATGCAATGGCGCTGCCGCAGCCAGTCGCCAAAGTAACCAGTGCTAGATTGACATGATACTGCGACAACATCGGAATGACGAGTCCAGCTGTGGAAATTGCCGCAACCGTTGCCGAACCCAGGGAAATGCGCAGAATGGCTGCTACAACCCAGGCAAGGAAAATCGGTGACATAGAAGTGCCAGCAAATAAGGTTGCAATATAGCTGCCAACTCCACCTACGACTAAGACTTGTTTAAAAGCGCCGCCGCCGCCAATAATCAACAGCATCATCCCAATATCACTGGCTGCCGACGAACAAGATTTCGCAATGTCAGTAATGGGAATATTACGTCTGATTCCCATTGTATAAACAGCTACCAAAACAGAAATCAACATGGCCAAAGAGGGGTCACCTAAAAATACTACCGTTTTTAGCACAGCACTTTTCTCAATCGCACTATTACCAGCAACCATTTTTATGGCTGTAGCAATCAACATGAGAAACACGGGAAACATGGCGGTAATCATACTAACCACAAAGCTCGGCGTTTCTTCCAGATTAAATTCTTTCTGAGTCCCCAGTGAACTAATATTGCCCCGTTTGGCAAAAGCGTCAGGCACAATTTTTTTCGCAATACGAGTATAGAGCGGCCCGGCAACTAGCACAGTTGGAATGGCTACTATGATACCGTAAAGTAAAACCAGACCGATATCAGCGCCATATTCACCGGCAATAACGGTAGGACCCGGATGCGGCGGGAGAAAGGCATGAGTTGCCAGTAGTGCTGCCAGCATGGAAATCCCCAGAAACAGCATGGAAACTTTCATTTCCCTAGCAATCGAATAAACGATAGGAATTAACAAAACCAGACCTACTTCAAAAAACATGGCAATACCGACAATAAACGAAGCAATAATGACAGCCCACTCAATTTTCTTCTGTCCAAACTGACGAATCAAAGTCATGGCAATACGCTGTGCACCGCCAGCGCCAGCTACGAGATGACCTAGCATCGCCCCAAGACCAAAGATCAGCGCAATATGTCCCAGTGTGCCGCCGATTCCCGCTTCTATGGTTGCAACAATTTTACCAACCGGAATTCCCAAGACGAGAGCTACGCCAAAAGAAACGATCAATAAAGCTATGAAAGTATTCATTTTTAGTCTGGAAATTAATAGGATCAATAGAACGACACCGACTAATACAGTTAACAACGGCATTATGCATTTCTCCCTTATTTTTTATCTTATTACTAACTCTTTTGCTCAAGTAAAGCCTTCTTGCCAGCTTCAATGACTTCAATAATTTTATCAACATCATAGACACAGCCCCGCCAGATACCGCCACTTACTGACTGGAGCGCCGCCCATAAGCGCGTATCTTCAGGCAAATCAGGATTCGGCGCTAGCCCCGGATAGGTATCGCGCGCCGCTAGAACCTTAGCCCCCGCGTCATAAGACAGGCGCTGTTCTTTTGTTCCAATAAAATTGATGGATCCTTCAAACTGTTTGGCATCAACAACAATTTCGATTAAATCGCCATCGCGAAGTTTGCCTAACGGGCCGCCAACCAGCGCTTCTGGTCCCACATGACCAAAGCAGGCGCCTGTCGACACACCAGAAAATCTAGCGTCTGTAATCAAAGAAACGTGCTTGCCAAAAGGCAGTTTCTTTAGCGCCGAAGTAAGCTGATAGGTTTCTTCCATCCCAGTTCCTTTCGGCCCGCCGCCCATAACAATCATAATATCGCCAGCTTGAATCAGCTTATCTTTGATTGCTTTGATTGCCGATTTTTCCGAGGTAAAGACTTTCGCTTCGCCAGTATGACGAAACACTCCGTCAGGATCGATCACGGAAGGATCAATTGCCGTCGATTTGACAACAGCGCCTTCTGGAGCAAGGTTTCCTACGGGGAAGGTAACCGTCGAGGTCAGTCCTCTTTCCTTGGCTTTAACCGGATTCATAATGACATCATCAGGATCAACCCCATCAATAGCCATCAGACGTTCCCGACATTTTTGGCGCCGCTTAGATGTTTCCCACCAGTCCAGATTTTCTTTCAATGTAGCGCCAGTAACCGTCATTACATCTTCATGTAAAAGTCCCAGTTTCCGCAAATGCAGCATCACTTCCGGCACGCCGCCAGCAAGGAACACACTAACAGTCGGATAGTTAACAGGTCCGATCGGCAGAACGCTGACGAGACGAGGAACTTTTTTATTGATAGCCGCCCAGTCTTGAACTGTTGGCATTTTACAGCCAGCCGCAAAAGCAATTGCTGGCAAATGCAACAATAAATTGGTCGAGCCGCCAAAGGCCGCATGGAGCACCATGGCATTTTCAATGGCTTTATCCGTAATAATTTGCTTTGTCGTAATATTTTTATCTTTCAACGCCAACAAAGATCTCGCTGACTGACGCGCAACTTCCTGCCAAATTTTCTGACCGGAAGGAGCTAGAGCCGAGTGAGTAATCGCCAGCCCCAGCGATTCCGCAATCACTTGCGACGTACCAGCAGTCCCAAAGGACTGACAGCCGCCGCCAGCGGATGCACAGGCTCTGCAGCCCACTTTTGCCGCTTCGTCAAAGGTAATTTCGTCATTGGCAAAACGAACGCCGATCGTCTGTACCGTACCGGCATCTTCTCCGTTTATCGGTTGCAGCGTAGCGCCGCCAGGGACAAGAACCGTCGGCTCGTCATGAAGCGACGCCAGGGCCATCATCATCGCTGGCAATCCCTTGTCACAAGTCGCAACCCCCATTACGGCTTTGCGTGTCGGCAATGACCGCGCCAACCGTCTCAGTACAATGGCCGCATCATTGCGATAAGGAAGTGAATCAAACATACCAGTCGTTCCCTGACTGCGTCCGTCACAAGGATCAGTTACATAAGCTGCATAGGGAAGAGCGCCCTGTTTTTTAAATTCATCAGCGGCTTCTGCCATCTGAATTCCCAGTTCATAATGACCCGTATGAAGTCCTACGGCGATGGTCTCCCCCTTAGAACCGCGAATGCCGCCCTGCGTACTCAGAATCAGCACATCATCATCATTCAGCTTTTCCGGTTCCCAGCCCATACCAGCATTGAGCGTCATACCAAACAGATGACCGCTCGGCGACTCTCTCAGATACTCTTCACTAAAGGGCAGCTTTCCCTGCGGTCCTTCGGCATGAGTATCAATTTCATAAAAAGATTCATCATCGACATCATATATAGATTTCACTGCCATACATAACTACCTCCCGATTATTTTCTAGTTACGAACTTATAACCCGTATTGTTTTTGTTCTTATATACGAATTAGATTCTTTTATAAGAACCAGCAACTAAATATTAGCACAATTCTGCATTTGCTTGCAACTGATTTTTAAAATTTCACAAAATATTTTCAATGACTTCTTTCAGCTTAAGGAAAACACTTTTATCTAGACAAAGGTTTTAAATATTACTAGAATAAATATGAATGCCCTAAGCACTTGGCAACAAACGAAAACTACGGTCATCAAAGGAGTATCTATGTCACACAAACCTACCGAGCGAGTACTTAATATTTTAAATCTCCTATCTGGTAATGCAGACGGACTCACACTAACTGAAATATCGAAAGCGATCGATGTCCCCAAAAGTACTCTATTTCCCATTCTGCAAACCATGGCCGATATGAATTATATCCAGCTAAATAAAGACTCACTCCGTTATAAGCTTGGCATCTCAGCGTTTTGTACTGGTACTTCCTATTCCCAGGATGAATATATGCTCGAATTTGTCCGATCTATCATGAAGAAAATTGTTGCCGAAACAAAAGAACTCTGCCAAATGGGGATTCTAGACGGAAATAATGTACTTTATGTGCTAAAAGAAGAACCAGAGCTTGGTCTTGATATCCGCATTATTTCTCGCGTAGGAAAACGGCTCCCCGCCCATTGCACAGCCCTTGGCAAAGCCCTGCTCAGTACCTATGAAGAAGATGACATCAAGCGGCTTTATCCTCATGGTTTAACAGCTCATACCGACCACACTGTCACGGACTTTTCTACGCTTTTTGACCAGTTGGCAAGAGTGCGCGCAGAGTATATTGCCATAGAACAGGAAGAAATCACTCCTGGACTGTGCTGCTATGCCGTCCCTCTAGAATCATCAGGAAAAACCTTAGCTGCCCTCAGCGTAAGTATCCCGCTATTTCGAGCTACCAAGGAACATATCGAACTAGTATCCCGCTTGCTACTTGATGCGCGCGAACAATTCCGTCAAGTAAAATTCAGGTAAATTAGAGCTGTAATCCTTTGTAACTGGCTTGCACTGACTTTGGCAACGCAAAAAAATCACGCCTCAGCTGTATTTGACTATAGCTGAGGCGTGATTTTTTTATTTTTATTGACAGTCTCTTAATACCCAACTGTAAACCGTTGTTTAATATGTTTCGGTTTCTCAATTTCATCAACAAGGGCGATTGCGTAATCTTCCATACTAATGGAGCTATTTCCATCGGCAGCAATCAGCAAATGATCTTTGCCTAGGCGAAACGTACCAGTGCGTTCGCCTGGGGCAAATACCGCCGACGGGCTCAGAAAGGTCCAATTGACATCGTCTACGCTGCGTAAGAATACTAATTCATCCCGCATTGCTGTTGCCGTAGGTTTATAAGCTTCCGGAAAATCGGGTGTAGCGCAAAGCTCTGTTCCGTGATCATCTACTAGTAAGCTGCCAGCGCCACCAACAATAATTAGGCGAGGTTTTTCTTGATTTTTTAGTAAAGCCGTTAAATGTTTCGCCGTTTCTACATGCAGCTCGTATGGGCCTTTGGGAGCCCCAAAAGCACTAACAACTACATCATAGCCTTGTAAGTCCTGTATAGTTAATGCGAAAATGTCCCGCTCGATTACTTGGATCTTAGGATTTGTTATGGTGGCAGCATGGCGAACGATAGCAGTCACTGCATGATTCCGGCTAAGGGCCTCAGAAACTATACGGGAGCCAACGCGCCCATTCGCACCGATTACAGCAATTTTCATAATAAACACTCCTCTTTTTTATTATTAGAACAATCTATTTGTATCAACTAGGATAACCTAGCAATTCTCGCATCTAGCTCGCTAAAAGCTGTATAGCCTTGAGACACTAGCTGTATTTCGTTCTCTTGCACTGCTACAAGACTAGGATAAGTAGTAGCTCCCAGTTTCTCGGCCAAGTCAAAAGCCTGTTTAACCTTTGGCAAATTCTCTTCAGAAAAGAATTCTGCCTGGAATACCGCTTCGGGAACACCATATTTAGCAGCTAATTCAGCGTAAATACGCCAATCATTCATATCTCGTCCTTCGATATAAAAGGCCTGGTAAATTTGTTTGATATATGCAAATACCTTGTCTTCCTGTAAATTTTGCATAGCTATAATGGCCTTAGAACCTGGTAAACTGTCTAAAACAGCTTGATCCTTTTCCAATATGTTTGCTTCAAAATCAGGCCCAAAACTTTTTCCTGTCACCTTCGTAATTATTGTATTGTGAGATTTTATCATACTGCCTAACTGACCATTCATGACCTGCACATGATCACCAACCCACATCCCTGCGGGCAGCACCGTAAATTCAAAATCCCTTTTGTATTTGTCATGAATTTGACTCATTACATCACTAAATCCGTAGCACCAACCACACATTGGGTCCATAACATAGTAAAGTTTTGTTTTCATTGTTTATCCCTCCATTAAAGCAAGCACAGCATAGTAACTCTGCCGCCTAGCTTAGGCTAAATTTATAACTTGTTTTGTTGTAATTAAAGTCATTACAACGCAGTTAAAAAAATTTTATATTATAAAGTTAGGTTTCATTGATTTTTTCAACAAGACCCGCCACAAGCTGCTTCAGCGTAACTTGCGCTAATACTTGTTCAAGCGCAAATTGAGCCTGTAGTAAGACCTGTTCTAATACGGCTTGAATATTAGCGCCAACAGGACACTGCGGATTGGGTTGCTCGTGAAGATGAAATAGTCCTTTTGCCGGAACAACCTCCACGGCTTGATAAATTTCAAGCAGATTGATTGTTTCTAGTGATTTATTGAGATAGGCCCCGCCTACTCCAGGTCGTATCGTAACCAATCCACCCTTTTTCAGCTGTCCTAAAACATTGCGAACAATAACCGGATTCGTATTGACACTTGAAGCAATCCACTCCGAAGTGTTATGAGCCTCCGGATTGATCGCTAGCAACGCTAAAATATGAACTGCCACTGAGAAACGACTGCTAATTTTCATTTTGCTCCCCCTGTTGTAATCATTATAGTTACATCAATATAAAAAGTCAATACTTTTGGATAAAGACTATCCATTTTAAAATATTCCTATTTTGTCCTCATATTGTAACACATTATGTGATAGCTTTGTGTTGACAGCAGTTATCTCTTGTTATACAATTAGTTTGAATTTCAAACTATATTATTATCAAATATTATTATCATCAAAGTTTAGGAGAGAAAATCATGGTAGCTAAATTAACTGACGAACTTTTTACTTTTTTTAATGGCTTTGCTTCTTGGGAAAACTCCGTTATTAAAGCAAGTGATGTAACGGTAGCCGAAGCTCATGCCATTGAGATCCTTGGGCAGCTTGGCCCAATGAATATGAAAACCCTGGCACAAAATCTAGGAGTTACCACAGGAACAACTACGGTTACCGTAGATAAGCTTGAAAAAAAGGGCTATGCCAAAAGAGAAAGTGTGAAAGAAGACCGAAGAGTGAACCTAATTACCCTCACCGATAAAGGCAGAAATATTTTTGATGAACATCATGAGTACCACCATTCGCTCACGCAGCAAATCCTTGCTGTACTTACCGAAGAAGAAGGTCAACAACTATTACACATTCTCCAGAAAGTGAATTCTGAAGCTTTCTAGAAAAGAGGCGGATAAACAATGCATGATCATCATCTAGGCGGACATCTCAAAGACTATAGTATCATTTCCATTACAGCGATTTTACTCGGAGGTTATTGGCTTGGGTATGTACCGCAAATACTGGGGATCGATACAACCTTGATCGCCGCAATCATTAGTGGATTACCAATCGTTTTAGAAGCGATTAAAGCAATTTTGCAACGTGGCGATACCAAAGTTGGTTTACTAGTAAGTATTGCAATTATTGCCTCTGTTGCCATTGGCGAGTATCTTGCCGCCGCCGAAGTGGCCTTGATTATGACTTTCGGAGAAATGCTTGAACACATGACCCTAGAAAAATCGAATTCAGCCCTGCAAAAGTTAGCCGAATTAACACCGCTTAAAGCACGTCTATTTAACACAGGAGAAGAACAGGAAATTGACGCTGAACTAGTTCAGGTAGGCGATCATTTGCTCGTAAAACCAGGAGACAAGATCCCCGTAGATGGAGTTGTTGTGGCCGGTTTCGCCACCGTTGATCAATCGACAATTACCGGAGAATCCATTCCGGTAGAACGTAGCAGCGGCGATAATGTATTTGGCGGAACCATTGCGTCACTAGGCAGTATCGAGATCGTTGCTACCAAGGTTGGCCAGGATACCGCGCTAGGTCATATTATCGAAATGGTAAAAACAGCCCAAGACAGCAAAGCGCCGATCGCCCGCATAGTTGATCGCTGGGCCAATTGGTTTGTTCCCCTGAGTCTTGCCATTGCCGCACTCGTATATATTGTAACAGGCGATATTGTCAGAATTGTAACCATACTAATCGTCTTCTGCCCTTGTGCGATGCTGTTAAGTACGCCTACGGCAGTTGCTGCCGCAATTGGATCTGCTGCGAGAAAAGGGATTTTAATCAAAGGCGGCGACATCCTTGAAGCAGCGAGCCGCATCGATACGCTCGTACTTGATAAGACGGGAACCGTTACGATCGGCAAGCCGCGCTTAAAAGAGTTGCACTGCTACGAGAACTGGAATAAAAGAGATGTGCTTGCCATTGCGGCCGGCATGGAAAGACGTTCTGAGCACCACTTAGCCAAAGCGATTATTGAGGCTGCCGAAACTGAAAACATCGTTTTAGCAGAACCAACAAAGTGGCAACACGTCATCGGTCAGGGAATCATTGCCGAAATAAATCACAAAAAGTTCCTCTTAGGCAATAAAACATTATTTGATGCCCAAAACATCGTAATGACAGAACAACAACGTGCCTACTGTGAAAACCAGCAGTCGCTCGGTGGAACGGTCATTCTATTCGCTGCTTATACTCAGGTAGCCGCTATCCTCGTGGTACAAGATCCAGTACGCCAAGAAGCAGCTGACGTTTTGAAGTATCTCTTCCCGGCAAAACTAAAGAATTTAGTTATGTTAACAGGAGATGCCCTTCCCGTCGGAAAAGCGATTGCCGCCGAACTAAGCATCCCTATCGTTCACGGCGATTTACTCCCGGCAGACAAAGTAAACTACGTGGAAAAATACCAAGACTTAGGCCATAAAGTCGCTATGGTTGGCGATGGAGTTAATGATGCCCCAGCACTTGTTAAAGCAGATATCGGCATCGCCATGGGCTGTTCCGGCACCGACATTGCAATGGAAGCGGCAGATATTGCCCTTTTATCGGATGATTTAGCTAAAATTCCTGAAGCGATTGATTTAAGCAAACAAGCTTATCATACAATCTGGCAAAATATTATTGCGGCAAATCTCATTAACATCGTAGCCATTGTTTTTGCCACATTGGGCTTGCTTGGTCCGATCGCAGCCGCCATTGTCCATAATGCCGGCGCAATTCTAGTCGTACTTAATTCAGCACGATTATTACGCAGTGCAACATTACATAGCTCAACCGCCACCGTTTTGACGACAGCGTCTCAACCATAATATGGCTTTAGCCAGGTGACAAGGTAAAAATACTTAAATTCAACATTGTTTCTATTATTTACGTTATTAAATAAAAAAGGAGGCTGCTATGTCGTCAAGCAGCCTCCTTCTTTCTATTAATTGAGTCGTGTTATGACTAGCTGCGAACCTACAGCGGGAGCCAGTGTAATAGTTAAAGCAATTGCTGAATTATTTCGTAGTGTTAAAACATCCCCGGCACTTAAAGAGAGAATAGCAGTTCCGCTAATTTCGCCTACAGCAACTAAGAGTGAAATAGGTGTTGAACTATTAACTACGCCATTTACAGCAATCGCTATTTGAGCACCAACTCCGGCTGTAATAGACAAATTATAGTCAATTTTATACGTCGCTGCACTGGTGACAACCACGGTACTAGTGCCTGGCGTATGCGTAACCCCACTCAAAGGGCCGTTATTACTAAAAGGAACATCTGCACCGCCGACAACCGTTGCATCGGCAAGAGTTGCCAATTCGTAGACATATCCATAGCCATTTAAGCCCGCCCCGGTAGCACCAGTTGCGCCTGTAGTTCCTGCGGCTCCTGTTGGACCTGTAACGCCTGCGGCTCCGGTAGCACCAGTTGCTCCTGTTGGTCCTGTAGATCCTGTTGGGCCACTCGGGCCAGTAGTTCCTGCGGCTCCTGTTGGACCCGTTGCGCCTGTCGGGCCGGTTGAACCTGTAACCCCTGCAGCTCCGGTAGGCCCTGTTCCTCCGGTAGCACCAGTTGCGCCGGTAATTCCTGCAGCCCCCGTCGGGCCTGTCGGGCCACTTGGACCTGTCGGGCCTGTTGGACCGGTAACGCCTGCAGCTCCGGTTGGTCCTGTAGCTCCTGTTCCTCCGGTAGCACCAGTTGCACCGGTAATTCCTGCAGCCCCCGTCGGACCACTTGGGCCGGTCGGGCCACTTGGACCTGTTGGACCACTTGGACCTGTTGGACCACTTGGGCCTGTTGGACCACTTGGGCCGGTCGGGCCACTCGGACCTGTTGGACCACTTGGGCCTGTCGGGCCACTTGGACCTGTTGGACCACTTGGGCCTGTCGGACCACTTGGGCCTGTCGGGCCACTTGGGCCTGTTGGACCGGTTGGACCTGTTGGGCCGGTTGGGCCTGTTGGGCCACTTGGGCCTGTCGGGCCACTTGGGCCTGTTGGACCACTTGGGCCTGTCGGGCCACTTGGGCCTGTCGGGCCACTTGGACCTGTTGGGCCACTTGGGCCTGTTGGACCTGTTGGGCCGGTTGGGCCTGTTGGGCCGGTTGGGCCTGTTGGGCCTGTTGGGCCTGGATCTCCAGTTGGACCTGTGGGACCTGTCGGGCCACTTGGGCCTGTCGGGCCACTTGGGCCTGTCGGGCCACTTGGACCTGTTGGGCCACTTGGGCCTGTTGGACCGGTTGGACCGGTTGGACCACTTGGGCCTGTCGGACCACTTGGACCTGTTGGACCGGTTGGACCGGTTGGGCCGGTGGGACCGGTTGGGCCGGTGGGACCTCCTCCTGGACCAGTAGCACCCGTCGGACCAGTTGGGCCACTTGGACCTGTCGGACCGGTTGGGCCCGTGGCTCCTGTGGCTCCCGTAGCTCCCGTGGCTCCTGTGGCTCCCGTGGCTCCTGTGGCTCCTGTGGCTCCTGTGGCTCCTGTGGCTCCTGTGGCTCCCGTGGCTCCCGTGGCTCCCGTGGCTCCCGTGGCTCCTATTATACATATTTCACACCCTTGTGGATGATGCTTAGGGCAAGGCTTAGGGCAAGGCTTGGGACAAGCTTTTCCCTTTGGTTCATTATCATCAATTAACGACTCATATACCATTCCTTTGAACAACCTCCTTTAATGGATTTCATAGTATTTTATGCACCTAAAGAAGTGTTGCTCTACGAAGAAACCATAATTGCCTCTTCGACAATATTATTTTTCACCAGTTACTAGAAATTTTTCCAAAAACTCTCGATTTTGAATCACTCTGCCATCATTGCCAAGATATTTTGCAGCCATTTCATTATGATAAGAAGCAAGTTCGTATTTACCAATTTTTGAATAACACACACATAGCTGAATGTGAGGTATCCAGGTCCAACAAGCATGACTAATTAGCCCCCAGCTATCATTTGGCTCTTCTAGGGATGGTACTAATTTATACCAGAATATGGACCTTTTAAATTCACCAATGTTTAGATAATGGTATCCGAGCCGACAACAAAACTCCGCTCTGGGAACATCATATTCAAATGATTTAAAAATATATTTTAATTGGTTTTCTATATCATTTAGAAAATAGTAACAATCTGCTAGCTTCCCACAAGTGGAAATAATATCTTCAACCCACCCCTTATTCGTTGCTAAGAAACGGTGGTAGTATTCAATTGCCCTATTATATAATTTGTGATCCAATAACTCATTAGCAAAATAATACAAATCTCTAGGAGTAAATGTTTCTCCTTTTAATAATCGATGCTCATAAATTCGCAAATTGCGATCAGAATCATGTTTTATGGGACTATGAGTTATTGCGACATCACTCTGCAAGACATGCCCATATACCTCAAGATACTCATGAACCTTTCCAATCCAAACGCAATTATTTGCCCTTTTTACCAATCTATTACGGCGAATCTGAGTAACAATGTTGCCTTGATCATCGCTAGACAAATTATATAGCATACTTACCGCATCTGTTGTGTTGTCCATGCTTCCCAAAAGCGTCAATAGCTTATTACGATCATTAGGTTCTAGAACATCATCGGCATCTAGCCAGAGAATATACTCCTTCGTTGCTAAACTAAAGGAATAATTCCTGGCAGCTGCAAAATCATCTATCCATTCAAAATCGTAAATTTGGTCAGTATACTGACGTACAACATCTTTTGTATGATCATTTGAACCTGTATCAACAATAATAATTTCTTGTACAACATCCCTTACAGATGTTAAGCACCGCCCAATAGTAGCTTCCTCATTTTTTACAATCATACATAGACTTACTGGCATGATAGATGGTCCCTCCATAGTACCCCTTCCTTCAACCTTTATTAATCTATTCTATTGCTAGAACCAACCAAGGGACTCATCTTTAATAAAAAATGAGAAATCGAAAAGCTTCCAGCAAAAACGCTGGAAGCTCTAATTTATATAGGTGTGTATAATAAGATTCGTCGCAACCGTCCGGTTCAAGTGATTTATTCAGTTGCAAGAAAACTATATTCCAGTGGATTCCTTTCCACTAATCTTGAATATTTATATTGAGGGTATCCTACCATAACTGCGCCGGAAATTTGTTTATCCCTAGGAATCTTAAATAAAGCCAATAATGGTGAATCGCTTTTTCTAGCGACTCTTTCAAATATTCCGGCCCAACATGATCCCAATCCAAGTGTTGGTGCATATAATTCCAAATAGGAAAAGGACAAAATGGTATTCTCTCTTGCCCTGGCAAACTGATCAGCCGCAGTTGCCAAAATCAAGCTGGGGGCCCCCCGTAAAATGACGTCGACGCCTTCTGTTCTGTATACTTTTGTAAAATTCTCTAATACATGATCCTTTTCCAATTCCATTACAACAATCTGAACGGCCTGCTCAAGGATCTTCCGATCATCAATAATGACATAAGAAATACCCTGTAGATTATGTCCACTAGGCGCATAATGGGCGATATTTACAAGATCGATTAATTTTTCTCTCGGAACAGGATTTCGTTTATAAATACGAGTTGATCGCCGAGAGCGAAGAAAGTTAGCAGCAAATTCAGGCTTCAATAGCGACAGCGGCACTGACGCTTGTTGCGCCAATGGTGTTTTGCTATTATCTAATGCTGCTTTAGGACAAACAGCCACACAGTGACCGCAGGCCAAGCATTCTTCGGTACTTACTTCTTCAGGCCCATCAGTTCCCAATTTCAATATTCGCTCCGGGCAAACGGCCACGCACAATCCACAAGCAATACATTTTTCTTGATCTACCTTGATTAAATTCACTGTAATTCCTCCTCTGTGATTCATAAATATACTACGTACAATATTAGGCTTACTATATATGTTTCATATCTATCGTCTTAACAGCAAGCATATCTTTTTTCCGTACGAGCATCGTAGTAACGACATGATAAACGAATGCCAACAGAAGCACACTACAACTTGCAATAGTTACTCCCTTCATTCCAATACTATGGTATACAGAAGTTCCTAGCCAAGAGCCAACTGCCCCACCAAGATAGTAGCCAACCATATATAATGAATTTAAACGGCTATGCTTTTGCGGCTGCAATTTATAAATTCTGCCCTGATTCAGTGACATATTCATCCTAGAAGCAACATCCAGCGAAAATGTAACTAGAATAAGAATAATAAAGGATGTCCAGCCAATGCCCAATAAAAGAAAGGATAGCAGCATCATGGTCAACGCAAAAACATTCCACAAACTAATATTTTTACGATTCGTCAATTTCCCGGTAAAACTAGCCGCCAAAGCACCGGCAATGCCTAAAAGTCCAAACATCCCAACTACAGAACTGCCATAATTATAAGGAGTATTTGCTAGAATAAACGGAAGCGCTACCCAGAAAACATTAAATGAACAAAACGCTGCCGCTCCAAAAATAATAGTTTCTCGCAATACAGGCTCTTTTCGTAACAGAGGTAGCAATGATGTGATAATTTTTTTATAGGATTCCTCTTTTTGTGCCGTATCTTTTGGCAATACACGAAACAAATATGCCGCAAACATCAATAAGATGACCGCTGCCAACTCATGAACCGTCCTCCAACCAAAATATTGGCCAACAATTCCGCCTACGACCTTTCCTAGTAAAACACCTAAGAATACTCCGGTTAATAAATGACCCACGATCACGCCGCGTTTTTCTTGTTCAAGATTTGACGAAACAAATGGAATAATGAGCTGTGCCGAAATATTGACAACCCCCATAATAAAGCCCAGTCCAATGAGTACATTGAAAGACGAGACTAGTGTCATTATGTGCAGTAAGACAGCCGAACCGATGAGATTCATCAAAATAAGCACTCTTCTGCTATATCGATCTCCTAACGGTACAATAAAGAGTAATCCTAGTGTATAGCCCACCTGTATCGCCGTAATGAGCTTACCAGATCCAGAAATCGGTATAGAAAAATCATTGGCAATCGAAGTTAGCAATACTTGATCGTAATACAAGCCTGCTACGGCAATCGCACATAAAAAAGTCAATATAACCAATATTCGCTTTGAGAATCGGTTATTATCTACGCTCCGGCTCATTTCTTAATTCCCTCTTTCAATTGATTTTGAGGATAGTATATAATGTAAGTGCTATTTCAACTAGATGCCAAGTTATCCTATGATAAATAATGCCAGGCATTTCGATCGATTTCTAACTATGCAGCAGTAAGCTAAAGGGACGTGGATTGGATCATGACCAAAAACAAGGAACTTGGATCATTCCTAAAGAAAAAACGATCTACTTTACGACCGGAACAGTTCGGACTAACTGGAGATAATAAAAGAAGAGTGGAAGGCCTAAAACGAGAAGAAGTCGCAAATTTAGCGGGCGTAAGTATTGATTGGTATGTGCGCATTGAACAGGGCCAAAATGTAAATCCCTCAGTAGATGTGTTGCTTGCTCTAAGTAAAGTTTTCCACTTAAATAATGAAGAAAAACGTTATTTATTTAATTTATCTAACAAAAAGCCGCCGCTAGAAAACACTACATCCCTTACGATTTCTGCTACGTTACAAAGTTTTCTCGACTATCAAAATCCGAATATTGCTTATGTTACAGATAGCAAATTATCCATTATTGCTTGGAATAAAGCGGCTTTAAAAGTGTATGGCAATTATGCCGAAATGAATGAAAAAGAAAAAAACTCTGTCTGGAGAGCTTTTAATGATGACGCTATGAAGGATCTACTTGATGACTGGGAGGGCCACTCAAAATTGCGTGTCGAGCAATTACGAGCAAACTATAACTACTATGAACAAGACCCTGCCATCCATGCCATGATTGAGGAACTCAGCGCCAAAAATACAATGTTCAATACCTGGTGGAACAATCAAGGAATTATGGGAGCACCTGAAGGGCAAAAACTATTACACCATCCTGCTGTAGGAAATTTATATCTAAGCTATATTTCATTTAAATCCACTGAAATTGAAGGAGCAAGCATTACTATCCAAATGCCAGTATGCACCCATACCAAAAACAAACTACTACAACTTACGGCAGAATAAAACGAAGACACGATACCAACAAAAAATATGGCGCTGCTGCTGAATCACTAGAAATTGACTGTAATACACTTTACCAACAAATCCCAATAAGCGTGGGGAGACGATAACTCAAAACCATCGCAAACCAAGAATCCAACTCTTTTTTGCACACAAAAAGGCTTCCAGCATTTTTGCTGGAAGCCTTGATTTCATTGGCGGAGAGGGTGGGATTCGAACCCACGGTCCCTTTGACAGGACACTTGATTTCGAGTCAAGCACCTTCGACCACTCGGACACCTCTCCATATTTTATTTACGACGACTTTTAAAGAAGTTCTTCATTAAAGAACTACATTCATCAGCAAGTATTCCCGCCGTCACGTCAACCTGATGATTCAATCCCGGATGCTGCACAATGTTAAACAGGGATTCCACGGCTCCTGCTTTATAGTCAGAACTGCCATAAACGACACGGTCAATCCGGCTCATCACAATAGCGCCTGCACACATGGGACACGGTTCTATAGTAACATAAAGAGTTGCTCCCGTCAAACGCCAACGCCCTAGCTTTTGGCAAGCTTCCCGAATGACAATGACTTCCGCATGTGCTGTAGCATCATGCCAAGTTTCCCGTCGATTATGGGCCGTCGCAACGACTTCATCGTTCAGCACTAAAACAGCGCCAATGGGAACTTCGCCTATGTCACCAGCCAGTTTTGCCTGGTCTAACGCTAGATTCATATACAAGACGTCTTTATTTTCCATGATACATCCTCTTTTACAGTTACTATAATATTCTATCGCATATAAAGTAATTCCGCAAGTCTCAACTCACAAAACTCGCAAAAAACCGCTGCCAAATTTTGCTTTGACAGCGGCTACTATAAACTTTCCTTATTGACTGATTATCAGATCGTTTACTTACATACTTTTACGATAAATTTCCCGAATCTCTTCACGGGTTGGCGTTTTCGGATGATTCGACAGATTTACCTGCATCGTATTGATCGCCTGATCAGTAAGCCAGTCAATATCAGCTTCTTTCGCGCCAAAATCCTTGAGACGCGGCGGCATATCAACTTTAGCCATAAGCTCTTTGATACAATCAATACATTTTGCGGCAGCTGCTTCTACAGACAAGCCACTAATATCGGCTCCCATCGCCTGAGCAATTTGAGCAAATTTCTCCGGTACAGCCGCAAGTGTAAATTCTAAAATGGCCACATAAAGCGAAGCAAGTCCTTCACCATGAGGTGCATCATAAAGTCCGCTTACGGGATGCTCCATGCCATGAGGCAGTGCCGTACCGCTGCCGTCAATCGCCATACCGCCCAAAGTATTAGCCAGCGATACCTTTCCCCATGCAGCTAAATTTTTCGGATCTTCATAGACAAGCGGTAAGTTTTCACTAGACAGACGAATCGCCTGAAGCGCCATCATGCCAGTCATATCATTGCTGCGACGACCAATAAACGCCTCAATGGCATGAAACAGCGCATCAAGACCAGGGCCAGCAATCGATTTTTTCGGTAACGTCACAAGCAGCTCCGGATCAATAATCGACGCTTTCGCATACAGGTGCGGTCCGCGCATTCCTTTTTTATCTTTATTTTCAGGATTCGTTAGAACCCCGATGCAATTTCCTTCACTGCCCGTACCGGCTGTCGTCGTGACAAGCACCAGCGGCAATGCGCCTATTCCAGGCTTACCGTAAAGATAATCAGCAGCTTTCCCAGGATTTTTAGCCATAAAAGCAACAGCTTTGGCCGCATCCATAGAACTGCCGCCGCCAAGACCGATAACGAGGTCACAACCTTCCTTGCGTGCCACTTCACCGCCTTCATCCACTGTTGTCGTCAAAGGATTGGCTTTCACTTTATCAAATACGACTGCCGTCACACCAGCCTCTGTCAAATATCCTTTAACCCGATCAAGCAGACCAGTTCGTCCTGAGCTACCAGACGTAACAATAATAGCTTTTTGTCCATTTTCTTTAGCAATAGCGCCAATTTCCGCCAGTCTTCCTCTGCCGAAAATTAACCGTACTGGATTATGAAAGTCAAAAGAACTCAATTCAAGCACCTCCCAAAATCTTGCTTCTGTTAAGGATTTTCGCAAGTATAAACGCAAAGTCCTGCTTAGAATCCTAGGAAAGTTTTCCTTGGCATGAACCAATGAGCGCATCAACAGTTCGCACTAACAGCTCCGTACCAGGCGCTAAGATTTCCTCATTAAAGTTAAAATAGTTATTATGATGCCCTGCCGCAAGCTCCGAACCTAACATTAAATAAGTCCCCTGACCGCCGCCTGCCTGTACTACTGACATGAAGTGAGAAAAATCCTCGGTAGCGCCAAAGGCGCTATATTCGATAAGCTCCTGAAAAAATTCCATCTTACTAGCAATGGCTTTTACTTTTGCCGCAAGTTCGGGACTACTTTCGCCGCTCTTCGTACCGCCAACTTCGGTGATTTCACAATCGACATCATACATAGCCGCAGCGGCCTTGATAATCCGGCGAGCTTCTGTCGTCATATATTCATCAAGTTCACTCGTTTCACCGCGGGTTTCCAGCTTCATGAGCGCATTCGGCGGAATGACATTTCGCCCCTGACCAGCCTGCAGAGTTCCTACAGTAATGCGAGTCGCGCCTTGACTATGCCGGGAAATTGCATGGAGATTTAAGGCGCAGGCGGCAGCCGCTAACAGCGCATTTTTCCCTTCTTCCGGCGCTGCTGCCGCATGGGCCGGTTTCCCTCGATAGGTTACATCATATTTTGTCGTTGCTAAAAACTTACCTGTACTGCAAATTAAAGTGCCTGTTTGCTGGGCCTGAAACCCTATATGAAGTCCTAATATGTAATCTACACCGTCAACAGCTCCGGCGGCAACCATCGCCCGCGCCCCGCGACTGCCTTCTTCGCCAGGCTGAAAAATCAGCCGCACTGTACCAGCAAGCTGATCTTTAAGACTCGCCAATACTTTAGCAACAGCCAAACCAATGGCGCTATGCCCATCATGACCGCAAGCGTGCATTACGCCGTCATGACAGGAAGCAAAACCAGCTTGTGCCGGACTATGCTGTTCATCCTGCGCTTCCTGCACATCATTGGCGTCAATGTCAAACCGAAGCGCTACTACCGGCCCTTCACCGCAAACAAGATCCGCTACAATCCCAGTCCGTCCGCCCGCTAAGTGTTTCAGCCATTTTTCATCAGCGCCTTCGGCTTGGGCTCGCTTCATGTGAGCAGCCAGCTCGGCCTCACTCGGCACGCCTAGCATAGCTTCTTGTTTTACAGCCGCCTCGCCAAGTTTCAACGTATACCCCAAACTATCAAGTTGTTGAGCAATAAGCGCTGCCGTCCGAAATTCCGTCCAACCACTCTCGGGATAGCGATGAAAATCGCGACGATATTGAATGATTTCGTCTTTTATTGCTTGCACGAATTGATGAATTTGATCCATTATTCTTACTCCCCCTACGAATCTACAACAGATAGTATCCTGACCTTTTCTTATAGCATACCACGAAGCCTCATTGAACGTCAGATCAATTCAAGATTTTCCCGTAAAGACAAAAAAAGGTCCTCAAGGCATAGGGGAGGCCAGAGGACAAAAGAGGAGTAATGAGATTTATATGAACGACCTTAACGGCCGGTGTTCCGTTGTTCTTTCTGGCTATAGAATAACAAATAAATATGACAAAAATATGACAATCCTATTGAAGTTAAATAAAAAGACCGCTGCCATTTAGAATCCTAAATCACAGCGGCTTTCTTCTACGCTTCTATAACCTTTTATCGAAAAATAACTTTACCTGTTTTTAGATCATAGACGGCGCCGGCAATCTTTACGGAATCATGAGAAACGCCTTCACTAATAATCGGTTTCGTCATCATTAACTTTTTAACAATCAAATCTACATTGGCTTTTACCGTATTAGATACTTTATCACCAGACTGGTTAGCAGCTTGTAATACGGCAGGCTCGATAGCCTTAGTAATGGCGCCAATATGACCGGGCACCTCACCACCAGCGACAGCCGCTTTTACAGCACCGCAATCTTCATGACCTAAAACAACGATTAAGTGAACTCCTACATGTTCTACCGCATATTCAATACTGCCCAAAGCGACATCATCAACAACTTCACCGGCTGTACGAATCACAAATAAATCTCCTAGTCCCTGATCAAAGACCAGCTCTGGTGGAACCCGAGAGTCAGAGCAGCTTACGATAATGGCAAAAGGATGCTGGCCTTTCGTCAGTTCGGTTCGTCGCGCCTGACCAATATTACTTGCTTTCTGCTGCTCAGCAACAAATCGGCTATTGCCATCAGTTAAAAGCTGCAAGGCTTTATCAGCACTCACACCAGTGTCACTGCTATTGGCCCATGCCGCCGGTGCAAAGCAAAGGACAAAAGCCATCATAACTACCATCGATACCCATTTTCTCATTTTAGCCCTCCTATTTTTTATGAATTATCAATCAATTCTATTTTTCCATCCTATTTTCCTGCAAAATATGACATTTTATTTGAAAATAAAAAGCAGTTTCACTCTGAATGCAGAGGAAACTGCCCTAAAGACTACTATACAGCTACGATAAGCCTAGTCTGCAACTATTTCGCCGAATAGTCGTAGAAACCTTTGCCTGTTTTACGGCCTAAATAGCCAGCCTGTACCATTTTCTTCAGCAGCGGACAAGGACGATATTTCGGATCACCATAGCCCTCGTAAAGCACTTCCATAATCGACAATACCGTATCATTGCCGATCAAATCAGAAAGCGCTAACGGTCCCATGGGATGATTAAAGCCAAGCTTCGCCACAGCATCAATATCTTCCACGCTGGCAACGCCTTCAGCATAGGCAAAAATTGCCTCATTAATCATAGGAATCATAATCCGATTGCCCGCAAAGCCAGGTGCATCGTTAATCGTAACAGGCGATTTTCCCAGTTTTTGCGCCAAAGCAAAAATAGTCTGGTATGTTTCTTCGCTTGTTGCCAAGCCCTTAATAATCTCAACAAGCTTCATAACTGGCGCCGGATTGAAAAAATGCATGCCGATAAAACGATCCGGCCGTTTTGTCGTAGCCGCTACAGCTGTAATCGGCAGAGAGGATGTATTAGATGCTAGAATCGTATGACTAGGACATAAATCATCAACGGTCGTAAAGATTGTCTTTTTAATCGCCATATTTTCTACAGCTGCTTCAATGACAAGATCTACATTGCAGGCCGCTTTGTCAAGTTCAACAACGCCGCAGATTCGCTGATTAATAGCGCTTTTTTCTTCCGCAGTCAGCTTACCCTTTTCTACAAGTTTCGCCAGATTCTTTTCAATCCCAGCTACACCCTTTTGCACAAATTCTTCCTTAATGTCCTGCAGTACAACTTCCAGGCCGCTTTGCGCTAAAACCTGCGCAATACCGCTGCCCATTTGTCCAGCCCCAATAACAAGTACTCTTCTAATATCCATAGTGATCATCCTCCCTTGATTACAAGCGTTTTATCCTCACCTTATTAGGCTTTTAGCTTTTTAAACTCTTCAATCAAAATCGGTAGAACTTCCATAGCGTCTGCTACAATCCCATAGTCGGCATATTTAAAGATTGTCGCATCAGGATCTTTATTGACAGCAATAATCAGATCTGATGTAGTCATGCCCGCCAAATGCTGAATGGCGCCTGAAATTCCAAAGGCAAAATAGATCTTCGGCGCAACGGTCTTACCGGTCTGCCCCACTTGATGCAGCGCCTGTTTCCAGCCAGCGTCAACGGCTGCACGGGACGCCCCAACGGCTCCGCCCAGCACGTCTGCCAAGTCTTCAATGAGCTTAAAGTTTTCCAAGCTGCACAAGCCACGGCCGCCTGCTACAACAATTTCTGCTTCTTCAATATTGCACGATGCCGAACATACGCTGATCACTTCGATCAGTTTCGTCCGAATTTCTTCTGGTTTCAC
>NZ_JBWBCL010000018.1:0-53515 GCF_056134285.1 Pelorhabdus sp. sgz311002 | reverse complement strand
AAGGCGCGATCGCTAATCAGGATCGCTTCATCAGCTCCCATAGCCAAACATTCTTTCAGGGCGTCTTTCGCCTGAGGCGGTCCCATGGAGACGACGGTCACTTTGCCGCCTTCTTTTTCTTTGAGTTGCAGCGCCGCTTCCAAGGCATTTTTGTCAAAAGGATTGACAATGCTCGGCACTCCCTGACGAACGAGCGTGTTCGTTACGGGATCGATTTTCACTTCGGTCGTGTCAGGTACTTGCTTGACACAAACTACGATTTCCATACTTTCGGCCTCCTGTTACACATTAGTAAAAGCGGGGGGCAAAAGCCCCTTACCGCAAGATAGCGCCAGAAACAACCATACGTTGTACCTGATTTGTGCCTTCATAAATTTGGCAAATTTTCGCATTTCTGAAGAGACGTTCTACAGGATATTCTTTCGAATAGCCGTAACCACCGAAGATCTGAACAGCATCTGTCGTAATTTCCATTGCTGAATCAGAAGCAAACATTTTAGCCATAGCAGCCTCTTTCGAATAAGGTTTGCCCTGATCTTTCAGATAAGCAGCTTGATATACGAGCAAACGAGAAGCTTCAATTTTCGTAGCCATGTCAGCCATCATGAAAGCAAGTGACTGCTGTTTTGCAATCGGTTTGCCGAACTGAACGCGTTCTTTGGAATATTTAATAGAATGTTCCAAAGCTGCTTGTGCAATTCCAAGAGCCTGAGCGGCAACGCCAATACGGCCGCCATCTAAAGTCGTCATAGCAATTTTGAAGCCTTCGCCTTCTTTGCCAAGACGATTTGCTGCTGGAACACGGACGTTTTGGAAAATCAATTCCATAGTCTGAGAGGAACGAATACCAAGTTTGTCTTCTTTCTTACCGAAAGTAAAGCCTGGCATGCCTTTTTCCAAAATGAATGCGGTAATCCCTTTCGTTCCTTGCGAACGATCAGTCATAGCAAAAACAACATAAATATCAGCAACTTCGGCATTCGTAATAAACATTTTGCTACCATTTAAAATATAGTCATCGCCGTCTTTGACTGCGATGGATTGTTGTGCACTCGCATCAGTACCAGCATTGGCTTCTGTCAAGCCAAAAGCGCCTAGAGAAGTACCTTCTGCGATAGGAGTAACGAATTTTTTCTTCTGTTCTTCTGTACCATATTTAAAAATCGGCCAAGCGCAAAGCGATACGCTAGCAGAAAGAGCAATACCCAAACCGTCATCAACGCGGGAGATTTCTTCTACTGCCATAATATAAGTTAGACCGTCGCCGCCAGCTCCGCCATACTCTTCAGGGAAGCAAATTCCTGACAAGCCTAATTCGACCATTTTGTCATATAAATTACGGTCAAAAATATCTTTTTCGTCTCTTTCTGATGCGCCTTCAGCCAATTCAGCTTCAGCAAATTCACGAACAAGTTTTTTCATTAAAGCCTGATCTTCTGTCATTTCAAATTTCATTACAATACACTCTCCTTTTATCTCTTGCCTTTTTTAGTGAAACATGAGTTATAAAGAAAACTGTCTGATTATACTCTTTCGCCAAAATATTCAAAATACCTTTGCATGAAACTATTTTTTATACAAACTATTTTTCTACAAAATATTCAGCTTTTAGTACATCAGACGCTCCAAACTAGCAAGTAAGCATTTCTTCTTTAATTCCCATAGGTGCATCCGTAAAAATACGAGCATCCATAGTTTTTAAATTTGGCGAAATCTCTGGCTTAAATTCCATGTGTGCCAAAATGTCTTTTTCCAAATCTACGCCTGGCGCAATTTCGGTTAAAGTAAGACCTTTATCTGTCAATTCAAATACAGCTCTTTCGGTAATATACAGGACAGGTTGATTCACTTTGCGAGCGTAGGCGCCGCTAAAAGTAATTTGTTCCACTTGTTTTAGGAATTTTTTAGCCTTTCCTTCCTGAACAATCGTCAGTTTGCCATCACCAACAGCTACTTTGAGTCCACCGGCTGTAAAGGTACCACAATAAACTACTTTCTTAGCATTTTGTGTAATATTAATAAATCCGCCGCAACCAGCAACACGACCTTTAAACTTACTTACATTAATATTTCCTTCAGGATCGGTTTCGGCAAGACCCAAATATGCTAAATCTAAACCGCCGCCGTCATAAAAGTCGAACTGGTAGGGTTGATCCAAAATTGCTTCGGCATTCGTTGTAGCACCAAAGCTTAATCCGCCAGCAGGTACGCCGCCAACAGGCCCAGCTTCAACAGTCAGGGTCATCGTGTCGCCGACTCCTTCTTCATTGGCAACCATAGAAATTCCTTCAGGCACGCCAATACCAAGATTTACTTTCGCATTACAAATAAGTTCTAAAGCGGCACGGCGAGCAATGACTTTTCTTTCATTTAATTTCATCGGAGGTAGAGAGTTTAATGGCACGCGCACTTCACCAGAGTAAGCCGGATTATAAGCTTCACCATAAGTCTGCTTATGATGCTCTGGTTCAGCTACAACGATATAGTCAACAATCAAACCAGGAATTTTCACGTTCATCGGCGCTAGGGTACCGTTTTTAACAATTCTTTCGACTTGAACAATAACAATTCCACCGGAAGCTTTGGCAGCTTGAGCAATAGGTAAAATTTCGAGCGAAACAGCTTCGCGTTCAATTGTAATATTACCTTTTTCGTCGGCACTAGTACCGCGAACAAGAGCCACATCAATCGGGAAAGGCTTATACCACAGCCACTCCTCGCCGCCGAGTTCGACAACTTCAACAAGATCTTCCTTAGCAGCTGCATTAATTTTACCGCCTTCTACCCGTGGATCTACAAAGGTATTTAAACCGACTTTTGTAATGACGCCAGGTTTTTTGCCAGCAACTCCACGGAACCATTGGGCAATCGTTCCTTGTGGTAAATTATAAGCTTCAATTTGATTTTCTACAGCCAAATTGCCCAGTTTTGGCGATAAATTCCAATGGCCGCCAATGACTCGCTTTACAAGCCCGGCATGACCAAAATGATTTAACCCAAGATCCTTGCCGTCCCCTTGCCCTGCTGCATAAACCAAGGTTAGATTTTTGGGTGATTGACTCTGCAAAAAAGTTTCTTCTACTTGAGCCGTAATAGCTTCAGGATGACCGCTGCCAAGAAAACCGGAAGTTGCTACTGTTGCGCCATCATGAATCAACGCCACCGCTTCCTGCTTTGTAATCACTTTTGCCATATCTAACTCCTCCTTAAAGATAAACTCAAAACCTATTCAGCCATAAAAAATGCAATTGCCGTGCCAAATTTCTAAAAATCTGAAAAATTATAATAAAACTTCGCACTTTTCTTCACAAAGTCAAATGTTTTCGATTGTTTGCTTACAAAATATTTTTGTACAATTCCCGTTATTTAAAATATTTGCAAGCCATTCATTTGATAAAACTGTCTAATATTAGACATACATGTCTAATTAATAGACATTTTATGTACATATTAGTGCACAGTAATCACAAATAATTTTTCTGTTTTTTTTGACTTCATAAAATTCACTATATATTTCAAACGATTTATTTAGAAATAATACGACTATTTTCAAATTCCCACTCATTTTGGTATATAACTTGCAATAACACTTGTTATAAATATCACAAATTTTTCCCCGAAAGGAGTGACGTGTTTCATCGGTTTTCTCAAACTTTACTTAGGATGGTGATTTTAGAATGGATGTAATTGGTATTCTCCTCAGTCTGTTTTTACTTATGTTTTTTGCCTATCGCGGTTTCTCGGTTATTTTATTCGCTCCTGTTTTCGCCCTTCTTGCCGCTTCTATGTCAGGATTACCCCTGATGCCTGCTTATACGGAATTATTTATGGCTAAAGCAGTTGTCTACATCAAATCGTTTTTCCCCGTCTTTATGTTAGGAGCCGTTTTCGGCAAAGTCATGGAAGACACTGGACTTGCCAAAGCAATTGCTCGTTCCATCATTCAGTCACTGGGCAAAGAAAGAGCGATTCTCTCTGTCGTACTAGCCTGTACGGTGTTAACTTATGGCGGTGTTAGTTTATTTGTCGTTGTATTTGCAGTCTATCCTTTTGCTGCAGCATTATATAAAGAAGCAGATATTCCCAAACGCCTATTACCTGGTACCATTGCCCTCGGCGCCTTTACCGCTACAATGGATTCCTTTCCTGGCACACCACAAATTCAAAATCTCATTCCTACTAACTTTTTCGGCACAACAATCTATGCGGCGCCAATCCTCGGCATTATCGGCGGTATTCTAATCTACACATTAGGTCTTTTTTACTTGGAACATCGTCGTAAAGCAGCTGCGGCCGCTGGCGAAGGCTATGGTAACCATACCTTAAATGAGCCTGAAGTAAAAGAAGACGTAACACTTCCGCCTTGGTATGTAGCAATTCTTCCATTAATTACTGTTCTGGTCGTAAATCTCTTGATTACAAAAGTAAATTGGGACCCTTCATTAATTACTATTTTCCAAGACATGAAAATTCCCCTTGTTGCAGCTGGTATAAAAAACGTTCTCGGTATTTGGGCTCTGATTATCGCCTTGATCTGCGGTATTGTTCTAGCTGTGTTACTAGGAATTACAAAGCTGCCAAAAGGTGGTTTGATCAAAGCATTAAACGCTGGTACTATCGGTTCCCTGCTTGCCATTATGAACACAGCTTCTGAAGTAGGTTACGGCAATGTAATTGCGTCCTTAAGCGGCTTTAAACACATTTCCGCTGCTCTCATGTCCATCAAAGTCGGCGGTAGCCCGCTCGTATCGGAAGCTGTTACCGTAAACGTACTAGCTGGTGTCACAGGCAGCGCTTCCGGCGGTATGTCTATTGCCCTAGATTTAATGTCTAAAGACTGGCTCGCCTGGGCAAATTCCATTGGAATGTCCCCGGAAATTCTTCACCGTGTCGCTTCCATGGCTTCCGGCGGCATGGATACGCTTCCTCATAACGGTGCAGTCATCACGCTTCTCGCCGTTTGCGGTATGACACATAGACAATCATACCCTGATATTTTTGCCATGACTTGTATTAAAACATTCATGTGCTTTGTCATTATTTTAATTCACTCTGTAACAGGTATTTTATAAAACAACAAAATATAAAAATAGAGAAATAAGAAAAGTAGTTTGTATTTTTGCATTGTATGTATGATGTTGAAGTGAGGGTTTTATGGACGGCGGCGCAGTAGCGCCGCCGTCTTACGTTGTCTAGAAGATCAATTTCTGGACATAATATGTATATAAATTTAGACGCAATCGGACAAAATAATCACTATTTTTTATATATTCAATCTAATTAAAAAAAACTTATATTTTTTACATTTCTATTTTCTCATCCACACTCTTCTTAGCTCACTTATTCAATAGAAAATAAGATTCCAGGTATAAATCTTGCATTTTAAACATAATAAGTATATACCCTATATTGATTCGTTATTGAGGGAGGTGAAGATCAAACTTTTCCTTGGTATGAGTGATAAGCTAAAATAACTTGACAAAGGACGGTGGACTACAATGGAAGTCATAGGTATTATTTTAAGTCTATTTCTTCTCATGTTTTTTGCTTACCGCGGCTTTTCCGTGATCCTCTTCGCCCCGGTTTTTGCTTTATTGGCAGCCTCGCTTTCGGGACTTCCGCTCATGCCAGCTTATACAGAATTATTTATGGCCAAAGCGGTCACCTACATCAAATCATTTTTTCCTGTGTTTATGCTCGGCGCTGTTTTTGGCAAAGTTATGGAAGATACCGGCTTGGCAAAATCAATTGCCCATGCCATTATAAAATCGCTCGGTAGAGAACGCGCTATCTTGTCTGTTGTTCTCGCCTGTACGGTCCTTACCTACGGCGGCGTAAGCCTCTTTGTCGTTGTATTTGCCGTATATCCGTTTGCTGCAGCTTTGTATAAAGAAGCAGACATTCCCAAACGGCTGTTACCTGGTTCTATTGCTCTTGGCGCTTTTACGGCTACCATGGATTGCTTCCCAGGAACGCCGCAAATTCAAAACCTTATCCCAACAAACTTCTTTGGCACGAATATTTATGCCGCACCTATTCTCGGCATTATCGGCGGCATTTCAATTTATACCTTAGGCCTTTTCTACTTAGAACACCGCCGCAAAGCTGCTGCGGCAGCCGGTGAAGGCTATGGCAATCACACGTTAAATGAACCAGAAGTAAAAAACGAAACGAATTTACCGCCTTGGCAGCTTGCTATTTTACCGCTGTTGGCTGTTCTAGTAATCAATTTTATGATGACCCGCGTTGAGTGGGATCCCGCAATTTTAAAGGTATTCCAAGATATGAAGCTGCCGCTTGTAGCAGCCAGCGTCAAAAATGTTCTTGGCATTTGGTCACTCATTATCGCTCTAGTTTCAGGCATTTTGTTGGCCATTGCTCTCGGCTTTACAAGACTTTCTTCTGGTGGCTTGATCAAAGCGTTAAACGCTGGTACTATCGGTTCCCTGCTTGCCATTATGAACACAGCTTCTGAAGTAGGTTACGGCAACGTAATTGCGTCCTTAAGCGGCTTTAAACACATTTCCGCTGCTCTCATGTCCATCAAAGTCGGTGGCAGCCCGCTCGTATCAGAAGCCGTTACCGTAAACGTACTAGCTGGTGTCACAGGCAGCGCTTCCGGCGGTATGTCTATTGCCCTAGATTTAATGTCTAAAGACTGGCTCGCCTGGGCAAATTCCATTGGAATGTCCCCGGAAATTCTTCACCGTGTCGCTTCCATGGCTTCCGGCGGCATGGATACGCTTCCTCATAACGGCGCAGTCATCACGCTTCTCGCCGTTTGCGGTATGACTCACCGCGAATCCTACCCAGATATTTTTGCTATGACTGTTATTAAAACCTGTATGGTTTTCCTCATTATTTTGCTTCATTCCATTACAGGCATTCTGTAAAAACAAAATCAGTAATGGTAGCTGCTCCGCCAGGAGCAGCTTTTTCTTTACACCAAAAACGAGTATAATATATGAGAATGCTTCTTCTTAAAGGAGGAATTAGGTTGATCACAGCAAAAAAAGCGTTTCTCACCGCGACCATTCTACTCACGTTTTTTCTCTTCATCGAAGTTCCCATCATCGATGCGGGCCTGACAAGTCAACCTAAGCCCAGTGATGTACTCATTGTACTAGGCGCTCGATTAATCGGTCATGAACCTAGTGCAGTGCTTCAATTAAGGCTGCAAGAGGCTTACCGTCTTTATGAAGCAGGGTATGCAAAAAAAATCATCGTGAGCGGCGCTAAAGGCTCCGATGAAGATATTTCAGAAGCACAAGCTATGAAAGACTACTTTTTACAGCAAGGCGTATCAGAAGATGTGATTTATGTGGAAGAACACTCTTATAATACCTATCAAAATTTAGCAAACTCAAAAAAAATCATGGAAGAAATGAACTGTCATAATGCGATCATCGTATCAAACACTTCTCACATACACCGCGCTCTACTGCTCGCCAACCAAATAGGCCTTGAAGCAACAGGCGCTCCGGCCCCGCTACCTAACAATATTTATTTCACAGCAAAACAATATGCGCGAGAAGGCGCCGCGGCAGCAGCCCTGCTGTTCATCCCGTCAAAATAAAAACAGCCCTTTAAGTCATACATTCTGATATGCCCCCAAAAAGTTAGATTTTTATGGTCTAATTGATTGGGGGCAATTCATACCGACTAAAGGACTGTCTTTTTATTTATTCCATATTAAGCAACTGTTACCGAACCAGAACCAAGCAACTGGAGCAGTTTAGGCACAATATCTGTCGATAAATCAACCCAAAAACCGCGATCTGTTTTAATTACTTTTTTATTGCCAGCAAAGTGAAGATACACAACCGACTCTCCAGCTTTCGCCTCAAGCAAATCTTTCAATTTAGCCATAATTTCTGGTGTTTCCTGGTGAACAGCAATACGAATATGCACTTCTTTATTACTGTCGGCAGTACTTGCACCTAATTCGCGAATCGTACTTGCTAAAATCTTAGCAGATTCTTCATTTTTACTGATACGTCCCTGTATAATCACTGCTTTATCTAATAGCAACAGCGAACTATATTGGTCAAAAACGCGAGGAAATACAACAATTTCGATATGATCCGTCAGGTCTTCCAGCTCTAAAAAACACATAAGCTCACCATTTCGGGTGCTGATTCGCTTCGCGCCAATAATCATACCGCCAATACGTACGGTCCGACCATCTGCAAGATCGCCTGACAAAATATCCTTGATCGCCGTCAAAGAGCGAAACTGTTCGCGATAAGAATCAAGGGGATGACCCGTAATATAAAAGCCGATGATTTCTTTTTCCATGGCCAAACGCTCTAACAACGGCAACTCTGGCAGATCAGGAAGGTCGATATGCACCTGATTTGTCAGATCGTCGTCGCCAAACAGACCAATTTGGCCGCTTTGTAAATCTTTTTGCAGTTGTTGGGCTGTTTCGACAACTTTATCAATAACCTGTTTCAGTTGTGAGCGCTTATACCCTAAAGAATCAAAAGCGCCGCATAAAATAAGACTTTCCATGACCCGCTTATTAACAAGCCGCATATCAACGCGACGGCAAAAATCAATCATAGATGTAAATTTTCCGTCTTGCCTGCGAGCTGTAATAATACTTTCAATGGCGCCCTCACCCACATTTTTTACAGCGGCCAAGCCAAAGCGAATCGCTTGCTCACTTACAGAAAACCGCGACTGACTTTCATTAATATCAGGCGGCAAAATTGCAATTTTTAAGCGGCGACACTCTTCAATATACTGCCCAACTTTTTCGTTGGCGCCAATAACGCTTGTTAACAGAGCGGCCATAAATTCCTGGGGATAATGTGCTTTTAAATACGCCGTCTGATACGCTACCAAAGCATAAGCAGCACTATGCGATTTATTAAAGCCGTAATCGGCGAAATGAGCCATCAAATCAAAGACTTCAATCGCAAAACCTTTCTCAAGTCCATTATTGATGCAACCTTGAACAAAATGATCTTTCTGGGCCATAAGAACTTCATGTTTCTTTTTCCCCATGGCGCGCCGCAAAAGATCTGCTTCGCCTAAAGTAAATCCACCAAGCACAGAGGCGATCTGCATAACCTGTTCCTGATATAAGATAACACCAAAAGTATCCTTTAAAATGGGTTCAAGCAACGGATGCAAATATTTCACTGTTTTGCGGCCATGACGTCCTTCAATAAAATCTGTTACCATACCACTGCCTAATGGCCCTGGTCGATATAAGGCTACAAGGGGAATAAGGTCGGCAAAGCAACTAGGTTTTAATTCCTTGACTAAATGAGTCATGCCTGATGATTCCATTTGAAAGACACCCGAAGTTTCACCTTTTTCTAAAATTGCAGCAGTTATTTCATCCGCTAAGGCAATGGCCTCAATGTCAAAAGCGCTGTCATGATTTTCTCTAATTAAATCAACAGCGTCGCCAATCACAGTCAAAGTACGCAATCCCAGCAGATCCATCTTAAGCAGACCGAGTTCTTCAATCAAATCTTTATCATACTGCGTCGTTAAAAAACCTTCAGTGGAGTTTTGGAGCGGTACATATTCTGTTAAAGGCTGCCTAGCAATAACCAGTCCCGCTGCATGAGTCGAAGCATGCCGCGGTAGTCCTTCTACCGCCTGAGCTAGATCAAGGAGTTTTTTGGCTTCTTCATTTGTCTCATAGAGATTTTTCAGTTCATGACTTTGAACAAGCGCTTTTTTTAAAGTAATGCCAAGTTCGTTAGGAATCAACTTGGCTATCTTATCAACTTCGCCATAGGAAAGATTTAACGCTCTGCCCACATCACGTACTGCGGCCTTTGCCGCCATCGTACCAAAAGTAATAATCTGGGCTACATGATCCGCACCGTAACGCTGAGCTACGTATTCAATAATCCTACCGCGTTTTTCATAGCAAAAATCAATATCAATATCAGGCATGGTAACCCGTTCTGGATTTAAGAAGCGTTCAAAAAGCAATCCATACTGCAATGGATCAATATTGGTAATTCGGAGAAGATATGATACGACACTGCCGGCAGCTGAACCGCGGCCAGGTCCTACGGGAATTCCATTCCGCCGGGCATAGTCCACAAAGTCCCACACAACCAGAAAATAGCTATCGAAACCCATATCATGAATAATAGATAATTCATAATCGAGACGTTTTTTTATTTCATCAGTTACACTTTGGTAACAGCGCTCTAAATTTCTTTCACAAAGCAGGCGAAGATAAGATTGAGCGGTATAACCTTCCGGCACCGGGAATTCCGGTAAATGATAATGATCAAAGTCAAAATCCACTTGACAGCGTTCGGCAATCTTTAAGGTATTCGCTAGCGCTTCCGGCTGACCAGGAAATAATGCAGCCATTTCTTCGCCTGATTTTACATAAAATTGATCATTAGGAAACCGCATCCGATTTGGTTCATCAACCGTTTTTCCCATCTGGATGCATAATAACACATCATGAAATTCCGCATCCTGCCGCTGAATATAGTGAATATCATTCGTAGCGACTAAGCCAAGACCATATTTTTTTGCCAAAAGAATCAATGCTTCATTTGCCGTTTTCTCTTCTGGCAAACGATGATCTTGTATTTCTAAAAAGAAATGATCTGTATCGAAAATATCAAGATATTCTTGTAAAATCTCTTCCGCCTTCGGTAAATTTCCTCGTAAAATCTGGGCAGGAATTTCCCCGGCAATACAGGCGCTCAGTACAATGATCCCTTTACTATACTGCCGCAGCAATTCGCGATCGATTCGCGGTTTATAATAAAATCCCTCTGTATTCCCCCGTGATACCAGCTCAATTAAGTTTCGGTAGCCTTCATTCGTCTCGGCTAGTAAAATCAGATGGAAATAGGCATCGCCTTCTCTTGTCGTTTTCTCTAACCGCGACTTTGGCGCTACATAGACTTCACAGCCAATAATTGGTTTAATACCAGCCTTTTTGGCTTTTTTATAAAAATCAATACAACCGTACATCACGCCATGATCAGTAATGGCAATCGCCGGCATATTCATTTCCTTCGCCCGGCTGATCAGTCGATCAATGCGGCTGGCCCCATCAAGTAAACTGTATTCTGTGTGAACATGAAGATGAACAAAGGGAGTCTGCTCGCCTTCTGTTTTTCCTGCCATAGAAACCTCCATTACACTAAAATGCTATATTGCAGTATGAAAAAACAGCACTGCCTCGCGAGCAGTACTGTTCAAAAGTTCAGATTTTATCTTATTGCAATCCGAGACGTTGGACTGCAATCGGACTGTTAAAAGCAAATAAATCATGGAAAGAGGTGCGATCTAACGCCTTTTCACACGAAACCGCTACTCCTTCCGGCACATACAAAATCACTTCATCTGAAATGATTTGAGCCTGTCCGTGAAGCACATAACATACGCCTTGCAAAAAGTCATGCATAGTCTGTTGCTCATATTGCTGCAGTCCCGCATAATTGATTAGCAGGGCTGAACCATCTTGTAGCCAATCGGCGTAGGAACAAGTCTGCTCAAGTATAGCAGGCGAAAGTACAATCATTTTTCCCTGGGGAGATTCTTGCAGCACAAGAGAATGAGGCCTGAGGCGATGCTCTCTCTCCTCTGATAATTCATTCAGACTCTCGGGCATAATATATTGTTTTACCTTATCCCATAGAGAAGGAGCCATAATTGTTTCGCCTCCTAAAAATCAGCTGCGACTTAGCTCAATCTTTCGCCATTTCTTAATATAATTCGCGATAAAAAGAATCTCTCCTGCCATAAATACGGTAAGAAAAGAAATCCTTAGGATTTTTTCTTTTCCCGACCGCGAGCTTGACGATTTAAAACGGTTTTGCGTAAACGAATGCTTTTCGGCGTAACTTCCACTAATTCATCATCATTAATATATTCAAGAGCCTGTTCTAAACTTAAAATTTTCGGCGACGTCAAACGAATCGCTTCATCAGAAGAACTGGAACGCATATTTGTTACATGTTTTTTCTTACAAGGGTTCACGTCCATATCCAGTTCTCTGGTATTTTCGCCAATAATCATGCCTTCATAAACTTCCTGCGCTGGAATAATAAACATAATTCCACGATCTTGTAGGCTGTAAATGCCATAGCCTGTCGTTTCTCCTTGTTCAAAAGCCACAAGAGCGCCACGTTTTCTGCCTGGAATTTCTCCCTTGAAAGGAGCATAACCATGGAACAAATGATGCATAATGCCATTGCCCTTCGTATTTGTCAAGAACTCGGAACGGAAACCAATCAAGCCACGAGCTGGAATGATAAATTCCATACGCAAATAGCCGGACAATTCCACCATATTAACGAGCTCTGCTTTTCTTGTTCCGAGCGATTCCATAACGGCGCCCATAAATTCCTGTGGTACGTCAATAGTCAGATTTTCCATTGGCTCACAAAGCTGACCTTTTATCATTTTATTTAACACGCGCGGTTTTCCTACTTGGAATTCGAAACCTTCGCGACGCATTGTTTCGATCAAAATTGCCAAATGTAATTCGCCACGGCCTGCCACTTCAAACGAATCAGGGCTATCTGTTTCTGTAACGCGTAAGCTTACATTCGTTTCGATTTCTTTAAACAAACGATCGCGCAAATGACGGGATGTAACAAACTGGCCTTCCCGTCCGGCAAAAGGACTGTTATTAACACTAAAGACCATCGCTAAGGTCGGTTCATCAATATTAATTGTCGGCAAAGCCTCAGGATTTTCCGGATCAGCAATCGTTACGCCAATATTAATATCAGCGATTCCTGTAACAGAAACAATATCGCCAAGCGCCGCTTCAGAAACCTCAGCGCGCTTCAGACCTTGGTAAGTATAAACCTTACCAATTCGTTCCCGTTTCGAAACATCACCATTTAGAACAACGACATTTTGTCCAGCCATCATTTTACCACGAATAATACGACCGATAGCAATTTTTCCGACGTAATCATCGTAATCCAGTGTAGTGACAAGCATCTGCAAAGGACCATCAATTTCGCCTTCCGGTGCCGGAATTTTTTCGATGAGCAATTTAAATAGCGGCGTTAAATCCTTATTATCATCATCCATGCTCATTTTGGCAATGCCTTCACGTGCTGTTGCATAAACAACAGGGAAGTCAAGCTGTTCGTCATCTGCATCGAGCTCAATAAAGAGTTCTAAAACTTCATCAACGACATCTTCTACGCGCTGATCAGGACGATCAATTTTATTGATGACAACAATTGGTTTTAGTTTTTGTTCTAGGGCTTTGCGCAATACATATTTCGTCTGCGGCATGGGGCCTTCGAAAGCGTCAACTAACAGAAGTACGCCGTCAACCATGTTTAATACACGTTCTACCTCGCCGCCAAAATCAGCATGGCCAGGAGTATCCACAATATTAATTTTCACGCCGTCATGCATAACAGCCGTATTTTTCGAAAGAATTGTAATGCCTCTTTCTCTTTCTAAATCATTAGAATCCATTACTCGTTCCGCAACTTGTTCATTGCTGCGAAATACGTTGCTTTGTCTAAGCATGGCGTCTACCAATGTTGTTTTGCCATGGTCAACGTGAGCGATAATGGCGATATTTCTCAAGTCTTCGCGCTTCATGTATAAGTACCTCCTAAGTACAAAAGAGAAAAGGATGCTGTGCCACCTAGCATCCTTTCTAGTTTCATTTAAATATCAATATAGTATACTTCTTGCCCTTCTGTCAATTGTTTCCCGTAAAATTTTACACAAAATCCGTCATAAATTCAAAAACGCTGTCTTTATTTAGCAAAAAACTTTTTCATTAACCCGCGAACTTGCGAAATAAGACCGAGCACTTTACCGGCTTGTGCTGGTTCCTTAAGCAGAATTGTTTCGAATTTTTGTTTATACTCACGATACTCTTCTTCCATATCTTTAAGCGCGCTCTGCACTTGCCGCACAACAGGGTCCACAATAACAATATCGGATTCCTTCACTTCATAGTGACGGCCTGTAATGGTAATGGCATCACCATAGGCAGGGATATAGGCAGGCGCCTGAATCGTTTCCTCTACCACTTTTGCAAAAGGCTCTGACATGTTAATTTCGCCATGAACAATGAACACACCAGCTGGCGGCTCTTTAAAAGAAGACAGCCAATGAAGCAGTTGCTGTTGATCAGCATGGGCTGAAAAGCCTTCTAAATTGCAAATTTTCGCCTTAACAGCGACTTCTTCCCCCATAATTTTAACGCGTTTAGCCCCTTCGATGATCCGACGCCCTAAACTTCCCTGCGCCTGGTACCCTACAAAAAGAACCGTTGAGTCGCTTCGCCACAAATTATGTTTTAGATGGTGAAGAATCCGCCCAGCATCAGCCATGCCGCTGGCTGAAATAATGACAGCTGATTGATCCATTGTATTAATATTTTTTGATTCCTCCGCTGTTTTCGTAAACCGTAGGTTCGGCCAATCCGCTGGCCCCTTGCCTGAAGCCACTAATAATTCATAGGCTTCTTCATCATAATCTTCCGAATGACGAAGAAAAATACTAGTAGCTGCAATCGCTAAAGGACTGTCAATAATCACAGGAATATCTGGAATCCGCTTTTCTCTAAGTAGTTTTTGTAAATAGTATAGCAGCGTCTGCGTTCGCCCGACGGCAAAAGCGGGAATAATAATATTGCCGCCTCGCTCTACTGTTTCCCGAATAATCTCGGCCAACCGCTCTTCTCGATCATAGTGTTCATGAACCCGATTGCCGTAAGTCGATTCGGTAATGACATAATCGGCATGTTCTAAATAGGTAGGGTCTTTTAAGATCGGTTGATCAGGTTGCCCTAAATCGCCGGAGAAAACCAGTTTTGTCGTTTCTTCACCTTCGGTCACATAAACTTCTAAAAGGGAAGAACCTAAAATGTGACCCGCGTCTTGAAACACAATACGAATGCCTGAAGCGACCTCAAATTCACTCCGATAAGGAACAGATGAAAACTGGTTTAAGCAGTTATAAGCGTCATCAATCGTATACAAGGGAATCAGTTCTGGCCGTCCAAGCCGTTTGCCTTTGCGATTATAAATTTCGGCATCATATTCTTGAATGTGAGCGCTATCAGGCAGCATAATTGAGCACAGCTCTTTTGTAACAGGAGTTGCGTAGATTTTACCGCCATAACCAGCGCGGCAAAGACGCGGCAAAAGTCCGCTATGGTCAATATGGGCATGCGTTAAAATTACAGCATCTAAAGTATTGGGCATAAAATGAAAGGGGCGGCGGTTGAGAGCTTCGATTGTTTTTGAGCCTTGAAACATGCCACAATCAATTAACACCTGTTTTCCATTGGCCTCCAGTAAATAGGATGAGCCTGTTACCATCATTGCTGCGCCTAAAAAAGTAAGTTTCACTATAACCACTCCTTTACCGTCTAATCTTTGCTTTCCTATTACTTTATACTGAAAAGTTCGACAAAGAAGACTTTTTTCCCTTTTCCCCAAAAAAAGAACCATGAACGGCAAACCGTTCATGGCCAAAGTTCAATCCGTAAAAATTAAGGGCGTCCAATGACTCGTACCTCTGGTTGAAGTAAAATACCGTGAGCCGCCTGTACCTTCTGCTGCACTGCGGCAATCAAATTTAGTACATCTGTCGCTGTGGCTCCGCCGCAATTCACTACAAAACCAGCATGTTTCTCGCTAACAGCGGCACCGCCGATTTGAAACCCTTTCAGCCCAGTCTGTTCAATCAGCGTACCAGCAAAGTGCCCAGGCGGACGTTTAAAAGTACTTCCGGCACTTGGCATATCAAGTGGCTGCTTTGCTTCACGCCGAGCAGTGAGCTCCGCCATTTTTGCCAAAATAGCCGCTGAATCGCCGACTTGTAAAGATAAAACAATTTCACAGATAATAGCATGATTTTCTTGAAAAATACTGTGACGATAGGCAAATGCTAATTCTTGTCGAGACAATACGATTTCTTGACCATCAAGCGTTACTGCCGAAACCGAAAAAACGATATCCTTGATCTCTCCGTCATAAGCTCCAGCATTCATAAAGACTGCGCCGCCGATGGTTCCGGGAATACCAATGGCAAATTCAGCGCCAGAAAGCTTCTGAGTCGCAGTAAATTTTGCTACATCAGCCAGAAGAGCTCCCGCTCCCACGGTAATTGTGTCGCCATTAGCCTGCATGGATGCCATATTATCGCCTAAAGCAACTACAGCCCCAGCAATACCGCCGTCACGAACAAGCAGATTGCTGCCATTACCAATCACCGTAACAGGAATCTGATGCTTTGCCGTAATTCGCATGACTTCTGCCACTTCTTGTTGACTGCCTGGCAAAATAAAATAATCAGCAGGCCCGCCAATTTGAAAGGTCGTATGATCTTTCATCGGTTCATCAAATAAAACTTTACCTGTTACTAATGCAGTTTGAAGCTCTGCCTTAAATTTTTGATTAGCGCGGTAATTTTCCAAATATATCCATTCCTTCAGCTATAGAATCACCTAATACTTTATAAATATCGGCCATAAGACGCTGAAACTTAAAGTGAGCCTGCAAAAATTGCGCTGCTGTCTGATTCAGCATCAAAACTTCCATAAATTTTTGTAAATCTGCCTCTTTTTCCGTTGACGGTTGCCCCGTCATACGGTCATACTCATAAGCCATTTGCTTCGCTAAAAAATCCCGTACAAGTTCTTGGGCCTTACTATCCTGTTCTAAAACCTTTTTGGCTCCGACAAGTGCTTGATACTCCGCACTTGTATTTAGCAATCGAGCTAATTCATGCGCTTTATCATAAATGCTCACTGGATTCCCCCCAATATTCTGCTTTGTTAATATATGCAAGTTATAAAAGCCTATGCTTTATTTTCTAGCGCATACCAGGATAGCCAATCTGACGAAGCGCTTCATAAGCTACGATAGCTACGGCATTCGACAAGTTCAACGACCGTGCGTCTTCAATCATCGGAATCCTGAGCCAACTATCAGGATAACGATCCATAATTTCTTGCGGCAAACCTGCTGTTTCGCGACCGAAAACAATGACATCCTCTTTTTGAAAGGCAATTTCACTATGGGCTTTCTGCCCTTTTGTTGTATTTAAAAAAAAGCGATGGCCTTGAAATTTCGCTTCGACTTCCGCAAAAGAATCATAATAAAACACATCAACAAGATGCCAATAATCAAGTCCAGCTCGTTTTAAATGCTTATCATCTGTTGAAAATCCCAAGGGCCTCACTAGATGAAGACTGCAACCTGTGGCCGCACACATTCTAGCAATATTCCCAGTATTTCCGGGAATTTCTGGTTGAAATAAAACTATATTCACTGACATTTCACCTCATAAATTGTATTATAAACGACATATAACAGAAAAAGCAAACAGAGCAAACAACAAAGTTTGCCCTGTTTGTCATATTTCTTGCGACTAAGCTTTGGCCTGTAAAACCATTACGGCAATATCATCGCGAATTTTTTGATTCTGCACATTCCCCACTAAGTTTAAAATAGTATCAAAAAAGCCTTGTGGATTCGAATGCAGTAAATATTTATAACTCATGAAATAGCGCTGTAGATCTTCACCAATATTTTTTTCTTCTTCGATAATCATCGCATCAAAAAGTCCCTCGGTAGAAATAAGCAACATATCTCCAGGCAGAAAAGCCTGCTGTTCTTCCTGATAACGAACATTGTCTTGTTGACCCACTGAACAGCTTTCCTGGTGTAGGCACAAAGCCGTATCAGTCTTGGCCGAATAAAACAACGGATAACTGTTCCCCCCATTAGCCCAGGTAAGCGTCTCACCTTCAATGACGCCGACAAAAGCATTAAAAGGTTGAGCGCCTTTTAACATTTGATAAAAAGACTGATTCATTTGCTCTAAAACAGCCGCCGGAGTACGACCTGCCTTGATTGAATGTGCAAATTCTATTTTTCCCATAGCTGCTGTCATGGCCGCCGTGACCCCTTGACCAGACATCTCCGCCATAATAAACCAAACCTTATTTCCTTCTTGTACACAGTCATAAAAAACGCCGCCAATATCTTGACAAGGTACATACTTACCAAACATTTGTAGGGAAGGAAAGTTTTTCACTTCGGTCATGAGCATTGTGTGAAATACGTTAGCAAGCATTCTTTCAAGTTGCATTTTTACCTGCATGGACATAAGTTCTTTCTTTTGGGAATAAGATTCCAAGGCATTTTTTACTTTGATTGGCACAATCACCTTCATTTGTTGCGGTGTGAGCGGCTTAGTAAAATAATCGTAAGCACCCAATTCCAGAGCCCGGCCAATGCTTTCAATATCGTCCATCGCCGAATAAACAATCACTGGTATATCTTTAAGGTCTTCGTTTGCTTTCACTTCTTCAAGAACCTGATAACCATCTTTTCCCGGCATCATTAAATCTAGAATAACTAAATCGATAGGCTCACGTTCCAAAGCTTCCATTGCTTTAAAACCATCTTCCGCTTCTAAAAATGTAACAGACTCCAAAGTACTAAGCACAGAAGAAATCAATCGGCGGTTCAACCTTACATCATCAACAACTAAAATCTTATACAAAGGAATCACCTCACGTTTTTTCATGTTTCGTTTTCCTTGGCAGGCAACTGCACTGACTGTTTATTCGAAACCAAATCTTCTAATTCTTTATACACTTGCTGAAACTCACTTTCTAGCGCCGCAAAATGCTGACGACATTCGGCGAAATTCCCTTGATTCGCCCATTGTTCCATCTGTTGCAGCAAGCGACTAAAGCGCCTAGCTCCCAAGCTAGTACTACTTGATTTTAAATTATGAAGCAATATAATAAACTCTTTACTATTTTCTTGCTGCAAAGCTACCGCAAGATCAGAAAAATTCGCTGGCGCCTCTTGTAAATATATGGTAATCAATTCATAAACAAAATTCTCAGTGCCAGAATTTTCTAGTGTGAGCAGAGCCTCAATTTGACCGAGTTCAACTGCTCTATCCTGTAGCAAACAAGTAGTTTGTCCCAAAGAATCAAAAGCAAATAAATTAACCGCTTCTATGCCAAAAGGCGCTACGAACCAAAAAGACGATCCCTTGCCAAGTTCACTAGCAACACCGATTTTCCCACCCATTTTTTCAATAAATTTGCGGCATAAAGCAAGTCCCATGCCTGTACCGCCAAATTGGCGTGTTGAGGAACCGTCGGCCTGCACAAAGGGCGCAAAGAGCTTCTCACAGTCCTCCGACGCAATTCCAATTCCCGTATCGGCAACAGTCACGCGCAACCACAAACAATTGCTTTGAATATCGACAGCCTTCATCGACACCGTTATATTCCCTTGGCTTGTAAATTTTATTGCATTGGCAGCAAGATTCAAAATCACTTGCTGTAAGCGAACAGGATCGCCAACAAGCTGCTCTGGAACATTTTCATCCACGTGAAACGCTAGCTCCAACGCTTTTGCCGCCGCTTCCGACTGCAATAGCGCATGCATGGTATGCATGATCTGGCGTGGTTGAAATAAGCGCGTGTCAAAAATCAGTTTATCGGCCGCCGCCTCCGAATAATCAATCAACTCCGTAAGAATCGTTAATAGTAAGGAAGCCGATTCATAAATCATGGCGACATACTCCTGTTGCTGCGGCACTAGTTCCGATTGCAACAATAAGTCGCTCATTCCTAAAATTCCGTTTAGAGGAGTACGAATTTCATGACCGATATTTGTCAAAAATTCATCCTTAGCCAACTTAGCCTTTCGGACCTCTTCTTTCGCAGCAGCCAGCTCTTCCTTGAGCTTTGTTAATTCTAATAGACGATCTTCCTGCGTCATTTGTAACTCCTCGCTTTTCCTTTATAAGTGAGCAGCTATCTCTTATATTTCATTTCCCGCTTTCTCGGCTGTTTCCTGCTCAGATTATGACGAAATTTTGGTAAAAAAGAAAAAACAAGGCTTGGCGCAGTGCCAAAATCCTTGTTTTTCCATTGATCAAGCTTTTCATAGTCATTTGCGACTAAATTGTGATAATATAAAGTAGATATTGCTATAATAAGTTAACGTTCAAAGTAGGTGCATTGATTCTTGATAAAACGTCTTTTCATTACGCTTTTCGCGATTATCCTATGTTTTTATATACTGGAAGCGACTAATTTTTTGGGGTTTACCCATTTTAAACCACAGTTAGAGGCCTCACTCGAAGGGGAACAACTTGTATTACACTGGACGCGGCTCCCTATTCCCGTATTATATAAAATTGAAGTTTTAACAAGCAATCCCACCAATCCCCACCGCAGCGAAAACGTACAAACCTTAACAAGCTTTTATAGTTGGACGAATCATTTTACAATTGATCCTTTACTGAAAGCCCATACGTATTGGCGGGTTACAGCGATTGGTCTCTTGCAACATCCGCTGGGAGCTCCTTCTGATGTCATTTCGCTTGTCAAAGCATATGATACGCAAGAACCTGATACAAACTATTACAAACCAGTTCCACTCAAGCCAGTCGAGAATCAAATCGTCTCTGATACACCGATTCTTATGTGGAAAGCCATTTCCACAGCTGTATCCTATGAATTAGAAATTCTCACAAGTCCGCCGGAAAATCCAAATGGCTCGGCACTATCGGCCCATCATCTGTTTAGTACGCAAGAAGTCTATACAAACGGTTACCAACTAGACGTAAGCGATAGACCGGAAACGACCTTTTACTGGCGCGTACGAGCCCTTGATTATTATGGCAATCCTATCGGCGTTTTTTCCGATGCAACAGAGCTTCATATTGACCATAATAAAAAAGAAGTTTTACATCCTATAATTAACAATTTTTTCAATCAAAATGGTATGGCTACACCGCTTTACCCTGTCTATAGTTGGATTCCCTTGCAGCGAGTTAGCGGCTATGAAGTAGAAATTCTAAGCCAACCGGATCATTCCAACGGCGTAGCGCCATCGCCTTATCGCCTTGATACAAAGTTTGTAACAACAGGCAATGACTGCTACGATGAAACGCCACGCAGCAAGCCAGGCATCTACTACTGGCGAGTCAGAGGCTTTGATGAAGCGGGAGCTCCAGTCGGTGAATATTCAGATTGCGCCCCGTTTACAGTCGATCTAAGTAAAGGCGCCTACAGTGCGACTTTAGGCGATAGCATTACGCATGGCGGTGGCGCTATTTCCTACTCCCCCTCCGACTGGGAATACAGTTACCAGACTTATTTTCAGTTTCCTACAGTCAATTTAGGCAAAAGCGGTGATACATCAGAATCTATGCTAGCGCGATTTGACGCGGATGTTCTGCCGTATCATCCTAAATATCTGATCATTATGGGAGGATCTAACAGCTTACGCGGTGGCATACCAGCCAGCCAGGTTATTAGCGATTTGGCAAAAATGCGTGATAAATGTTTAAAAAATGGAATTCGGCCAATCTTTCTAACGCTGCCTCCCATCAATCCCGATAATATTAACCGAGCTTTTAATGAAGAAACCTCACCAAATTGGAAGTCGCAGTTTCATGAAGTAAACCGTTTCATCAGAAGTCAGCCTTACTTTATTGATATTGAACCCTTTATGACTGGTCCTGATGGCTTATTGCCCGAATACTACGGCCTAGATGGACTCCATCCTGATTTAGCGGGGAAAAAGTTGATGGGACAAATCATCAATCTCAACTGGAGTCGGGTAACTAGATAGATTTCTTAGTATCACACCAATCTAACAACCGATCACGGCGCTGTTTTGCCGCTGCAAAAAATTCTTTTATACTAGTCTCTTCTTCTTGCTCGATCGAATCAATCAGTTGGTCTAAAACCAACTGATATTTTTTTAGGCTTGTGATAATTTCCGCTTTATTAGTGAGACAGATATCTGTCCACATAATCGCATTGGATGAAGCAATTCGCGTGGTATCACGAAAACCGCCGCCAGCCAAATTAAGAATTTCTTCACTTTCTTCATAACAGCCTAGCGTATTGACTAGACCAGCGGCTGCTACATGGGGCAGATGGCTAATAACGGCAGCATAGCGATCATGGCTGTCTGGCGCCATAAATGAAATGTCTGCTGCCAGGTCCGTTATCAGTCCTTTTAAAAGGGCCACTGCCTCTGTCGGTACATGATCTGCTGGAATCAAGATATAGCGTTTATTAACAAACAGATCGGCCTGAGCTGCTTCTATGCCGCTTTTTTCTCTTCCCGCCATGGGATGGCCACCGATATAATAAAAGTCTTCTGTCGGACTGCTTAAAGCTTCATAGAGGCATTTTTTCACACTGCCCACATCTGTTAAAATAGCACCTGGTTTTATATGGGGTCGTATCTCATTTACCAAAGGCAAAATACTTTGCATGGGAGTACAAAGGAAAATGACGTCAACTGTGGCAAGATCTTCCCATGCTGTTATGGTGCGATCAATGGCTCCTCTCGCCACAGCGCAGTCCATTACCTCTTGCGATTGATCCCAGCCCAAAATAATTCGCCGCTGATCGCACTTTCTTGTCAAGGCAAGCCCGATAGAGCCGCCAATCAGCCCCAGCCCAAGAATGGCAATCACTTTTTCTTTCATACGAGCTTCCGATCTACAGCTTGAGCAATTTTATTAAGACTGTCCATAAGGCTTTGGAAGTCTTCTGGATTTAAAGACTGCGCACCATCTGACAAAGCTTCTGCTGGATTGGGATGAGCTTCAATAATTAATCCGTCAGCGCCAGCGGCAATCGCGGCTTTCGCCATCGGTCCTACTAAGCTACGGACACCTGTTCCATGGCTCGGATCGACAATAACAGGCAAATGACTTAACTCTTTTAAAGCGGCTACAGCGCTTAAATCAAGGGTATTTCTCGTATGGGTCTCAAAAGTCCGGATTCCTCGTTCACAGAAAATAACCTGACTGTTTCCTTCGCTTAAAATGTATTCTGCTGCATTGAGCCACTCATCAATCGTTGCAGAAATGCCGCGTTTTAGTAATACTGGTCGATCCGCTTTTCCCACCGCTTTAAGCAGCTGAAAGTTTTGCATATTTCTTGCCCCGATTTGTAAAATATCGGCGTACTGACTAACAACAGGTACAGAGTGACTATCTACGACTTCGGTGACAATGGAAAGACCCGTCAACTCTCTTGCTTTCGCTAAATATTTTAGCCCCTCTTCTTCCAGCCCCTGGAAAGAATAAGGCGATGTGCGCGGTTTGTAAGCGCCGCCCCGTAAAAACTGAGCTCCTGCCGCTTTAACGATTTTTGCTGATTCTAGTAGCTGTTCCTCACTCTCTACAGCGCAAGGCCCGGCCATAACAGCTAGATTTTTGCCGCCAATTTCAAAACCGTTTACTGTAATTACAGAATTTTCCGGATGAAATTCTCTGCTGACTAATTTATAGCTTGTTGTCACAGGCACAATCTTTTCTACACCTTTCATTACCACCACTGGCAACTCGGCTATCGCCTTTTTATCGCCAATGACGCCAATAATCGTCCGAAGGCTACCTTGTGATAAATGGACTTTTAAACCTGCTGCCGTAACCTTTGCTACTACTTTTTGAACTTCCTCTTCCTTTGCCTCTGGTTTCATTACAATAATCATAATATACTAGCCTCCTACTTGTTTTTGGGTAAAATAAAAACTCCCATCCCTCAAATCAGGGACGGAAGTTAATTCCGCGGTACCACCCTGCTTGCTATGCAAGCCGCTCATTCAGGTACGGGCCTATGCCGATACCTTAGCCTCTGATAACGGTGGCACTCCGGCTCAGCCTACTTACAGTTCGGCCTGCTGCTTCCAGATGTATTTCAGATAGAATAAGTATCAGGTTTCACCCCCCCCCTGACTCTCTGCAACTTTACGCTATCTTACTTCTTCTGTTCATCGCATTTCGTTGTTTGTAAGTTTATCAAAAAGACGCTTATATGTCAACACTATTTTATTGTTTTTTTGTTAAAAATGATAAAACTGTTAACTTCTCGCACATTCTGTCGCGTCACCGCGCATAATTTCCAAACCATGCTGCAAGGTTGGCAATATCACTTCAAGACATTCTTTCACGCCTTTCGGGCTGCCGGGAAGATTTACGATCAACGTACGGCCGCGCAGTCCTGCTGTCGCCCGACTCAACATCGCCCGTGGGGTAATCGTAAGCGACTTGGCTCGCATGGCTTCAGGAATCCCTGGCACTTGACGATCAATAACAGCAAGCGTGGCTTCTGGCGTCACATCGCGCGGCCCCAGACCAGTTCCCCCTGTCGTTAGAATGAGATCCGCTTGTTCTTTGTCAGCCATCTGACATAAAGCCTGCTGTAGCTCCATTTGATCATCCGCAACAATCTGATAAGCTATGACCGTGCCAAAATGAGCAATAAGCGACTGAATGAGTTCCCCGCTTTCATCACGTCGTTCACCGCGCGCTCCTTTATCACTTGCTGTAAGAATTCCAATTCTAAACATGTTCGTACCCCACTTTCTGAAACAAACCGCTTTTACCGCCCGCTTTTTTCAACAGTGAAATTTTGCCAATCTCCATCGTCTTATCAACAGCCTTGCACATATCGTAAATCGTAAGAAGAGCTGCGGAAACAGCGGTTAAAGCCTCCATTTCCACGCCAGTTTTACCATAGGTTTTCACTTTTGCTAAACAATGAACTGCCGCGGCCTCTGGCAATAAAGTAAACTCTAAATCCACGCCTGTCAAAAGCAGCAGATGGCACATAGGGATAAGTTCCGCTGTACGTTTCGCCGCCATAATACCAGCTACCTGGGCTACGGCCAACACATCGCCTTTGCCAATCTTACCAGCTTGAATCAGCTCTAGCGTATCGGGTATCATAGTAATAATACCTTCCGCAACAGCAAGTCGTTCTGTATCATTTTTCGCTGTTACATCGACCATTTGGGCTTTCCCATCTTTATTAAAATGAGTGAATTCCATTTCTCTTCCCGCCTTTAATCAGGATATAAATCAAGCTGATCGCCATCTTGCAAAATAAATCTTGCCGTACAGGCCTCATGATTCACCTTCATACGTTGAATTTCTTGTTCATCCAGTTCCAACTCCTGCAACAATTCCCCTACAGTCATATCCTCAGCTACGTCAGCTGTCAGAATGCCGCTATTGCTATTCGGCGCATATTTTTTTAACATTTCATGTAATCGCACTTCGATGACCATGAAGTCAACTCCTCTATCATAAGTTCAATGCTTTGTTAGGCTTTATTCGGTCATTTGTAAAAAAATTCCTTCTGTAGTTATGCGGCGGTAAAAAAATCTAACAGCTAAAACAAGGATTTTATCGCGAAAAAGAGAAATCTACTATACATTATTTCAAAGGAGGGCTCATGAAAATGGTCCAATTTCACTTTTACGGTCATGCCTGCTTTGCTTTAAAAGACGGTGAACACACGCTTCTCTTTGATCCCTACATAAGCGAAAATCCGTTTCAAACTGCCAAAATAAATGAAATAGATTGCACCCATATTTTTATCTCCCATGGTCATGGCGATCATCTAGGTGATGCAATAGCGATTGCCAAACGCACAGGCGCGCTTGTGATCACCACCGCGGAAATCGCTCATAAATGCACTGACGAAGGCTGTAAGGCTCATCCCATGCATATCGGCGGCACTCGCACCTTTGATTTTGGTAAAGTTCGAATTACACCAGCTTTTCATGGTTCTGGAATTCCTGGCGGACATGCAGCTGGTTTTATTGTAACATTCGGCGGCACAACCGTCTATTATTCCGGCGATACAGGCCTATTTGGCGATATGGCTCTCTTAGGTCGTCTGCAAGCAATTGATTGGGCCATTCTACCAATCGGTGATAATTATACCATGGGCATTGATGATGCAGTAGAAGCAGTAAAGCTTTTAAACCCGCGCAAAGTTGTCCCTATCCATTATAACACTTGGCCGGTCATTGCCCAATCACCCGAAGAATTTAAAGAAAAAGTAGAACAAGCAACGCCATCACTTGTTAGCATCGTAAATCCAGGACAAGAAATTATACTTGATTAACCTTATTGGTCAAAGATTTCTCGCCTTTTGCCTCTACAATTTATAAATTCAGAAACTAATGTGCATAAAAACAACTTGGCAGCCGATTAATTCGAGGCTGCCAAGTTATTATATTATAGGTAATTTTTGTTTGAATGAGCTAAAATATCTTTATAGCAGAACCGAATCTCGTATATACCAGGTTTTTATGCCATACTACAAAATTACTCCTGAACCATTATCAATATTATTTCTTGAAAAATTCATAATATTGGGTTTTTTCTGTATTGTTTCTAAATTCCACTGTAAATAGAACCATTTATATGTAATACTTTTTTATAAGCTGTTTCAAAATCTTTACTTAACTCTTGATTTATACTAAGGTCAAATACATATTCATTAGTAATACGATTTATTCCTAAATAAACTTTTTCTAATAACACTATTGCCTTGTCCTTATTTATTTTTATTAAAGTTGTTCCATCATTAGGATCATCCGTATAATATTCATTCACATATGCACATATTATTGCATGAACATTTTCCGGAATTTTAAGATATAATGTCCAAAATATTTCAGGAAAATTATCGATTAATTCTTGAATATATTTTTTAAAATCAGGATTTTGATATAATTCACGTTTTTCCTCATCATATCCTTTAAATATTAAAAAGGTCTTTTGATAACAATCTCTTAAGCAGTCTTTGTTTAGCATAAATTTGCAAACAAACCTATTAATCAATGAAAAGTCCAATTTTTCTACGTCCTCGCGCTCTATATTCAAATGGAGATATTCATGAGAATTAAGTACAGGTGTCCGTTTATTTAGATAACTATCCTTCATCAAGATATTGCTAATCAATGAACGTTCTAAAAATGCATCATCTTTCTTTAAACATATCTTTGAATTATCTAATCCCAGTTCAACTGCCTTATTATATTCACTTGTGACTTTTTCCTTTATTTCCAGTAATTCTTTATGATAGGTTTCATTACAAACTATTATAAAAAACACAAATGAATTTACAATAATACACCGAGTAGTACAATTATAGAAATTTTCATCCCGTATCCTAAATGGTGCTATTCTAAACCAGTCAACTTCATATTGGCGTTTCTGTTTTAAATGATATACAGTATCAGAGAATTTTTTACCAAAAGAGTCAACGCCCATATACATCGCAAATATACTAGTTAAAGCTTTCGGAGTACCTTCTTCGCCTAAAACGTATTTTAAATTTTGTGAATATTGCTGAATATCGAAATCGGCTTTATTTGCACGAGCTGAATTGTAGCAAACTTTTAGTAACCACCGTGACAACATATTATAGTTGTATTTTAAAAATATTTTTTTAGGAAGTTCTGCCAAACGGTCATTGTATTTTATAATGAGGTTTAGCGCATAACTATCTAGTATTGAGAGCACTCCGTTATTACACACGTCACACACATCTTTAATTTGAGGGTCAGTTTTCACTATTCTTGAAGGCACTATATCCATTCCAGTTATTTGGTTTTTAAAATCCATTCTTCTAATAAAGCCATTAGGTATAATATGCTCTCGTGTCATTTTACCGTTCTTCCCACAGTAAGCACACTCCATAATATCTTCTCCTTAGTATTCGCTGTATTTTCACATATAAAAAAATATTTATCTATACTATACATAATTGTTCTATTTTAAAAACGTGCTAAGAAGCTCTGTAAAATACCCATAAATTTCAAAATTTAACGCTAATGAAAACGCTACACTATTACCGTTTGTTCCATTCATCTGTCACTATGAAATAAAAAAAGAATGTGTCAAACACTATCCGCCTAGCTTTTTTACTCAGCGCTTGGACAAAAATACCGATGCAAACAATAAGGACAATTTTGCTGCCGACAAGAATACTTTGCTTCTTCACGATGACGAAGCAGAAAAGTACAATCCTCACGCAGTTTTTCCTCAAACTCATTCACTGAGATGGGATCAACTTGTACTACAGTGTCTGTTTGCAAAAAGTAAAGTGAAGCGCTTGCGACGTTTTTGCAGCGTAGCTTTGCTGCTGCCCAACTATAAAGTTGCAGTTGAAATTGATAATGTTCGTTCCAAGGAGTGATCCGTGTATCACCGCAAGCATCCGTTTTAAAATCGACAATTTCCAAAGCCGTTTCTGTTTCAACTAGTCGATCAATGGCACCACGAAAATAATAAGGCGGTGAACCAGGAAGCGCCGTAGTAAAGTGCCATTCATTGTGATACGTTCTTGCCAAATCCACCCTAGCAAAAGAGCTTTTGCAGTAAGCCTCACAGAGGGGGAGAGCGGCCTCAAATAAAGCTTCATGCAACTCTTCTGGCGCTGTAAACTCTACGGCATTTTTTAAAGAAGCTGCTAGTGGCCCTTGACGATATAGTTCGATAAACTTATGAACACAGCTTCCCAGCAACGCCGCTGGTACTGCTAGTTTCGCTGTCTCTCCCCCTAGGGAAATATTGAAAGCTTCGCTAACCAGGAATTCTCGTTGATCAGGAATCTTTGCAATATAAGAGTAATAGTAAGCCCGCGGACAAAATTGATACTGGCCTAACATTGCAGCCGAGAAAAACGGCTCAATGCCTGCTTTGTCACTGTGCAGCGGCTGAAGATTTTGTTCGACCCAGGCTAAATCTACTGTTTTATCAGACAAAACGGAACTAGCTTCCGCCTCTATAGTCATTTCCTCTGGTTCATAAAAATGCAGATATAGCAGTTCATCGGCAAGTGAAATCACTTTATTATCTACCGAAATTACCGCAAGATTCAAAGCTTTTAACAGCCATTGATGCCAGCTATTCAATTCACTATAATTTTTTTCACTAATATCTTTTATACCTTTTTCATCATGAACTGAAGATAAAATAAAATAATCTTTGGCCCGTGTTTGCGCCACGTAAAATAGCCGTTTTAGCTCCCATTTTTCCTGTAAGCTGATCTTTTCTTGCAAAGTAAGATATAAGCTATTCATCCCCCAAGAACTCTTCGCAGCAACAGCGAATTGTTCATCTGCTGTAAACAACAGCTTAGAAGCCGAATTTGTAAAGCGTCGCTGCAAATCAGGCAGTATTACAATCGGATACTCCAACCCCTTGGATTTATGAATTGTTAAAAGCTTTACCGTATTGCCTGACTCGCTTTCGATCTGGGCCTCGGCTTCCTGTGTTTCCTGCCGCAGCAAGTCATCAATATACAGCAAGAAGTCTGATAAACAAGCGCCTTTCGCCGCCTGAGTCGCCACTAAGGAACAAAACTTATCGACATTGGCGGCTTTTTGTTGTCCCATAAATTGACTAAATAAGAATTCACGATAATGAGTTGCTGCAAGAGCCTGCTCTAACAGTTCCGGTACAGGCAAAAAACCACGAGAATTTTTCAGCTTCACTAATAACGCTTTGGCTGCTTCACAAACACGTTTTTCTTCGTCTGGCAAGTCGAAAAGCTCCTCAAAATGAAGCAGCCCTTGCCACAAAGATGAATGGTTCTTTCGTAAGGCAAGCAATGTCATATCTTGTACACAAAAAAATGGGGAACGCAGCAAACCAATAAACGCCTGTTCGTCATAGCTATTTTGCAATACACGCAAAAGATGAATGAGGTCAATTGCTTCCTGTTTCGCAAAAAAGCCGCGTCCCCCCACTACGTAATAAGGAATCTTGGCCTGTCGCAAGGCCTCTTCATATAAAGCAATATCCGTAAATGCCCGCAGCAAAATCGCCATATCACCATATTTAGCGGCTCTAAAACATTGCGCCGCTTCATCATACACTCTTTTTTCACTAGTCAATTCTTTGAGACGCTTGGCAATCATAGCCGCCTCTAGCTGCCGGTCGGAAAGCTCTCCCTCTTCTGTTGGCTTAAAAGCAATCAGCCATTCGACGAAATTCTCCTGGCCATCACAAGTTTTATGCCCCTTTGTGGGCTGAAAAGAAACGACGGTATCACCAGCAAACAGGCGATCAAAAAGCTGATTTCCGAAAGCAACTAAGCGGCTTTGTGAGCGAAAATTCGTATCCAAAGCCAGCGAGACACCACCACTCGCTTCGATTTCTTTTCGTACTTTTTCAAAAACCTGTACGTCAGCGCCACGAAACCGATAAATCGACTGTTTTGGGTCCCCCACAATAAACAGTTTATGGCCGTAAAGTATTTTAGAATCTCCGCCAGCCAATAAATAAACAAATTCTCGCTGCCGATCATTGGTATCTTGAAATTCATCGACCATCAAATAACGATATTTTTGACAATACTTTTGGCAAATATCAGGATACTCTTTCAAAAGCTGTAAAGTTTTCAACTCCAAATCAGCAAAATTAAGAGATTGCTGCACCGTTTTCGCCTGATTCCATACATTATGAAGCTCTTGATAGAAAGCGGCCAGCGACGGAATTAATATTAAAGCAGTTTGACAAGCCATCGTTGCCGCCAGAAGCCCTAGCGCCTCTTCCATTTCTTCTTTTGCCGCCTTGGCGTCGCCGCTTAAACGAATGTTTTTTAACGTTTCCTTCACTTCGCTTTGCCAAAAAGACAAAAAATCAGCGTCAAGCAGCTCCAATTTTTGTGCAATCATTGCAAGCTTCTCGCCAAGACATTCCAGCTTGCCGCGCCCGGCTGATCCAGCTTTTAACTCCCCGGCATAGCCAACCAAAGCAGTAACGCTTTGCAATAGTGCTATTTTTCTAGCTGCCATTTGTGCAATTTCTGCTTCATAAGGTGCCGCTAACTGTGTTGACAGCTCTTCATTCAACCAACCTGCCGCCTGCAATTCTTCACATAAAGGCGGCAGTTCTTTATATAAAGTTCTCAAAGAAAACTCTTGCAGTAAACTAGCTAACCAAGGTGATTTTCGATCAGCCGCCGCTAAAATGACTGTTTCAACCGTCTTTTGTAACAGGACTTTATTTTCGCTATCTTCCATAACGGAAAAATTGGGATCAAGACAAGCTTCTACGGGGTTTTCCCGTAAAATTCGGCCGCAAAGACTATGAAAAGTAGAAATAGGCGCATATTCCAGACGACTCTTTTGAGTATTCCAATAGGCTCGTTCATCCCAAGCACTGGCAGCCAATTCTTCTATTAACGAAACGCGCAAACGCTCGCGCATTTCCTTGGCCGCTTTTTTCGTAAAAGTAATGGCAATAATTTCTTCACAGGAAGCTTTTTTTTGCCTAAGAATATTCATATACCGTTCGACAAGCACCCTCGTTTTACCAGCGCCAGCGCCAGCGCTTACCGCCACATTTCGATCTAGTGTCAAGATCGCTAACTGTTGTTCCGGCGTAAACTGCTTCATAAGGCACCTCCTTGTCGGCAAATTCCTTGTCCTAAGCAATAATTAGAACATTGCTGCGGCATGGCGGGGAAAAAGCCAGCGTCAATCTGTTCCGTAATTTTAAACAGCTGCGCCGTAAATTCTTCGTAAAAATTATGCCAATCGTCTTCTGACAACAAACATTGACTGGAAATTTTTATGGAACCGAACTGATTTTTACACTCAGACCGCCACAATCCATCTTTAATCAGAGCACCTTCAATGGAATAATAAGCGCCGCCTATAACACCTTGTGTCCTAGCTGTAAGCAGCTCGCTTACAGCTAAAATATAAAGTGGTAATTGCAAGTCCGTCTTCGCTTTAAACGTATCTTTGGCCGCAGGAACCGACGACTTCTTATAGTCATAAACAGCATAACGCTCTCCCGTCGTATCAATCCGGTCCACCTTACCACATAAAGCTAGCTCATCATTCTCTCGCTTTAAAATAAGCGGCATTTCTAGCGAGGCAGCATCAGAAGCAGGCTGCAACTTGAGACCAAAGCTCCATTCTAAATAAGCAGGACGAAGCGCCAAATCAGATTCGCTCTGTTTTGCTACTTCATAGGCCAACCATTTCTTCAAAGCATCCGCCATCGCATTAGCCTCATAAGGCCATAATTTGCCGCCAGAAAACCGACCTTCCTGCTCACTAAGGTTACGCATCTGCGCAAAATCTGCTAATAGTTCTTGTTCATACTTGTCTATCTCAGTTGCCACGAGCTTTTGCTGACGATATCGCCCCATAAACTGTGCTAAAGTACGATGATATAGTTCGCCTGCGGCTGTAGCTTCTGTCGTTTCCCCAGCCTCCTCGATCCGTTCCGGCTGAAGTAAATATGTCAAGAAATAGGCAAAGGGACATCTAACATACGTTTCAAGCTGCGAAACGCTCCAAATCTTTGACCGGATTGCCTCTTGTTGCCACTTATGCCAGTTTGGTACAAAACCGCCAAATAAACTTTCTTGGTCATGTCGACGACTTTCTGCCGCCCCTTCATTCCTAATTACACTCGGTAAAGGAAACCGTAGGAGTAACGCTTCGCCAATTAGTCGTTCGTCTTCTGACAACAGCTCGCTGCGTCTTTGCCACAAAGCCTTGCGTTGTAGTTGCCTCATGCTATAAATTTCGCGGTAATCGTCAGGGAAAATTTCATCAATGGCAACAGCACGCTTGTTTTTGGGTGGAATCTCTGTTAAACGATCGATTTCAGCCAAAAAAGGTGAAGGAAGGGTTTCTTGATTTTCAATGCCGCTCACATATAGACGTTCTTTCGCCAAAGCAACGGCTACCGTAAAATAAAACTTCTCCTCTTCCCGCCGTTTTGCCGCTGTGGGCAAGCTGACGCCCAGTTCATTCCAAAGACGTCTTTCGTGATCATTGTACAGCCAATTCTCCGGCACGGCTTTGGGAAAATGGCCTTCGGTCAGTCCTAGCAGACATACCGTAGAGAAGGTAACGCCTCTTGCTTCAGCCGGACTGAGTACTTGAATTCCACCGTAAAACGGCTCTTCCAGCGTAATGTTCTGCAAGCTGAAAAACTGGCTTAATAGCTTACTATATTCAGCCAAAGTCAAGCTTGATTCCCCTTGCCCCACAGCAACTAATTCTTCCGATAAAGTATCTAGACCACTAATAATTGCCTTGTAAGACAAAACAGCCGCTTTAAATCGTTCTAGCGGTAAACCCTCGCGATAGAGTCGGCCTAGGCTAGTAAAAGGTACAAGCTCTATCATTAACGTGCTCAAAGTCGCGCCGAACTCTTTAACTCGAGCCCTTTGAGGCATCGTTTTTATGATTTCATAAAGTGTTAGAAATCCTTGTCTTTCTTTGGGATAAGCTTGAAGCCATTTAAGCCAATCCTGCCATTGATAAAGACGTACTCCTGCCGCTTTTTGCAGCAGTTCTTCCCTGTCCCAGCCATATCGATTGGCTATAAAGGCAGAGTCTAGTAAAGTTTTTACGCTTTGTTTCGACCCACCGTCCATATGAGCCGCAATAATATCAAAGAGCAGTTTTAGCAGCGGTTGGTTCATAAGCGGCTCATCGCGTCGACGGTCTAAGGGAAGGGAAAGTTCCTTACATAAGGCAAACAGCCCAGGATATTTTTCGTCACTGCGAATCAAGATAGCAATTTCATCAGGTCGTTTACCGTTAATCAGCTGCTTTTTTATATAGCTGCCGACAAGTTCCAGTTCCTTGGCTTCATGGGGCGCTGTCACGAGTTCAATACAAGGAGCCGCGACTTTTTCTATAGACTGTTCCGTAAACAAAGTTTGTATAAGCGAGTTAAGACAGTCACTGCGGTTTTGCTCCGATGATAAATCGACCCATTCCACGGCAAAACCAGCCCCAACTAAAAAAGTATAGGTTCTTTCTACAGGACCATAAATTTCGGGCCGATTCTTCTCATAGGCAAGGGCAATCTTTAGTTCACATTGCTGTCTTAATACATCAAGAAGTTCTTGCTGCAAGGGAGTAAAAATATAAAATTCACTAAAGTACAAAATCTCATAAGTAAACAGTTCGGGCTGATCACGTAACGCTTGACTTGCTAAAAAATAGGATTCTTCTAAATCAAGCAGCTTATATTCGTCTAGTTTCTGTTGATATTTTTGGTAAATAATCGTCAGTTCAAAATCTTTTATGTGAGTTTCTGGACTGCCTTCTTTCGCGGTTATCGCAGCCAGCCACTCCGCAGGGCTGGTAGCGCTTCGCTTAATCTCGCCAATCAGACTAGTAATTGTACGAATAAAGCCAGGGAACGACCTCATTTCCTGGAAATAATGCAGTTGTCCTTCGCCGATCAGATCGTCAATAATCTGCTTTACCAAACACTCCTGAGCCATGCGACTCATTGCCCGTCGCTCAATAGCGGCCTTAGCAAGAATCTCCTGTACGAGAGTGTCAAAAGCTAGAATTCGCACTCGTTCCAAACAAGCTGGATCTTTTGCAAGCACTTCACGCGATGCTTGTTCAAATAAAGTGGAATTAGGCAGAATAAACAACTTATTTCTAGTTTCATTGCCATAATCGCACCCCTCTGCCAACAGCTCTTGCAACATACGCTGGCGGTAGGATTGCCCGATAGGCAGACAGTATAAGGTATGCACAAAGCCCAGCTCCTCTCGCGAAAAAAACCTGCCTTGTTGCTGGCAGGATTTTTCGTTTGTTTATGCTTCGTATTTCATTTTATTCTAATGGTAAAACCATAGCAACTTCATCACAGTTAGGAAATTTAGGACAGTTGATACAGTCCTTCCAAACCTTATGGGAAAGACTTTCTTTCGTCACCTCGGTAAAACCAAGTTTACCGAAAAATCCCGGTTGATAGGTTAAAGTAAATACTGTTTTTACGCCATACTCTCTGGCCTCTGCTACTAAACGCTGAACAATTTCGCGACCAATTCCCTGTTTTTTCACATCAGGCGATACAGCTAAGGCTCTTACTTCTGCTAAGGCATCCCAAACCATGAGCAATGCCCCCACGCCAACAACTTGACCGTTCTCCTCTGCTACAATAAAATCACGCAGTGTTTCATAGAGAACATTGCGGCTTCGTCCTAACATAAGACCCTGTTCGGCATACTCATTAATCAACTTATGCATTTGTTCCACATCACCAAAAGCGGCTTTGCGATACAACATGGAAACTCCCCCTTTATAGCGGCAAAGTGATTTGCCTTTCTCATTTTAACGTATACTACTCGGACATAAATCTGTTAAGGGACAAGCCGCACATAGTGGTTGACGAGCCTTACAAACCTTACGGCCATGCCAAATCAACCAGTGATGCGCATCGCCCCATTTCTCCTTAGGAATTGCTTTCATAAGACCTTGTTCGACAACTAGTGGCGTATCTCCTACAGCTAGTTTTAAGCGATTTGCCACACGAAACACATGGGTATCTACAGCAATTGCCGCTTTACCAAAAGCGACACTCAGCATCACATTCGCCGTTTTTCGGCCAACGCCGGGTAAAGCAAGCAGTTCGTCAAACTGATCTGGCACCTGACCTTGATGCTTCTGACATAAGAGCTGACAAGCAGCTAAGATGTTTTTTGCTTTACTATGAAAGAGACCGCAGTCGCGAATTTTTTCTTCCAACTCGCTTTGTGTTAAACTTAAGATTTTTTCCGGTGAGCTATAAGCGGGAAATAGTCGTTTTGTAATCATATTGACGCGCACATCGGTACACTGTGCTGATAAGATAACAGCAATAAGCAGCTCAAATGGCGTGGAATATTCTAAAGCCGTTTCAGTATGGCCATAAACATTCTCAAGCCGCTCTAAAATTTCACTGCGAATCTTTTTATTCATTTTCCCACTGCCTTTCTCCTTTATCTGATGTCAACTACAGAAATAAAAACTGCTCCACCTCGAGAGGGAAGCAGTTTTTACCACAGCTGGTTAGTTCGTCAGACTCCGTACAGGTGCCGGTATGCGGCCGCCTCTCGCAATAAATTCATCGCTCTTAAAGGTATTCACTTTTAAGATCGGACTATGGCCAAGCAGACCGCCAAATTCCACATGATCGCCTACCCCCTTGCCAGGAACAGGAATCAACCGGACAGCCGTTGTTTTATTATTAATCATGCCAATCGCAGCTTCATCGGCAATAATCGCCGATATAGTCGCTGCCGTCGTATCACCAGGAACAGCAATCATATCAAGACCGACCGAACAAACACAAGTCATAGCCTCTAGCTTTTCTAGCGATAAACTGCCTTTTTCTACGGCGTCAATCATACCGGCGTCTTCACTAACCGGAATGAAAGCGCCACTCAAACCGCCAACATAAGAAGATGCCATCAAGCCACCTTTTTTTACAGCATCATTTAATAAGGCCAAAGCTGCTGTCGTACCAGGAGCGCCACAACTCTCCAAGCCCATTTCTTCGAGAATATGCGCTACGCTGTCCCCTACCGCTGGCGTCGGCGCTAAGGACAAGTCAATAATTCCAAAGGGAACGCCGAGACGACGTGAGGCTTCCTGCGCCACAAGCTGTCCCACACGAGTAATTTTAAAAGCTGTCTTTTTAACAGTTTCCGCGACAACGCCGAAATCACAGCCTTTAACTTCCTCCAAAGCTCGTTTCACAACGCCAGGACCGCTAACCCCTACGCTGACTACCATATCTGGCTCGGACACGCCATGGAAGGCTCCGGCCATAAAGGGATTATCTTCTACAGCATTCGAGAAGACCACAAGCTTAGCACAGCCAAGAGCGTCACGGTCTTTTGTTCTTTCAGCTGTTTCTTTAATAATTTCTCCCATTTGCTTCACGCAGTCCATATTAATACCGGCTTTCGTCGAAGCAAGATTTACGGAAGAACAAACACGATCCGTAATACTTAAGGCTTCGGGAATTGAAGCAATCAGCTTGCGATCCCCCGGCGTATAGCCTTTATCAACAAGGGCCGAAAAACCGCCGATAAAATTAACGCCGACTTCTTTCGCCGCCCGGTCAAGAGCCTGTGCCACAGCGACATAGGAATCGGCTTTGCAGCCTTCAGCCACAATCGCAATCGGCGTAACAGAAATACGCTTATTAATAATTGGTACGCCATATTCCGCTTCAATCGCTTCACCCGTTTTGACTAAATGCTCCGCCCGGGTCGTAATTTTATCATAAATATTTTGACAAAAAACCTTTAAATCACTGGAACAGCAGTCACGCAGACTAATGCCCATAGTAATCGTTCTTACATCAAGATTATTTTCTTGAATCATACGATTCGTTTCTAAAATTTTCTGTATGGTAAGCACAATAGCACCTCTTATCTCTCGCCTTAAATAGTATGCATGCTTTTAAAAATATCCTCATGCTGCGTCCGAATATCAAGGGACATAGCCTTGCCTTCCGCCGCTAGGATATCTCTTAATTCCACTAGACTGCCAACCATTTCTGTTACATCGACAATCATAACCATATTAAAAAAGCCTTCCACAATGTTTTGATTGATATTTAAGATATTAGCTTTTTTTTCGGCGAGTATGGTACTCACTTTGGCAATAATACCGACACGGTCTTGACCTACAATTGTAATTACGGCTTTCATCTAATTCCCTCCAAAATGCCTTTCGTAATTGCGCTTTCCGCAGACAAATGTGTTATTTTAAAACGATGACTTTATTATTATACTTGCTTTTCAGCAAAAACCATAGACTTTTTTGTATACTTATTTTATTTTTTTCTTGAATGTTTACCTTGGGGCCATTCCGCCTATAGATATGACTTGCTTAAAGTACAGTCATTTGATAGTATTTGTAAGAAAGAACTTGTAAAAAAGAGGTGATCGAATGATAACTCCGGAAATCATTCAGCGAATTAATGAATTAGCAAAAAAGCAGAAAGAATCTGGTTTAACGCCAGAAGAAAAAAACGAACAAACGGCCTTACGCCGCCTTTACCTTGATTCCATTAAGGGACGGCTTAAAGAAGAGCTGGCCGCAAGAAATATTAAACCAAAACAAGCGCATCATGTTCACGGTCCTCACTGCACCTGTCATCATCACTAAGGAAGGGGCATTCTATGCAAACGCAATCTCGCTCGATTTATCTCCCCTTATTGACGGCAGGTCATTTTCTAAGTGATTTTTACGCGAACTTTCTGCCAGCATTATTACCGCTTGTCATTGCTTCGCTGCACTTATCGTTAACATCTAGTGGTGTTCTCGTCATGGTTTTTTCCGCAGCCTCTAATATTCTACAGCCTATTTGCGGATTTTATCTTGATAAAACGGGGAAAACTACGTTTATTCTACTCACTCTTCCCTTAAGCGCTTTTTTTATTTGTACAGTAAACTATATTTCTTCTTATAGCATGCTGCTTTTGGCCTTACTTTTTTCGGGCGTAGCGTCTTCTTTTTTTCATCCGCTTGCGTCACTTTTGTTAAGTAAAGTAACAAAAGAAAAAAGTAAAAATCTATCCATGTCGATTTTTATTGCCGGCGGTAATTTCGGCTTTGCCTTCGCACCGGCAATTATTATTTACTTTCTCCTCGTTTTTGGTTTTTCCTCTCTTCCGTGGCTGATGGTTCCTGGTTTTCTCTTAACAGCCTTGTATCTTAGCTGCGGCGTCCATAAAATTGATATCAAAACACATCAGACACCGCTAGCCACAGCAACCAAAAAACGACCTTGGTATACTTCGCCGGATCTGTTAAAACTGAATCTAGCCATGGGACTTAGAGCTTGGCCGCAAGTAGCCATTCCGACCTTTCTGCCAATCTTTTTAGCCCAAAAGGGACTTACTTCAACGGATTCCGGTCATCTATTAACCGTTTTCTTAGTAGGCGGCGCTGTTGGCGGCCTCATTGGCGGTTATATGGGCGATCGCTTTGGTCGCAAAATCAGCACAGTAGCAGCCCTGGCCCTATGCCTGCCCGCCTCTTATTTTTTTATTACTGCCTCTGAAATAACGGCTTTGACCTGGATCTGTCTGGCTATAAGCGGCGCCACACTGCAAAGTCCGCTCCCCTCTTCCATCACCTGGGCGCAGGAACTTTTGCCAGAAAACGGCGCTATGGCCTCAGGTATGATGCTAGGACTGGCTTTCGGCCTTGGCGGTCTCGGTGCCGCTTTGACTGGTTATCTTGCCGATCTGACCAGCTTAAAACAAGCTTTTACGTTAACGCTATTTGCTTTACCAAGCGCGATAGCCTGCACCATGCTCATTCATAACAAACCAAGAAACTAAAAAAATCCTTCCGCCTTAGAGGCTGGAAGGATTTTTTTCTAATGTTTCGCTTCAAAGGTTTCACAATCTGTATCTTGTGTCTTACCGGCATTGCGTCCGGCAACTTGAATTTCCCGCGCTTCACAGATATTTTCTCGCGCCCAATGGCGACAATTATTCACAAAACATTCCACATTGGGAGTAATCTGTGTTTCATCCATAAAGGCCGCTGATACAGTCCCGGCAATGTTTGCATTATGAAGTGCGCCAACGGTATCACCAATTGTTTTACGACTATGAAAGGATTTGCACTGCGTATCCTGGCAATTCTCAGACTGGGGCTTCTCCTCATCATTATAAATACTAATACGGGAAGCCATACATTGATCGCCAGGCATAAAATGGGTGCATTGATCTACAGTACAGGTCACTAACGGATTCGCCATGCTATCACCCTTTCTTTTTTTCTTAGTGTCTGTCCTTTCCTGTTACTTTATTCAGCAAGTGACAGAGAACTTAAATTTTTTAAGGGAATAGCGATCCGCTGATCATTGCGACAGTAAGGACAGTAAAAAAGATGCACACAACTTCCTTCACTATCCTGCGACGTATAGGGACTGTAGGGTCCGTAATAATCGACAAGCCGCCCTTGATTTACCATAATCTGACCACAATAATCGCAAGTAACGAGCTTAGATTCTATGCCATTGCAAAGAGAACAAAAGGTTTCCATTATGCCGCCTCCTGCTCTCTAGACTATCCAAAAAACAACCTTTTATCCATCGTGCTAAAACTTATGCGTTGTCACGCCGTTTCAGCCAAAAATAAACAGGAATTCCCAGACAAGTTACGCCGATAGAATACAAACAATCGGTGGTGCTGCTCACCAAAGTACTGCCCACAATATAGATAGACCCCAAAATAGCAATCAGGGGAACAATTGGATATAAGGGAACACGATAGGTCAAATGAGAACTTCCTTTTCGGCAGCGAAGAATAATGACTGCTAAAAAGGCCAAAATATAAAACAGCCAAATTGCAAACATCGCTAAATCAGTTAACCGATCGGGATCACCGGCCATAACGAAACCAACTGCCATGATTAGCTGAAAACAGCCAGCGTTGACCGGGCTGCCCCACTTAGGATGCACTTTTTTCAAAACAGAAGCACCAGGTAATTGATTCTGCTGCGCCATAGCAAAGGGTACTCGGGCATTCGTCATAATATAGCCATTCAACGCACCAAAAACAGACACTAAAATTCCTAGATTAATGAGCAGACCGCCGTAGTTGCCAAACAGCACTATAGCCGCCTGCCCAGCAGCCTTCGTACCGAAAGCAACAATATCAGCAGCTGAGAATAATTTGAGTAAAGCTAGATTCACAAATAAATAAGCAGCAATCACAATGCCTAAACCAAGAAAAATTGCTTTGGGCAATTCTCTAGCGGGATTTTTCATTTCCCCGGCTACATAAGTTACGCCAATCCAGCCGTCATAAGCCCAGAGAGTGGCAAGTACAGCCGTACCCATACCGCTGGCAGACGACAAACCGCTCGGCATAGCCAAAACATTACCTGTTCCCGTCAAAATACCACAAAGCGCAATGAGTACAATAGGTACCAGTTTGCCGATTGTCGCCGCGGTTTGAATCGCGCCGCCATATTTAGAACCTAACGCATTCATGGCCGTCAAAAAAATAAGTACAGCTGCCGTAAGCGGCGTCTTGTAAAATTCCGGCAGATCTAAAAAGGGACTACACAAGGAAGAAAAATAAAGACCTAAGGCAGCAATCGTAGCCGGGCCATAAACAATCGTCTGCATCCAGCCAAACAAATAGCCAATGACCTTACCATAAACTTCTCTTAAATAAGTATAAAGACCGCCCGTTTTGGGAATTTGCGCGCCAAGCTCTGCAATGGTAAGACCTGCGGCTAAAGTAATCAAACCGCCTAATCCCCAGGCAATGAGCGCCTGAGTCGAGTCACCTGCTGCTGCAATAACTTTGCCTGGCTTCATGAAAATACCAGATCCAATTACCATACCAATCACAAGCATAATCGCGGAAAAAAAGCCTAATTCTTTCTTGAGTTGATTTTCTGTCGTTTGCTTTTCTAGCACAAACACACCACCAATTTATATCGTTTTTTAGTAGACCTTATTTACAATAACAAAATTACTTTTATTACGCAACAGGAAAACCGATGAAACGAAGAGTATTTTATAAGAAGCAAAACTAATCTACCGCAACTGTGGTATAAAAAGAGGTGCTTTATGTCAACAAATCCAACGTCCTTAACACTTCGCCCCCATATTCTCTATCAAGTCGCCAAAGCGGCTTGGGAGGGCACTTTGTACCAAAAAAGCGATGAATTAACCGCCTTATTGCAAGATGAATATAAAGACAAATACACAAGAAAGCAAGTAGCCAATCAAATTCGCAGTGCTATGGGTCTGCCGCCTCATGACAGTGATCAAATTACCGGCCCGAACGATGAAGAAGCTCTTATGGGAATCAACTATGACCCAGTTTGGATCACTGATGCCGACGCCTGTTCCCACTGTGATCCTGATGATCGGGCCTGTATTGCCGCTTGCGCCACAAAAGCCATTACGACGGATGAACAAGGGCGTATTCAAATTGATCAAGATAAGTGTATCGGCGACGGTTTATGTGTTACCTCTTGCTCTTTTGGCGCATTAGCAGAAAACTCTCAATTTGTGCCGCTCATTAAACTACTAAGAGAAAGCCAAGCGCCAGTATACGCGTCTGTAGCACCAGCCTTTGCCGGTCAGTTTGGTCCGGAAGTCACGGCAGGAAAATTACGTTCGGCTCTTAAAAAAATCGGGTTTACTGATGTCGTTGAAACAGCGCTCTACGCCGATTTACTAACCATGAAAGAAGCATTAGAGTTTCACGAGCATGTTAAAGAAAAAAATGATTTTCTCATTACTAGCTGTTGCTGTCCGGTCTGGATTAAACTCATTGAAAATAAATTTCCTGAACTGATTGATAAAATTTCTCCTTCCGTTTCGCCAATGATCGCATCAGGTCGTGTTATTAAAGAGTTTACGCCTGAAGCCAAAGTAGTATTCATTGGACCTTGCATTGCGAAGAAGCAGGAAATCCTCATCCCTGAGCTGCAAGGCGCCATCGACTTTGTATTGACTTTCCAAGAGCTTAAAGCAATCTTTGATGCCGCTGAAGTAGATCCTGCCAAAGAAGAAGATCATGAGAATCCACAAGCTTCCTGGGGCGGTCGCGTCTACGGCCGGACCGGCGGCGTAAGTGAAGCCGTAGCCACAACGGTGGAACGGCTCGTACCGCAGCGAGCACAAAAACTGCAGTCCTTAAAAGTAGATGGGATTCCTGAAATTCAAAAATTATTAGAAGCGCTTAAAACCTCTGGCGCTCCGGAAGCAAATTTTATTGAAGGCATGGCTTGTAAAGGCGGCTGTGTTGGCGGGCCAGCGCGGATCATTCCGCCTGATGCTGGCACTGAGTATGTAAATGACTACGGAAACGCTTCTCATGCTAAAACACCCGTAGAAAATACCCAGGTCTATGCAATTCTTAGCCGCTTTGGCTTACAAGAAGGCACCGTACCCGATTTAACAACAGGCGAAAGCGCTATGTCAAAACTGCTTAGCCGCACCTTATCACCGAAGAAATAACTAATTTCAATAAATTCTTATAGAAAAGGGATGTCTCGCTACGAGACACCCCTTTTTTTTGCTTGTTATACTCTGAATATATTTTTAGGACTTGCCAAAAAAACAGGAACCGCCGATAAATTCTCGTAAAATCGAATTCGGTGGAACTGCGTCTTCATCTATTCCCACGAAATAAGATAAAAAGTTAAGTAATCGCCGCGCCTCCGTATATTCAGCAGCCTCGGAAGAAATTTCTTCCAATAAGGGAACGGCATATTTCTTTAGTATGGCCAATTCATAAATCAGCGAAGAATTAAACATTACATCAGCTCGTTCTTGAAACGGGAAAATATTTTTTTCTTCGCCACGCCGCACGGAAGACCACATCTGTAATGATCGGAGTGCATTGTGGCCGCGAAATTCATTATCCCGCACGATTCGCCTAAGCAGCCTGGCATCGGTTGTCGCCACACGGTGATGCCTGTCAATTGATAACTGTGTTAAAGCACTTACATAGATTTTAATTTTATGTTGTCTAGCTACCGATTGTGTGAGCCGCTCATTCAGACCGTGAATGCCTTCAATAATCAAAGGTTGATCTGGCTCAATCTGTAAAATTCGTCCATTATATTCGCGAAGTCCTGTGAAGAAATTAAAAGTTGGTACTGCTACCGCTTTTCCCGCTAGCAACTCAGCTAAATCTTTATTAAATAAAGCAAGGTCAATTGCCTCGAGGCTTTCAAAATCGACCACACCCATTTCATCAACTGGCGTTAAATCGCGCTCAACAAAATAATCATCAAGCGAAATCGGCACAGGTCTAAGACCATTTACCCTTAGCTGCACACCGAGACGTTGGGCAAAAGTCGTCTTACCTGACGAAGAAGGCCCAGCAATTAAAATGACCTTGACTTGATGAGCATGGGCGGAAATAAAGTCGGCAATCTGAGCTATTTTCTTTTCATGGAGCGCTTCTGCTACATGGATTAAATCTTGTGCCTGCCCCTCTAGCACTTGTTCATTTAAGGAAACGACATAGCTACAGTGCATAATCCGGCCCCACTCTTCAGCTTCTAAAAAAACTTCTGACAATTTTGGCTGAGGAACAAAACGCGGTAATGTATCAGGCGCCTTCGCTAAAGGGTGTCGAATAATCAGACCTGGCTGCCAAAACTGCAGTGCGAAGAGCTTCAAATAACCGGTGCTAGGCACAAAAGCGCTTGAGTCATACTCCATAACATCGCCACAGGAAAAAATCTGTACGAAGGGAGCATTTTTTTGCTTCATCAATTTTACTTGTTCTTGTTGCCCTTTTGCTGTGAAAAAGGCAATTGCTTCAGCAAGTGGGACTTGGCTTCGCAAAATCGGTCTATCTGCCGCAACAATTTCTTGCATTTTTTCTTCCAGTACGGCCACATCTTCCGCCGTCAATTCCTCGGCCTTATGAATTTCACAATATAGGCCATTACTGATTGCATGCTCAATTGTGACATGAGCGTCAGGAAAGATTTCCGAAACAGCTACAACCAACACGAAAGCCAAGCTGCGCTGATAAACGGCAATCCCCGCTTCCTGGGTCATATCGATAAAAGAAATCTCCTTACTCTCTACAATGTCTTGTTGCAAAGCAACTAGTGTATGATCTACAGAAGCAGCGACAATCTGTGCTGCATAACCAGCTTGTTTTTTTCGGCTTAATTCTAATAAATTGAGCGGACAGGTATATTCTTCTTGTTCGTTACCATGTCTAAAAATAATGTGCTTCATTTTCTTCTCCCCCATCGCATCAAAGCTAATTTCTTTAAGATCCTAAAGAAAAAAGATGAACCCTTGACAGGGTTCATCTTTTTACCAGGACCGTAACAGCCTCAAAAGACGATACGCGATAATTGCCAGAGGCATGCGCCGCATGGCAAACCGCATGCCCAGCCACACTAAAAATAGCGATCCGACAACATGAAGCAGCCAAAAACCACTCTTCGGAAATTCAAATATCGTATCGTCTACAATATTATCATTATAATATCCCATAGGAAGCCTCCTCACCTAAAATCAGATTGCAATTTTAGTATATCCGGACAGCCGATTCTTACCTATGGATAAAACTTCTATTCAGACGCTTTCACAGCTTTAGCAATCTTAGCAGCCATTCCGACCATTTTTCCTTTAGGGACGGCGCAAACAGCAATACGAATGCCTTTTGCCATAGGAACACCAAAAATATAATCATTTTTCAGTAATTCACAAGCCTGTTGCGCATCTTTTGCTGGAATCGTCAAAAAGAAGCCAGCGCGATAAGGCAGCATATATAATCCAGCCGCTTTCGCTTCAGCCATAAAGAGATCCGCTCTATCTCGAATCATATGATACAAGGCGGATCTTTCGGTTTCAACTTGCGCTAACAGACTTTTATCATTATAAATATTCGCAAGCATCTGCATGGCACTGCGGTTAATATTAGACCAAGTGGCCCGCGAAGTATATTGATTTACATCAACAAATTCTTGAATCACGCCTTTATCAGAAGAAAGACCGATCATCGCGCCTACACGCTGTCCATACATGGTATAACCTTTCGACATGCTAAAGCCAAAGACAGTTAGGATATTCTTCGGCAGTCCGCCAAATAGACTCATAAAAGAGCGGGTTTCATTCTTTTCACCAGCATAATCAATATAGGCAATATCAACAAGTAAAATAATATTTTTATCAGGATCTTTCGCCATTTCTTTCAGGCACGTAAGAACATTCTGCCACTCGTCATTTGTCAGACTATAGCCAGTCGGATTATGAGCCGGACTATTAATAATAATAATTAAATTTTTCTGCTTTGCCAGCACTTCTTTTACTTTTGTCTCAAATGCGGCAAGGTTAAACTGCAGTTTGTCATCAAATAAAGTGAAGGTATCTAGTTTCCGCAGCATATCTTTACAAAGCACATTATAAGGTCCCCAGTACCAGTCTGATGTTAAAACAGTATCTCCCATTTCGGAGTAATTCCAAATTGTATGATGAATGACGCCAGAGCCGCCTGAAGTAGCAATTGCGTCCATATAGCCGTCTGGTTTATGATCTTCAAAAGTAAGAGCTGTCGCGGCTTCCAAATAACTTGGTAAACCAGCGATCGGTGCATAAGGCACCACATCTTTCATGGTTAACGCACGATAAGCTGTTTCCACTGCTGGCAGACAAGCGAGTTGCTCCTGATCATTTAAAATTGCCCCAATTGTAGCATTGGCTACTTTCTCTTTCCCCACCTCAGAAACCGCTTTTACTGCTGCAGCATTCGCACCAAAAATATTATCTGTTGCACATTTGCCTTTTGCATGATTCGCGGCAATACTATATGTCACACTAAATCCCCCGCTTTACTAAAATTCCGTTATTTTTTTAATTATAGCGATTTTTCAAAATATTGTCAATGAACACGATTACAGTCTTATTCTTTGAAAAAAGCTTGGTGAATCGCATTGACTGCTTCTGCTGCCATATCCTTTTCCACAAGACAGGAAATACTAATTTCGGACGTACTAATAACACCAATGTTAATTCCCGCCTTGGCCAAAGCGCCAAACATCGTAGCAGCAATCCCAGGAGATCCAAGCATTCCCGCACCAACAGCCGATACTTTCGCCACATTTTCATCAATCGTTACGCCAAGGGCGCCCATTTCTTTCGCCACACTTTCTACTAGAGTGCGACAGGCGTGCACATCCGTAGCAGCCACAGTAAAGAGCATATCAATAATGCTTTTATCAGAATTACGTACACTCTGTACAATCATATCAACATCAATATGGTGATTGGCTAATTCCGAAAATAATTTATAGGCAACGCCAGGCTGATCTGGTACACCAAGAACAGCAACCTTTGCTACGCTTGTATCGTGGGCTACGCCACGAATAATAAACTCTTTTTCTTCCATTGTATATCCCTCCCTGATAATGGTTCCTTCCTCTGTCGTAAAGGTAGATCGTACATGAATCGGAATTTGATACTGCATTCCCATCTCCACTGATCTAGCCTGCATAACGCCAGCACCAAGCCGCGCCATTTCCAGCATTTCATTATAAGTAATCTCTTTCATTTTTCGGGCACTTTTTACGACGCGCGGATCAGCAGAATATACACCATCCACATCAGTAAAGATTTCACATACATCAGCTTGCAAGGCTCCTGCCAGAGCAACCGCCGTTGTGTCAGAACCCCCGCGGCCTAACGTCGTCAAATCGCCTGCTGGATTCAAACCTTGGAAACCAGCCACAACTACAATTTGATCTTTGGCCAGTTCTGCCATAACCCGCTCAGTATCAATCCGCAAAATTTTCCCCTTGCTATAAGCATCACTTGTATGAATTCCCGCTTGCGCTCCTGTTAAGGAGATTGCTTTATGTCCTAACGTGTGCAGCGCCATAGCTAAAATGGAGATGGAGACTTGCTCGCCTGTAGTTAACAGCATATCCATCTCCCGCAGCGAAGGTTGATCCGTAATCGCCTTAGCCAAATCAATGAGTTCATCTGTTGTATCTCCCATAGCTGAAACGACAACAACAATGCGGTCGTCAGGCTTCTTCTCTGATACAACGCGGCGCGCAACAGCCAGCATTTTTTCTGGTGTGGCAACGGAACTTCCGCCGAATTTTTTTACAATAAGAGCCATTTCGTACCTCCTAAAACCGGAATTGCATATCACAAAGAATTAATATTCTCTCTAAAAGTACAAACTCCTCCTTGTAGTGGATATATTCAAGTAAAGCCTAAAAAAATAGCCCCGGCTAAGCCGAGGCTATCAAAATGACTGGTACCTTATGCTTCTACTGTAATTTCCTGCGAGCTTTCCCACAGTCCATGAATATTACAGTAAGAAGAAGCTAATAGCGTCCCTGAAGTAGTTAATTTCACAACAACTTCTGAAGTTGGTTCCGTATATGCTGGCCCTTGATTTGCACCTGCTACAGCCTCACCATGGGCATTAAAGTCAAAAGTTCCTAATTCATAAACAAACTTTCCATCTGCTGGTTTGAAAAATAGCTTAATCCAACGGATATGATGTTCCGTCGTATTCGGATGGGCAATTTCTTTGCCTACAGAAAGAGTAATTTTTACTTTTTCACCAGCTTTAACGCTGGAAGGAGCTTCAATGACCGGAACGTGTTTTTCAGCTTTCCATTCACCACTTTGTACTACATCTGCCAATTTCATAAGTCTAAACCCTCCTTAAAAGTAACTATCTGATATTTCTGTTTTACCTATTATAGGTATTCCCTAAAAAAAACAATTCTCCTCTAATTTTTTAGTGTATTTTTATAATAATTTTTATTAAAAAACAATCACTAATAATTTTTTTGCTTTTAATGTTAAATTTTCTGGACAAAACTGCTGTTTTATGATAAATTATATAAAAATAGTAGCCTTTAAATTAGTCCAGAGAGACTGATAAGGTACACATGAGTTGGCTTCGGCCAGTGCGTGTAACTACCAGCCTCTTACATCAGTAAGAGGCTTTATTGTGTGCCAAAAGGATGTTAGGAGGAAACAATATGAACAAAAGAGTCATTGATACCCAGGAAAAACTTCCCCTTTTAACGACTCTTCCCCTCAGCTTACAGCATTTATTCGCCATGTTTGGTGCAACGGTCTTAGTCCCAATTTTATTTAAAGTTAATCCCGCAACGGTTCTCTTATTTAATGGGATTGGCACACTTTTGTATTTATTTATTTGTCAACGTAAAATTCCCGCCTATCTTGGATCAAGCTTTGCTTTTATCTCGCCTGTCTTCGCTGTTTTGCCTAATTACGGCTACGAAGCCTGCCTCGGTGGTTTCATCGTAGCTGGTCTGGTCTTTACTGTTGTCGCCTTAAGCTTAAAGGTCATTGGTACAAAGTGGATTGATGTGGTTTTTCCACCTGCCGCTATGGGCGCCATCGTAGCTGTTATTGGCTTAGAACTTGCGCCTGTCGCCGCTGACATGGCTGGACTCACGGCAAAAACATTAGATCCCAAAGTAATCATAGTATCAATCTTTACACTGCTTTTAACCATTTTCGGTTCTGTCTTATTCCGTGGGTTCTTTGCAATCATCCCTATTCTAATCGGTGTAATCGGCGGCTATATCCTTGCCGCTTTCGTCGGACTTGTTGATCTCTCGCCAGTAGCTAGTGCGACCTGGTTTGCTCTACCAACATTTTATACTCCGACCTTTAACTTTAATGCCATCGCCATTATCTTGCCTGCTGCTCTCGTAGTCATTGCTGAACACATTGGCCATCTCATCGTAACAGGAAATATCGTCGGCCGTGATCTAACGAAGGATCCTGGCTTGGACCGTTCGCTTCTTGGCAATGGCTTATCAACCATGATTTCAGGCTTCTTCGGTTCTACACCAAATACCACCTATGGTGAAAACATCGGTGTTATGGCCATCACCAAAGTATACAGCACCTATGTCATCGCTGGCGCCGCAATTCTGGCAATTCTCTTGTCCTTTGTCGGTAAACTAGCTGCCATCATCCAAAGTATCCCAGCGCCAGTCATGGGCGGGGTATCGCTCTTACTCTTTGGTGTAATTGCCGCTTCTGGTATTCGCATGCTCGTAGAAACAAAAGTAGATTACAGTAAAGCAAGGAACTTAATTTTAACAGCCGTTGTTTTAATTATCGGCGTAAGCGGTGCAGCAATTACGATTGGTACCATTACCTTAAAAGGCATGTCTTTAGCTACACTCGTCGCCATTATCTTAAGCCTTAGCTTCCGCCTTCTTGATTCCCTTGGCTTAACGAATGAGCCCTAAAAATAAAGAATAAATAGAACGTTTACATGAGTTCTCAGATAAGAAAAGGCAGTTGACCTTGTTTTAGGTCAACTGCCTTTTTGCTGCTCATTTTTTTTATTACGATCTGAAGTTAACAAACTGCAAATCAATATCAAAATCCTGCTGCTTTAACATGGCAATGACATTCTGAAGATCATCTTTATTTTTACCAGAAACACGGATCTGGTCTTCCATAATCTGCGCCTGTACTTTGAGCTTACTATTTTTGATCGACTGAATTACATCTTTAGCCTTTTCTTTACTGATCCCCTTTTTTAAGGTAATCACCTGACGCACACAGCCCTGTGATGCTGGCTCTACTTTCCCATAATCAAAAACTTTCAAAGAAACATTTCTTTTTACTGCTTTGCTCTGAAGTATATCGATAATATTTTTTAGCTTCATGTCATCATCAGCTACAATTTTTATGGTTTCCTTTTCCAACGCAATTGTTGATTTACTGCCGCGAAAATCAAAGCGTTGACCGATTTCCTTCACCGTCTGATTTACAAAATTATCAACTTCCTGCATATCAATATCAGACACAACATCAAAAGAACAATCTTTTGCCATCAATCAATTCCTCCTGAAAGCACTTTTATTTTTTACTAGTAATTCGTATAGTCGTACGAGCGAGTACATAAGAGAAAGCAAAAACCCCGCCGACAGTAAAAAAGAAGGCCGTCGGTTTAATGAATAGCAGGTCAGAGCTTGCCAGCAAGCTAAATAGCAACGCTGCCGTATACGCTAAAAATAACTCACCATAACGGGGATTGGTCATGCGAGGCGCCATAAGCAACCAAACAAAAAAACCGATTAAAATAATGTTACTATTTTTTATAAAATCCATGAAAAACTCTCCCTATCCGCCTATCTTTCACTCAAAAGTTATTCGCAACAACGAGGGCAAAATCCTGCTGAATCGGCAAAAAGTCACGAACGTTATGTAATAAATGTTCATAGAATACACCAAGTAATGAGCTAAATCACTTCATTTTTGCCTAAGAAATAAAGGAGGCTATAAATTATGGAAGGAAAGTATCCCCATTGGTATCATGACCATGATATGGGGCATATGGACGATTGCTGCGAATATGAGGAAAAAGATATGATGTGTGAATATCCGATGCCGCTTCCCATGCCCAAAGTAGCAAAAATGTCTTGCCGCGAAACTTTTAAAGACCGCCTGAATTGCCTGCTTGGCGATGAAATTCTCTTTTCTGTTTGCGGGCCTGTAGGAATTTGCAAAAGTCGTGCGGCCTACTGTGGAACTTTATGTTATATTGGTGCCGATTTTATTATTGTAAATGTAAATTATCGCCGTCGTGCTGTTTCTATGCATATTCCCATCTGTATGCTTACATTTATTGCACCTTACAAAACCTGCTGCTAAATCCCTTCGCAAAATTCCACCATGCACACAACCTTCGACGCCGCATAAGATATAGCAATTGCAGAAGAAGGGGTGTTTGGGAATGAAATTTCGTGAAAAAAGGCCTGTTACGCTTGATCTTGACCATATGAAACTCTTGCACTCAGAAGCAGCCGAACAGCTAGAACTCATGCAAACCGCTTTGCAATCAGCCCAAGTCACAGCGGGAACGATGCGTGATGCTTTAGATCAGATTGCAGTCAATCACTGGCATTCCTATCTTGACATTTTACACATGGTTAGTCTGCATGATGAATCTTTTGCTGCCATTCTTCAAAAGGCGAATCTGATTTTCCGACAAGATGAAACGCGCGATGAACCAGAAGAAAATTTAGGCGATTTTAGAGAACCGCTTTCTCTGCTACTTTTATCCCTGATCCGTCGGCACCGCCGCTTTGACCGTGTTTATGCATTCCGTAATAATCCAATGGGCGACTACTTAAAAGAATCTTTAAAAACGGAACGACAGCACGTTGCTGAACTAATCGAGATGGTGCAGACGCTTCTCTAAATTCGCCAAACTGCCTAATGGCAGTTTTTTTATATCTTATAAGGCTAGAACAGGATATTTCGGCAAATAACTCGAATCCTATAATCATGCTAAAATTTATCGTAAATTATTCCTTAAATGAAAAACCCTTAACAGTGAAAGACTATGTTCGATATCATTTAAAATTTTCCCTAACAGCCTGGCGCAAACTCAAAGCGTCAGGCTCTATCACGCTAAACGGAGAGACCGCTTCACCAATAAGTTTCGTATTCCCTCAGGATATACTCCTTCTCAATATGCCCACGCAAAATACACTCTTACCAATAGCTGGTCCCTTAGCAATCTGCTATGAAGACGAATACTTGCTCGCTGTAAATAAACCGAGCGGACTATTAGTCCATCCGACTTCTACCTTACATGAAACTACGCTGGCTAACCTTGTACTGTACTATTATCAACAGCAAGGTCTCCTGAGCGATTTTCATCCAATTCATCGTCTGGACCGTAACACATCAGGTCTACTGCTTATTGCCAAGCACGCTTACATTCAGCAGTTGTTAGCAACAAGCTCTTTAAAATCAATCGCGCGACAGTACTTAGCTCTAGTTACAGGTGAATTAGATTGCTCTGGTGAAATTAATGCTCCCATTGCGCGAAAACCTGGTAGTATTATTGAGCGAACCGTTTCTCCTAATGGGCAAGAAGCTCTGACCCATTACGAAGTAGTACAAACCTATCGCAATGCAACCTTACTTCGCCTAATCCTGGCAACAGGGAGAACGCATCAAATCCGCGTCCATCTTTCCCATTTAGGCTATCCGCTCTTAGGTGATGATTTATATGGTGGTCAGCGTACTATTATACAGCGTCAGGCGCTCCATTCCGCCTCATTAACCTTCCCCCATCCTATAACAAATGAAATAATACGACTATTCTGCCCTATTCCACCGGACATGCTGCAAGCAATTCAAAAATTGCAGCGGAAATAGGCGTCGCCAGCACATGCCAAATTGTGCTATAATAAAACAAGTATTGAAAATTAGGAGGGATATTATGCCATTAGTTACCACAAAAGAAATGTTTGCTAAAGCTTACGAAGGTCAATATGCAGTTGGTGCCTTTAATGTAAACAATATGGAAATTATCCAGGGAATTGTCGATGCGGCCAAAGAAGAACAAGCTCCGCTTATTCTTCAAGTATCTGCTGGCGCCCGGAAATATGCCAAACATATCTATTTAATAAAATTAGTTGAAGCTGCACTAGAAGATTCCCAGCTCCCAATTGCTTTACACCTTGATCACGGCGAAGACTTTGAAATTTGTAAATCCTGCATCGATGGCGGCTTCTCTTCCGTTATGATCGATGGTTCAAAACATCCTTTTGAAGAAAATATTGCACTTACTAAAAAAGTAGTAGAGTATGCTCATGCGCACGGCGTCGTTGTTGAAGCGGAACTCGGTCGTTTGGCCGGTGTAGAAGATGCTGTAAAGGTTAATACCAAAGATGCTACTTATACCGATCCAGACCAAGCTAAAGAATTTGTAGAACGAACTGGTGTAGATTCTCTAGCCATTGCAATCGGTACAAGTCATGGCGCTTATAAATTTAAGGGTGAACCAAGCCTTGATTTCGAACGTTTAGATATCATTTCAAAATTACTGCCGAACTTCCCGCTCGTCCTTCACGGGGCTTCAACAGTTCTGCCTGAATTCGTAAAAAAATGCAATGACTTTGGCGGCAATATTCCCGGAGCACAGGGAGTTCCCGAAGATATGCTACTCAGAGCTAGTAAATCAGGCGTATGCAAAATCAACATTGATACTGATCTACGTTTAGCCATGACGGCTTCCATTCGTGAACACTTCATTAACAATCCAAGCGACTTCGATCCGCGCCAATACTTAAAACCAGCGCGCGAAGCAATTAAACAAATGGTAAAACATAAAATGAAGAATGTATTGAATTGCAGTAACCGCCTGTAATTCAATATATAAAGGAACGATCTGCTTACAATATAAATTGTAGGTAGATCGTTTTATTATTTTACCACTAAAACTACTTCTTGCTTTTGATGTGCTGTTATATGATAATACAAAAAACCACTTCGTAAAGAAGTGGTTTTTTGAAATCAGCAACTATCTATCCTCCCAGGCCGTCGCCAGCCAAGTACTTTCGACGTATATGGGCTTAACTTCTGTGTTCGGGATGGGAACAGG
>NZ_JBWBCL010000017.1:0-56589 GCF_056134285.1 Pelorhabdus sp. sgz311002 | reverse complement strand
ACCGTTTCGCCTTCGTTTTTAGAAGCGATGATTCTTTTCTGTTTTCGTGTCGCTCAGCGGCGACTTGTATATAATAGCACAGCAGATTCACTTATGTCAACACTTTTTCGCAAAGTATTTTTAAGTTTTTTACAAAATGAATAGCTTGGCCAAAATTAATAGAATAATACCTGGTATCCCTAAAAATCCAGCAATTAATGCCGTAATAGGATTCAATGCCAAGGTAAACCCAAAGTGAGCACCGACGAAGTTAATTACATAAAGCATAATGCCACCGATAATTGCATTGTAAATCAGTTTAAAAACCAATCGAAGCGGCATGAGGAAAATCTTGCCAATAAAAAAAATCAAAGCAATGCCAAATAAATAGGCTAAAGCAACATTGAAATCTAATCCGAGCGCAGCCATGAACTCACTTCCCTCGCTATTTTATCTGCTTGTTACTATTGTAGCGGAGAAAGTGTCTTCTGTCACCTTTCTCCTAATACTTCCATGGCGGAGAAATCTTTTCAGCGAAATCTCGCAGAACGGCCGTTTGACTAATCGGCAACACACACAACCCCTCCAGGCGGGCCTGCTTTAATAAGTAGCGGTATTTTATTTCAGCTGCTTTTATTGAAAAAATCGCATACTCAGTCAAATCCGGGTCATGAACAAATTCAAAATACCTTTTTGCTCGTAACCATTCCTCTTTAGCGCCTGCCAACAACCTGACCTCATCAAGCAAAGGATTCTTCCTCGGCTGCTTCAATTCCAAAAAAACAAGAATTCTTTCCCACCAAGCTTTCATGGCACCCCCTCCTGCTACACTATATGGTCAGCACGTCCTGATTATACATTCGGCACAAAAATAAACCTCAGGGCTTCCTTATAAATGGAATCCCTGAGGTTTTTACATTTCACGTCGATTTTCCAGCGCCTTTGATAAGGTCATTTCATCAGCATAATCAAGATCGCCGCCAACAGGCAGGCCGTGAGCAATACGAGTGACTTTAATCCCCAGCGGTTTTAGCAAACGCGATAGATAAAGTGCTGTCGCCTCGCCTTCCACATCAGGATTTGTCGCCACAATGACTTCTTGGAAAGATTCCAGCGAAAGCCTAGCTAACAGTTCTTTGACTTTGATTTGTTCGGGGCCAATCCCTTCTAAGGGGGACAAAGCACCGTGCAATACATGGTACTGACCATGATACTGCCGCGTCCGCTCCATAGCCCCCACATCACGCGGTTCTTCTACAACGCAAAGAATTTGTTTCTCTCTAGACTCATCCTGACATAACAGGCAAGGGTCCTGATCCGTCAAGTTATAGCAACGTGAGCAGTAGCGAATTCTCTCTTTTGCTTCCATAATCGCCTGTGCCAAAGCAAGAGCCTTTTCCTTATCGACAGCTAAAATATGATAAGCCAGACGGGTGGCAGTTTTCTGCCCGATGCCCGGCAATCGTCGAAACTGTTCCACAAGTTTGGCCAGAGGAGCCAGTTTTTGCATGTCTTACAGCATTCCCGGCGGTAAATTCAACCCGCCAGTCAATTTACCCATTTCCTGCGCCATCATATCATCGACCTTTTTCAAGGCTTCATTAACAGCAGCTGTAATAAGATCTTCCAGCATTTCAACATCTTCCGGGTCAACTGCCGAAGGATTGATTTTAATGGATTGAATTTGTTTTTCCCCTGTTACAACAACAGTAACTACCCCGCCGCCGGCAGAAGCCTCGAGCGTACGCTTTTTTAGTTCATTCTGCAGTTTGCCCATTTCAGCTTGCAATTTCTGCACCTTTTTCATCATGGCACCCATATTGCCCATGTTTCCAAACATCTAGTGATCCTCCTTAGGGTTTTCTTGTTTTATAACTTGACCGCCAAACATTTGCTTGGCCTTGATTAAAGCCGGATGATCCTCCTGCGGTCCAACATCCTCTTGCGGCTTATCAGCAGCAGGCGCCGACTTAACGGGTACAGCTGCCTCACTTTGCAAGACACAGCGAAGGACGATAGGTCGCCCAGCTCTTTGGCCTATGATGTTCTCGATAATCGAGCGATAATCCTCTTTTTGCGTCCGATCTTTCGGAAAAGCCGAGGCAAAAGCTATGATAGCGCCTTCTTGACTCACTTCAACTAGTTTCCCCTGAGCCACGCAGGCATGAACCGATCTTTTCCCCTGAGCGATTAGTTCTTTAAGCACACTATCCCACAAAGCGTCCAAATTATGCAGGTCAATAGGCTCCGCCACTGAAACCGTTTCTTTTGGCTGTGCTTTTGCCTTAGGCTCAATTATTGGGGCAACAGCAGGCAAATCAGCCGAATTAGAAACAAATTGCTTTTCTGCTACAGCCGCTCGCTCCGGCGTCTGACGACTAAGCCCAGCGTCGATCGTCTGCTTTTTGCTACGCGACGAAAAACCGGACTGACTCTGACGAACTGTTGGCGTACTTTCGCCACCGTGGTTATGCAAAGCTCTTTCTAATTCTTCAACCCGGGCCACAAGCCCAGCCAAAGTTTGCTCTTTCCGACGACACAGCGATAAAAAGGCCATCTCCGCATCAAGACGCGGCGTATTCGATCGTTTCGCCCGTTCCCAAGCCTCCTGACACTTTTCAATAACCTGTATGACTTCCTCTTGCGTAAAGAGTCGACCAAGTTCAACGAGATGGTCTCGATTCCCACCGAAGTGATCGTCAAGCATCTGCGGTGCTGCTTGATATAACAGCAAATTGCGGGAGTACACTGCTAGTTCGGCTAATAATTGACGTACATCCTTACCTGCCGTCAAAATTTGATCAAGCGTTAAAAAAGCAGCTTCCATCTGGCAGCTGGCAATCTCTCGTAGCAAAGAATATATCCAGTCATCACCGATTAGGCCTAATAAATTCCGCACATCCTCTGGTAGAATTTCTCCATCCACCATCACACTGCACTGATCGAGAACACTTAAAGCATCACGCAGTCCACCTTCAGCATGAACCGCAATCAGTTTGAGCGCCTCATCATTCACGGCAATAGCGCTTTCTTGCGCCACATAACGCAAGTGAGACATTAAATCAGTCACTTTAATTCGGTGAAAATCATAGCGTTGGCATCGCGAATGAATGGTAGCAGGAATCCGATGCGGCTCCGTTGTGGCTAGAATAAACACCACATGAGCCGGAGGTTCTTCCAGTGTTTTTAACAGCGCATTGAATGCTTCTTGAGTCAGCATATGTACTTCGTCAATAATATAGACTTTATAGCGGCCTTCCGCCGGTGCAAATTTAACGGTTTCACGCAAATCGCGAATCTCGTCAATTCCACGATTGGAAGCAGCATCAATTTCAAAGACATCCATTGAGCTATTCTGATTAATCTTTTCACAGTTGGAACATTCATTACAGGGATTCGCTGTCGGTCCATGCTCACAATTTAAAGCTTTGGCTAAAATCTTAGCAGTACTTGTCTTGCCTGTACCGCGAGGCCCGGTAAACAGATAGGCATGAGTGGTCTTCCCTGTCTCAATGGCATTTTTTAGAGTTTGGCTGATATGTGTCTGGCCCACTAATCCGTCAAAATTATAGGGCCGCCACTTGCGGTATAAAGCCACATAAGCCATAGGAACACCTCCTTCTTACTACTGAAACCGTTTTTTCTTTCTTCGCGTTTATTTCTCAGTTTTCCTCTCTAAACGGAAATTTACTCCGTCTAGCGAAGACAAGTTATTTTCATTGATAAAATAAAAAAACAGCCAACAAGGCTGTCTCTTTATTTTGCGACCGCTATTTTTAACGTCGGACTACGATCCCTACAGCAGGCACCCTTGCGGCACATAACAGGGATCACTTATCGCTGCTTCCTTCCGGACCTGACGAGGTTCATGAGCTGCCATTGCGCAAGACCCGCCATAAAAACCGTAGCCCGACCTTAAAAATAACAAGCCGTCTCTCATTAGGCTAAAAAAGCCTTTATAAATTATCAGCGATAACTTATCAAGGCTCACTTTGTAAATATGGCGGAGAGAGAGGGATTCGAACCCTCGGTAGAGTTTCCCCTACACACGCTTTCCAGGCGTGCTCCTTCAACCACTCGGACATCTCTCCGTTTGCTCTACAGACGCAAGTAATATTATATAGCACAAAAATCAAAAATGCAATAGGTTATTTAAAATTTTTACAGACAACTTGATTCCTACCTCGCTGCTTTGCCAAGTATAGTGCCTGGTCAGCCCGCACCAGTAAATTCTTTAATTCCAAACCATCGGCAGGCACCACCACCGTCAGTCCAATGCTAATCGTAAGCATTGGGGAAACTGGGGAAAAGGGGTTTCTAATCTCTTGCTGCACCACAGTTTTTCGTACTTTTTCTAAAATATCATACCCATCAGCCATAGAGACCTTTGGCAACATGGCTACAAATTCTTCACCGCCATAGCGAGCAAAAAACCCATCATAGGGCTTTAACACTTTGCGAACAGTTCGAGCAATGCGCTGCAGACAGCGATCCCCTTCGACATGTCCGTTCAAATCATTATAATACTTAAAATAGTCGATATCGATCATGGCTAATGCCAGCGGCTGGCGCTGCCGTTTTGCCTTACGCCAGGCATTTTTCAAATAATCATCAAAACTACGCCTATTAGGCAGACTTGTGAGACTATCGATCGAAGATAAACGCTTCAAACGCTCCATGACTGCTTTATGATACAAAGAAGAATAAATATAAGTCAGCTTGCTAATTGATTCTGCCGTAGCCGAGCGTGGCGGACTGACTAAAACAGTAACATTCGGCGGCAAATCCGCACCAAAGCGAGTATACAAAGCGCTGCCAGGACCAACATAGGCAATGCCGCCAATAATGCAAGTTGCACCTTGCAATAAAGCAACAGCCCTTTCATGATCGATCTCATCATAGGGGAGAATTTTATAGTGCAAATTATTCAGTTCATAGCGAGTAATCCGATCCACTAAAACGCGCGTTCCTGAAACACTATTATTAAAGATAAGAACCTTTTCCCCAGCGTCAATCCGACTCAATCGCAAAAAATATTCCGTAGGCGAAACTAGAGTTAACGCAGCTACTTTCTCCGGGCCAAAGGCCATTTCCATTTCTTCTTTACGATTAATTAAACAGACATATAAGTCAGCTGGCGGCGCCTGCCGATAGTTGGTCACATCAGCCGTCATAATACGAGCGCCGCCACCAATAGCTGATACGACGACCTGTTTAATTTCTGTTACATTTGCTGCGTTGGCCCCAATCACTAAAATTTTAATGGCTGCCACAATTATGCTCTCCTTAGTCCACGGCGATTTCACTTATTATTATTAATTTTCCCGCTTTTTTCGCAATTTCCTGCCCTTTGCTACTGAAAATCCCCCTAAAACTGGTTAACAGGATTTCATCGAAGCAGCACGAATTTATTATTGTGATTATGCCCATAGATCATAAGGAGGTTACTATGAAAGCCTGGTTTCTCGCAATTCGCCCTTGGACGCTAACGGCATCGCTCGTACCGATTTCTCTCGGCACGGCCCTCGCCTTTACAGAAACAAAACTGTTTCTTTGGACTCATTTTTTTGCTGCCCTTGGTGGCGGTATGTTACTGCAAATCGGCGCCAATCTTTTAAACACTTACAGTGATTATGTAAAAGGCGTCGACACCATCGCCTCCGCTCACAGCTGTCCGCAATTAGTTACCGGCACAATGACACCACAAGCCATGCAACAAGCTGCTCGTTTAGCAGTGGCCCTTGGTACGCTGTTCGGTCTTTGGCTAACCTATAAGTGTGGTTGGCCGATTGCGCTCTGCGGCTTGATTGGTATAATTGGCGCCTATACCTACACTGGCGGACCTCTCCCCTATAAATACCGCGGTCTTGGCTCCATTTTCGTATTTTTTCTGATGGGACCGCTCATGGTCTGGCCTGCCTATTATGTGCAAACAGAAGTGCTATCCTTCTGGCCAATCATCGCTTCGCTTCCCATATCCTTTCTCGTTGCCGCCATCTTGCACGCCAATGATCTGCGTGATTTAGAAGATGACAAAGATGCGGGCATTCAAACCTTGGCGCTCTTTCTTGGCTTAAATCGGGCCATGGCACTTTACTTCTTCCTATATTCCGCAGCATTCCTCTCACTTGCCGCACTCATTGCTGCTCAGTTGCTACCGTTAAGCGCCGCTTTTACATTTCTCTTGGCGCCACTGGCAATCAAAGAATTGCACAGCGCCCGACTCGCCTGGCTGGGTGATCGGACACGCATGATTTTTCTCGTGAAAAATACAGCTTCCTTCCACGGAAAACTGGGCCTCTTATTAGCCTTTTCAATTTTTCTTCACAACTTCAATTCCTTGTAAGCTGCTTATAAAAAGCAGCTTTCTTTTTTTGCCAAAAATGTGAAAATCAGCTTATAATAAAAGAAGTCTTAGTCTGCAAGGAGGATCTCCATGAGCTGTTATACCGTATCACCAGAGGTAGCTTCCGTATACACCAAGTTAAAGAATGATCCCAGTATCACCACAGGCATCGCTTTTTTAGAAAGCGACGCCACACAAACAGTCGCTAATCAAAAGACCTTAACGGAAATTGCGGCGCCCCCCTTCGCGGAATCAACTCGCGCCGCTTATTATTTAAGTCAATTGAAACAATTAGGACTAACAGACCTACAATCCGACTCCGAAGGAAGCGTCTTTGGCACCTATAAGGGCTCAGGTCAAGGACCAACCCTATTTGTCTCAGCCCACCTTGATACAGTTTTTCCCGCTGATACAGACGTAACGGTCAAAGAGATTGACGGTCGTCTGTATGCGCCAGGCATTGCCGATGATGCTCGCGGCCTTGCCGCCATTTTAACAGTCATCCGTGCGCTGCGCCAAAGCAACATCGCCACAGAGGGCGATATCATTTTTGGCGGAACAGTAGGTGAAGAAGGTCTCGGTAACTTACGCGGCGTAAAAAACTTCTTTGCACAACAAAAAAACATCGATGGGTTTATCACCATTGACGGAACAAGCCCGAATCACATCACTTACCTGGCTACAGGCAGCCGTCGCTATGAAATCATTTATCACGGCCCTGGCGGCCATAGTTTCAATCACTTTGGGCAACCCAGCGCCACCCATGCTCTGGGGCGAGCCATCTCTAAGATTGCCAATCTCGTACCGCCGACAACACCTAAAACAACTTTTACAATCGGCACAATCACTGGCGGTACCTCCATTAACTCCATTGCCGAAGAAGCCAGTATGACTGTCGACATCCGCTCTGACAGCGAAGCAGAATTGAAGAAACTAGAAGAGAATATTATTGCCTTTGCGGATAAAGCTGCCGTAGAGGAAAATCTCCGTTGGAACAGCCAAGACCTTACTGTCCAGCTTAAACTCATCGGCGACCGCCCTGCCGCCAGTCAACCAAAAGATTTGATGATTGTCCAAAGCGCGTGGGCTGCTGCCGACGCCTTGCAGTTAAATCCCGCTTTAAGTTCAGCTGGCAGCACCGATGCCAACTACCCAATGAGTTTGGGAATTCCTTCGCTGCGTCTGGGCGGTGGCGGCGAAAGCGGTCAAGGCCACTCGCTTGGCGAATGGTTCGACCCTACTAACGCCTTTTGGGGTCCTCAAACGATTTTTCTTACCGTACTTGGCCTCGTAGGTGTAAAAGATTTAACGGCCCCGCTGCTACCGCACCGTTAATAATCCAAACCTTACGTATACAAAGAAGCCGGACGACAGAATCTTTCTGTCGCCCGGCTTTTTCCATAGAATCCGCTCCAAGCAGTATCCTTAGATTTTATAAACCCCTCACATCAGCTACGCACAAGTTTTCTTTGCAGCAGCAAAAAAGTTCTATATTGAAATTTTAGTCTAAAAGATATTTACATTGATGGGTAGGTCTTTCGCATCGGCAAAGACTGTGCAGAATTCATCTACATAATGGGGATCAACAAGATATATCCCCTTCGCATCTTCGACCCACTTGGAACGTCCTTGCAAATCATGAATTGTATAGATTGTCATGTTCATCCCGCCTTTCAATTTATATTGATCTTCTTTCCTTACTTTTATAATAGACCAGTCGTCTATAAAAATCAAGACAAATTTTTATAAAAAAATAGACTGTCTCACTTAGCGAAAAAATCAGCATACATTGTGGTTTAATTTACGTACTCCTCACAACATATGGTAGAAACTTCTCGCACTGAAACAGCCCATTTCTCAAAACTTTATCAATACTTTTTCTTACGAGGCTCGGTCAATCACTTCTTGATATTTTCCCCGCACATCCTTTACTGTTTGAAAAAAGACCTCTAACGGCGTAAGCTTTTCCGTACTGGCGCTCAGCATGTCCTGACGCAATAGCTTTGCGTCAAAAACCCGATAAAAGCGTTTTTCAACAGTCATATCATACGTATCAGCATTATCTTTGGAACGTTTGGCAACAAGTTCTGTAACTAACACATAGTCACAACCAGCTTCACGGGCTGCTATAATTGCCGCCTGATCCGACGAAGCCGCCTCCCCAAGAAAATAGCTTGGTAAAAACCGACTTGCTTCTAATTGCAGCATTTCTACCATATAAGGCTGCTCGCTCTGTAATTTTTCCGGTAGCGCGGCGCGAAGTGACGCAACATACACAAGCGGACTGCCCGCCACAGTTCGCTGCTTAGGATAAAGCCTTCCCGCTGTAACAGCCGCTTGTGCTCTAGCATCAAAATAACGCTTCAACGCAAGATCCATATACAAAGTAATGTCATGAGGCGAATAAAAAAAATAATCGGGAACATCGAAATGCAACTCACGACCAAACTGAACATAGCCGCCAGGAATATCCCTAAGAACAGTTGGAACTGGATCACCTTGCATGGTCACGCGTAACAGCTTAAGTTTAGACCCTATTATCCGCTTGAAACCCTCATTGCCTACTGCTGGCGCACCAAAAGTAATCACGCGAATCTGGCTTGGCTGTATGCCATCAGCAATCATTTGCGCACCGCCTAGAGTAGCCACGGCGCCGCCTAAACTATGGCCGACAAGATAAAGCTTTTGATCAGGATGATCTTTTAGATCTTGCAAAATGTCATTAGCCGTTCCAAGGGTCTGACCAAAGCGAGCTTTTTCCGCCGTCTGCTCATATTGATAAAATCCCTCATGGACAAGGGGCTCATCATTTTCCCCCTTAGCCGCATTAGAGTTAAGGGTCTTATAAGTTTCTGGGGCAAAAGGGATCTTGCCCCAACGTAAGTCAACACTAATATCTGCACTATTTTCCGTCCCGGTAACAGCAATTAAGTAAAAGGGTCTAGTCTCGCCGGGAAACTGTTTTTTGGCAAGGAAGAACCGCGCATCAGCGTCTTTTCCTTTATGCTCATAGGGAATAATATCCCAGCCTTCTTCTTCTAGGGCTTTTATCGCCATAGACCCATAGCGGTCATGGTAAGCTGCCAAACAAGCGGCAGCGGCAATAAACGTTTCGTGAGCCTCAATATAGTTTTTTAAATCCTCTTTTTTTTCTACTTTCATGAGTTTTGCCGGATTTTCATCAAAGACAAGTTTCGCCCGCTCGGCGCTAGCAGCAGTCGGCAAAAGCAGTAAAACACAAAGGACTACAAAGATCTTTTGCCGCCAAAAACAGACCTTACCCATGGCACCACCTACTATCGCAAATTTATTTTGCCTATAGTATATCACACTATTGACTCGATAGTCAGACGATTTGTGTTAAATAAACCTCCCTAATACAAATCAGATTTCGACAGGTATAGAATGGGTCTCACGCGAATCACAAAGCGGCATGTCTGGCTTAACGGCCAGCCAAGCAACTACGCCAACTAAGGCAAGCGCCGCTGTATTTAAAATAGCCGCCTGCCAACCGTAATTGGTAGCAATCCAGGCCGTCAATAAAGGCGCCGCCGCTCCACCTAAATTCCCCCACAAATTCATCCAGCCAGAAACGGATCCAGAATACTCACCGCCAATATCAATACAGGCAGCCCAAGAAGAACTGAAGGTAAGACCTAGCGAACCTAGCGACAAGGTAAGCCAAAAAAGATTCCAAAAGGGACTTTGCGCCAGTGCTCCAAGATATAGGGACAAGCAACAAAAAGCGAGACCGAAAGCAGCAAAGATTGTCCGCGACTTGGTTTTTGATACTCCAGCCACGACAAGCTTATCACTCATAACACCTGTCGATAAAGTTACAATACATAATGCAATCCAGGGAAGCGATGCGGCAAACCCCATGCTAGTAAGAGAAAATCCTCTGGCTTCCATCAGATATAGCGGCAGCCAAGCTAAAAAAACGTACATAATATAGTCAGTTACGAAAAATTGGATACCAATAGCCCAAAACTGCGAGGACGTAAAAAAGTCCTTCCAGGGAGCTTTTCGCTCTGAAGTGTTTTTCGTTTCTCTATCACCTTCAATATATTGAGCCTCAGTCGGACTCACAAAGCGGCTGTCGCGCGGTGATTCTCTGACAAAATACCACCATAATGCCGCCAACAACAGCCCCATTAAGCCAAACAAAACAAAAACAGACCGCCAACCCAGTTGCAGCATCAGGAAAACTGTAACAGCTGGACCAATTACCGGACCAATAAACATACCGCTGAGAAAACAAGCTGAACCGCGGCCTTTTTCGTTTACAGTGAACCACTTATAAATAAACCGGCCAAAAGAAGGAGCCAAGGGTCCTTCGCCAATGCCAAAAAAAACGCGCATGGCGGTAAATGAAACGAAGCTGTTACAAAACCCCGTTAACGATGTAAACAGTGACCAAAAAGCAACGGCTACCGTAACGACAGAGCGACAACCAAAACGTTCCGCTAACATCCCTCCCGGAACCTGCATACAAGCATACCCCACAAAGAAAGCCGTCTGAAGCGCCCCCATATCGAGCTTACTAAAACCGAACTCCTGCATAATCGCTGGCGTTGCCACAGACAAGTTTACCCGATCCATATACGAAATAAAACTAATTGCAAACATAATTAAAGCTAAACGCCACCGAAAATTTGTACATTCTTGCATGTTCTCTCCATCCCTCTCATGAATTAATCATTCCGTGCCAATTTTGCCAAAAGACCTTCTCTTTTTCTTCGTACCAAACGGTTAGGGTGTTTGGACTTCAAAGAAAAGAGAAGGTCTTCGTAAATCAAAAAACCTCTTGCCTCAGTAAGAGGCAAGAGGTTACTCTCGCGATACCACTCTTATCATATCTATTCGCTAAAAATAGATATATCTCATCAGGTCTAACAACCCTAGCAATATAACGGTTGCACTCATAAAGAGCCGTTCCGGCGCAGCCTACTTAAAGTTCAGCTTTGCAGTTCAGGAGTGACGATTGTACTGTTTAGCTGCCGATTCGCACCAACCATCGGCTCTCTGAAGCTTACTAGGTACAACTATTTCCTTCATAACTTTTAAAAAAGAATTATGAAATTGTCTTTGAAAAATTGTAACATTGTAATTTACTATTACAGTATACAAATTTACAAATATTTTGTCAAGACTCTTATGAATCTCTAGCACTACTTATTCTGACTGCTGTATACTAAGATTGTAAACTTATATATTACACACACTAAGGAGCTGACAATGATGCTTACTATTGGCATACTTATTTTTCCGCAAGTAGAGGAACTAGACTTTATTGGCCCTTTCGAAGTATTAAGTTATGTAAATAAAATCCGGCCTGACAGCGTAAAGGTTCTCACCATTGCCGCTGAAAAAACACCACTACACGCTTTCAATGGCTTGCATATTATTCCCGATGAAACGCTTGCCTCCTGTCCCATCCTTGATCTGCTTGTAATTCCTGGCGGCAAAGGTCGCATCACTGCGATGAAAGATCAGGAACTGCTTGCTTTTATTCAGTCGCAAGCTAAAACGGTAAAGTATCTTACTTCCGTTTGCACTGGTGCTTTTTTTCTAGCCGAAGCTGGTTTGCTAACAGGAAAAGCGGCGACAACCTATCATACCGCCTTCGACGAATTAAGCCGCTATTCTGTTCAGGTTTTAGATCAGAAAATTGTTCATTGCGATAAGATCATCACGGCAGGCGGTGTCAGCTCCGGTCTGGAACTTGGTTTCTATCTGCTGAAACTGCTCTTTGGCCGAGAAGTTGCTTTAGAGGCTGCCAGAAAAATAGAATATAACCTTGATGTGTCCCTGCTTGACTAGATAAAACTGGAGGTGCTGCTTATGGAGAGTCTTTTAACAAGTGGTGCATTGCAAGATTTAGCTGCTATTGTGTTTATTGACTTGATTCTTGCGGGTGACAATGCGCTAGTCATTGCCTTAGCCGCCCGCAACCTTCCCGCGCAATATCAAAAGAAAGCGATCTTCTGGGGAACCCTAGGCGCCATTGTGATTCGAGCCATCTCGACCTTGCTGGTTGTCTGGCTGTTACAGCTTCCTGGTCTGATGATTCTTGGCGGTCTTTTACTGCTACTAATTGCCTACCAGCTTGTCACTGATACAAAAACTCACGAAGTTTCAGCAGCGCCAGACTTCATAGGCGCAATCCGTACGATTATCATTGCCGACGGCGTCATGGGCATTGACAATGTCCTAGGGATTGCTGGCATTGCTAAAGACAGCATAAGCACTGTCATTGTGGGCATTCTCATTACGATCCCAATTATCGTCTGGGGAAGCACCTTCTTTATTCAGTTAATTGAGCGCTTTCCACTGCTGCTTTACGGCGGCAGCGCTATTTTAGCCTGGACGGCCGGTGGTTTATTCTTCAGTGACCCGCTCACGGTAAAGTTTGCACCACAAGCTCTGCTCACCCAAGAAACTCTGACAAGCCTCATCATCACAGCTATCATCCTAGCTTTAGCTTGGCGAAAAAACGCTAAGACAATTGCAAGAAACAAAAAAGAACAAAAATAGCAAAGAAGGCAGTCCGGCTAAACACTACGGACTGCCTTCTTTATAACTGGATCAGGCCTGCCAGGTCCTAAGCGTTCAAGGTGGAGTTATCTGTCCCTGTCGCCTTGCCTGTAGATGGTAACTCTACTTTATACCAAGTCGCATACAAGACAGGCAATACAAGCAGTGTTAACACAGTAGCGCCAAGCAGACCTCCTGCAATCGCTACTGCCATGGGCCCCCAGAAAATACTTGATACAAGGGGAATCATGCCCAGAATCGCAGCTGCCGCTGTAAGCAAAATAGGCCGGAAACGAATCACCGTGGCATTAATAATGGCATCCCACAAGGATTCGCCTGCCGCCAGCAGTTGATCAATCTGATCCATCAAGATAATGGTATTACGCATAATGATCCCTGATAGAGCCAATATACCTAGTTGCACGACAAAACCCATCGGACTATTGGTTAGCAAAAGTCCGAAAGCTACTCCAATAATTCCTAGTGGCGCCGTCAAAAGAGTAAGAATCATTTTAGGAATGTTCTGCAACTGAATCATCAAGAAAATCATAATAGCTATGATCATCATTGGCACTGGTTCAGAAAGAAACTTCGCCGCCTTGATGCTCGACTCTTTGGAGCCGTCGTATTCTATTTCATAGCCTAAAGGCAAATTCGCCCGCAAATCCGCCAGATCCTTATAAATCTGCTCAGCCACATCATCGCCAGTAGCACCAGGCCTAGTCTCAGCCTGAACTATGATCATGGGCTTCAAATCACGGCGATAAATCAGCCCTTCTTCCGCATCGAAAGAAATTTTTGCAATCTGCTCAAGCGGTACATATTTGCCATTGCCAATATAAACGGTAGTATTTTTCAATCGTTCAGGATCATTGCGATCCTGTCCATCAAACCGAAAGACCATGCTGACCGTCTTATCTTTCTCGCGAAACTCAGTAATTGGCGCTCCTGACAGCTGCGCCTGCAAGGAGTTTGCTAAGGACTGCGTTGTAACGCCAAGCGCTCTAGCCTTATCTTGATCAATCGTTAAGTGCACAATCTTACTTTTTTCCACCCAATTTAAATTTGTATTTTTCACATTGGGATTTTGGGCCATAATTTGTTCCATCTGCTGGGCAATTTCTCGCACCTTGTCAACATCATAGCCTTTTACGCGAAGCATAACCGGATAATCGGCCGAAGGTCCGTTCGCAATCACTTTCGTATGAACACGAACACTAGGAAACTGCTGCGCCAAATTCTTCTCCAGCTTCACCCGTAAGGCATCACGCGATTTTGCGTCTTTGGCTACAATTACAAACTCGGAAAAATTCGGTTTGTTAAAAGTCGGATCAAAACTCAGCACAAACCGTGGCGCTCCTTCGCCAACATGATACGTATAGTAAGAGATATCGCTCTCGCCTTCTAAGGACTTTGCGACCTGACTGGCTACGTCTTCCGTGTTTTTCAGCGAAGCGCCTTCTTGCAGCTTCAACTGCAAAATCAGTTCCGGCCGGGTAGAGCTAGGGAAAAATTCCTGTCTAACAAATCCGAGAGCGCCCACAGCCACAAAAAAAACAGCAACAGTCGCAACAAGAACCGTTTTGCGATGATACAAGCACCAAATGAGAACTCGCTTAAAGGCGCGATAGAGTTTCGTATCATAAATATCATGCTCATTTGCCGCGTTTGCCGCTGAATGCGGCTTAACCCTGATAAAGAGATAGCCGAGCAGCGGCGTTACTGTACCCGCAACAAGCCAAGACGCCATCAAGGCAATCGCAACGACCGTAAAGATGGTCATACAATACTCTGAGGCGCTCCCTTTGGCAAAGCCAACTGGAATAAAGCCAGCACAAGTCACAAGTTCCCCAGTCAAGCGGGGATAGGCTGTGGAAGAATAAGCAAAGCAGGCGGCGTTAAAGCGACTCCAGCCCTGCTCCAGTTTTACCACCATTGTCTCAATCGTAATAATCGCATCATCCACAAGCAACCCTAAGGCAATGATTAAAGCCCCAAGCGAAATACGCTGTAAGTCAATCCCGAAAAGATTCATGCAGGTAAACACCACAGCGATCACCAAGGGAATGCATAAAGCCACGATGATGCCTGACCTCATGCCCAAACTAGCAAAGCTAACGGCAAGAACAATAATAATCGCTTCAGCAAGCGACTCGACAAATTCATCAATCGAGGTTTCCACCACTTTGGGTTGATTGACTGTTTGATGAATTTCTAGTCCTGCTGGTAGCTCTTTTTTAATTCTCTCCACTGTTTTTTCTAAAGTTTCTCCCAATACAAGCACATTGCCGCCTGGTTCCATCGCTAAAGAAATTCCGATAGCTGGCGTACCATTATAGTAAAATTTAGGATCGGTCGGTTCGGCGTAAGCCCGGCTTATTTTGGCAATATCGCCAAGACGAATCGTTTTACCATTGGCTTGAAGCGGCGTATTGCGGATATCATCAAGATTTTCAAACATACCGGTAATGCGTAAATATAGGTTGTCAGAAGCAGTTTCCAACATTCCTGAAGCATTCATAGCATTTTGCGCCTGTAAAGTGGACGTGACAAGGCTAGGGGTAATTCCGAGCTGCGCCATTTTGTCATTTTCAATTTCAATATAAATTTTTTCCGTCTGCACTCCCAGTAGGTTTACTTTTTTTACGCTGGGGACATCCATTAAAATGCGACGGACTTTTTCCGCTTTTTCCCGCATTTCCTCATAAGTATAGCCATCGCCAGTAAGAGCGTAAACCACGCCGTAAACTTCATCAAAACGGTCATTAAACTGTGGCGCCATGACCCCTTCCGGCAAAGTGGAAACAATATCATTGACCATATTCCGGGCTTCCAGCCATTTGCCGCGAATTTCCGCCTTGGGTACCGTATCTTTTACGTTGACGTAAATTACGCTATATCCTGGAGCGGAATAACTCTGAAGATAATCAAGCCCTGGTAAATCCTGTAGTTTTTTCTCCACTTTATCAGTGACCTGATCCTCGATCTGCCTAGCTGTAGCTCCCGGCCAAGCCACAGTGACAACCATTTGTTTAATCGTGAAATCAGGATCTTCCATGCGCCCTAAATTCTTATAGGAAACAAACCCAGCAATAAAAAACAAAGCGATAAAGAAATAAATGAAGTGCTTGTGATTTAGCGCCCATTCCGTCAAATTAAAATTCTTCACAGCGAATCACCGCCTGCTTTAACCTGTTGTCCTTCTTTGAGCTTATGAACGCCAGCAGTTACAATCTGCTCCCCTGCTTGCAGTCCGCCAACGACTTGAACAGTGCCATTACCAAAGTTGCCAATCTGAACTGGACGAAGCGTTACAATATCATTTTCCACCACCCAAACCTTGGGAGTATCACCATCTTGGTAAATTGCGGCAAGCGGAACCGCTACAGTCTGTTGCACCGAATCACCTAGAATCGTAACAGCCGCCGTCATGCCCAGCTTCATCGCTTCCGGTGGATTGGTAACACTAATACGCACTTTAAAAGTCCGCGTTGTTGGATCAGCCATTGGTGCAATTTCACGAACTTGTCCTGCTGCCGTAACACCAGGAAGCGCCCAGAAAGAAATTTGAATCGTTCCGGCGCGCCGCAGCTCTTCCACACGATTTTCGGGTACACTAATTTCTATTTCGCGTTCGCCGTCCTGTACGACTGTAACCACAACCTGTCCAGCACTCACGACTTGTCCGGCTTCCGCCGTAATGGCTGATATAACGCCAGATTTATCCGCCTTCAGATAGCTATAATCTAACTGATTTTCGCCTTGGACATATTGCGCCGACGCTTGCCGTACTCCGGCAACCGCCACGTTATAAGCATTCACATACTGGTCATATTGCGCGCGGCTAATCGCGCCTTTATCTAAAAGCTGTTGGTAACGATTCAAATTACTTTCCGCCAAAACCCGCTGTGACTCAGCGGAGTAAACTTGCGCCGAACTGCTGTTAACAGTCTGCTGCAAATCACGGCTGTCAATCTGCATGAGTATATCGCCAGCCTGAACGGCGCTGCCAAGTTGCACATTCCGCTTGATAATCTTGCCGTTTACTTGAAAGGCAAGCTGACTTTCATAGCGCCCCTTCACTTCACCGGCATAAGTATAGCCTTGCGCCGCCCCATTCTTACCAATCACGGCAGTACGGACAACTACAGCCTCTTCGCTTACAACTTGAACTTGCTTATGCTGGGACCACCAAAAGAACCCGCCGCCAATTATGCCTAACCCAATCACCCCTGCGCCAATGACCGAAAGGCGTTTTTCCTTCTTTAATACTTGTAAAAAATCTAAATTCATGATTCCCAGCCCCTCTATTTATGTATTATAAATCTGATAAAAACTGTGTTGCCGCTAGCTCATAGATAAATACCTGAATCTTTGTTGGCAATTGTTTCAGTTCAATTCGTCCGACGCAGCGTCCCTCCCATTCCCATGTCGTTTTAATATCTAACACAAGCGTCTCAACTTTGTCTAAAGGCAGATCTAAATCAGCTGTAACAGGAATTCCGGCAATGACGGTAGACATCTTTTGTACCTCCTCTATTTTCTTGTCGTAATGCAACAGGTCAAGTTTATCCATTAATTATTTGACTCAAGTCATTTAATGGGTAAAGAAAAGCCTTTTGATTGTCTAGCGACTTTTACAAAAGGTGAATTGTACCAGGTTTGGCTCCCACAATCGTTTCAATCAGTTTCTCTGACAGGGAAAACTGCGCTGCCCGTTGCTCCTCTGAGTAGTTTTCGTAAAGACTTTCCATTAAAGAATCTAAAATACCATACAGCAAGTTCGTCGCTGCCGACAAATGAGGAATGGAAAAGCAGCCTTGCTCCTGCCCTTCCTGTAAAATCTTCCGAAAAATCGGATCCATCAGCATCTTGCCTTCTCTTGATAACTTGTCCATAAAATGAATCGTTTTTTCATTATATAAGTACGCAAACAACAGACCATCAGGTAATTGGATTCCCTGAAACAGCGTTTTCATCGTAATGGCCAGTTTATCAGCCGGATTCATCGCTTGTTGCGTAACGACTTGACTGACTTCCCCTAATAAAATAGCAATATGCCGATTCAAAAGAGCCTCTAAAATTTCCTCTTTAGACTTAAAATAATAATAAATTGTCCCATGAGCTACGCCCATTTTTTGCACAATATCGCCAATTGAAGTCTCGTGATAGCCTTTGCTATAAAAAAGCGGTTCAGCCGCCTCTAATATTTCATTAATACGTTTTTGTGGATCTTGCGGCGGTCGCGCCATACGTAACACCTCATTAATTGACTTGATTCAAATTATAAAATATTTCCTACGCCACGTCAATATTAAAGTATTTTTAAATTTAACTTTAATCTTTTTATAAGAAATTTCGTTTATTCTTAGAGTAAGTACCATAATTTTATATAATATGACACTCCAAACTGATAGAAACATATTTTACAAATATATTATTACAAACAAATTTATGGTTTTTCATTATGAAGGAGGGTTATCAATGGTTAGCAATGTATCCCTAGAAGCAACTACATCTGCCGCAGTACAACCCGTGCAAAATTCCGTTACAACAGAAGCGACCAAGAAGACAGAACAAACAACGTCAACTCCGGAAATTTCGCCAGCTTATTCTGTAGAAATTAGTCAGGCAGGAGCTCAACTTAGCGCTGACAGCTCGAACGTCGTGCAAACAACTGCAATAAGTCAAAGCAATTCTGATACCAAAGTAGCCTCGTCTAATGCGACGGAAGCCAAAGCAGCACCGCCAGCAAAACCCCCAACCCAAATGGCCAAAAGCAGTGATGATAGTAGTTCTACTACCGCAACAAGCAGTGATTTATCACAGTACAGTGAAGCGCAGTTAGAACAATTGCTCAGTCAGGGGAAAATTTCTGCTAGCGACTATAACACGGAAATCGCCAAACGACAACAAGAGCAAGCTTCTACTACTGCAAGTAATACAACAACTGACTTGATCAGTTCACTCACTACACCTGTCAATCAATAATTTTAGAAAAACCAATAAAGTTTTTCTTATAAAAGCTAAAGAGTTGCAACCGGAAAACGCCGGCTGCTAAAACTCTTTAGCTTTTTTACTACCATCATATAGGGCTTTCACTAGCATCACTTCATTGCCGCATTGATTATAAAAAATTTGATCAGACCAACTCATCATAATCAAAATACCACGGCCGTGCTCTGTTTCACTAACCAGACTAAGGCCAGTTCTCCCTAGGGAGTCGGCTAGGATTGCCACAGCCTGATTGCCAGCAAACCCCCTGCCGTTATCTTTGATCCGAAAAACTAACCGTTTTCCCAGTTTGTTCATCTTTATGGTCGCTGCCGTTCCATGCTGTAGCGCATTGCTCAGCGCTTCATTTAATATAATCTCAGTTCGTAAAATCTCCATATCATCAAGCCAATCACTTATTGTGAGCAGATCCTGTAAGATATCTTGCACTTGTCCCCGCGGCGTCTGCCGTGATATAAAAAAAACCTTAGGAAATACATTAGCAGCCACAATCGTTCCTCCCCTTTTACTCCTGTTGCAATCTTTCCAACAAAAAAAAGACAGCCGCGCGGCTGTCTAAGAACATCTTCGCTTCTAGTAACTTAGCAGTCATAGGCAAAGATCATGGCAAAAAACACAACAAATCACATTTTACGGGAAAATAAATACTAGGGATTTAAATAGGGTAAACATTTAGCAACTAAATATAGTGTACTCCTGTTAGAGATTTTCGACTATTGTTAATCAAAACAAAAATACCATCATAGAACTGTAGCAATGACACAATGTTCAAACTTATTCGATTTGTATCTTTTGAATTTTCCACATGCGCATATAGAGTAGTAATAGACAGCGGGTTTCAAAATGATCTAGCGATAAATCGAGTACTTTTTCAATCTGTTTTTTACGCCAAAGTACGGTATTGTAATGAATAAATAATTTATTCGCGACAACCTTTAAATTCTCATCCTCTAAGATACGTTCTAAGGTCATAACAAGTGTCCCATCATGACCGGCGTCATATTCGGACAACTGCTCTAACTTCGTTTTATACCCATTTGATAGGGGATCTCCTTTCAATAGTTGAACAGCAATTCCATAGATACCCAGTTCATCAAAGTGATAAATTTCTTCCCTTGCCAAAGAAGCTGCTACTAATAATGCACTATGGGCTTTATTATAAAGCACCTTCAAATTAAGGGGGGACTCCGATAGACCCGAGACCCCTACTAAAAATTGTGTACCAGGAAACTGCTCTTGTAAGGCTTCCGTTAATTTTCTAGCATATTCCATTTGTTCCTGTTTTTTAAAGCACTGTTCCGTTTTTTCGGGAACAAGACAAAGAAGATCCGTCCCAGAACGCCAGGCCCATCCAGTGACTTCTTCAAATAGCCACCCAACAATACGTTGCATCAGCCCAGCAGCTTCCTCTCTTCCGGAATAAGCAAGACGCAAAGCAAAGCAACAGTAGCGAACATAAGGATCGACCCCATAGTAAGTAAGTTGCTGCAACGTATATTCATGGGCGTAAGAGCCTTTTACTAAATCATTGAAAAAGTTGCTTCGCTTGCAAAGCTGGTCAGCAAGCAGCAAATCTTTCTCGGCTTGCTGAATCTGATCCACTCTAGCTTTTTGCTTTGTTACATCCTGCATTGTTCCATAAAGTCTGACAAGTTTTAATTCCCGGGAAAACTCAGGTATCCACCGAGAATGAATCCAGTGAATTGATTGATCTGGCCAAACAATCCGAAAATCGAGCTCAAAGGGCTTCTGTTCCTGCATCCGATAGAGACGCTTTGATACCATATCTACATCTTTTGCATAAATCCGCTCTTTTAAAAGAGCTAACTCAGGCGTTGTAGTTTCTGGCAACGACCAAATTTTATAAACTTGTTTCGATAAATAAAGTAATCTCTGCCCCGCGTCCCATTCACAGTAGCCTACCTTAGCTACCGCTTCAGCTAATAGCATTTTTTCCCGTATCAGTCTATTATCATGGGCCAAATTAAGCAAAGAAGCTTGTTCCTGCGTACATTGACGAGCCTGTTTAAATTCCGTAATGTCCTGAATCGATACCCAGAGACCATCTGCTTCAATCTCCACTTTCACTCTATGCCAACGCCCTAAAACCAACTCATCACTTTCCTGCTGAAAGGATCTTTTTTGCAGAATAGCCTTGCTGTATTGCTGATGAAAAAATGGCTTTTCAGAAATTGTTTCTAAAAAGCTTTTACCAACAAGCGCGCTTTTAGGATAACCGAACAATTGCGCAGCCGCTTCATTGAGATAGACAAAAACAAGTCGTTCATCGAGAAAAAAAAAGACATCCGTTATATGCTCCGAGGTTTTTGTCATCTACGCCTTGCTCCTTATTTACATAATTATCTTCATTGTATCTGGTTTCTCTTATTATAGCTATTAGACTAAACTATAAAAATGAGCTTCTACTATTGTGCTTCATTTACAATGGTGCCAGCTCAGCTTCGCTGTTTCGCTAAGAAATCCCTTTAGGAAATGTTTTCCCCACTACACAAAAACCGCCTTGGACACTCTTCTTTTCACAAGAAAAGCACTGCCCCAAGGCGGTCTATGTGTAGCATAGCTTAGTTACGATTCCTGATCTTGTTCTAACTGCTGCAAAATTTCCAGTTTAGGCAATGGGCGACTGAAAAAATAACCTTGAATTCGATCACAACCACAAGAGCGAAGATATTCGTACTGCCTTTCTGTCTCGACGCCTTCTGCCACAACTATGAGTTTCAGCGCGTGCGCCATAGCAATCACCGAATAAACCAAAGGTTCCTTTGCTAACCCGTCGGCAATCGAGTCAATAAAGGATTTATCCATTTTCAATTCGTTGACAGGCAACTTTCGTAGATACGTCAAGGAAGAAAAACCTGTGCCAAAATCATCAAGAGATATGCCAAATCCCTTGGCTTGAATCCGGCGCAGTTTTTCGCTGCTTTCTTCAATACAACCAAGCAAACCGCTTTCCGTAATTTCCAGCATAAGTTGCCGCGGCTCAATCTGCGCCGCTAACGCCGCTGCTTCTACAATCGCCTCAAAAGCATCATCGGCCAATTGCCGCGGCGATACATTAACCGAGATTTTATAATCGGGAAATCCTTGATCAGCTAGCAATTTGGCAAACCGACAAGCCTCCTCAAGCACCCATTTACCAATGAGCAAAATCTGCCCGCTTTGTTCCGCTACTGGAATAAATTGACTAGGCGGTACTTGACCAAGTTGACGATTATACCAACGTAATAGTGCTTCAAAACCAACTATTTTCCCAGTTTCGGCTTCAACCTGCGGCTGGTAATGAAGAAAAAGCTCCCCTTTGTCCACGGCACGGCGCAGTGCTGTTTTTAAAACCATATTTTCATAAGTAACGCTTTGCATTTTCGCCTCATAAAAAAACCAGCAATTCTTACCAGCCTTTTTAGCTGCATACATAGCATTATCGGCATTTTTCAAAATATCAGCAGCCTCCGTGCCATCTTCCGGGTAGAGAGCGATCCCAATACTGCTTGATAAATGGATTTGACTGTCACCTACCTCATAGTCAACAGCAAGAACGGCTAAAAGCTCTTTGGCCAAGGCGGCAGCCTGAAAGCGATCAGTTTGTCCAGCCTTGAGTAAGACGAATTCGTCGCCGCCAAGGCGCGCTACAAAAGCATCCTTTCTCGCTAAAGCAATCCGCTTTGCCGCCTCGCGAATCACATCATCGCCAAAAGCATGACCATACGTATCATTGACGGTTTTTAAGTCATCAATATCGATGAACATAACAAAACCGCCTTGCTTTTTCACGCTAAGTTCCTGCATCGCTTCCAGTAGCCGTAAGCCTAAGCTCGCTCGATTAGGCAGTCCAGTAAGCACATCCTGATAAGCCATTCGTTCCATTTCCAAGCGAGTCCGTGCATTCTCTAACGCAACAGAAGCCAGGTCAGCAAAATTCTGCAAAGCGGCCAATTCCGCTTGCGTCACCATGTAAGGTTGATCAAGCCAAGCAATCTCGAAGAGACCAACAACTCGTTCTTGACACTTTAAAGGTAGCGAAACAATGCTCGTAATCCGATCAAATTTAGCCTTAGAAATTCGTTGGGGGAACACACTATAGTCTTCCACATAAAACATTCGACCTGTCGAATAGACAACTCCAGAAACGCCTTTAGTGAGATTGATTGTAGCATTTTTTTCATAAATCGTGCCTTTACTGTAAGCCACTCTTATCGTGTTAGTACTCTCGTCAATTTTAGCAATCATGCCATTTCCCGCGCGCATCATCAGCAGCGCATCATCTAAAATCGTACATAAAAGCTTTTCCTGGTCATCAGGTTTTTGAATGAGGAGGCTAGTGATGGCCTGATATTCCTTCTCGCGAAATAGTAAAGCCGCTTCGGCCTGTTGCCGCTGTGCGATCTCAGTTAATAGGCTTTGATTCATATCATTGAGCGATTCATTCGTAGCAATCACTTCCTCATTCATTGCCACAATTTCCATATTTGCCGCCGATAACTCATTTTCTACTTTTACTCTCTCACTAATTTCTTCTTCTAGGCTGGCATTAATTTCTTGAAGCTGCTGATTTGACTCCGATACTTTCCACTGCTCTTGTGCTAAATTTTTATTAGCTGTTACTAAATTGAGATTTGCTTCATGGAGTGCTCTTGTTCGGCGTTGAATCACGAAAATCAAGCCGATCATGATGAATAAAGCGGTTAGCGTCGTTGTCAAAAAGAATTTTTTTACAGGAGCCATAGCTATGTCTTTGTTCTGAACGGTAACAGCAACCCATGGCGCTGACATTCCTGGTAATTGAATCGGCTGATAATAGCATAAAAAGGACATTCCTGTATCAGTACTATATTCCGCTTGTCCCGTTTCCCCCTGAAGGGCCTTTACTGTAATTCCCTGCAGCTTTGCCGGAATGTTGACAGGCAATTCTTCTAATTTCTGATTACCTTGTTCGATAATTACGTTTCCGCTCTTATCCTTCACCGCAAGCGTCTTAGTAGCATTCTTATAATTGTACATCGCATCAATCTGGGCTCGTTCCGGATGGGCCACCACAGTGCCCTCGCTATCTAAAACAAAAAAGTACCGTCCTGGAATATTAAACGATTCGACAAACTGCTCTAGCATTTCCAACTTCAAATCCGCCGCAAAAATCCCTACATACTGTTGCCCTTGATAGACAGGGAAATAGATCGATGTTACCGGATAGTTTGCTTTTGTTTCCGTCCCTAATGTTAAAAAAGCTTTACTGACAAAAGGATGATTATCCTTAATCATTTTCTGAAACCACCATCGCGTAGCGCGATTTTGATTTTCCCCTTTGGCGCGGCCAGTCTGCCAACCATCCGCTGTTTTTTGGATAAAAAAATTATCAATAAAGGGATATCGAGTCAATGCATCCGCTAGAAAAAGCTTTTGCCTTGCGGGATCCATCGTAGTGACTTCACTATTTAGCGCCATTTCCTGAGAAATATTATAGGCATTGGCCACAAAACCTGCTACCTGCGCAGCTACATCACTTGTGTGCTCACGATTTTCCCGATGGATCTGCTCACTAAAAACAGTATAGAAGAAAAAATAGACAAAAATGCAGAGACAAAAAAACGCAAAAACAACAGCTATCGAAAGATGGGGTAGCCGCTTCAGATTATATTTCATTGACGACAAAAAAATCTCCCCCTCTCTCCCGTGTAAGTCTTACGGCGATCGCGCTCTATGTGACAAAAGGATTCTACTCTCATCATAAACCGATAAAGTAGAATCCCCCTTTACGTACGAATTATTTCCTTAAATAGAGATTAGACGAAAAGCAAAAAAACTCCTCTATTTTCCGACATAATCTGCCGCTAGTCGCTAGTCAAGGCGAGCCTTTCCATTAAAAACGTCAGCGGCATTAAATTGAACAACTCTTGGCACTTCATCAGGATTTAATATCCGAACGTAGACTTCCGGCGAACCTTCTGGTGGAAGTTTGACCGCCCATACGGCCATCGTTCTCGTTTTAGCAGGCGTACTGCCTACGCGGAAAATGCTATTATCAGGCCCCGCGCTTTGGTCAGCGCTAAAAGAGAGAAAATCGGCAAAAGCATAAGGTTTTGCTGCAGTACTTAGTAACTGGCCAATTCGATCATAGCGAGCTTGACTGCTCTCGCCAATCGTACGATTCAAATTCACCATCTCGTCATAGACATAGTGATTCGTATGATAAATCGCCCCATTTTGTTTTACTTCAATCTGGTATTTTCCCTCTGGCCCAATCTCAACCGCAGCTACTTTATGCTGATCAGCGAGCATCAATATTTCCGGTCCCAGAAACAAGTCCGTTCTAGCCAAAGCCTCATCGACAGTACTGCACTCATTTAGCAGCTTTACAAGCAATCCGCTGGTATGGGGCATCGCTCTTCTTTCCACCGCAGGAATACTCCCCGCCGTAGCACTGACGATGACCAGGCCCTGTTCATTGATCCCCGCCTTAAAGCCAGGATATTTCCCTTCGGCATAAAGACCTAGATAGCGGTAACCGGTTTTAGGAACCGCTAATTTTATAATCTCATGCTGGTTAGGAATCCAATCACGATTTTTAACGAGCATAGTGCCGCCGCCTGCAACAAGATTGCCGTTTGCTGACCATAAAGTACAAGCCTGCACTGGTAATGAACTAAGACATATAACGGCAACGAGCAAACCACTTAGCCAACCGCGCATTTTCTCATCTCCTTTAGCTGCTTCATAGCATTATCATAACCGATTCTTTCTAGGCCTGCCAAACAAAAAAAGAACGACTTTCGCCGTTCTTTTTTATCCTACTAATAACTATACGAATAAGCAGTACTAACCTTAGGAATGACTGTGATGATGACCATGCTCATGATGACCGTCACACTGGCAGACGCTTTCGGTAGATTGTAGCTCTCCCAGAAGATATTTCTTCACAGCATCCCGGGCATCGCCTGTTGCACCTGTCAGATACTCAATGCCTTTTTCTGTTAAAAGATCCATGGCGCCTTGGCCCATGCCACCGGATATAACGACTTTCACAGCTAAGCTTTCCAGATAATCTGCAACAGATTCATGACCATGGCCTTCATTCATAACCGTTTCTACCGCAAGAATGGCCTCGCCTTCCGTGTCAAAAACCATGAAATTCTTACAATGGCCAAAATGGCCCGAAACACTTTCCCCTTCACAAGCAACAGCAATTTTCTTCATTGATTTCGCCTCCATTTTTTCTAATTTGGCAATAGCTTGATCCAGCCAATTCCCGTTAAATTGCTCGATTGCGCCTTGATCGCATAGCTGCGCCACGGCCGGATCAATCGGCAATTTCCCGAGTACTTCCAGACCATACTGCGCGGCTGTTTCATCAACATGGCTTTCACCAAAAATCTTGTATTCCTTTTGATTATCGGGGCATTTAAAATAGGACATATTTTCAACTAGCCCTAAAATCGGAATATGCATCATCTCCGCCATCTTCACTGCTTTCGCCACAATCATTGACACAAGTTCTTGTGGTGATGTAACAACGATGATGCCGTCAACAGGCAGCGACTGAAAGACCGTCAACGGAACATCGCCTGTGCCTGGCGGCATATCGACAAAGAGAAAGTCCATATTCCCCCAGATCACATCCGTCCAGAACTGTGTTACCATATTGCCAATCATCGGGCCGCGCCAAATCACAGGGTCTGTATCGTTTTCTAATAGAAAATTTGCTGACATCATTTTAATGCCTTGGCTGCTTTTAAGCGGAAAAATCCCCATCTCGCTACCCATGGCTTTTTCCTGAATCCCAAAAACCTTCGGAATGGAAGGCCCGGTAATATCAGCATCTAAAATAGCTGTATGATAACCGCGCTGCTTCAGGCGCACCGCTAAGAGCGAAGTGACCAATGATTTACCGACGCCACCTTTGCCGCTTACAATCCCAATCACTTTCTTTACATGATTTAACTCATGAGTTTTTGCTAGCAAACTTTGTTGCTCGCCATCTCGTTCAGCGCAAGCTTCACCGCAGCTACTACAACTTTGACTACAATTTTCACTCATATTATTCGCCTCATTCTTTGTCGTTTTCTATTGGCAAATCGGCTGTGCTATTGCGGTGACAACGACCGCTGCAGCAATGGCTTTGCCCATTGCAGAGTTGATATTCGCCGCCATCAATCATAAGAATTTTCCCATTTACCAGCGATTCGGCAATTTTTCTTCTGGCCTCATTATACATACTCTGCACCGTCGTACGAGCAATATTCATCCGGCCGGCACATTCCTGCTGCGTTAAGTTTTCAAGATCAATGAGCCGAATTGTTTCATACTCATCGACAGTCATAGCAATCGTATGACCGCAGCAAGACGGCTGATCCAACGGCCCGAATTTGCTGTTTTTCGGTAAGCAGCATACATTTCGCCACTTTCTAGGTCTAGCCATTTTCGTTCCCCTTTAATTATTGACATATGTCAATTACACCTATTATTATAGCCCGTTATCGGCATATGTCAATAACGAGCTATACGGAAGCACTCTGTATTTACGAATGAGTTACATCGGTTGTTCCGGTTAATTCAATTGGTTTAATTTCAGGCACAATAAACCAAATAGCTGCTGCCGAACAAAGAACACCTACACCGCCAACAAGCAATGCAATTTGGAAACTCCCAGTAAAGGTATAAATAAACCCGGTAATAGTTGGCGCTAACAGTCCGGCTATAGAGCTTACCGTATTAATGGCCCCCGATACAGTCCCTCCCATATTTTTAGGCGCCACTTCCGCCAAAATGGTCCACATAATTCCAGCTGAAGCTGATTCGGCCGCAATATTAATGGTTAAAAGCACGACTGCCAGTATGGGGCTTTCGATAAACCCGACAGCAAGAACCGCCGCTGAAATAAATTGAAACAAAACCAAACAGCGCTTTCTGGATTGTGTCACAGTCCAACCGCGTTGAATCAGTTTATCCGATAAGTAGCCCATCGCTGGTTGCGCAATAAAACCAGCAATCCAAGGAATCGATGCGTAAAACCCCATCTTTATAATAGAAAAGCCTCGTTCCATCACTAAATAAGCAGGCACCCAGGTGACAAACAGAATAAATAAATAATCGAGAAAGAATTTCGCAATCATTAAGCCAACAACACAACGATTCTGGAAAAGCTGCCGCCAAGGAATTTTAACTTTTGCCTTACCTTGTTCAGTCTGACTTGGATCTGTAGTTGGTTTATAGCCGTAATACCATGCAATACACCATAACAAGCTGCCAATTCCAGTTACGATAAAAGCAACACGCCAATTCCATAAGCTCATTAAGGTCCCCATCAAAATAGGCACGATGGCCATTCCCAGCTTTGTTCCCGAAAGATAGGTTCCGGTTACTGTCGCACGCTGCTGAATCGGAAAGTTTTCTGATACGACTTTGGCACTGACTATATTTCCTGCCGCTTCGCCGACTCCTACGCCAAGCCTTGCCAAAATTAAGCCTATATGACTATGAACCATACCAGTCACTGCCGAAGCAAGCGACCAAATCACAGCGGAAAAACCAAGAACCCGCTTAGCGCCATAGCGATCAGCAAGATGTCCAATAGGAAACATCACTAGAATATAGCTCCAATAAAAAGCCGATAAGGCAATTCCCATAAGTCCGGCATTAATCCCCAAATCCTTTATGATCATCGGCGCCGCAATACTGAGACTTCCACGATCAATCGCGTTCACAATCATACCTGTTGTAAGTAATAAGACGAGTTTTTTGTTAGCAATATTCAAAATATTCACCCCGCACTTTTTATAAAAAAGAAGGCTTACGCTGCACCGAAAGCCTTCTTTTAGTTAATGAAAGAACATGCTACTTAAAACCATATAAGCGCTCAGGATTATTCACCAAAATACGGTTGCGTACTTTTTCATCAGGAACCCAATCCGCTAATAAATTAAATAAAGTTGCATCATTGGGCTTATTATCAAGTTTACTTGTTGGATGAGGCCAATCGCTCCCCCACACCAATCGATGCGGCGCTATGGCTACATACGCTTTGGCCACATCGCTTCGATCACTATAGGTGGGCGCTCCTACTTTGGATAAAATATAAGCGCCAGATAATTTAATCCAACAAATTCCTGCCTTTAGTAAGTTTTCTAATACGGCAAAAGCCGGGTGTTCTGTTGCTGGAATATGGCCAAGATGATCAAAGACAAGCGGGCATTTTATGTCCTGCCACACTTCACGGTTGGCAAAAATCTGATCGGCTTTCGCCACAACTTGAATATGCCAGCCCAAAGCTTGTACACGATCTGCTAACACTTTCACCATGGCAAAACTCGTCGCTTCGCCAGGCACCGAGAAATTAAACCGCAGGCCGCGCACGCCAGCCTCATGGAGCGCTTTTAGCTCGCCATCAGTTACCGACGTATTCACAACGGCAATGCCTCGCGTATTTTTTCCGCCGAATTCCTGCAGCGCATTGACTAAACAACGATTATCTACACCATAAGTGGACGGCTGTATCACAACATTCCGTGTTGTTCCTAACCGTTTCTGCAACAGTCGATAGTCGGCAACGGTCGCATCAGGCGAACGTAACGTAGACTTAGGATCAGCGGGAAATCGACTGTCATAAATATGATGATGACAATCACAAGCGTTATAAGGGACTTTAAACTTCGGTGTATCTGTACCGGACGAAAAGGGAACCTGCTCAGAGGACTGTTCCTGCGCCCAGACAGTACTAGATAATTTTGAAAAAGAAAGACCGTAAAGACCAGCCAGAGCAACTCCGGTTTGTTTAAGAAACTTTCGTCGTGATAAATTGTTGCTATCCATAGTCATCCCTCCCCTTATTGCGGCTTTATTATTACTGCATCGGCGAACTAGACTTTAACAACATCGGCTTCACTAAGCGGCTCGCCCTTACAAATCTTTACAATATTATCAACACACTTTTCCGCCATATTCCGGCTAATATCAATCGTGCTGCCACCCATATGAGGGCTGGCAATCACATTTTCCAGAGTAAACAACTTATTTTCAGGCGAGGGCGGCTCTACTTCAAAACAATCCAAGCCAGCCCCTAAAAGCCGTTTACTTGCCAGAGCGGCATAAAGATCTTCTTCCTTTACAATGGCGCCGCGAGCCGTATTAACCAGAATGGCCGTAGGTTTCATCATTGACAACGTCTCCTGACGAATCAAATGGCGTGTTGATTCAAGCAGTGGAACATGAAGGCTCACAATATCGGATGTCTTGAGTAATTCTTCCAGTTCCACATATTGCAGGCCTAGCTCATTTTCCTGCGCTTCACTGAGACGATATTGATCATAGTATTGAACGCGCGCGCCAAAAGCCTGTACTTTCACAGCTACTCGTTTACCAATATTGCCAATACCGACTAATCCCACAACCTTATTCGCGATCGTAAAAGATTCACTGGCAATGCCAGGTTGCTGCCAACCGCCCGCAACAACATTGTTATGCAATACAATGAGCTTGCGATATACAGCGAGCATCAACAAAACAGCCATTTCCGATACAGAATCAGCGTTCATTCCTGGTGTAATTGCCACTACAACCTCGTTTTTCTTAGCAGTTTTTACATCGACTTTGTCGTAGCCGACGCCCCAACGCTGAATCAGCTTTAAATGAGGCATACTTTGAATGACCGTTTCGTCCATAGACAAAATCCGCAAAATAACATAATTCGCATCAGCTACCGAAGCAAGTTCTTCCTGTTTAGTAATTTCCTTAACGATAAAATTTGTCGGCAGTTTTGCTTTAATCAAATCTTTTATCGCTTCATCATAAGTACCAGCTAAAACAACAGTTTCCATACAGATCGCCTCATTCTATTAATTTTATAAATGTCCTATTTTATAAATATCCTAAAAAAGAACGAATACTATCAAAGTTCATCTGATCTACCTGGGCTACAATTACCGCTTCAGGACTGCGATTCACACCGTTTCCTTCATGAGCATGATATGCAATAATATGAGCAATTTCATAAGAAATACCGTTGCGTAAGGCAATGGCCATCCCCGACAAGGGGTGACGCAAATATCTACCCTTTTCGGACTTTTCAAACTTCCCCTGACTTACTTCGGTCCATTCCAAGAGCTTGCCAATATCATGTAAAATCGCGCCAGATAACAGAACATCATAATTTAAAACAAAATCTCCCTGCCCCTGATAAGCCGCGTTGTATTCCTTGCAGATCGAATCACACATCCGCGTAACGGCCCGCATATGACTTAAATAAGACACTGGACAATTGGGAAAGGATTTTGCAAATGGCATCCGCTGCAAATCAGCTACTGCCCAGCCGCCTTCTTGCAGTGCATCTAAGTGTGTATTGATCACAGCTTCACGTAATCCCGCATCTTTAATCCAAAGAATTTCTGGAAACAAACGAAGCAATTCTTCTTTCATGATATCGCCATCCTACTTAGAAGATTTTAATAAATTAAGCCATACCTAGCCAATGCCAGTAAGTTAAAGCGCAAACTACATATAAAATTACGCCAACAAGGCATAAAATAAAGCCTGTTTTGGGGAAATCGGAAACGGAAACTTCCCCTGTGCCAAATACGAGGATATTAGAAAGCGTATTATAAAACATCAAAAAGGGGAACCCGCCAATCAACATGCCAGCAGGCAACGCCAATTCAACAACCGGCATTTTCGCTGTGATCGCCAGAGCAACGACGATCGGCATAAGTAAAACCGTTAATCCCGTTGTTCCCATAAACCCAATACGGGCAAACTGCACAATCAGTAAAACGACAAAGAGAACGACTGGAACCGAGGCTCCGACTAATCCCAGCGAATCAAACACTTTCATTGACAGCCATTTGGCACCGCCAGATTTCATTAAAAAATCCCCAACAGCCAAAGCGCCACCGCTCAAAATCAAGATATGATAGGCTGAATCGCGGTTCGTATCTTTCCAATTAATCACACCAAAACGCGGTAAAAATAATAAGCTTACACCAAGGAAACAAGCGACCGTCGTATCAAGCTTCGTAATGTCGCCAGTCGCCCATAAGGCTACCACAAAAACAAAAACAAAGAGTGTCCGCCATTCCGCCGCAGAAATGCTTCCCATAGCCGCAAGCTGTGATTTTATAAATTCCGTTCCGCCAGGAATCTCTTCGTGTTCCGGACGAAAGACTCTGCGCAAAAACCACCAAGTAAACGCTGTCATAAGAATAGCGGGCGGAAAACCATAGATCAACCAATCGAGATAAGAAACGAGTACGCCGCTTGCACGGTAAATAAAATCAATTGTCAGCGGGTTAGGCACTGTAGCCGTTAAAATCCCGGCCGACATCGTAGAGTTTGTAAAGGCCAGCGTTAACAGCAAACCTACAGCAAATGTCGACCTGCCTTTTTCCGGCAAACCATTTTCTTGGCGATATAATTTGATAATACTTAAGCAAATCGGCAGCAAAATAGCCGTTCGCGCCGTTGTTGACGGTACCATGAAGGCCAGAAACACATTGGCCAAAGTAACGCCGATTGTAATATTTCGAGTAGAGCAGCCAATTTTTGAAAGCAGCCAATAGGTAAATCTTTCGGCTAAACGCGTCTTTTCCATGGCCGCAGCCATCATCGTAGCACCAATCAATAAAAAAATAGGCGATGTAGCAAAGCTTTCTAAAACACCTTTGGTATTTGCTAGACCAAGAAAAACAGCCGCAGGAATCACCATAATGCTTACAATGACCAGTTCCACAGGCTCTGTTAAATACAAAATGACGAGAGCGGCAAGAAGCGCCAGTGCTCTTTGTCCGGCCACTGTTAAACCATCAGGAGTGGGCATTAGCAAAATTGCGATAAAAGCAACTATTGTCAAAGGCAATCCGATCCGCTTACGCCATAAATCGAGTGAAAAGTTATTGTCTTTTTGGCTTACCACGCTTTCTCCCCCTACGATCAAATAGATTATACCGCGATCAGTTGGAGCGTTAACTCCAACTGATCGCTGACAACTGAGTAACTATATAATCCGGTTACTATTTCGTTTCTTCCCAGGCTGCCGCGATTTTCTGCCAGCTATCAGGGGTTTTGCCACCGAATTTTTCTTTCATTTTAAAGGATGCCAGCCAGGAAAGTCGTTCATAGGCAGCTTTCGTCATGGTCGGCTCTACATCAATGCTTTCCAGCATAGTAATCACATCTTTTACTTCATGAGCTCTTCTTTCCGCATGAATGGCGCTGCCTGTTACTAGACGATTCAAAGTTTCTTCAAAGGAGCAGGCATTCATGGTTCCTGCTAAAGATTTAAGAACAAGCTGATCGACTTTCATTAAAGAAGCTGCTTCTAACACTTCAACTAATAAAGCTGGCAAACCCTTCATGAAAATACTGCGAATAAATTTAATCGCTGTAGCATCGCCAGGAACTTCACTGACTTTTTCTAGATCCATGCCAAAGGGAGTCATAAGCTTTAAGCATAAGTCACAACCATTACCACTAATCAGCGTAGGTACTTTTTGTTTATATAGCGGCAGCGATCCCAACATAGCGCCATCAACAAAAGAAGCGCCCGTATCTTTAAGCAGCTCCCAAATCCCTTTCTTCGTAACAGGCGAAGAAGCCGAAACGTCAATATATAAAGTATCTTTCTTAACATAAGGGATTAAGTTCTGCGCTGTTTCCAAGGCTTTTGCACCTGGTACAGCTACAATCACAACGTCAGCTGCCGCAAAAACTTCTTGCGCTGAATTGGCCTTAGCAACGCCTGATTTTTGAATACGCTCATTGACTAACGGTCCATAAACTTCATTATCCTGCATTACGTCAAATACCGTAATATCTTCTAATCCTGCCGCTTTAAAACCTACCGACATTTCAAACCCAACTTCACCAAATCCGACAAATCCTAATTTCATGTCATAGCCTCCTAAAAGTTTTTTATATTAAATTAAAACTCTAAACTGCGGTATACTACTTTGCCATCTAGAATAGTCGCCTGCGGCACAAAGCGTTTGCCGCACTTCAAAACTTCACCACTGATGTCCTGAAGATGAAGTGGCATATCTTTCAGTTTAAAAATAGCAACATCAGCGCAAGCCCCTGGCGCCAGTGTCCCGATTTTCCCCTGCTGGCCCAAAAATTTCGCGGGAATTTCTGTACAAGCTCGAATCACTTCCAATAAAGACATACCCAACGCCAAATACTTTGATAAAATAACAGGCAAACCAAATACAGCTTGATCAAATAAACTGCCTTTAACCACATCAGTACTAAGAATGTCAGGCATAAATTTTTCAGCAAAAGCGCCCTTAATAACCGAGAACAAATAGTGGCCGCGACCGTCAGCTGTATCAAAAACAACGCCACGATTACGAGCTGCCTCAATTCCTGGACGAATTTTATTGTTTTCGTCAAGAATATAGCTGTTCTTTCCCTGATACACATGAGTAAAGATATCACCTTGCCGCAAAAGTCCCGCTAGTTCTTCAATGTCTCCCGGCGGGTTCGTAGTATGAACTGTAACAGAACAGCCAAGCTTTTCGGCTAGTTCAATCGTAGCCGCCAGTGGTTTTAGCCCAAGTTCGCCAACAATCTCCTGACTTTGACGAATCTTCAGCCCAACTAACCGTCCGCGATACTGCTCCCAAATTCTTGTGACCGCTGCTAAGTTATAATGAGCGGGATTAGAATTTTCTAAATGAAAGGGCAGTGAAGTCAGTCCCGCCGGCGCCACATGCAGGTTTGAAAATATTTTCATAGTATTTGCCTGGACAACCTGCCGATGAAAAGCATCATAATTAGCACAACCGGCGCTGCCCTGATCCACGACGCAAGTCACACCTTGCGGCAATAGTGAAGTATCCGCAGAAAATCCAATATTGGTTCCACCAGCAAATACATGAGCATGATAATCGATCAGGCCAGGAAACACCAGGGAATCTGTGGCATCAATCACCTTGTCGGCTTCAGCTATGACATCATTAGGAATATCAATGATCTTTCCATTTAGTATGAGTACATCGCCCTTCGTCTCCATATTGCGACTGGGGTCAACGATCAGTCCGCCGCGAATCAATAAGTCACCTTTAATAGCCATATTCTTTCTTCCCCCTTATTTATCGTTTAGCTATTCGTTTCTGCCTTACTGAAATTCATGGCCTTCACATCAGGTACCACAAACAAAATAGAACAAGCAGCAATCACGAGTAAAACACCGCTAAAAATTAAAGCAAGTTGGAATGTTCCGGTAATTTGGACGATGATTCCAGTCAAAGTAGGCGCCAAGATCCCTGCTATAGCTCCTACGGTATTAATACTGCCTGTCAAAGTTCCCGTCATCCCCTCAGGCGCTACTTCCGACGCCAAAGTGAACATCATACCGCCTACCGTAGAAGCGGCGGCAATATTAATTGCCAGAATGCCAATCGCAATCATCGGATCATCGATAAACCCAACTAGCATAATCGACGAAGCTGCTAGTTGCGCGCCTACGAGCACGCCTTTTCTTGCCTTGGTAACACTTGTGCCTCTTTTAATAAGCCAATCTGACAGATATCCGGTGATCGGCTGTGTAATAAATGCAACAACAAAGGGTAATGAGGCATAGAAACCCATCTTAATAATCGAAAAGCCTCGTTCCATTACGAGATAGGAGGGTACCCAAGTTAAAAACATATAGTATAGATAATCGCCACAGAACTTTGCAATAAACAGGCCTAAGGTGCAGCGATTCGTTAACATCTTTAGCCACGGAGTCGCTTCTTTAACCCGCTGTTTTTCTTGCGCAACCGCCGCTTTATCTTCTTTAAACCAAACATACCAAATCACACACCAAACTAAACTTCCCAGACCGCTGATAACAAAGGCCATTTCCCAATCATACTTCGCAATCAGAAAGCCCATGATAATTGGCGCTGCTGCATAGCCAAGTCGTGCGCCTGATTGATACCAGCCAATTACAGTGCCGCGTTCACTAGAGGAAAAGTTATCGGCAACGACCTTAGTGGTTACAGGAAATACTGCCGCTTCACCAACACCAACCCCTAAGCGAGTTACGATAAGGCCGATTACACTGCCAACAACACCAACAGCTGCCGCGGATAATGACCAAATCGCCACCGCCCAGCCCAGTACCATTTTGGAGCCGAATTTATCGGCCAATGAGCCTGCAGGCAAATTAAATATCGTATAAGTCCAAAAAAACGCTGATAAAATGACCCCCATAGCACTGGCATCTAGATGGAACTCCTTAATAATTACAGGAGCTGCAATACCAATCCCGCTGCGAGCGATACCCATAATAAACATAACGGAAAAAAGTAAAAAAACTAACTTAATGCGATAAGACGCTGAATGCATCCTTTCCCCCTCCTACTTTTTCTAATTCTTTGAAATACTTATGGGATTTTGTAATAAATTTTTATTCCTATATTTAAAAAAAGAAATTTTTATTACATTTTTAAGTATACTTTGTTTTTTCTAAATTGTAAAGACAAATTAAAATAATGTATTAAGTTGTGTTTATTCTATTTTTTGTACAAATTATTAAACAAAAAAAGATTCTCGTAAAGCCATTAAGACTTTGCGAGAATCTTCTACTTCTCTTATTTAACAACAATGATTTTACTTACTCTAAAACATTAGAGCTTAAAACAGGCATCACTTCTTCAACGGCCTTCAACCGTACCTTTGCTTCTTGGGCTCGGCGAATCCCCATTTCCGTAATAAGAAACTCCGCTAAAAACATCACGCCAATGTGTGAAGTTTGAAAAGACAGGCTTTCATAAGCACAGGGTAAAAAAACATCGGCAATCATCGTTAGCGGCGACGAATAACCATCGGTAATCGCGATAAGCTTAGCCTCTTTATGTTTCGCCGCTTTGCACACATCCAAAGTATGTTTCGCATACCGCGGCAAACTAATGGCAATCAACAAATCATTTGAATCTAAATTCGTGATTAAATTTTGCATTCGTACGGATTCCGGAATAAGTTGTTCACAAGTCAAACCTAGACGAATGAACCCGTTGCTTAAATAATTCGCCATGGGAAAACTTCCCCGCAGGCCAATCACATAAATTTGTTTGGCTGATTCAATAAGCTCCAGTACCTTATTAATAATGTCATCAGACAAAAACTCGATTGTTTTAGTAATATTATTCGTCTGCATTTCGGCGCAAGCCATAAGCGCCTTATTGTCGCTCACTTTTTCAATATTAAGTTCTAACCGTTGCGATGGCGCTAAGCGGTTACGCAATAGTTCCTGCAAATCCTTTTGAAACTGCGTATAGCCTGTATAATTCAGTGAATAAGTCAATCGCATAATCGTAGCTACACTGACTTTCGTCAATCCTGCCAGTTGCTCTACTGTTAAAAAAGCAACCTCGGTGGGATTTTTCAAGATATAGTCAGCCACTTTTCGTTGTGCCGCAGTAAAGGTATCCATTTGTTCTTCCACCATTTGAAGCACCGTTCTATTCAACGCAAATTGCCCCCGTTCGTCCATAACTATCTGTCCATATTATACGCATTACCGAGGACTTTGTAAAATCAAAAAAGGACTGTCAAGGAAAATAACTTCCCTGGCAGTCCTGAGCAATTATTTATTTATAGACATCATCAATTATTTCGCAGCCAACTCTTTCCAAGCTCTTGTCAACCCAGGATTTATCGCGGGGAACACGGTCTTTAATTCCTTTGATAATCGCCTGTTCCTTCGCTAATTTTGCTTTCGCTTTTTCCAAAACTACAGGAGCGTCGCTTGGGCTGATAACAACAATACCGTCAGCATCGCCCACCAGAATATCGCCAGGATTTACGACAACACCGCCGCAGCTAACCGGCACGTTAATTTCACCAGGGCCGTCTTTATAAGGGCCTTTGGGCTGTACACCAGCAGCATACACAGGCATATCGAGTTCTTTCATAGCTTCACAGTCACGAATCGCTCCATCAATAACGACACCGGCGAAACCATTAACGGCCGCTTGCGTCATCATAATTTCGCCAGTAATGGCATTCGCAATATCGCCTTGTGCATCAACAACGATAACATCGCCAGGCTGCGCTAATTCCAGCGCTTTGTGAAGCAGCAGATTATCGCCAATTCTCGTTTTTACAGTAAAAGCAGTTCCTAACAAGGGTTTATCATTAAAAGGCTTTACACGGGCGTCCATACAGAAAAAACGGTTCATTTCATCAGCAATATTAGCTACTGGTAATCCTTTAAAGCTTTCTACTAAGTCTTTATTGGGGCGGTTCACTTTCAAAAAAATTCTGCAACCTGAATTCGACATAACGATTCCCTCTTCTCATTGTTTTTATTGTAAAACAACCCTGATCTCCCTGCTTTTCACCATGATTCATAGTTGGAGGATAAATCAAGCCTGTCTTTCTAACTATAATATTTATATTTTGTTGTATTTTTTTCATCTATATTATTTTGTAAAAAATATTACATTTATAATATAACTCCAAATTATTCGCTTAGTAAAACCGGCTGTCAATTGATTAGCTTCTATTTTCGTTGATTTTCTTAAAAATTTAATATTTTTCTAGCTATTTTGCATTTTTATTAAAATTCTAATTTTTCTCGCAAAACTACAGCCGAATATTCTTACTTGTGCAAAAATCGCTCTGCCCAATGAAATAGCAAAGAACCGCATCAAACTTCGTTTTGATACGGTCCTCTACGATAAATAATCCTATTTCGCTGCCTCTATTAATTTTTGATTGTAAATTGATTAACAGCAAGTTCTAAGTCGTGTGCTAATCTAGCAAGGTTTTGGCTGGCTGTTGTAATTTCTGCCATCGAAGCAGACTGTTCTTCCATCGCTGCAGAAACACTCTGTGCTTCATTGCTTGCTAACGACGTTAATTGATCAATTTGTTGTGCTGCTGTAACAATCTTTTCTCGATCACTGGCTAATTGCTGAATAGACTTCGCTATTTCCCTGGTCTGATCTGCTAAACTTGCTACCAATGAAACGATTTCGTTGAAAGCCTGGCCAGCTATATTGACAATTTCAGCTCCTGCCTTGACTTCCCTTGTCCCGTTGTTCATCGCTGTAACTGCTTTATCCGTCTCCACTTGTGTCTGATTGATCAACATTGAAATTTGTTTTGCTGCAATTTCAGACTGCTCTGCCAGCTTGCGAACTTCTTCTGCAACTACAGCAAAACCTCTGCCTTGCTCGCCGGCTCTTGCCGCTTCAATGGCGGCATTTAGCGCCAAAAGATTCGTTTGCCCGGCAATTCCCGAAATAGTATCCACAATTTGCCCAATTTCTTTGGATTGTTCACCAAGCTGTGCTACAACATTCGCTGAGTTGCTGACCGTTCGTTCTAAATCCAGCATCTGCGTTACAGCTTTTTCAACAGAATTACCGCCTTCTTGCGCCGTTTCCGTCGCTTTTATCGATTGCTCAGATAACAGCCTTACTGCCTCAGCCACTTGCCCGATACTTTTTGACATTTGTTCAATAATAACCATCGTTTCCTTGGCAGCATGGCTCTGCGTCTCAGTACCTTCCGCCATTTGTGTAATGGATCCCGATACTTGATTTGCCGCCAAAGCCGACTGCTCAGCACTGGCCGTAAGCTCTTCCGAAGCCGCCGCAACCTGATGTGATTTATCCTGGACATTTTCCACAATACCAATTAACGCTTTTTTCATTACGTGGAAGCTATCTGCCATTTGCCCGAGCTCATCACTTCGTCTGCTAATGCGATCAGACTTGTTCAAATCTCCTTGCGCCACAACGGCCATTTCCTGATTCATCGTCACTATTGGATTAACAAACTTTCTGCCGTACATATAAACAATTACCCCTGAGATCAATAGCCCGCACAAAGTGATTAGGAGAACCCATCGCAAAATTTCTCTAGAATCTTCATAAACCTCACTGGTATCCGTAGTAATCATCAAGATCCAATGTTGCATCTCACCTAATATGACAGGACGTACAACTGCATACCGCTCACTATCATCGCCACTCTTATAGAAAATTTGGCTAACTTTCCCCTCTAAAGCTGCTTTAGCACTATTTACAAAATTTTCATCTAGGCTTTTTTGCGATAGCTTTAAGTCAGGCGCGATACTCTGACTCAGTAAATTGAGCTTGCCTGTCGTCTCACTGTATTTTCCATGAACAACAACCAGTCCATCACTGCCGCCTAAAATAGCATAACCAGTCTTACCAAACTTAGCTTGTTGAACCTTATCGAGAATTTTTTCTATGGGATAAACAGCATTAATCATGCCATCAAGCTTGCCATTTCGAAAAACAGGATAGACTACTGCTACCGTATACTTGCCCGTAATTTTGGAAATATAAGGGTTGGAAACGTAGGGCTTTTGATTTTGTTTTACTATTTTGAAATAATCCCTGTCGCCACTTTGTGTTTCTAGACCTGTTGTATCAATTGAGATTCCATTCATATCAAAATACCATAATGCACTAAACATGGGAAATCGTTTATATTCTTTTCTCAAGATTTCTCGAATTTGATTTTTATCGGTTGTGCCGACTAGTTGCTCTGATGTAGCAATACTATAGGCATAGCTTGATAAGAGATTGAATTCAGACTCGATATCCCGTGCATAATCTGACGCAACAGCTTGCTGGGTTTCCGATACATTCTTTAAAATGGTTTTCTTCGTCTTCTCATAAATTACCAGGGAAACAGCCGACAAGGCAATAAGTAAAATGACACAAATTACAGCGACTAATCTAAATTGCAATCGATTCACTAACTTATTTTTCATATACGCCCTCCTCAGTTCGCAAAATAGGTCTTATTACAGAATGTCTCTAGGAACGCAAATTTCTACTTCACTCTACTATCGCCTTCCCTTATAATCCGCTTCGCCGCCCCAAGTCTTGCCTGTCTCACCGCCTATTTTGTTATATTTATTCCCTTTGTTTTTTTAAGTAAATTTTATTACCTTAAGTATAATCACGAGCTTGAATTTTGTAAAGATTCCATATTTTCTAAATGAACAAAAACTGTTTTTCCGTTCTGCACCAAACAACTTTCTTTCCTAATTGCAAAAAAATCTACTGCATAATGAAAATCACTATGCAGCAGACGTAAACCTTAAATGTATCACTTTACCCTTGCCAAATTTCCTCATCAGTCGGAACGTTAGCGTCTTTATTAAAATAGCCAATTCGAGATATATTAATTAGATGTTCATAATTGAGATTTTCCGAGATGGAGTTCATTCCCCACGATCCACAGCCTAGCGTTGTCGTTGGGGAAAACCCGTTATAGAAACTGCCACCTGCACCAGTAGAAGAAGGTTGATTCACAACAAGACGGCTAACTGGCAGCGCCTCGCCTACAGCATTAACATGAGTCATATTATTGGAGTGAATTGCCGCTGTATGACCAGCGCCTTCATAAAATAGATTCGTCTTAGCAATATCAATCGCTTCCTCGAATGAATCATAAGTCAAAGTAATCAAGATAGGACACATTTTTTCTTTGCAAAGAATATCAGCCTGTCCCTTCCCTTGCGCTTTTAGAATAATAACCTTCGTCTCCGGCGGAATTGAAACATCAGCCAAATTAGCAATAAACGCTGCAGATTGACCAACAACGCTGCTGTTCATTGCGCCATCAATAAATAAAACCTTGCGGAATTTCGCTATCATTGCTTCATCTGACACATAGTAAGCGCCGTTTCTCTCAAAAGCAGCCATAATTTCTGCATGTTGTTCGGCTGGAGCAATAATAGACTGCTCACCAGAACAAATAATGCCGTTATCAAATTTGCGACCAGCAATAATATCTTTAGCTGCTTGGTCAAAGTCGTAGTTTCGATCAACAATGACCTGTACATTGCCAGCACCGACCCCATAAGAAGGTTTCCCGCTAGAATAGGCAGCCTTTACAAGACCCATGCCGCCTGTGGCTACGACAACATCAACTTTCTGCATTAATTCCTGCGTCAATTCCATAGTAGGCTCCGTAATAACTTGAATCAAATAATCAGGCGCCCCTAATTTTTTCAGTTCTGCATTCATTAACTCTACCGTATGCGTTGAACATCGTTTAGAGCGAGGATGCGGAGCAATAACAATTGCATTGCGACCTTTTAAAGCAAACATAGCATTACACATGGGAGTAACTACGGGATTTGTCGTAGGCGTAATCGCGCCAATAACGCCTTTCGGTTTTGCCACATAGATCAAGCCTTTAGCGGGCTCTGCTTTGATAATATCAACCGATTTTTTCCCTTTCAAGCTGTGCCAAATTGTTCTTGATTTTCCTCTCGCTTTGGCAACTTTATCTTCATAAACACCCATGCTGGTTTCTTCAACGGCTTCTTTTGCTAACATTTCAGCATTATCATAAACTACCTTGCCAATCACTCTGACTAGTTCATCGACTTGCTCTTGCGTATATCCAGCAATAGCTTGCTGCGCCGCCCGAGCTTTTTCAAGCATATCATTAATTGTCACTGCGTTCATATAATCCCCCTATTAATACAGTTGCGTGTAAATCGCAATCAGATTTTTTCGATCAAGTGCTATATAGTTATTTGCCAGCAATCTCTGTTGGTTTGCTAATACACTATCGGAAAAACCTTCGATCTCGCCTTCTTTCATGCCATATTCCCGCAATGATTTTCGTGGTATGATCTTCTCTAATAAAGCTTCCAGCTCAGCCCATACGCATTCTAATTCAACGCCGAGCAACTGGGCCAACTGGTCTTCAAGCTCTACAATCTTGCCCTGTGGCGCTAGTTTCTTATATTCTTTAAAAACAGCAATAAACAGGAGTTGATTGGCTTCCCCGTGGGGAACATGATAGGTCGCGCCCAACGGATAAGCCATGGCATGAACGGCGCCGACGCCAGCATTCGCAAAGGCAATTCCAGCATAATTGCTTGCGATAAGAAAATCTTTCATTAGCTTACCGCTAGGAGCTTTATTAGTATCACTGACTTGCTTATAACCAGTCAAAATTAATTCAATGGCCTTAGCGCTAAAAAGTTTAGTAAATTCCGTTGCCTTTGGTGAAATATAAGATTCCACTGCATGGACAAGCGCATCAACAGAGCTTGTAGCAAAAACTTGATAAGGCAAGGTTGCTAGCAAATCAGGAATGAGAACCGCAGAATCGGCATATAGCACATCGTCAGCTAAACCTTTTTTCGTATGCTGTTCCTTGATTTCCATAATCGTAATATTAGTCACTTCACTACCAGTACCACAGGTTGTCGGCACAATAATAAGCGCTTTTTCTTTCTGCAACGGAATACGACGTTCGAAATAATCAACCGTTTTCCCCGTGCCGCCCAGAACTAATAGTTTTGCTATATCAATAACAGTGCCGCCGCCAACGGCAATAACACGGTCAAATTCCTTCGTCCGAGCCACGCGCCAAATTTCATCCATCATCACATTAGACGGTTCGCCGCTGCCAAACCTTTCTTGAAATAGAAAGCTGCACTTCAGATTCAATGTCGCCATATGATCTGTATACAAAAATTCATTTGTAATCACTAAATCACTGGCAGCCAGTTGAAATGATGCAGCAAACTCCCGAAAATCTTTACATGTTGCAATTTGAGGCGCAATTTTAAAAGGCACCATAGCTCTCATCCTCGCTTTTTATATGGTTGCCCCCTCACATACTACTTTCACTGTAAAACCGAAATCTTTTCATCTCCTTTCTTTTCACCTGCATATAGTCTTGCCTAAACCCGATTTCGGTTCGGTATATTTTTTTCTTTTTTATATTTTTGTAATAAATATTACACAAATAATATAAACTAAGCTTAATAGCTTAGTAAAACCTTCTATGTTTTGATTAGCTTCTATTCTCGCTTCTTTTCATGAAAATTCAATGATTAGCTACGATTTACACGCTTTTATTAAAATTCTAATTTTTCTCACAAAAATACAACAGATCGTCGCTACCGTACTAACACAATAAAAAAACTTCTTTTAAAAGTGTAGATTCTATCTCTACAGCTTTTAAAAGAAGTTTATATAATACACCAAACAACATTTCCTAAGCTTTACTTCTCATCGGTTACTCTTCTTGCTGGTCTAAATATCTTTGCCGTTTCCGCACAAAAGTAGAGGCTGTCATATTCAAACTTTTCGCGGCTTCACGAACATTGCCATACTCTTGATAGGCCTTCTCCAGATACTGAAACTCTAATTTATCGAGCGTTGCTTTTAAATCTGTTGTGGCGGCAAGCGAGACTTTTGCTACAGCGCTGCTCCCAGTGTAACTATTAATTCCCTTGGTCTGATGAATATGAAGATTCTCCGGCTTAATCTCATTGCCAGCGCTAATAATCGTAGCGCGTTCAATTACATTTTTCAACTCACGAATATTGCCCGGCCAGGAATATTCATTGAGAAGTTGGATCGAAATCGCCGAAAAATACTTTGACAGATTATATTTATGATTTAATTTATCCAAGAAAAATTTAGCAAGCGGCATTATGTCTTTCGGTCTTTCCCGCAGCGGCGGAATATAAATAGGAAATACATTGAGACGATAATAAAGGTCCTCGCGAAAAGTCTGGTCGATCACCATTTTTTCCAAATCTCGGTTTGTCGCCGCAATGACGCGCACATCCACCTGAATCGGTCTTACCCCGCCGACTCGTACAATTTCCTGCTCCTGTAACACCCGCAAGAGCTTAACTTGCATTTCTTTCGGCAGTTCTCCCACCTCATCAAGAAATAAAGTTCCCTGATCCGCCAGCTCAAACAGTCCCATTTTCCCGGTTTTATTCGCACCGGTAAACGCGCCTTTTTCATAGCCAAACAGTTCGCTTTCGATAAGTTTTTCTGGAATGGCGCCGCAATTTACCTTAATAAAGCTTTGCTTGGCGCGAGGACTCTGGCGATAAATATATTTGGCCATCACTTCTTTACCGACGCCCGTTTCACCGAGCAGCATGACTGTCGTATCCATGGGCGCCACACGATTCGCCAGCAGTACGGCGCTAAAGGTCGCATCGTCTTTCGCAATAAGCTCAGGATCATTGGAATCATTGATATGCTCCAATTCCAAACGCAGCTTATTCATAGTTTCCGTCTTTTCTTCCACTTCGCGCTTTAAGTTATAGATTTCCGTTAAATCTCGCACATTCGTAACTACCATGACAAGCTCGCCGTTCCTGTCAAAAATGGGCGAACTGGTGATTAAGGCCCGTTTGCCTGTTTTAAAATGCTGCTCTAACGTAACCGGTTTTTTATCAACCACAACAATTAACGAACCTGATACGGAAATCATTTTTTCCCGCACAAGATCAGCCATATTGCGCCCTAGGACATCGGATTTTTTTAAGCCCGTAATTTCCTCATAAGCCTGATTTACTTTGATGGTCGTGGCATTCTTATCGGTAATAAAAATTCCATCAAAAGAATGTTCAATAATCGCATCAAGTCGTTCTACGGCTTCTGAAACAGTCGAAAATATGGGTAACTTTTTATTTGCCATGGGATAAACCTTCTCATAAGCAAGCGTAAGCTATTGCGATAACATGGAATACAACAGCTCCACTTCCATTTTATCTCATTTTTTCAACGTTGCCAAACAATTAAAACAAGTTCAGTCTTTCCTTGGCTGTAAATCTGTATATTGCGTTTTCCCCGAGGAATTTTTCGGAATCGCTGCAATCGAAGCCATTTGGAACAAGGCTGGGTGAAGATTCACCTTATCTGTAAGAAAATCAGCCAGTGCTGCCAAATCGGCTTCTGGCGCCGTTGTATAAATTGTGAGAGCATCATCTTCACCAATACAGGCAAAATCATAAGTCGTATATTCATTTTTAAAGATTTGCTCGATTTCATCAAGATTGACGCGTTTCCCCTGCATTTTTACAAACCGTTTCTTCCGTCCCGTAATATAGTAAAAACCATCGGCATCGCGATAGGCAATGTCACCAGTAAACAGTCTGCCCTGATTTTCATCGCCTGCTTTCAAATCAGCGGCGCAACAGGCATAGCCAAGCGTTACATTATCCCCTTCATAGCAAAGCTCGCCTACAGCTAAAGGCTCAGTAATTTCTTTATGAGCATCTTCCATGATACGAAAAACCCCGCCAGGAATGGCAACACCGATACTGCCGATTTTCTCCAGACAATATTGCGGCGGCAGATAGGACATGCGCGCTGTAGCTTCTGTCTGCCCATACATTACCACAAAACGTTTCGTTGTTGTTACAGCAAATTCGCCATATTCTTGGTGAAGCCGTTTCGACAACTTGCCGCCAGCTTGCAGCATTAGCTTTAGATCAGGTAAATTCATCGTAAAAAACCGCAGCCGCTGCAAACATTCGTAAGTAAAGGGAACTCCCGCCAGCAAAGTAATGTTCTTTTCCTTCATAAACTCCCAGAAGCCAGCATCCATAATCGTTGCTTCTGTTACATAAATGGCGGCGCCGCAAACAAGATGACTATGAATGACTGACAAGCCAAAGGTGTAATACATCGGCAGCGATGTGATCGGGCGTTGCTGTGCATCAAGCTCTAAATAAGCGGCAATGGATGCGGCATTGGCTTGAATATTTTTGTAGCTCTGCCGAACTAATTTCGGACTTCCCGTACTGCCCGAGGTGGTTAACAGCAATGCTAACTCAGGAAATAGTTCGACTGGTTCAGCGGCATAACAAGGATAGACACCATAATCAAAGAGATCGTAAACCAGTTCATTGTCAGGCAGGGCGAAGTCATGGTTAAGAGGCTTTAACAAATAGTTCGGTTTATAGACCTCAATTAAGTCAGCTAAAAGCTCCCCATTCATATCATCATTGATTAACAGCGGCACAATCCGATTTTGCAAACAACATAAATAAGACAGAACCGAGCCGATCGTATTGCGGCAAAGAATAAACACTAAGGAGCGCGGCGGTATGATTTGTTGTAAGCTGTCCGCATAATCATACCAATCCTGATAGGTAACAACTTGATTCTGATCATCCACTAATACATTTCGCTTCGCAAATTCCTCATTTTTCTCAAAAAACAGCATCGTCTATCCCTCCTACCGAATAATACGCGACAGGCGTTCTAAGAGATTGACGCCGTCCCATATCACATCCATCTCCATAGCCTGACCGACAGAAACAATTCGATCTCCCCCTGTCACACGACTCGTTAGCAACATACAACGCAGCACGGCAGGGTCAATTCCCAGAACCGAAATGGTCTGAACTTTCTTCGTCACCAAGGGCAGCAAGTCCGCTAACTCTGTTAATTCAGCCTGAAAAAACAGACCAAACTTCCCTGATAAAAGCGTTATATCATCAGCCACAGTCTTCATAGTAGCGACATAGAGCCGATTCTCAAAGCAATCGACTGTAGCTATCTCCGGGCAAGTCATGCCAAATTGCCATAATTGGCTATACTTCTGACTCACCTTGATCGGGGCCAAATCATAATCAGCCGCTTGGCGCGCTAGAACTTCCCACCAACGTCGCCGCGCCTCTGCCAGAACCGTAACGGTTTCTTTCGCCTTCGACTGCAGCCAAAAAATGATTTTCGGACTGGAGCAAGCATTTTGATCCATGGCGTACGTATCGTTATAAAAACGATGAGCCCATAACGCAAGCTCATTGTCACTGCAGTGATACACAAATTCGCTGTCAAAAACAGCAAGGGAAAAGCGATCGGCAAAAACTACGTCTGTCGCTTGCGGCGCCAATGGTGATTTTCGAATTTCTGTGATCGAAGCATCGCCACCCCACAAAACCCGCATATCGCACAATAATGACAAGCGATCCGTCAACGAAGCATTTCTTTCGTAGGAAATTAAAACATTTTCCGCCTTCAGTTCAGAAAACTCTTCCCGCTCAAGCAGCCTAGCAATCACGGCAATGAGCGGCGCCGCTTGCTGCACCGTTCGCGGCGATAGGCGAATCACATTACAATTTCCCGCCAACAGCGCCAGAACAAAGCTATAAGCAAACATTACCGGAATATTGGCCGGAGCAATATGAAAAACAATCCCGCGACCCATGCGGCTCGCGCTGTGACTCGTCTCTTGGCGGAACGACTCGACATGTTTGCGGCGCAGCCAGAAAGCAAAGGCCTGATAAGATGGATCAGCGAAAAGCGCGTTGTCACTTTTGATGGCTGCTTCTAATTGCGCAAGAAAGTTCATGACGAGCGGCGAAAAAAGAGTACGCGGCCTTGATCGAATCGGCCAGTCCCCAGCAAGTTTTACAAATTCACTGTCCATACGTATCGCTGCACCCCCTGATTTCAGCCGATGGAATTCGCCCATCTACAGAAAAATATTTTCCTTTACGACCACAGGGACAATCGTCAATTCCCAGCAGCCTGCCCACATCTTCTGTAAGGAGGGAGTGGCCCGGATAGGATCTGGCAATCGGCGAAAGCACCTGAAGAATTCCGGCCTTTCCAACAGGACAAAGCGAAAAATCAAGATGTTCTCGCACTAAAATCTCAGAAAAGATACTGGCATGTAGGTGACCATATTCACATTCCATATAGATCGAGCCAGTCTGCTCAGCCATGCCGTAGTAGTTATGGATTCGCGTGATACCAAACTCTGCTTGCAGGCAGCGCTTATATTCCGCAGGCGATACCGCTTCCTGCTGAAGTTTTTTCCAGCCGCCGCCATGAATTAAAATTGCCTGGGAAAAATCAAAGCGCAAGTTCCGGGCCTGGATGGCCTCATAAAAATACTTCCAAACCATAAAGGTAAAGCCAAACAGCAGAACTGGCTTACCGGCATAGGTTTCAACAAAGCTGCGCAGCGAAGTGGCATCTATCGTCAAATCATCAGAAAGGGCATAATACCGCCGCTTGGCAAACATGGAAAACCCGAGAATCGCCGCGCCGCGGGCCGTAAATTTTTCCCGATCCGTCAATACAGAAGGCGCATCAATAATCAGCATGGGTAACCGCGACGATGCGATAAATTCTTGCACAATCGCATTTAAGGTGAGCTGCTGATTTTGGGCCGTTGCTGCATCAAGAAAAATACGCGATACGGCCCCTGACGTACCAGAAGAAGTGATCGTTTTAAACACCGCTTCCTCCGCAATACTTTTTAAGTTCTGTTGTTTAAATAAAGGAATAGGCAGGAAGGGAATTTGCGCTAGACTCGCCACTTGATCCGCGCGATAGCCAAGCAAATCAAGCATCCGCCCATAGGAAGGGCAGTGCTTCCTATGGAACTCCGTCAGTTCTTTAAAGTAAGTCAGATAGCGTTCTTCCTTTTCCGCCTGCGACCAACTATAGGGTTTATAGGACAGCCATTCATTATAATCCATAGTCTCGCTTTACCTCCTTCGTTAAGAGAAAAGCTTCGCCATGTCCCGGAAATGTTCGTATATTGTCCGGCAAGGAACGAAGAAGCGGCTTTCCTTTCGCTTCATAGGCCGCTTCATCCCCGCCTGGCAGCCGAGTCAAAACAGCTTCGCCGGGAAGAAAGTAATCACCGGAAAAGAGCAGCTGCTCATTGACGACAATACAAGTACTCCCAAGGGTATGACCGGGAACTGCAAGAAAGCGGAAATGATATTCATACCATCGTAAAGCAAAGGACTCATCAAACGTCATATCGGCAGGCCTACAAGTAAACTTAGGGTATTGCCTTACATCACAGCCGCCGCTTTTAAAATACAAATAAGACTCCATAATCCGCGTCATATTGAGCGTCGTACTTTGAATCCCCTCACTGCAAGCACTGCTAGCTAAAACAGAAATATCGTAAAGCTCTAGCAGGGAATTTAACCCTGAAATGTGATCACAGTGCTCATGCGTTAAAAAAACCAGATCAAGCGTCCAGCCCCGTTCCTCTAGCAACTGCTGGATTTGGGCAAAGTCATTGGGATCGATAATCACGACATGACCAGCTGCTTCTAACATGTAGCAATTGCTCTTTGTGACTGGATCGACAATACACACAGGCAAAGCTTCGCCAAAAGTAGTCATGGTGTTCGCCTATAAATGCACATCATATTTTTTTAGAAGTTCAATTCCCTTTGGATAAGAAGTAAAGGCTAACACATCCTGGGTTGCAAAGGTAATATCAAACAAATCTTCAATGGCTTCCATTAACATCATATGGCCTAGCGAATCCCACAATTTAATGCCGCGATACTTTAAATCAGGCAGTTCCTCCGGAGTTACTTTAAATTGATCCACAAATAACTTAGAGTACTGTTCCAGCTTAGTCATGAAAATCATCTCACTTTTCTTCTTTTTGTTGTAAAAATGCAACAACAGCTGCAAACTGCTGCGGTGTATGAAGTAAAAAGAGTTTTTCTGTCGCAATAAGTCCCTGCGTAGCAGCACAGCAAACACTGCAGCCGCAGACAATAAGCCATACTTCACAAAGAACAGCTCCTTTGGCCGCATAAAGGAAGGTGTGCTCTGGGAACTTTTTCACTAATTCGTCAATTTCTTCGGTTCGATCATAATGGCTGTTACAGCCGCCGCAATATTTGATCCCAATATTCATGGTTACCTCCTCAGCGGGGATATTCATGCCGCAAAAAAGCTTTTGCTTGGGCAATCAAATCATCGCTCACGGCAGTGACTAACAAGACTTTTTTAATCTCCGGCAATCGCGCTTGTATTTTCTCGGCAATAAATTCTTCCGTCGTCGCCATAGCCGAAGGACAGCCGTTGCAGCGGCCAGTAAGGCGAACTCGCAGTACGCCGTCGGTGACGGTTTCAACAGTTACATTGCCGCTATGTTCGGCTAGTGCGGGCCTTACTACTTCATCTAAGACTGTTTCGATCTTCGTTAAAATCGGTGTTGTCATCTAGCTCACATCCTTATTCGTTTTCGTTGCAGAAACGGAACAAGCGTCAACCCGGTTCCCGCCGCTTGTTATCGCAATTTTCATACTCTTGCATTATATTTATTGCAAAAAACATGCCAGAAGCAAAGGCCCGAAATAGTCCGCTATTTCGGGCCTTTTAGGCTAATATCCTAGAAAAACTTACCAAAAATGCATCAAACAGTTTGTCTTGTTGCATTTTTGCAACAAAATCTTCAGAAAATGAAAGCCCAATCGCCGTAACAAAGCGTTGTCACCAATAAGAATTTTTTTAATTTTCCCACGATATTTCTAGGGAAATGATCCTTGCCGCCGCAAAGAAAACAAAATTAAATTCATTTGGGCATGACTTTTGCTTGTATAAAAAGCAACCGCACAGGACTGTGTGAAAAAGATTACAAAACGAGAAGGGATGATCCGTTATGCCGTTAATGACAGGAGAACAGTATGTAGAAAGTATGAGAAAGAAGAATCTGCAGGTGTATATGTTTGGCAAAAAAATTGAAAATCCAGTGGACGATCCGATTCTTCGCCCCTCTTTAAACTCCGTAAAAGCCACTTATGATCTAGCCCAACTGCCGGAATACGAAGACTTAATGACAGCGATGTCACCCTATACGAACCAACGGGTAAATCGCTTCACTCACATTCATCAAAGCACTCAGGATTTAATGGATAAAGTGAAAATGCAGCGTCTCTGCGGCCAAAAAACGGCTTCTTGCTTCCAACGCTGCGTCGGCATGGACGCCTTCAACGCCGTCTTCTCGGTGACTTATGATACAGATAAACAGTACGGAACAAGCTATCATGCAAATTTCATGAAGTTCTTAAAATATGTTCAAGAAAACGACCTCACTGTTGACGGCGCGATGACCGATCCGAAAGGCGACCGCGCCCTAGCGCCCCATGCGCAAGCTGACCCTGATCTTTATCTACATGTAGTAGAACGTCGCCCTGACGGTGTTGTCGTTCGCGGCGCCAAAGCGCATCAAACTGGCTTTATTAACTCCCATGAAGTCATTGTTATGCCTACCATCGCCATGGGCGAAGATGACAAAGACTATGCCATTGCCTTTTCCTGCTCGACTGATGCGGAAGGCATTTTTATGATCGTTGGCCGTCAGTCCTGCGATACGAGAAAACTAGAAGGCGCTCCGATGGATACAGGCAACCCTGAATTCGGCGGCACCGAAGCCCTCGTTATCTTCGATAATGTTTTCATTCCGAATGAACAGATCTTCTTAAATGGCGAAGTGGAGTTTGCTGGTTCGCTCGTAGAACGGTTTGCCGGTTATCACCGTCAGTCTTACGGCGGCTGTAAAGTCGGCGTTGGCGACGTACTCATTGGCGCTGCCGCGGTAGCGGCTGATTATAACGGCTGCCCGAAAGTATCGCATATTAAAGACAAAATTATTGAAATGCAACACTTAAATGAAACCTTATATGCCTGCGGCATTGCATGCTCCGCCCTTGGCACAAAAACCGAAGCAGGCAACTACTTAATCGACTTGCTGTTAGCCAATGTCTGTAAGCAGAATGTCACGCGCTTCCCCTATGAAATCGTTCGCTTAGCCGAGGATATTGCCGGCGGCCTGATGGTAACAGCTCCATCGGAACAAGACTTGCGCGATCCGAAACTAGGACCTTATGTAGAAAAATATCTCCGCGGCACAGCCAGCGTCTCCACGGAAAATCGTCTCAAAATTTTACGTCTCATTGAAAACCTCTGCCTGGGCACCGCCGCAGTGGGCTATCGTACGGAATCCATGCATGGCGCTGGTTCACCGCAAGCGCAGCGTATCATGATTGCTCGCCAAGGCAATCTTCGTATGAAGAAAAAATTGGCGAAAGAAATTGCTAAAATTGAAGAATGATCTTACAAATGGAAAGGGTGTAACCATTGAAAGATTGGGAAAGCAAGTATGCTAATAAGCTGGTAACCGCTAAAGAAGCGGTCAGCCACGTGCAATCAGGCGATAAAATTGTCTTCACCCATGCCTGCGGTGAATCACAAGCCTTAACGAGCGAATTAGTCGCCCAAGCGGATCGCTTGGAAAATGTAGAAATCATTCATATGGTAGCAATGGGGTCGGCCCCCTACTGCCAGAGCGGCATGGAACAGCACTTTCGCCATAACGCCTTGTTTGTAGGCGGCTCAACCCGCAAAGCTGTCGAAGAAGGCCGTGCTGACTTTACGCCGATTTTCTTTAGTGAGGTCCCAGAAGCCTTTGCTTCCGGCCTCATCCCGGTCGATGTTGTCTTTTTACAAGTAACTGAGCCTGACGCAAATGGCCTGTGCAGTTTCGGTATCTCCGTTGACTATACGCAGGCAGCCGCAAAAGCGGCGAAGCTTGTCATTGCTCAAATCAATAAAAATATGCCCTATACGTACGGTAATAGCATTTCACTTGATGATATCCATTACATGATCAAGCAAGATGAACCGCTCATTGAACTGCAGCCGCCCAAGATTGGCGAAACCGAAAAAAAGATCGGCGAATATGTGGCTTCTCTTATTGCCGACGGCTGCACGCTCCAGTTAGGGATTGGTGCTATTCCCGACGCAGTCCTCTCCTTCCTCGGTGATAAGAAAGACCTAGGCATTCATTCGGAAATGTTCTCTGACGGCGTCGTCGATTTAGCCAACAAAGGCGTTATTAATAACGCCAAGAAAACCGTTGATACAGGCAAATTTGTCGCGACTTTCCTCATGGGAACGAAAAAATTATATGATTTTGTGGATCACAATCCCGATGTCATTGTAAAGCCAGTAAACTACACGAATGATCCCTTTATCGTCGCCCAAATTGACAATATTGTCTGTATCAATTCAGCGCTGCAAGTCGACTTAATGGGCCAAGTCAACGCCGAAATGATTGGCTCCCGTCAGTTTAGCGGCGTAGGCGGTCAGGTCGATTTCGTCCGCGGCGCGGCCCGTTCCAAAGGCGGCAAGGCCATTATCGCTATGCCTTCGGCTACAGCCAATGGCAAAGTCTCCAAGATCTGCGCTCACATTGATCCGGGTGCAGCGGTTACGACCTCGCGCAATGATGTCGACTATGTTGTCACCGAATACGGAATTGCCACCCTAAAAGGTAAAACACTACGCCAGCGCGCCGTAGCGCTCATTAACATTGCCCATCCTGATTTTCGTCCCAGCTTAATAGCTGAATTTGAACAACGGTTTCATGCCAAGTTTGAAGGCTAATCTCACTGTGTAATAACAACGAGTTTTCCGCTGCTAAATTGAAATGAAAGAAGGGACATTATGAAACTTTATATCCTGAACACCGGTTATTTAGAAACTGATGAAAATTGCGTAGTTGGCTGTGCAACTGTCGGCACAAAAAGCCAGCCCCATGTTCAGAACAACTGGATTAAGCTGCCAGTTATGGCGTTTCTAATCGAAACAAAAGACGGCTACATTTTATACGATACAGGCAGCAACCCCAATGCCATGAACGGCTATTGGCAAAAAATCATGCAGGAAGTATATCCGCTCTTTCAAACTAAAGAAGAGCGTCTGGAAAACCAGTTAGCTCTCTGCGGTGTAAAACCGGAAGATATTAAAACGGTCATTCTTTCCCACATGCACCTGGATCATGCCGGTAATATTCATCTCTTCCCCCATGCCGATGTGTACGTGCCCAAACAAGACTACATGCAAGGCCTCGCCATGGTTCATCAAAACCCCGATCCGGAAAAACACGGCGGCTACATTAAAGGCGATTTAGAAGCCCCAGTAAAACAATATCATCTCATTGATGAAGATTTTGAAATTGCTCCCGGCGTCGAAGTCTTGTGTCTGCCTGGCCATACGCCAAATTTGCTTGGCCTTGTCGTGCATTTAGATGGTCAAACAATTATTCTCCCGCAAGACTGTATCTACACGAGCACTATTTATGGCCCTCCTGCAAAAATGAGCGGCTTCTTACATGACAGTATTGCCTTCTTTAAATCGATTGAAAAGGTTAGAAAATTAGAGAAGAAATATAATGCGAAAGTGATCTTCGCCCATGATTATGAATTCTTTAAAACTTTAGATTTAGCCCCGAAATTCTATAAATAAAGCCAGATTATCAAAATAAAACAGCCAATTAAAGTAAAAGAAGCAAACACGTCAGCGTGTTTGCTTCTTTTTTACACCGTTTTTTCTAATAGTGATTCTATCTCTGGCGCCTTGTTGGCCTTGGCTCGGCAATAATCACGAAAATTGTTAACGGAAGTAAAAAATTCGCGCATCATAATAACCCCATGATATGGCTTTTTTATGACAAAACAATCCTTGCCAGGTTCTTTTTCCAAGCTGCCAATCAACCAAAAAAACAGCAGAACTATCCATAGACGCACCTGAGCATAAAGCTCATATTTTTTTTGTTTCGGATCTATCGGAATGGAGAGACTGAAAAACTGCATCATAAAATCATAGAGAATAGCCGTCGGTCCCTCACAATCACGCCGTGCAACAATGGGATACTGACCTTGCCCCACTTGCTTTATATATTCAGGAATATCAAATTGATTTGCATATACAGAGCCATTTAGATAGCCAAAAGCACCGCTGCCCAGCCCTGCATATTCTTCATAGTTAACTACATATTCGTCTAAGAGCGTCTCATTTCGGGAAAAACACCAAGCCGTACTGGCCTTATATTCTTGGGCGAGCGCATTGCGAATCATTTCGTAAAAACGCTGATCTCGTCCCCCCTGCACTTTCCCCATCTTCTTTTCGATCTCTTTGCGCGTGCTTGTTGACACCATCAACGGATAAAAAGTAACTTGGTCAATTTTCAAATCTAAGATAGTCGCAAGATCCTGTCGCAGCATTTGTTCCGTCTGGTTCGGGAAGTTAAAGATCATGTCAATATTGATTGTTTTAAAGAGGCCCTGCATGTCTTTAATTCGCTCGATAATCTGGGCACTGCTGCCATATTTATGATAACGATCAGTTGCTTGCAAAATACCATCATTAAAAGATTGAACGCCAACAGACAAACGTTCAACGCCGACCTCTTGTAAGCGACTCATAATTTTCCTATCTAAGTGATTTGGATTCGTTTCTACTGAAATCTCCTTGATAGCAAAACACTTCTTGGCTAAAGCAATTGTCTCCACAAGTTCATCAATCAATACCGTCGGTGTCCCGCCGCCAATATACATGGCACGAAAATCATAGCCTTCGCTTTTATATAAAAGAATTTCTTGGCGCAAAGCGGTAAAATAGACTCTGGCCTGACTTTCCCGAAAGGGCACTCGATGAAAGGAACAATAGGTACAAAGTTCTTCGCAAAAAGGAATGTGCAGATAGAGTAATAGGGGTTCTGGTTGATTTTTTTTGAGGGGAAGACTGCAAGGTGCTTGAGGATTAAAGTGCAAATACTTTTCGCTTTTCTTTCGTACTACATAGGCAATGACTTTTTCAATAAACATACATATCCAACTCCCCCGGATTCCCAGGATTATTTTTCTGACACTCTTATTTAGCAGAAGCATCGCCGAGTAAGACATTCATCGGTACTTCAATCAGCGCTAAGCGTTCTTTTAGGTATATGAATAGCAAGTTTTATGCCAAATTATTCCTGAGTATAAGTACTAGCAAAATCACCCTTTCTAGCAATATCCAGCCAACATTCAGTCGCAAAATGACTTTTCCGTTTCAAATAGGAACTAAAAAAATCTATTCCCCTGAAGACACCTTGCCCCAAGCACAAGTATCTTTCATAAGAACAGATTTAAAATGAATCATCAGATGCAAGGAGCAAACACGCCAGCGTGTTTGCTCCTTTTTGTTATAAATCTCCGACACTCCTTAGTGAATATCAGCCAAGCGTTTATAGCTAGCCAAGCGATCTTTAGCATCTTTTTCGGTCTTCTCAAATAAAGCTTCCGCCATTTCAGGGAACTGTTTTTTGAGCGCCGAGTACCGGACTTCACCCAGCAGGAA
>NZ_JBWBCL010000016.1:0-75105 GCF_056134285.1 Pelorhabdus sp. sgz311002 | reverse complement strand
ACTATTTGTTGTACTTGAAAATCAGAAGGAATACAGACGATGAAGCTCTTTTTACAACAGCAAACGGTCGAGTTCAAAGCTTTACTTTACAGAAGCAAGTAAGGAACGCGGCAGATCTTGCCGGCCTAGATATTTGCGCTCAAAACCTTAGAAATAGCTATACGGCTAAACTTATCACAAAAGGCGTAGATCCTAGAGTCGTGCAAGAACTAACTGGCTATAAAACAACCGGTTTTCGGCTAAAACTTCCTTCTTGTAAGGACCTGCAAGTTAAAAAAGGTTGTCAGGATATTAAAGATATTATTGAGGATAATTCTTTTTAGCGAAAGGAAAATGAAAATGGAACAAAAAGAACTTTTTAACGCGCTCCGGAAATTTGGAGTCCTCTCCGAAGACCAAGAAAGCGTCTTTAATACAGGCGCTGACTTTCAGACAATTCTTGACGGCCTTTTAAAACAGGCTCCTAGCGAATATCTTCAGGAGCTTGTGAAAGCAGCTTATGATCTTGGCGTATTCAAAGGGTTTGAGGATCGACAAGATATGGACCGCCTTACTATTACTATCTGTCCCAGCGACATAAAAGGAGATCTTGTTCAGTTTGTTCCGGAACTCAAGGAGCTTCTGGCAAAATACTTTCATGATCATGCTCTTGGCTCTAACATTTTTGTCGATGGGAAACCTTTACTTTTAATGGCTGATATTAATTAGGAGGCTTCTATGTTGTCTGAACAAGAAAGAGAAATTCGCGACGGAATTAACCACCACGGCCGCCGCTTAGTCACTTTACAGCTACAAGAACAAGAAGAACTAAACGAAATAAAGCGCTTACAAAATACCTGCCCCCATCGTCTAAAGACTCCGAATAACGGTTCTGATATTTGCGACGTATGCGAAAAGGTATTAAATTAAAATAAAGGGGTTTTAAAAATGCCAACTATTACCATCCACAAAACGCCAACCGAATCACAAGTACATACCGATGTTAAAGAGTATTTAGTAGTCCTTGACCGTAAGGAAGGAATTACCGTAACGGGTCAACTTTCCAGACCGACACTAAAAATTGTTATCGACAATTTAATCGGAGAATACTTGCATCACGATCCTTTAGCGGCAATTCTTCACGATATTTTTAATAATAAAGATATTAAAAACGTAATGGAACAAGCGGCTGTAAAACGAGGCTGCGACACCTGCGAAGAAACCGACTGTCCTGGTAAAGCTTTTGCAAAAGGCGCTATGCCTAACTAAGGAGGGCTAACGTGGATCTTGCTATGGAAATAAGACATAGAATACTTTCTCTTGATGAGAAAATAAATAAAGAGCTTTCTAGCTTTTGGCCTAGTAAGAAAACGGTCGCGGAATTAGAAGGCCGCCGAAAAGAATGTGTTAGAGTCCTAACTTTGTTAGGCGCTGGATAAAAGATAAGCCCCTTTTCGGGGCTTATTTTTCTTTTACCGTCTGGAATCTCGCCAAAACGTTTTCGAATGTGAATGGATTTTCCTTCACGATCTTAGTTGTCGTAATTTCGTGGCGTCCGCAAGTGAAACAAATTTTTTCCTGCGTATGAGTTAGCTTTCTAAAGCTAATTTTACCTTTATCCTTCTGAATAAAAACATGGTTACATTCTTCTGTGCCAGGGGAAACAACTTCAACATCTTGAACAATTTTAAGCATTGACTTCCACCTCCTCTACAGTTGTTACTTTTAAGATCCGGACATTTTTACGACATGTTTGCTTTTTGAGTCTTGTTCTTTGCTGTCTCGCTGGGCCAAGAGTATCATAACCACGGAATAAATGAGTAGATTCTTTTCCTGTTATAAAATCTGCTTCGTCATAGACAACCAGGTAACAGTCAATCATGATCTGACCACCGCGCCTCATAACCTCTTACGTCAACATGTACAAAAAGTGTGTCGTAATATCTACCAACTCCGCCGGCGATTTCTAATTCTCGCATTGTATCGCGGCAAAGTTGGGCAAAATTATCTACGGTCCAGCCGTCGGGCAATTCAATATCAGCGGCTAATCCTTGCGTGTGAAAGCTGTTCAGCTCGCCGCCAACAACCTCATTCCAGACAGGGCAACGGTAAGCACAAGATAAAGACAGCGGCCCTCCGTAAGCTTCACGAATTGCATCAAGTAAAGTTAAAAGGGTTTCGCTAATACCAGGGCCTAAACTTCCTCCACAGCCGCAGCCAGAAGCGCGGCCGTAAGCTTGATAGTGGTCAGGCTCTTCACCATGACAATGTAATTCGTTGTCTTGAAAATACTTACTTATTTTGATCGCCTCTTTCGATTTTTTGCCCACAACAAGGGCAAGTATCAGGAATCATATAATTCTTCGGGAGTAACACAGCGCGGCCCTCAGGGACAAGAGGGTGATAATTTACTAAAACCGCCGCAAGGCCAGGTCCGACAAAACATACAGGAGTCTTTTTAAAATCGAAACGGCTTTCGTCGCTTATATACGCTTCGAAATCGGCTGGATCGGCGCCGACCGTTTGAAAATCAATAACCTTTTGTCGTAAATCATCATAAGCGTTTATCATACTTGATACCCCTTTTTAATCGCGTCGAAAAGGTCTTCGTCGCGCCACATTCTCATTTTCCAGCCGCCAGGTTGTCCACTCATTTCAGAGATCATTGTACCTGGTAGGATCGGCCGAAAACCGCCGCTTTTAGCATAAGAAGGATAAACCTGCAAGCTGCCGCTGAATACTTCCCAAACAGTTTTTACAAGCGGCCGTTTCGGCTGCGTATATTTGTTATGTTCAACAACTAGCTGAGGGACAGCTTTGTATTCATGGACATGCTCGCGCCAGACACAATCGGCCGCGATCCATGCGAACTTATCAGCTGCTTTCCCAGACTTATGCTGCATGAAATGAACGTAGCAATTCTTATTTACATTGAAGTAAATCATTGCCATTTCTCCCTTATACAGCTGCGGCTTACCTAACAAATAAGCAAGAATTCCTTCGGGCGTCGTGAAGATCGTATCTTTTAAACGTCCAGCGGTGTGATTTCCTTCAATGATGCCTAACAACCGGCCAGCGTCAACCAGCGGCCGCAAGTCTTCAGCCAGGGCATAAAGTTGCTTATCTCCGACAGCCCATTCTTCTAAAGGATTCCCTTTCGATATTTTGGTCGAGTAGTTAGCACAATCGCCGCCTAAGGTAATATAGAAGTTTGGGACAGAGAGAATAAATTCGACAATAGCCTTTGCCAAATCGCGATTATTGAGGCCATAATGCCAATCCGCCGCGTTCATAAAAAACGCCTGGGACCCTTTTACACGATGTTCAATTACATGCTTTGATAGCTCCTCAGCGAGGAGCTTTTCTTTGTTTGCAAGTAAATTCATTGAATCACTCCTTCGCTGCGAGAGCATACCTCGCACATAGTACAAACTGTATTGCTGTCTTTAAAAGATTCGTAAAGATATTCCGGAATTTTACATACCGTTTTGGATTCAAAGACCCTTTTGCCGTTCTTTTTAGTTCTCCAAAATCCGTCTTCGCTGACTTGTTGTAAAAATACAAACGGCCAGCCTGGGCTTTCTGGAGAATCAGCCTCTAAAGTTGACTGAGGCGGAGATAAAACATCTTTGAGAGAAAAAAGTTTTTTATCAAAGAGAAGTATTTGGATTTTGCTATCAATCTTCTTAATAACCTTCGATACAGCTTGTTGAGTTATTTTAAATCTTTCGGCTATTTCTTCCTGACTTCTACCGTTGATATAGTAAAGGCAGAATATTTTCCATCGATACGGGCCTAAACAGTCTTTTACGTCAAGAAGAAAATTGACCGCCGCTTCTTTATCCTCTTTTTCGATGAGAATTTCTTCCGGAGATAAACCCCATTGTAGCTGATAGCTACTTACAAGCTCTGCTCCCATAGCGCGAGCAAAATCCCTATCTTGAATATCTTTCTTAAAATCAGCCTGAGCCGTTTTGAAAGACAACATTCCTGAAACCTTTGGGGAATCTTCTTGAGGAATAATGCCGTCCTTTAAATCTCTTACAATCTTGGCTAGATAGTCCATTACGCAGCAAGCTCCTTTGCGTCTCGACTATCGGCGTCACATTTCAAAGCTTTTAAAGATACGTTGTATTTATCTCTTGCAAAATGACATGACTTAATAATAATACCTGGGGCAAGTTGTCTGCGTCCCTTGTCGTTTCTACCAGCCTTTTCACAGGTTTTATAAAACCGAACGTCGGAAGAATAAGCCTGTAAAGCGGCCTCTGCTTTTTCTTTAGACTCGCACTCTACACAAACTTTGTAGTATTGACCGGACGGGACGAAAATCCCGCCGCGCTCAACATGAAAATCTACGAAAAAGTAGTGAACTGGAATGGTTGCTGCGTCTGAAATAAGACTTACTTCCCTTCGGCCGTTACGCCAGTGCTACCAAAGCCGCCCTTACCGCGCTTTGTTTCGCTTAATTCTTCGACTTGCTGGAAATGTACAGGAATTTTAGGAAGCAAAAGAGCCTGGGCAATACGGTCGCCTTTTTTAATAAGGAAAGAACCGTTCGGAATACCTTGAGGGAATCCTAAAGCTTTCCGTTCAGGGGCCGACGTATAATAGGCGCGGCCGTCTAAAGTGAAGCCAAGTGTATCCATGCGAGTTACTTGCTGGCCGTTGCTCATCATGACGCCAACGTGGCCGCGATAATCAGAATCAACAATGCCTGTTTCTACTTTAAGCGGCGTTTTCGACGTAATTCCGCTGCGGCCAAAGATAAATAAGGCGTATCCTTCCGGAACTTCGAAAGCAAGGTCGGTCGGAACAACAACCGCTGCCGGCGTTGGTAAAACCCAAGTATCTTTTGAAGCTACAAGATCGAAACACATAGCGCCGTCGCTACCAAAGGAAGGAATAACTGCGTCTGGAGATAGAGCTTTTACTTTCAAATTTACTGGTTTCATTCTGCAGCGCCTCCAGCAAGAATTTCGTTAAACATATCCATTGCTTTTTTGACCGTGAAGCGGTCGAGAGTAACAGACCCTTGTTTTTCGTTGTCTTTGTAGGTTGTGATTTGCATTTTACCAGCAGTCATAAAGAAACGCATTGCAATACTTCCAGCATTTACCTTTTGAGCTTCTTCGTTTTCCCAATACTTGCCGCCCTGGCCGTTGCCTTCGCCGGCTGCGATTTCGCTAATTTGTTCAATAGCTTTGTTGATTGCATAACGATCAATTACAACCGTCGCATGGCGTTCGCCGGCGTCGTTCAATTTAATAACCTGGACTTTACCTGCAGCAACAAACCCGCGCAATTCATACCCTTTTGTTTTCAATACTTTTGCTTCTTCATTTTCCCAATATTTTCCTGACATTTGTAAGTCTCCTTTTATTCTTGTTTGTTTGTTTTTATTTCGTTTCGGAATAAAATTCCACGTTTGCAGCCTCATATCTTGACTTAATATCAGCTACATTCATTTCTTTGTGACGTTTTTGAAAGGCCTCCCACCAACCACACGGCACGAATTCAGGGCAACCGCAACGATACACGCAATTTTTTTGCATAACGTCAGCAAGCTCCGGTTCGATTTCGTGGATTTGTCTTTTTAGCTCTTCCATTTTAGCCCTAGCCTCTTTGTGGGCGGAGCCATTGCAAAGCCGAAAGCGCGAAACATTTATAAGCGCCTGGGCGTTCGCTTCAATGGCCATTCTAACCTCAGTCTCTTGTGGGCACTTGTTTCGGTCGATGTTTGTCCGATCATCCCTCTGAGTTGAGATCCATTTTTCCCAGCCAATATGATGCCGCGAAAATTCTGTTGATAGCCAATACTTAATACTTTCCCATATCCATGATATTCGAAGGATACGAATAGGGCTGTGTTCCGAAATTAGCAAGTCGTATTTAAACTTACTCGACGGGGCATTTTCTGTGTCTTGCTTATTTACCGTCGTTCGGCAGCGGTTTTTAATTTCAGTCCAAAGACCGTTTGTTTTAAGAGATAACAATTAATTATTCTCTCCTAAAATATTCATAGCGTCGTCATAGCCTTGCCAGTTATCCACGCCAGCCGCTTCAAGAGCGCAAAGTTTTGCTTCTTCCCTGTTAAGTTCTTCGTAAACGTCCTTGCTTATAACGATTTCGTTTTCTTTTGGGATCTTAACAACCTGGTTAGGGTGAAGCCAGCCAAATTCCGAAACGCTTACAGTTTTAGCGTTGATTTTAACAATTTCTTTTTTAACTAGCCGCCGGTGGCCGCCTGGGGAAGAAACACAAACAACAGTGTCTCCTATTTTTAGCTCATTGCCTACTACGTCTTTCAATATAAACCCCTCTCCGCCGACTTTCTGACGATCACAGACGTTTGAATCCGCTTACTTCCGAAGTCATTTTTGTGGTAATGGTGAACAATATCAAAGACATAATAGTCAACAGAACCGTTTCCATTAAGATCAAGCTTAATTGTATCACCCTTTTGTAAAGGAAGTGAAATCTCTAGCCCAGCTGCTAAAAGCTCGTCTGTTTTATATTCAAATAGATTAATCATTTCAGGTTAATCATGAAGCCAGAACTACCGGCAGCGGTCGTTGGCAAAACCCCGTTCCATTTTTTAATCCATTCAAGAGCGACAACGTTTTCCGTTGTAGACTGTTGCAGCTTTTGATTCGCATAAGCCTGGGCGTCAGCGCCAATTCTCATAGCGGCTGCGTTGCCTTCGGCTTCAGCTTTTTGTCTTTTGGCTACGGCAACAGCGGTCATTTCTGCGAGGTCCGCTTCTTGTTTAGCAAATTGAGCCTGGCTAATTGCTGTCATGGCTTCTTTTGTTTTTTCGTCGGCTGGATCGGCGCGGCTGATAAAGATAGAATCAATAATAATTCCGTCTTCGGCAAGGTTTTGAGATAAAACGTTTTTCAGCTCTTCATTAACTTGCTGAATTTGGCTACCAGTAATACCGGCCATTTCGTATTTAGGAACAACCTGGTTTAAAGCGCCGACTAGCTGGTTTTTCATGTAGCCCCATTGAATAGATTCGTGTTCAGCGCCGCGAAATTTACTGTAAATTTGTGGCAATTTTTCAGAATCCATATGATAGCTGTAAGTAATATCAACATTGATTTGCTTGCTATCTTTCGTATTGATATTTACAGAATCATCGACGCCTTTGCGGCCGTCATGAGCTGACTTTGTGACAAACACGGTTTCCGTTGATACAGGGTACTCTGTTACATGTTCCGTAGGCCATACAAAGTGGGTTCCTTGGCCAAGTACGCGACTTTCTACGCCGCCATTCCGAGAGTAAACGACGCCTGCAAAGCCTGGGTCAATCGTTTTCGATAAAGCAAAAAATCCAATCGATACAAAAACTAAAACAAAGAGAAATAATACCGAACCAACGAGGAAAGACCCTCTTCTTGTTGCTCTTCTTTCATTATCCATTATTCGTTTTCCACCTTTTTAAAAAATTTTGAGATACCTTTAAAAATTACGGAGCCGATTTTGCTCCCGAAAAGCATGGATAGGAAATACCATCCTGCTAGAACCGCAAGCGCGATCAATACTAATAAAACAATCGTCGAGGCTATCATTTTTTATCATCCTCAAAAAATTCTTTTACTACAGTGTAGGTAAAGCAAACACAGGCCACACTAAGGCATAAGAAAAGGATAATTACGAATAAACTCCCGAAAAAACTAATCATATTTTTGCCTCCTCAGACCGAGCCTCCCTGGCTCAAGCCAGGGCAAGCAAACCATCTTTTGAATCTGTCAACCAGCTGCTTAATCATCTTTTGCCTCTTGGCCAACTTCGACTGCAGCTTTTTCTTCTTCAAAGAAAGGAGCCCCACACTCTGCACAAACAAGCTTGCCGTCTTTCCATTTTGTGTAAACGTTTTTACATTCCGGACATACTACTCCATACATCAGTAATCCACTCCTCTCTTTAAGATTCTTTGATTCTTCGAGCCTCTGAACGGCAAAGAAATATCTCGCTGCTCTTCCATGAATGGCCCGTCAATAATCCAGTCAAAAAGCTGCAAATCCTTTTTCGAAAGCTTAAAGGCGGGACTTGCATATTTTCTGCAAAGCCGATCAAAGACACCGCTTTTGTTTCTCATTTGATAGCCGGTATAAAGAGTAACTTTTAGGCCGCGTTCTCTTGCCCAAATTGCCAGCTCTCTAACTTCCGCAAACTGTCTGAACGGTTCGCCGCCGCTAAATGTAATACCGGTAATAAGCTTATCTTTTTCAATAGCCTTTTTTAGCCGGTCGAGGCTGATATGAAACCCGTTCTTGTGATCCCACGTAGACGGATTATGGCACCCTTTACAATGATGAGGGCAGCCGGCCGTATAAATTACATAATTGATTCCCTCGCCGTCGATCAGCGAGCTTTTGATTCGTCTCATAATTTTCATTGTTGGTTCCCCTTTACTGTGAACGAATGGTAATTTGCGTAAATACTGAGCAAACCGATCACAGAGAGCAAATAAACAGGCTCTCTTGCGATTTCGTAAGGAATGATACCCGTAATCACACATAACACAATACTCCAATCAATCTTTTTCATAGGAATATCAGCCGATACTCCTGGTTCCACCGTGACTAACCCTTGCCGCTTCTTCTGCCTTCTTGCCGTCATTGAATTTATTCAAAGTCGACATATAGCCTGTGATTCGGCGGGTTCGTTTTATCTTTTCGTCCGGAGCGCCGCACCTGGGGCAGCCGTTATCGAATACGCCTAGATTATGGCACTCTTCGCAGAAGTCAATCGGGAAATTGATTCCTACATAACCCATATCTTTCTCTGCCATGTAACGCAAGATAGCTTCAATAGCATTGATATTATGGGACGGCGGCGAATCTAGCTCGATATAGCTGATATGGCCAGCGTTCGTGAGAGCGTGATAAGGAGCTTCTACATCGATCTTTTCAGAAATGCTGCAGTCATAATTGACTGGAACATGGAAGGAATTTGTGTAAAAATCCTTGTCTGTTACGCCAGGGATAATACCGAATTTCTTTTTGTCAATCGCCGTAAAACGTCCGGACAAGCCTTCTGCCGGCGTGGCAATAATACTAAAATTCAAGTGATATTTTTCTGTCGCTTCGTCCATGCGGCGCCGCATATAAGACACGATTTCGAGGCCTAATTTCTGGCTTTCTTCACTTTCTGCATGGTGTTTACCAGTTAAAAGTATTAAGGTTTCTGCTAGGCCAATAAAGCCGATTGACATTGTTCCGTTTTTAATCGCCGGCTCAATAGAATCGTCGGGACCCAGGCCCTCAGCGCCCATATAATAAGGCATAATGAAAGGAAAATCGCGGACTTTGAGCTTTTTAACCACGTTATAACGGTGCAGCAGCTGGTCAATAACTAAATCAACCATATTTGAAAGACGAGTTTCAAAATTAAGTAAAGGATCTTGGGATTTTCTTGCCATAATAGCCAGGCGCGGCAGATTTACTGTCGTAAAAAACAGGTTTCCTTTGTTTGCAAGTTTACTTTCCCCGTTCACGTTGCCAATAGCGCGAGTTCGGCAGCCCATATAGCCAGCCATATCTCCATAAGGAGCGTTGAAGCTAGAATCCATGAAGCTAAATGTCGGATTCATCCGGACAGCTGCCGTTTCCATAGCCAGGCGGAACAGATCATAATTCTTGTCGCCAGGATCAAAATTGACTCCTTTTTTCAAGCGGAAACAGATATTCGGAAACAACGGGTTTTCGCCATAACCAAGACCGGCCTTAAAGGCTTTCAAGAAGTTCTTCGTTACCATTCGGCCGTAAGTGCTTGTATCTGTCCCAATATTCATTGAAGTGAATGGAACAGCGTTCCCGCTGCGAGCCTTCATGGTATTAAGGTTGAAAATTAAAGCCTCCATAGCCTGATAAACCGCTTCGTCCAATTCCTGAAGGTCTAAAATGTCTGCAGCCTTTTGGTCGTATTTTCCCTTGCAAGTCATTTCCCGCCGCTGCCGCGACCGTTCTTTGATTCGTTCATACTCGCGCTCTACGAACGGAGCCAGGGCTTTGTCGAAATAATCTATAGCCTGGCCACCGAACATATTGTTTTGGGAAGACTGTAGAATAATTGCTGTTAAAGCAGCAGCACTTCCGGATCGCGTAGCCGGCCGAATTCCTCCGACGCCGTTATTAAAACCTTCCCGCAACATTTTGCCGAGATCGTGAGTCATACAATTCAGACCGATATTATAATAATCAAGGTCATGAATATGAATATCTCCGTTCATATGAGCTTTCGCGTGTTCTGGTTTCAGCACTCTCGCCAAACAATAAGATTTATTTGCTTCGCTGGCAATTTGGTGCATTTTCGTAGCGGCCGAAGGATCTGTATTCGCGTTTTCTTTCGAAATTTCAGTCTCTCTCTCTGCAATTACAGAGAAAAGACCTTTCATAATCTCTATTTCATTCAAGATGATTCCCTCTAATCTTCGAGTTTTCTGACATAAATTTCTAACTGGTCAACATGGCCAGTGTCGATTTTACCTGGTTTAAAATAACTGTAGTCATAAGCATAATTTTGGTCTGGCTCATGATGGAATTGTATGTAATCCGTCGCTTTCGCGACTTCAAGAATCCCTTGTGCCTCTTCCGCCGTGACTTCCTCGCTATGAAAAATTTCATGCCGTGGAGTCATAGAGTTTTTGTACAAAATTCTTACCACCGTTCTCCCTCCTCTCTATCCTGAATCGGAATAATTCTAGGGAGAACTTGATTAACGATTTCCCCACAAGCCCCATTATCAGCCGGTAAAATACAAGAGTGGTTACAAAACAGGAGCATTTTTCGCATTTCTTCGTCGATTTCCTTAGCCTCTTTTTCGGTCTGCAGTCGGCCGATTGGCGTGTAAGAGTGAACCCGCTCAAGGAAGAAATTCATATTTCTAAACCGGTCGAATTCCTCTGTTACGACATTCTGGAAAGACACACTATTCGACTTTCCGTAAACCAAGCTCAAAAGTAAAGGACTGTCGGTTACGATAACATCTACTTTGCCAATTAAAACAATTTGGCGGTGCAGCTGATTCGAGAAAACGAAAATTTGATCTTCAAGCGTTTTTTCGCTATTGCTCCAGACACAGTCTTTTGCAAATTCTGTGACCAGCTCACAATTTACGCCGGCGACTTTCAACTTGTGGAATATGCCGGCCGCCAGGGTCGATTTACCGATTCCTGGACCGCCAAACAAGTTTATAACGAGAGGACTATAAACCTTCAATCTCGCAAATCCGTTTCTTTTTTAAATCTAAGCCAGGGAGACGGAGGTCGGGGATAAGCCGATATTCATGTCCGTCCTGGGCATACTTATTAAGATAAACAATAGCTTCTTCTTTTGTTACCGGATAGGTTAGGGCAGCCGAATTTTTTGTCTGGTTAAAAAGAATAAATTTAATCTTTTTGAGATTAACTTTTACTTGTGGAATATCTCCTTTAGGGAAAGACACAGTTCCTCCAGGAATTTCCAAAGAGGGAACGCGGCGAACTTCCTTTCCATCCAAAAACGAGCTTATGTTTTCCATTAGAAATTCCCCTCCACAGCGTATTCAACGCGAACTTTGACAGCGTGGCCTTCACCTAAAGCGATAACTTCATATCCTTTAGACGGGTTTGCTGAATTATTAAGCCATTTCTTGATATAGTCTGCTGTTGCAGGGTGGTCGATAGCAAATTTCCCGTCTGTTTTGTTCAATAATAAGAACAATGGAGCTGCATATCTTAAATTGGACGAAACGAACTCTCCATCTATCCCATCTAATTTGTAAATAGTTGGGAATCCAACAGCGACAATAGCTCTAATTTTCGCTTTTTTCATAAAATGAGGCCCAGGGAATACGACCTGTACAAAGTCGCCAATTTTAAACGTACTCACATAATCACCTTTTCCTTGATAATTTTTTAAATAACTTTAAAGTAACCGCAAAAATAAATGGGTTTCGAGGTTCGGACATTGAGACAATATCGCTATTATCTTGCTCAAAGAAGTCATGAATTCGCTTGAATTGTTTGTCAGCGATTTCCTCGACCTTTGGAGCCTTCCCGTCGAGCAGCTGGCGAAAAACTTCCTCAGCCATAAGGACACAGAAGCCTTTAATTTCAACAGCTTTGTCGGTCGGGAATTTTCGCTTTTCGTCTTTATAGACAAGCCTGTAATAGCTGCCGAAATTCTCTCTCCGCTTATTTTCAATTTTTAACGATTTTCCGTTTACTTCTAACTGTATATCTCCCGCGAATTTACCCTTCAGCGCTCCGGACATTGGCTGCCTTTCGCACTCGAACCCCCACTCCCTGAGGAGCAGGACTAGGCGTCTTTCGCTTTGATACCCAGCCCTTTTGTTTCTAGCGCCTCTTTTACGCGCCTCTTCACTCGCCACGCCGTAAAGCCTCGACTTTTTGAGCCAATTCTTCAATCGTCCCATTATTTTCGATATGATATTTACAACGTTCAGCAAGTTTTTCTACTTCCTTTTCCGACTCATGCTCCATGCAGGACGGATCAAAGAAATGATCTCTTTCTTGAAGCCGCTTAATTCGTATTTCTTGATCAGCATACACATAAACAGGAATGAAACCAGGGAAAGAATCTAGTTCCAATTCTCGCCGGCAATCCGTAATCACGTATGGTTGTCCTGCAATGATCTGCTTCTTGACTATGTTTATCCAAACATCGTCACGGATTTTTCTCGCCCAGGTGCCAAGGTCCTGTGAAAGCTTTCGGTCTTTACTACCTTCCGAATGATATTCCGTACAAAAATCACTAATTTTGCTTTCGATATTGTTTGTAAGATGTAAAGGTCCTCCAAGGTTCCAGAACATTTTTGTATATGCCCCTAAGCAATCCCCTTTTTTGATATAGCTGATAACTTCTCGAATTCCGTCTCCAAACGCCAGGCGCTTATGCCGCCCTAGTAGACTAGCTACCGTATCTTTGCCAGCTCCCATTTGAGCAATTAAGATATAGCTTTTCAATCGGCAGCCTCTTCATGAGCTTTAACGCCAAGCTCGCAGAACTCCCAAACGTCACACCAACCGGCACATTTTCGGCCTGGTAGTGGCTCCCCTTCGGGTCCGCGTTTTCCTCCCCACCGTTCCCGCGCATTGCAGGGCGGAGGAAGTTCGTCAACCATAAGAGCATAATCAAGATCATCTGCTTTTCTCTTCATAAAGCGCTCTACCCATCTGTCAGAGATTTTGTTGACTCTGACCAGGTAAGCGTTTTTGTCTACGCCGTTCATTTTAGCCATAGATCCGCCGGCGTCTCTTGTGAAGATCTCGACGAACATTTTTTCGACCGGCAATCCCAAGCCCTTTTCGCATTTAATTCGATAATCGTTAAGCTGGACGCCCAGGTCAAAGCGGCTATGTCTGCCGTTCGGAAGGAAAGCTGTCTTGTATTTCTGATTTCCGTTCTTGAAAAGATTCGGAGTTCCGTCTGGGTGAAACAGAGGAATCTTTTGCTTTTCAAGACCTAAAACCTTTGCTGTTTTGTAGCTGCCGTATGTTTTTTCATCATACAGGTGTTTCAAATTCGCGTCATAGAAGTCAAAGGCGCCATGACTCGCGCCGTGATATACCCGCTGTTCGCTGATACCGCCTTCTGGGGTATACTCTTCTAAGGCCGCATGTAGTTTCGTGCCGTGTAGGGCAAATATGAGGCTCTGAGGGTCAACTGCGAACGTCTTAACTATCCGCAAGTAATTCTCTCTGGTTCCATTCAAAAGTTGCGTCGTTGAGGGTTTCCCGTTCCATTCGCGCTGCTGCGCTAAAGTTGTCAGCGTCCTCGTTGACATACAACGGTCGGCTTCAAACATTGGAGCAATCCGACACTCTTTTAAACATTCCTCTATTTTACATTTTTCCCCGTCGGGACAAATAAAACTGTCGTAAGGTATAATTCATCGTCTCCTTTATTTTATCCCATTTTAGAATAATGTCAATACTTTTTATTCTGTTTTGGAATAATTTTTATTAGGCTGAAAGAGCCTTCTCTGATAGCCTAGAGGTTTTCGGGCTAAAGACTAATTCAAAGTATTTTGCCTCGCAGCCTCGCCGCGCTTTTTCAATCTTTATCTGTGTGATAAATTCATACTGCTTTTTCTCGATTTCGGACAGCTCAGGATTAAGACCTTTACGCCAAAGCATAATAATAATATCAGCTGAAGCTTCAAGATCTCCTGTTGACTTCAAGTCACCGGCAAAGGGTTCATCCCAGGCCTTCCCGTTTCGTGATAACTGACAAAGCATGAATAAAATAACGTCACAGTCTTTTGCAACAGCCTTCATGAGCCTGGCGCTTTCACTGGCACTTTCGAAATCTTTGGTATCTTTCATAAGCCCAAAATAATCGACGATTACTGCGTCGACGGGTCCATCTTCGAAAATGCGGCGTGAATTAGCCAGCTGTATCCTCTTCTTTATGTCCAGAATAGACAGGTCGGACTTATCAATAACAACAAGGTATTTAGTTAGAACAGCCTTTACCTGGACATAGGCCTCTAGGAGGTTGTCGTCTTGTAGAATCCATTCTTTCAGCTTGCGCGGGTGAATCCCCATAATATGAGCGATAAAACGCTCTATAAGGGCGCCTTTAGGCATTTCAAGGCTGAAGTATAGAATTCTCATCTTCTGCCTGATCCAATGCAAAGCAACAGAAATAGAAGTCTCTGTTTTGCCTACAGCCGGCCGCGCTCCTAAAATAACAACTTCCTTTTTCCGGACGTTATCTAAAGAAGCGTCGATTCCTTCAAACCCCATGCCTACGCCTTTCGCGTGAATAATTTCTTGATATTCGTCAAGGCAATTGTCTAAAGTATTGAATTCGATCAGAATTTCATCGATGGTTTGGTCTTCGGCAACCTTTAGCCATTCTTTGATTTCTTTAAGCTCTACGTCCCAGCGCTTTGCAAGAAATTTTGCTATGTCTCCCTTAATCATCTTAGAGTTAACTGTTTTAATAAAGTCTTCAACCGTTGAATACTCTAATTCGATGGATTGGCAAGCATTAAGGCGCTGTTTTAATACATAAATATCAATATGTTCGGACGGCAGGTCGTTGATTTGTAAGCCGGCCAGGTGAACGTCATTGAAATCTTTGCATTTTCTTTTCCCGTCGTGGAAGGTAAACTCCTCTTCCGGAAGTTTTACGACACGAACATTGAGTTTAGGAGCATGTCGTAGAAACTTTTCCCTCATTCGAGACACGGCTTTTTGACCGGTAACATCGGAATCAGGACAAAGTAGTAGGTTTACTCCTGGGTGAAAGCGAATAAGCTCCTGGATCTGTAAGACATGATCCTTCGTCGTCTGAGCGCCGGCGTAAGCGATAACCGCATTGCCTTGCATATGGCAGACAATCGCGTCGAAATACCCTTCGCAAATATACAAATTTCCATTGTCTTTTAACTTCTTTCTAGCTTTATCCGCGTTAAAAAGGAAACTCCCCTTTTCATACAGATCATCATTTGCAGAGTTTTTGTATTTTGGCTTGCCGTTAAAAAGGCGCCGCGTGAAGGCTATAGTTTGTCCGTTTCGATCTCGCAGCGGAATAGTAATTCCTTTGTAAGTCTTCCAGACCTTATTCTCCTCAATGCGGATATTATCGTCATAGCCGAGACAAAACTCTCTGATCGTTTCTTTGTTTAGGCCACGCTTTTGAATAAGATAGTCTTCAATTACAGAGACATTTCTTTCATACGAACGAGCAGCCTCTTCGTTCTTCTCGATAGCCGTTTTTTGGCGCTGCCACTCTTCATTTTTACCTATGTCGATATTCAGCTCTTTGGCTAAAAATTCGACGGCAGCTGGCCAGGAAATTTCTTCTACAGCGGCAATAAAATTGATCACATTGCCATGACTCCCACAGCTAAAGCAATAGTAGTTTTTATCATGCTCTGTGACCCAAATAGTATTGTCGCCTTGGCCGGCGTGGATCGGGCATTTGCCCATATAACCCTTGTTGATTTTTTTAAGTTGAGTATAGCGCTCTACAATATCAACAATTTCGGCCTTTTCAACAATTAAATCAATTACGTTTATCTGCATTTCCCCTTTCAATTAACCAGAGAATTTATATACCCCTTGAGACGGAAAATTTCTACTTGAGGGGTCCTGTTTTTTTATTAACCAGAGATTTTCGCCGCGCCGTTCGGAGTACATATTCTTTTCCTTGCAATAAACCAAGTATTTATAACCTGAAGAGGTCAGTTTTGAAGAAATAATAACTCCCACATGGCACTGATCAGTCAATATGTCCCAAAGCGTTTGCCAACCGACGATTTGCCCTGGATTAAATACTCTCACCGGACAGCTTTCGATCATGTAGGTTCTCCTCATTGCTTAACTACGGCAATTCCGCAACCGTCGCTATTGGATATGGTATAAACAATATTGCCGTTTTGGCTATCGCGCCATTTCGTAACTCGATTAGACCCAAGGCCTCTATTTACCGATTGTTCTCCTATCATTTCAAGGAACGGAGCCGGCTCTGCTGAGGCCGTATTAGTTTGGGCCGCGTTGCTCCCGCAACCAGCAATGAAGCTAGTAAGGCAAGCGGCTATTAATAAAGCTTTTCTCATGATTTTCCTCCTGTTTGATACTATCGCTACTTTCATAGTGCGTCACACCCTAAACAGGATATTCGACCGCACTCTCCACAGAATTTACCCGAAGGATTCCAACCGCAACCACCTTGATGAGTTCCGCCTAAAATATCTATGACCGTAACGTCTCCCATGCGGCAATTAGCACAAGTTTTATCATACTCTATAGCTTTGTTTAAAGAATAGCAATAGATGAGTTTTTTCATGCTACCACCTCCACGGCCAAACTATACTCAGATACATATAAACAGTAAAAGCGATAATAATAAGAATCTGGTCATACAGGGAGCAGCTGCGGGACATAGCCAACGACCTCCGGACAAATATTGATATGACGCTCATCCATGAAGGAATAGTCCTCGCCCTTTTTCTCTTTCCATACGTCAAGAGGGATATTGTGTAAATGGCCGTGAACATTAAAGAAACCAGCTTCTATTTTAATAGGTTTATGGGTTAATAAAATATTCCTTATTCTGTAAAAACTTACACATTCTCTAAACCCGATTTCTTTATAAAACAAACTACGTTCCTTATCATGGTTCCCTACAACTAATATCTTTCTCCCTGGAAGAGTTTGAATAAGATTCTTAACTGTTTGCCATGGCCAGCTAAAATTAAGGTCGCCAAGAATAAAAATTCGGTCGCGATAAGTGACATTTTTTATCCAATTCTCGATAATAAGGTCTTCGTAGCCCTTTGGGCGGAATCCCTGCTTGACCATATACTCATGGCCAAAATGAGGGTCTGCTATCGCAAAATTACGCACTTCGTAAAGTACCTCCCGATAACCGTTACCTCTTTTTTGCCTTCCGGAAGATACGGCAGCGGCCCAACTAATAAAATTTTGTCATACGCGGCCAGCTCTCCGTCGTCTACGCCTTTACAAAGTTTTCCTAGCTCTTCTTTTGCTAAGTCAATTTGGTCGTTGGGAATAGTCAAGGAGACGCCACTAACCGAGTAACCTTCTTTTTCCAGTAAAACGCCGACTTCTTGTGCGCCTGACTCTATTTTTTCGTCACATAGGATTAAGGCCATTCCTAATATTTTGGTTTCATGTTTACATAACATATAAAGCACTTCCTTTACAAAGCTAAAAATTCCTCAATGGTTAGAGGTTTATATTTTTCCGTAGGCTGAATTGCTGCAGCTGCAGCCTTGTTGGCCTCATCTTTCAAATACTCGCGCCAGGCTATCGCGTTCTTATAGAAATCGCTCATAGTCATTATTGTTTGCTCGCCAAGAGCATAAATAAAGTCATAGAGATAACAAAGCTCTTCTATTAGCTTGCTTTTGAAGAAGTTCCTAACCTGGTAATATATGGGAGCCACGCGGCCCTTGTTATAGACACTTTCGCCGGTGCAAGTTTTTACATAGAAGCAAGTAAGCATATGAAGCTTTTGCTTATCGTTTAGCTCTCTATACTCATGAGGATTTGCTTTCCGTAAAGTACGACCCATGTTAAAACCTCCCTTTGTAGGCCTTGGCCTATATAGTACTTTTATTACTTCTCTTTTATTATTTATCTTTTATTATTTCGTGTACCTTACAGGGACTTCCAGAGGTACTTTTAAGGGACTTCCGGAGCCATAAAAGGGACTTCCAGAGAGAATACCTCTCGAACACATTCCTCATATGGGTTATGAAGAGTATAGACACTTGTTTTATTCCGCCTACGCTTAATAGAAATAAGCCCCACCTCTTCTAGGCGCTTTAATGACTTCATCGTTTTTTTTCTTTCGCAGCTAAGAATATCACTTAATTTTTGAATTCCTGGGAAACAAACGTCCTTCCCATAATAACAAAAGTGATTCAGAACAATATAAAGCAACTTTTCGTTAGCGTCCAATATACGCTCTGTATTCATTGTCACTCTTGACCATGAGTTTGTATAAGGCTCCGTGTTCGTTTTTAGCGTTTTACCAAAATTTTGCAATTTCTTCGCCATACTTCCCAGGAGATTTTTCAATTAGGAATTGATAGTCCGGACGAAGCCCCATAATCATGCGAGGAATCGTCTTGCTATCATTTTGTTTGTGGTATACACAAATAGCCATTTGCGGCCGGTCGCGGGTAATCGTTTGAACGCCGCCAAATAGAGCAGCCTTCTCAGATCCCTCAATATCCATCTTGATAAAATCGACACGATTAATGCTCAATGTAGTTAATAGCCAGTCAATTTTAACCGTATGAACTCTTTTAATTTTCCCTTTCGCATCTGTTGGCGCCAACTCTTCACGTTCTAGGACACAGCAAGAGCCTTTTCTTTCTTCATATGAGTAAAAAGAATAATACCCTTTGTCAGAGTAAGCTGCGGCGTTGATAGCTAAAACCTGTTTGTTAATTCCCCAATTAAGAATGTTGTCCAAAAGCGCCGCATAGTTCCCTGGATCAGGTTCTAAGGCAATTACCTTAGAAGCTCCCATTTGAACCGCCTTGAGGCAAAATAAGCCGATATTAGCGCCAACGTCGAGAACAACGTCGCCAGGCTTAATGGTACATTCTGGGCGGTTGGTATAAATACCGTACTTGAAGATTTCACGCTCGATATATTTGGCAGAGTGCTGAGTTCCTGGAAGATCATTTGCTAAAGCGTAATTCATTTTATTAACACCCCTGCTCTCACCGGAAGATTAGCAATTTGCCTTGCTAATTCAGAGCGCTCCTTATTGTTGGTAGAGTTACGCCACTTTTCATAAAGAGAATCCTTAAAAACTACACAGCCTGGAAGATCCCAAAGTAAAGGACATGTATCACAGCCTCGTCCAGGAATTTTCTTTATGTATTCGCATCCGAAACAATTATTATCTATTTTCCCGTACTTTTCCCATCCTGGCCAATCACTTTTAAATTCATTAGGGTGTTCTGCAAGCCATAACCAAAGTTCCACATGAGCCGTATGATTAAAAATAGGCCCTTCGATCTTGATAATATTTCCTTCCGTTCCTGTTGGCGGCTGAAACTTAGCGTTCATTCTTCTTACAATGTTAAAATCAAGCCGGCCGATATTTTTATTCCGCTCTTCACTTAGTTTAATATTTGGCTCGAAGTAATAAATATCAGGCATCATTCCAAACTCTCGCGCTAAATTAATCCACACCTGGCGCCGACGAAAAGTTGTATTCGTCGCGTCCAAAATAACATTATGGCCTTGATTTAATAGCGTTCTAACCATCGTTTCGGCCGTGGCCCAGACATAAGGTTCAAGCAGCTTGTTAAAGTCTGCTCCATGCATTGATTTCCGGAGAACGTCAGGTGAAACAATAACATGACCTTTTGGCATAAGAACGTCTTTGCAATATGTAGACTTACCAGACAGCGGAATCCCGCAAGTAATACCGAATTTCATTTGACCGGCTCCTCTACTAATTTTTCTACCGTGAAATTCATGTATTCGCGTTCATCGAACACGGTATACGTAGTGTTTTTTTCTTTTTCTTCAGTAATTACGAATCGTAAACCACGATTTTCGAGGCCAGCTTCAAGTATACGGATCGTTAGGGCCGCCATAAAACACTTAAGAGCTTCGCTACTTTGGAACTCTATTTTTAAAGCGAACCCACCTGTAAGAGTTTTACAAACACTGTGTTTTACCGGAATATCAGGGTTTTTCCCCTCTATGTCACTAAAAATAGAATCAACTTCTTTTAAATCGTCCAAAGACCCATATATGTGAGTTAAACCTTTTACGAACTTGTTTTCCATTTTCATATTCTCCTTTTGCCTCTATGTATTTCTTCCAAAACAGAAGAACAGACACAGCATATTTTTTCGTTTTTGACGTTGTGAGCGCCACATTTATTACAGGTTTTTACAGTTAATACGCGTTTAGGAAACGCACCCATATTCAACCCCCCCCTCCGTCTTGCTAAACCTTACATTCAAGCAAGAAATATCGACCAGTTTACCCTTTGTTAATTTCCCGTTATAAATATCAACCAAAGCGCGAATTACAGAAGAATGACAATGCTCGTTTTCTACCTTGCTTTGCTTTATTTTTCTTTTTAAAATAACGGGAGGAACTTCACTCATTTTCTCGATAAACCTTTTATAATCAAGGCCTCTTTCGAGGTAGTATTTCAGGAACATTCCTAAACCCTCGACGATTTGAGCGGCTAGAAAGTCTTTCTCTCCTTGCCACATTTCTTTAATAGCTTTTAAAGTAAGATTTAAAAGCCATTCCCCTCCGCTATTAAATATTTTTTCTGGGCCGCTTAACATACTAATAACAAAATCCTTTTTTCTTGGTCCTAAAGAAAACCCGTTACTTTCGATTATTTCTTTTATCTTTAAGGACTTTTCATCCCCCAAAGCACACATGGCATTAAAGGTATAATAAGCGCCACATACTTTCCTGTGCTTGTTATAGTTGACGAACATTCTGGCCTCTTCTTGAATAGTTAACCCCTCATAAACGAAACAATCCATTTCTACATACCCATTCGCCTCAGCAAAGCCAATTCTATGCAGTCCATCTGTCACGACGTATGTTCCATCAGCTCTTTTTGAGATAATAATAACGCCGAGACTATTAGGGTCAAATTTCCCAGAAATACGTTTTACTCTGTTAGGATCGGTGTCTCTTTGATAGTCTGGTCGCAATAAATCTACTATCTTTAATACCTGGAAATATTTCCTTTTCACAATTTCACCTTCTTACTTTTGAATAAACTTTATACAGCCTTTCTTTCTTGGCTGGCAGCGGCTTGCATGACATAAAACAGCTGCTTTATTTTCATGCTGGCAAGATTCACAGCGAATAGGTCTTTCAGATCGTTTACTCATTTCAATACCTACTCTTTCTGTAATTTTGGCCCGAAAAACGTTATCAAGAACAGGCCCACGAATGATAAAAACAGAACGAAATTAGGAAAATCAACGCCGCAAATTTCAAGCAGCATTTTGACACCAATAGCAGCTATAAACGCATAAGCTGTGTTTTCCAGCTGCGGGTATTTCTTTAGCAGCCCAATAATAAAACTTGCAACCGTTCTCATAGCTAAAATACCTAAAGCGCCGCCAACGAACAGAACCCAAATTTGATTCGATACGCCCAAACTGGCGAGAATACTATCCATTGAAAATTGAATATCCATGAATTCAACTAAGCAAACCGTTTTCCAGAAACCTGCCTTAGAAGTTTTTCCTTCGTCGTCCTCTTCGCCTGATTTTCTCATGAAATATTGATAAGCCATATTGACCAAATATAAGGCGCCAATCAACTTCAGAAACCAGAATTTTATTAAGTAAGTTCCTAAACAAATAGCTACAAAACGGAAGGCATAAGCCCCTAAAATTCCATAATATAAGGCCTTCTTCTGCAGCTGTTCTGGTAAGTTTTTAACAAGAATAGCCAACGCCAGAGCGTTGTCAGCAGATAAGAGGCCTTCAAGAATAACCAATGATAAAATAATAAATAATGAGTCCACGAGAACACTCCTCAAATTCCCCTTAAACGGGCCGTATTGGCCCGTCCTGGGGAGTTTTTTATTTAAGCTTTAAACTTACTAACAAAGCCTTCTAAGCCTTCTTTGTTGCCGATACCAGAAGCACTGAACTTCCATTCGCCATTGTGACGATACAGGCGGCCGAATTCTACAGCAGTATCGCCGCTGAAGTCTTCTTCCAGGTCATAACGAGCAATTTCATTTTTGTTTTCCTGGTCGTACAGGCGAATAAAGGCATTATGCACTTGGCCAAAGTTCTGCCGGCGTTCTTTACCTTTATAGATCGTTACAACAGCAACAAGTTCGGTCACTTCTGCTGGAACCTTGCTAAGATCGACATACAATGTTTCGTCGTCGCCTTCGCCGCCACCAGTCAAATTATCGCCGGTATGAATGACAGAACCGTCTGCGGCTTTCAAATTACCGAAATAAATAAGGTCGCTGTCTTTGACGAATTTCCCGTTAACAAGACGGAAGATCGAAGCGTCAAGATCATAAGCAGAGCCGCTGCCTGTCGTGTTTTCATCCCAGCCAAGAGCCACCGCGATTTTTTTAAGGCCTGGGGCCACTTTTTCCAAATTAATTTTTTCACCTTTTGTTAAGTTAAGCATGTTTTTATTCTCCTTTGTTTGTTTTAATTCCATTTCGGAATAATTTTTGTTATTAAAAATGAGTTAAAAGTAATTCTGCCGCTTTAAGCCGAAACTCAAGGTCGCCAGCTCGACAAATATCTAATAGAGTGTTTTTGCAAACCATTCTAACCTCTCCGTCGTGTTTAGATATTGACGGAGGAGCTGGAGGCCTTGTTACAAAGGACTCTATTCTCTGTAATGTTTTACATAAATTTTCCATACTATTTCCCGCCCCTTATCAGCCGTTCAATTTCGTGATATTTCTCTGGGTTTTCCATTGCGTTTTTAATGGCTTTTATCGCTGCCGCCTCGGCCTGTTCTTCTAATTCAAGGACAATTTGTCCAGCTGACTTGCCGACATGTTCTTTCGGTTGCCATTCTCCGCACCAGCGGTCTTTATTGACTGTTGGAAATCCTTTATTATTTGGAGGGAAACGCCGACAAATATCAGGAACCTTTATACTGTGTTCGAACACAGCGATATAAATACGCCCCTCGCCCTCTAAGTAGAAGCGGCAATTTCCGCAATTTTGATCTTCCATTTTAATCCTCCAAGCGACTCAAAACAAATTTAGAATCATATGGGAGAGCAAATCTCAAATCATTCTCGCAAAAATAGCAGATATTTTGTTCATTTCCGCCGTTGACACGAACCCTGACCCCTGTTTTAGCGTCAATTTCGTTACCGCAAATTTCACAAACGGTTTTCTTATCCATACGGGAATCATTCTCCTTACATAGGCTCTTTGTAGCTCTTCAAATTCCTTTTGAGGGCGAATCTTCCCGTTTTTGTCAATATATCCAATAGCGACAAGATATTCAAAACCGCCAGGACTTATATATACGGGATAATTTCCTCTTCTTGGGAACAGAATCATTTTCCAGCCTCGATGTGAGCCTCAAAAGTACATTCTTCAGCGCTCTTGTCTGGCCGCCAGCGATTAAATCGCGGGTGACGGAGACTTCCCGTTTTCGGGTCTTCAATTTCCTGAGCCTTAACCTCGATCACGTTCCCAATAAGCTTTCCGCCCATCTTCTTGCATTTGTCCGCTACGGCGTCAGAGAAACCTGCTGTACGCCCAACCTTAACAAGAGTCGTAATCGGCTGCTGTACCCCTTCTACGTCGTAATAGCCGGTAGTTTTGAACACGCCGAAGACAATTGCCCCAGGCCAGCCCATTGCATAGCGTTTTGTAACAGGTTTCATATGGGAATGATCTTCTACCAAGGAAATATAATCCCCACTTACTCCTTTGTAAATTTCACCCGTTCTACTGTCTTCCCAATAAGGCCATTGTTCGAGCGGCGTCTTGCCGGTAAACTCTTTCTCAGGATCTTCAAAGCCCATAATAACAACATCGAAGGTTTTAATTCCTTTGAGTTTCAGCCATTCGTGGGACTTCTTATGCTCATAAACACCGTTGATTTTTTTAAGCATAAGACCTTCTTTGCCTTGTCCCCACATTTTCCCAAGTAACGTTTTAAAGTCAGAAACTTCCTCAACGATAAGATAAGAAAGAAACCTACGTTTATCTTGTTCTAAACAGTAAACTGTCCGAATTTGAATATACTCACAATTACAGCGGATATTTTTAACATAATAATTAAGAAAGCCTCTTCTTATGATCCAAGACTCTTCTCTTATATCCCTTACTCTGTTATAGAGAATATCAAAAGCGTTGAATATCGCCCAGCCGCGGTTTTGTTGATCGCGCCAAGCTTTTTCTGGTAGTGAAGTAGTTAGCCCTTGAATTGTTCTAAATTTGCCGTCAGGAGCCGTTAATTCTCCGTCTAACACAGCTCCTGCATAATAGCTTAAATTCGCGTCTCTAAGATGAGGGAATAGGTCTGAGATCTCGTTATTCCAACCATTTGCAACCGTATTTGCCGTAAAGATTCGCTGCCCATTCTCCGTAATAAAGATATAGCAGCGGATACCGTCAAGCTTTTCTTCTGCAATATATCCTTCGCCAGGAATTGCGTTCTTATCACATACATGAGCCTTCATAGGCTTGATATGGAAAAGCCCTGGCGTATTCTGGTAGTCTTCAAGGGTCAACCCCTGATATTTACAAACTAAGTCCATTATTCCCGACCCTTTCTAAAAGAAATTAGGTTCTTCTTACACCGATAAGTCCTGCTATGTCGATCTTTAGCAACTCTCTTATATCCTGGCAGCGCTTCTAATTTTTCAATCATTTCAGGATCTGCCGTATAAAGAGTCGCCGTGTCGTCGGACCTATCAAAGAGAATAATTGTTTCCTGCTCTTCCGGAGTATATTTCGGTTTAGACATTGTAAAGATGAATGTCTGAGGTTGGACCAGGTAAAAAGGCTCTGATTTCCGCCAGCTTGCTAATATAAGAATCAACAGATTCTTTGCTAGTAAAAACAATAACGCAATCAGGAGCCTTTCGAGGTGGGTCTATAGGGGTGCCTGGGGAAGCCTTCGGACAAGTCGTAAGAGTCAAGGCCATTCCTTCAGGATATTTTGTCGCTCCAACAGCTATTCCGCCGTCATTCACAATGATCATTTGTTTGATAGAACGTTCTTTAACTTCAATCACGATAAACCTCAATTCCCCGCCAGTAATTCTTGAGCAGCTGCTGTAAGGCCAGGATTCCCCTTGTATTTAGTAGCAACGAATTCAACGAAACCGCGATCAACTTTGATAAGTTCGTTCAGAGTTTTCCCTTTTACGGAGTCCTTACCGAAAGTAATAGGTTCGTTTCTCCAGTCCTTCGGGCCGGCATTGGTTACAGCTTTTTTCGCAGCGCCTTTTTTCTTAGGATCTGAAGCAGCGTTCGCGTCGTCGTCGTCTTCACTCGCAATGCCTAAAACGGCAGAAATAGCATAGCGGCGGCCATAAGTAATAGCAGAGCCAACAGCCTGAGGGTCTGTTTTTACAGGAATCATAGACAAAGGATCATATTCAATCCATTCTCCAGAATCATGCATAAGTAAGGTATGAATCGTGACACAATGCCCGTCGCCGCCAGGATGCTGTGTTAAAACAAGCCCAAATTTTGCGAGCAGCGGCCGGTTTTCGTTAAGAATGTCGTTCAATGGAGCATATTTCGATTTGAAAAAAGGATTATCCGCCGAATTGTACGGATTCTTTGCTTCGCTCTCAAACTTGACAAGCGCAGCCGCAAGGCTTTTAATACTTTCTGATTTTTGCACTTCTTATTCCCCTTTTGTTTTAATTATCCCGAATTAGAATAGTTTCGGGTATAGTAAAGGCGGCACATGGCCGCAATATACTCAGCTGGCGTCTTGTAGACGGAGAGTTTTATCAAACATAAGGCTTTTGCTTATTAAATAGAAACGAACTGATGTTACGATACATTCTGTTTTAATTAGAACGTCGTTTAAAATCTTTGTTGCAGCTTCTTCAAGCGACGTACAGTTACAGAAATGTTCTCTGCCGTCCCTTGATAACCAGGTTATGATTACCATAGTATACCTCCGCATCCATCAATTACTATTATAATAATTCCATTTCGGAATAAAGTCAATATAAAAAATAATAATTTTTTAACATACCTAAATATGGAAATATTTTTTGTTGTTTGTTTGTACAAGCACTCTTTAAGTGATATAATTAATTAGTACAAAATCACCCATAATAAGTAAGGAGGCTGTCTCATGTTTTTGGGGTATAAACTCAAAGCTCTCCGAGATAACAAGGGCCTATCAACCTACGATATAACGAGACTAACAGAAACAGAAACACAAAAAGGAATATCAAACTCCGCCGTTCTAGCTCATGAAAAGGGAGAAAAACAGCCAAAGCCAGAAACTGTTGAGAGATATTGTAAATTATTCGGGGTTGGTCGAGAGTATTTCTTTGTAGAAGACGCTACCCTCGCCACGGAATTATATAATTTTGATCAAGATACAAAAGATTTTTTGAAATCCGAAGGATCGACAATGTATCTTCAATTAGGGGAACAAGCTAAAAAGCTAGATGTTCCCCCAGAAGAAATAAAAAAAATGATTACTTACTACGCTAGACTCTACTCCTCAAATAAAAACAAAAAATAATACTTTAAAGTTTTACTCAGTTAAAGAAATAGCAGCCATTTTTATAGGCTGCTTGTTTTGTTTGTGCCAAAAGTCTAAAAAGTCTTTTTCTCTTTTAACATCAACCACATATGTATTTTCTACAACCTGTAAATAGTACAACATTCCCTTAGTATTTTCCAGTACATATACCAACGTTATCCCTTCATTTCCCGTAGTATTGTATGTTCCATACTATAATTTTACCAAATTCGGGACGTTTTTACTACAATAAACGCGGATTATTGACTAATAAATTAATTCCGTCTTAAAAAAATATAAAAGTATACTTTTAGTCAACTATTTAAAATCATCAAAATGCCTATTGTTATTTGGATTTCAATAGTATATACTTGTATATAGTTAACTATTTCACTCGCTTTGTAAATAGTTAACGGAAGTTAACTTTATAGGAGGGTTATCATGATAGGAATTGACGTTGGTTTTTCCAGTACAAAATGTTCAGAGAAAAGGATTCTCTTCCCTACTGTTTACATGGCGGCAAAAGAAAGAGTGGGCAATGGTGTTTTTGGTGATCCAATAAATAATCTAGTTATAACGTTCGAGGGAATAGATTATTTTATCGGAAATTTAGCTGTTGTTGAGGGCGCGACTAGCTCATTCGACAGAAACGATCATTTAAGACATGTTTTAAGCATGTTGACCTGCGTAGCTTTAACAGAAAAAGACTATACCGGCCCTGTTAGTATGGGTTTGCCTCTTAGCGATTATAGAAAAAAGAAATCCGATATTGAGAAACTAAAAGGTAAATATGAAATAAAGCTTTCTGGGGTTCCTCATAAAATTGATATTACGGACGTTTTTGTATTTGAGCAAGCCACGGCAGCTTTTTGTGATCTCGTTATGGACGACGACGGGAAAGTTATAAAGCCTATCGCTGGCAAAAAGATCGGCGTTATTGATATAGGGCAAAAAACGCTCGATTATGTAGCTATTAAAAATGGACAAATCCTCACAGAAGAAAGCGGCAGCGGAGATAGAGGAATGACTCGCGCCTATATGAGGATTCTCCCCTTTATTCAAAGTGAACTTGGTATATCTCCTAAAATTGACGATGTTCCAGAATACTTAGATAAAGTTCGCCCGACAGCCGATAATGAGTTTAGAGTGCTTACAAAGCAAATTTACGACACAATTTCCCATTCCTGGAATTTCAATGAATTCGATATTGTTTATAACGTCGGCGGCGGATCAGAAGCCATGAAGAAACAAATTAAAGATATTATCCCGAAATCAGATATACCGGAAGATGGGCAATTTGCTAATGCTAGGGGGCTTAAAAAATGCGGGAAAGGTTCCCAAAAAACAAAGGTATCCGACTAACTGACGAACAATATAAACATATTTGCCGTTTTGGCGAACGCCAGGCCGGTGAGGTTGTCCGCGCCCTAATCGACTCCGACATGAGGGGTCCTGTTCCCACAAATATAGAAGAAACGTTTAAGAAATTATTTGAGCAATATATGGGACAACAAAATAAAGCGCCTTCTCTCCCCGTCACGGAAGAAAAAGCGCCTCAGCCAGAAGTTACAGAAGAAGATCAGCAAGCAATGAATAACTTCTTCTCTGGTCTACGAAACAGATAATTTGGGCCGCAAGGCCCTCTTTTTTTACTTATTTTTAATACTTTTGAACTTTTACTATTTAAAAGTTCTCAAAATGTAGAATGAAAGAAGGAATTTCAAAATTTATGCAGAATACAGAATAAGCAAAAGAAAATCCGCGCTTGGCTACCAACCTCAACGCGGACATTCTCCCTTACCATCCACCCTCGCGCCAACGAGGGCTCCGAAAGTCTCGCCAAAGACTTCCAGTAAACTTGATCCACCACAGAACAAGTTATTTGTGCTTTTAAATAAAGCTCTAACTGTAATATTCTACAGCAAAAACAAGATTCCTGCAACTCTTATAAAAAAAGTATAAAAAACTTTAGCCAGTCCCGCGCTGATCTTTCGGCAAAGGTCGCGAAACTGGCTATCGATTCCCTCCCGCCAATGGGAAGAAAGGAATAACTTCCTATGTCTATTTTATCAAATAAAACCCTTGCAAGTCAAGGCTTTTACCAAACAAACCTATTCCCAAATCGGCAAATTTTAACCCATCATCAAGACCGCGACGGGTTCTTTTCTATGTTCTCAAAAACGCCTCGCATAAAAAACGGAATACCTACCAAACAATGGCATTACACCACAAAGAATATTGACGAAGCGGTCGAAGAATGGACAGGCCTTGACGTATATTTTTCACAGAATACTTTTAAGAGTCCAAAGCGCTCTAATAATAATATTCAAGAATTCCATGCTATATATACAGACCTCGACTGCCACAAAATAGGAATTACGGCAGACCGTGGCCTGGCTATTTTAGAAGAGTTTTATTTTAATCAGTCAATTCCATTGCCTAATAGAATCGTCTTCTCTGGCCAAGGTCTGCAGCTAATCTGGTTTATTGAGCCAACGCCGGCCGACTATTACCCTCTTTGGCAGACGATTGAAAATCACTTCCATGATATTTTAGTTGATCTGAACTCAGACCCAGCAAGCCGCGACGCCGCTAGGGTTTTAAGGCTCGCCGGCACGAATAACAGCGCCAATAATAAGACTGTTTATGTTTTAGAAACGAATGACTATCGGTATGATCTTGTTGATATTTTTAGCGAATACCTTCCGGAAAATATTGAGTTGCCTGAGGCGCTGCCGCGAATTAAGCGCAAGGCGCCGCGCCACAAAACAAAGACCGTTATAAAACCGATTAACCCTGAGCTTTTCCCCGACGTTCCTAAGCGCCCCAAAATTGGAAAGATATATTATAGTTTTACCGACCACAACCTTTTTTATACACGTTTCCATGATATAGAAAGGCTTATTTCTCTACGTCAAGGGCATTGCGACGGACACAGAGAACTAATTCTCTTTCTTTATCGATATTGGCATTGCTGGTTCTCTGGAAATCCGAAAGAGAGCTTAAAGCGTGTCCACGAAATAAATTCAATGTTTAATAATCCTTTGAGTGATAAAGAGGTTGAAGCCTCTACTCGTTCGGCCGAAAAGATGTACAAGCTCGCCACCTATAACGATCCTCAAACCGTCGCAGAGCGCGAAGAATATATTAAACGGCTTATGTCTATCGACAAGAAGTATAAACATTTAGGCTATCGCTATAAGAACGAAACCCTTATAAAGCTCTTAGGAATTACGGAATTAGAGCAACAACACTTGGCAACGATCATATCTAAATCTGAAGTCCGGAGACGGGACTTCGCAAAACGAGCAGAACAGCGCCGCTCAGAAGGAAAGAAAGACAGAAAAGCGGCTAAAGCTGAGAATATAGAAAGAGTTAGACAAGCTCTTCTTAAAACCCCTGATATATCAATATCCGAACTATCAAGAACACTGTCTCTGGATAGGAAATATATAAGACAATTAATACAAACAGTATCTGTGGATAACCCCTAACATAATACTATACACATTTCAGCCCCACCCTCCCGATACGACTCCCAAATATATACCTCTCAGGCCTTTAGATTCGCCTCCTGAGAGGTTTTTAAATACGCCCTACCTAACCTACGCCCCAAGACTTGCTCTTCTTATAAACGATTCTATAAATACTATTTTTCTCTTAAATATTGCTTTTATTCCCTATTCTGTAAAAGAAAAATTACATTGTCTGAAAAAACTACGGAAAAAATTTGACTCTCCTCTTATTCCATGTTATATTTATTCTAAATTAGAATATTAACCTCTGAGGGGGAATAATAACATGCCTAAAGATAGTTTTAAAGAAAAAATGCAGAGTGTTTTAGATAAAAAGATTAACGATCAAAAATACCTCCCTGACGACAAAGATATGACGCTAGGGCAAAAGCTTCTCTATTTACGTCTCCGCGCTGGCGCTGGCGGGAAAAAAGTATCTCAACAATATGTTGCCGACCAATGCGGAATGTCTCAGGAAACCTATGCTAAATATGAAAACGACCAGAAAAAGAAAGTAAATCGTGATTGGATTAAGAATTTGGCGAGCTTCTTTGAGGTTCCGGAAAGCTACTTGTTAAGCACTGAAACAAGCCTAGACCATCTTTCTCCCGACGTTCGAAAATTTGTCAGCCTAAATAGCGCTATTCCTTATTTAGAAAAAGCTTATGCTCAATGGCTGCTTGATAAAGAATAACTGATAAAATAGAAAAAACGGCCCCGCTTTCGCGGGGCCTTGTTGTTTATGTATACAATAAAATAAAATGACTACCTAAGCATTGCCGTGCTTGGTAGTCGTCTGAGTTCCACACATCCCAGTGAGGTCTCTTTTGCTATGCTTTTATTTTATCTGTATATTGGCTAAAAGTCAATATTCTTTAAATCTGTGCCAGGCTTAAAGCCGGCGGTTTTGTAACCAGGTACTATAATTCGAATATCTGTTCCGATTTTGCAGATCTTGCGGGGCTTGACTTTCTTTAAGAAGAATTGGCCGAAGCCGTGAAGCTTGACCTTTTCATCTTTGGCAAGACACTCCATGATGCTGCAGCAAAAAGAATCGATTACGTCCCTGGCTTGCGTCTGGGGAATACCGGCTCGCTGTGCTACATCTAAAACTAATTCTCTTTTATTCATAGTTTTTCTGCCTCCTTACTATCGAAAATTTTGTTTTCCTTTACTTCAAACCAGTAAACGGTTCCTACTTGTAACTCTTTATAAACCCAAGCGAACATAACAAGTTCGATTCCTTCTTGCTCTTTCGTCCGGACGGTAACGAAGGCCATATCTTTGCCGGCATTTTTCCCGTTCTTCTGTTTCCATTTGAAGAACCTAGTAACTTCCGCGCCGATAACCTTCTTTTGCGGATTGTCTTCGTAAGGGACACAGAAAGAAAGATTGTAAGCGTCAAGCTTATCGCAGAAAGTAAAGCCCAGAGCCTCATATTCGCCCTGTGCTGCGTCAAAAGGGAGTGCCTGGATAGATTCTATAGGGGGAATTGCTTCGAGCTTGTTTTGCCAAGTCTTGACCATTCCTTCCTTGCCTTCGTCTGCATATGTCTCAATTTTCTGTAAACATTGCTGACGGCGAGGCAAGTAGGTTTTGAAATACTCTAATTGAGCAAGCAAAAGGCCGCGATCTTCTTTTCCAAAAGATCCGGCCTTTATCAGGTTTGTAACTACTCTTTTATTTAGTTTTGGGTTATCTTCTATGAAGTCGTCGAATGACAGATACTTTCTAGGAAATTCAAGGAGTCCCACGTTTTGAATATATGAGAATCCGATCCTCAGGGCGTCGCCTTCGACCGACCATTTCGCTTTAGAAAGGTTAATGTCCGGAGGAAGAATTTTGATACCTAGTTTCTTACATTCTTCTACATATGGGATAACGTCCGCCTGTTTACCCTCAGAGTTGATTAGAGCGCACATATACTGAATAGGGTAGTGAGCCTTTAGGTAAGCCGTAACGTAGCTTGTAAAGCCATATGAGACACTGTGAGACTTATTAAAGCCATAGCCGGCAAAGTATTCGATTAACTCGAATATATGAGCGGCCGTGGATTCGTTGACATTGTTTTCGACAGCTCTCCGAATGAATTCAGGCTTGAGTCTAGCCATTTCCTCAGGCTTCTTTTTACCTACGGCCCGACGCAATAAATCCGCCTCTCCCAGGGAGTATTTGCAAAGCACCTGGGCGATCTGCATAATCTGTTCCTGATAGAGGATAATTCCATAAGTCGGTTTTAAAATCGGTTCTAAGGAATCATGCGGGTATGTTACCTCAATTTCTCCATTGCGGCGCTTTACATATTCTTCAACCATACCTGCTCGAAGCGTCCCAGGGCGAAATAAGGCTACCAAGGGAATCATTTCAGCAAAGTCGTGAGGTTGAATATCTTTGACTAACTTTGTCATACCATTTGACTCAATCTGGAATACTCCGGACGTATCACCGTCGCAAAGCATTTCAAACGTTTCTTGGTCGGCCAGAGGCAGGTGTTCAAGATCGATTCTGCAACCGATCAGCTGTAGAGTTTCGTCAATTACCGTTAGAGTTTTTAAGCCTAGTATATCAAGCTTTAAAAGCTGGTATATATCCTCTAAAACATGAAAATCATAACAAGTGACAAGAGTATCGCCCTGGCGCTCAATAGCGCAAAAGTTTTCCGGATCGGAAGGCATAACGCAAATTGCTGAAGCGTGAACTCCATAGTTTTGAATATAGCCTACAAAGTCCTTGGCTAATTCGATAAGCTCTTTGTATTTCGGAGTACAGATTTCGTCGAGCGCTGCTCTCTGATCGGCTTCTTTACTATCAGGGGTCAATCCCTTAATCTCTTTCGATAGAGCATCAATCTCAACCGGTGGGATTTTAAGAGCCTGGCCGGCTCGCTGTAGCGCTGATTTAGCTCCCATATAGTTAATAGTTCTACATTGGTAAACCTGGCCGAAACGTTCTTTTATAAAGTCGATCAGCTCCCCGCGCCGCTTTTGACATACGTCTGTATCAATATCTGGCATCGATACGCGGTCGGGAGAACAAAACCGTTCGAAGAGCAAGTCATATTTTAGAGGGTCTGTTTTCGTAATCCCCATAAGGTAAGCTGTCAAGCTGCCTCCAACCGATCCACGGCCGAAGCCAATGGGAATATCGCGGTTTGCCGCTTCGCCTAGAATAACATTCATGATTAAGAAGTAGTCAATATAATCCGCCTTTTGAAGAATTTCAATTTCGCTTTCCAGGCGGTTTTTATAACGCGGAAATTCTGCCGGCGCGACAACCGGCCCTATTTTTTCTTTCCAGCCTTCTTCACAAAGTCCTTTCAGGGTTTCGACAGGGTTATCTGTCTCAATATGGGGATAGTTGCGGCCGGTCTTTTGAGGTTCAAAATTGCAGCGGTCCAGGATAGCAGAAGTGTTCATAATAGCCTGGTCCAAAATATCTTTAGGAATATAGGCCAAGTCTTGCCGAACTTCTTTCTCGCTGTGTAGATAATAGTCGTCAACCGTGTAATAACTGGACTCTTCATTGTCTTGAATACCAACCCAGCGCCGGTGATTTTTAGCGTCTTTCTTATGGACATAATGGGAGTCAACGGCCGCAACTAAAGAGACGTTATACCGACCCGCAATTTCTAAAGCCATTTTATTAAAATCTTCCTGGCTCATTTGAGGGGGTTTGTCGGGGTCTTTACTTGGCTTTTCTGGTTCATGGTTAGTATGCAACTCAATAAAAAAGTCCTGGCCAAAGCGCTCTGCCAGGAACTTAACCCATTGTTCTTTATTCTGCATTTTTAAAATACCGCCCATACAAGCCGCTGTGACGATTAAGCCGTCTCCGTACTTACTAAGCATACCAAAATCAATTCGCGGCTTGTAGTAGCGATTCTCGTAAGCGAGAGAGTCAATTTTAAGAAGGTTCTTATAGCCTACTTCGTTCTTTGCTAAAAGGATAATATGAAAATAGTCTTTATCCTTAATCAGAACGTCTTCGCAAATATAAGGTTCCAGGCCAAAGACATATTTAAGACCGTTTTCTTTAGCTGCCTCATAAGCTGCGAACTGGCCAGTCATAGTACCATGATCAGTAATTGCAAAGCCTCGCTGGCCAAGTTCTGCAATACGTTTTGCAATATCAGAGACTTTCGCCTTGCCGTCCATGAGCGAATAGTCGCTGTGAGTATGTAGTGTTACAAAGTTATCCATTTTATCACCCCATATAAAAAAAATAAGCGGCCAGGCGGCCGCTAGTTTGTTTTCTTTGAAGCCTTGCTTACAAAGCTTTCAAAGCATTTCTCAGAACAATAATATTTGTGTTTTGCATATTCGTAAGGAGTTTCTTTCCCGCAATTCTTACAGATAACAGGAGGCTCTTTCCATTCAGCTGCGAAAAGACATATATTGGAGCTAAGTTTATCGTTAACCTCGATAGGGAGCCCCTGATATGTATAAGATGGGAAAGGGCATCCTCTATGAAAAACCAGTTTCCCCTCAAGGAAATTCTTGGCGATATATATTCGCTAACAATAATCTTGTGAGGATTTTGCGGGAAGTGAAACATATACTCCGCTCTAAACTCAGCTTGTACTTGTTTTTCCAGGTCCCTATGTCGAAGTAAGAGCGTATCGTATTTTTCTCTGAGTTCGTCATATCTCTTTTGCCTAAACTCGCATTTTTTCTCCATATCTCGAAGAGAAGACTCTCTTACAAAACCAAACATTGTTATTCCTCCTTGATTTTTACCGTTATGTATTGTCGGCCGAAGCGATCACAGTCTCCTCGATTCGGCATATAAATATCAATTCGATTTCTATAGCCGCCACCAAAGCGATCTGCGACAACGTATTCCCTACCGTCAATAATAATTTTTGTACCAAACGGTAGATCATCGGCCGCGACAATTCCTTCTCTAGGAGCCTCGCCGGTTGCCGTAATATCTCCGTCACAATAAGCCGATACGTTGGCTATAATCTCTCTGTATTCTGGCTTCTTTTGGCTATCCTCATATATCTTTGTCATGAAATCTGGTGTATATAAGCAATTAGCCGCCAGGTTGTCGTCGGTCGGCCACCCGTGGCCGTCAGGATATGCAAAGCTAGGGATAGTAAAAAGAAGTAAAAAAAAAAGTAGAGTTTTTTTGATAGTCACCATTCCTTTTTATTCCGATATATCTATATTTTATTCCATTTTAGCATAAAAAGAAGTAAACGGCAAGGCCGCCTACTTCCATTCAGCAATTCTGTGCATATAAGTAACACCTTTAACGTCGACGACTTTCTGAGCGTCCGGAGTGAAATGGATAGTCAGCTCGTCTTTCTTATGTTGATAAGAGAGACTTCCGTAGACTTCCTTCCCTATAACCGTCGCGCCGGCATAGAGTTTATTATTTCTTTCCTCTGTTACGGCGAAATAGTTATTCGTTTTTACGTCGGTTCCGTCAACCTGTTTTGTCGTTGTCTGATTCTTGATTACATAGTCAGAGCCGTCTTTCTTTGCAAGAGCGCTGGCCGTAGAATCCGCCTTCTTATCGTCTTTATCATTTACTGTGACGTAAGTATAAGTCGGCTTGCCCTGGCTTGATTCTATAATTCTTTCCGTAATAGTTTTCGGGTCCGAAGTAGAAGGAATTTTAAAGTCTTTGAAGGCGTTAGTAAGATCTTCCCTTGTTAGGCTTGCAACGGCCGCAACAGGAACAGGTTTATCCTTATATTCTTTCCATTCCGAATAACCGAATCCCAAAACAGAAAGAATAAGAATCAAACCGACGAAGTATTTCCATTCCTTTTTAAGGAACTCTTTTAAATTCTCTTTAAAAGTAAGAGCTTTCTGTTTTACTACTTCGTCCATTGTCTCACCTTCTGATAAGGGACTTTAACATAAAAATAGACTACGATCTCATACCAGAAGCGTAGTCTAAAAAAGGCGTTTTTAAATAAATTAGCCATTTGTACATTCCTCCTAATGTTCGGGTTTTGGATCCCAGCTGACCAGGTACTGTTTCGTCATGAACAGCGGTACCTTACAAAAACTACGAACAATAAATAAATTATTTTTTATATCATTCGTTCTATACGTTGGTTAGCAATGTCTAAATATTGACTTTCTTTTTCAGCTCCAATAAAAAAGCGACCTGTACTTAGGGCTGCTACAGCAGAAGTACCTGACCCAGAGAACGGGTCAAAGGTTATTCCTTTTTCAGGAGTTACAAGCTTAATAAGATACTCCATAAGTGTAACAGGCTTTACTGTTGGGTGGGTATTCCCTTCGCCGCGATCTTTCTTTGAAGCCTTGGCACAATAAAAGAATCGTGAGGCTCCTCCAGTATCGCTAAATGGCTTATTTTCGACTCTTCCGTAAACGTTGTAAATACCGTTCTGGCCAGTGTGACTTAGCTCTGTTCCTTTAACCTTTCCTCCGGATTTCCTTTCTCCAGACTGTTCGTCGAGAATTTTTCCAGCTTCTTCGTCAAGGATAATATTGGCAGGGAAACGGCCCAATGTATCTGCAATATTCGCCTTTGTTGAGTCGTACTTATCTCCAAGTCCGGTGAGAGAAGGTCTTCCATTTGATTTACTTTTGTAATCTCCATTTAAAGCAATTCTGCAAGAATCAATATTAATTCCGCCTGTTCCCCATTTAAGAACGTTCGCGGCGATAGTTTTCTCAGAAATAGGTTTTCTTGCTACTACAATAGGCTCATTTGCAGGCTTTAAAGCTGTCCCCCAGCCCTCCCATTGTTTAGCTTCTAAAGTCGACTCACCAACCCTCGAAAGTTGATTTTTGGTTACGTTCCAATCTTCGCTATCTGGTTTCATGAACCCAACACCAGAAGCAGGTTTGCTTGAAAATTCCACACCAGCCGCCTTGTCAATAGCTTTTGAAATATCTAGGCTTTTTGGAAATCCGCTGCCATAAATCCATTGCATCTGATCACGGATTTCAAAGCCGGCGTCCTCAATAGCGCAAGCCATTCTGTGATACGTTCTAGTTCCACCAAAGGCTAATAAATGGCCGCCAGGCTTTAAGATTCGAAGACATTCTTTCCAAACCTCGATGTTATAGGCAATGCCTGTAGAATCCCAAGCCTTCCCCATGAACCCTAATTCATACGGCGGGTCAGTGACGATAGAATCTATGGAATTGTCAGGGATATTTCCCATAACTTCAAGGCAGTCTCCTAAATAAATTTTGTTAGTTTCTAACATTCTTCTTCACCTAAAAGAGCCAAAGCGTCTTGACATTCGTTTTCAAACCGATTACGAAGACCAGGGCGAAGCGAAGGGCTCCCGCTCGTCCATTCGTCGCTTGCGCGAACAGCATAGATAGCAGGGATGAGGTCTTTATCCTCCAGGTAAGAGGCGTTAGGCTGTCCAGATTCAGCAGCTGCGTCGTTAAATAATTCTTCAACATTGCCAACGCCATATTGAATAGCAGCGGACCAAACGACATTCTGTAAAGCAAAGCTTCTTTGGTTTAAATCAATACTAGCTGCAGCAGCTGCATCGACAGCCGGCAAGTAATAAGCTTGCGTCACATACTCATACTGAAGCTCTAAGAATCCCTCAGGATCTTCGCCGGCAATAGCTGTCCATTCGTTGTCGAAGTCCTCTGTTCCCGCTTCAAACTGAGCTAGGCGCTTTCCGTATTCGTTCCCTTCATTAGCGGCCCACTCAACAAAAGCTTGAGGAATACCAGCTGCAATACTAAATTGCCATGCTCCATAGCTGGCGCCGCCGGCGTCTCCTTCTGTCCTAGAAATTACTCCAGGATCTCCGTTTGATTCATATTTCGCGCTTAAATCTCCTAATTTAAACATTGTATCAACCTCCTATTTCGGCATCTGTCCCGACTGAGAATTAAATTTACTATTTACAAAGTGTGTAACCGACTGCATAGCAGCGCTGCCGCCGCCTGTAACGGTTGCAAAAGTGTCGTAGTGACTCCATGTATGGCCGGTGAGCATAAGGTAAGCTGTGCCGGCAACAAACACTAAAAAAGACGCTGCAGAAATAAACAGCGCCAAGCTAGGAACTCCGTCCGAAAAGAGGAGCCCCTTTAAAAAATTTCTAATTGTTTTGAACACTGTTTAGCCTCCTATCCAATGTCAATAAAGCTTTCTTTGCCTGTAATTTTGCAATAAACCCAATCGATTGCACAAAGCACTAAGAAAGCCACGCCACAGAAGAAGTCCTTAATAGTTTCCATCGTATCGCCTCCTACTTAATAAGAAATGCTGGCAGGTTTTTGAAGAACTCCCAGGCCACATAGGCCGCGCAGCTAAGGCCGCCCCAAAGCAACTTGCGATAGTCGTTCTGAAGAGATTTAAGCTCTTGTGCCATATCAATATAGCGAGTTTCTTGCATTTTTTGGCAACCGTCAGAAAAAGCTCGGCACATTTCCTTTGTTTGATAAACACCTTGCATTTCGCGAATTAACCGGCAAAGTTCTTTGACCTGGTTATCTAGGTTTGTTACCGTATAAGGAAGGCCCTGGAGGGTATCAGTAAGTTTTTGTACGTCCTGTTTTACCCTGCTTAATTCTGTTTCATGGATTGCGATTTGATTCTCTTGATCTCCCAAAATATCACCTCTAAACTAAATTCCCGATAATCCTAATTTTTTCCATTAGCATATACGGGGTAATATCATCAGCTGGAACCCCTGGAAAAAGTTCTAGGCCGCCAGCGCGGAGAATTCTTGTAACGTCTTCGCTACAGTCTCCGGATTTTTCGCCGTCTCCTTCTGTTGTGATTCCGAAAACGGTATAAATAAGCCCGTTAAATAAAGCAAGCCAGCCATAATCGCGGCCGGCCAAAAGCTCTTTGAATTTAGCTTTACATGCTTCAAAATCAGGGATTTCTATTTTATAAATTCTAACTGTCGCAGGATCAAAACGATTTACGTCCGTTCTTAGAAACCCTTCTGCGATAGCCTCTCCGAAATTATCGTCGATAATAATTCCGCAATGTGAAGGAGTAAATTGATCTTCGCTTGTGGAGCTTAGGCGCTCGAAGAATTCAATCGTTTCGGAAAGGAGTCCTGTTCCTTGAATAAAAACAATTTTTACTAAAGACATGCAGAGCCCCTCTAAAACAGAATTGCTTCTACGGTTGCAATGTCTGTTGCGGAATCAACTTTAGCCTGAAGGCCCCAAAGCTTTTGTTTACATGCTCCAATATGCAACATGAGATCGACGATAACCTGGGCGATCTGAGCGGCCGTATGATCAAATTCCGCTTTGTCTCCTAGCGTCCCGTCTGAATTCACTGGAAAGCAGCGAATAGGAGCTTTGCCGTTATAAGGGGCTTTAGTAAATTCATCTTGTTGGGCGCATTGCGACAAGAGAAGGTAGTTATTTTGATCAGTTTGGTTACTGTCGTATTGATACTTTGTCCCTAAAGTTGTACTAAAAAAGCCGCCTGTAATGGCGGCGGAACAAGCTAGAGATAACTCAAATAGTTTCTTCTGTTTTACCTGCTCTAGTGTTATTTGGGGAATTATCGGATCGGCTTTTGGAATTTCTACAGGGCACCCTTGATTATCCGGTCGATAAGAGGTACAGTCAATTTCTATCCCTGATACATACCATCCTTCAGGAGATTTATCCGTATCATTTAAAGTTAATTCAGCTGTATATCTTCCATTTCCAATCTTGTAAGCATATTTCATATATATCAACCTCCAATACAGTAAGATGGTAAAATTATTTTTTTATTTGGCGTCCCTAACCACTCTATTTCTCCAATAAAAGGAACAATTGAGGGCGAATTGACCCTATAATATTGATAGTTTTGAGGAGTTTCGAACTTGTAAAACCTCTTTTCGTCTGGACGCCAAACAGGGTCATTTGTAATTGTCGCTATTGTCGTCCAATTAGAACTATCATTAGACCCGTCAAGAGTAAAACTGGTAGGCATACTCGTATAAGTCTCAGCGCTACTCCATAAATTACACCCTCGAATAGATGTAGGTGTTTTGAAGTTGTACCAAATCCAGCCGCCGCCATAATCGGTATTAGCACACCAGCTATTTGTATTGTCTGCACAATTCCCATTAAATGCTTGCCACTCTGCCCACGGTCCATCACTGTTGTTATATATAGAACTTGCTCTACAAACAGTAAGATCTCGCTGTGCCATTACCGCGCAAATATTATCAGGGTCCCTGGTGAAGCCATTTATTAATTGCCCACCAGCAGGACCGGCAGTATATATATCTGAAATCTCGCTCTGAGAAAGTTGGTGAGAATAAATTCTTACATCTTTAATACAGCCGTTAAAATATCCCTGGTTTACCGCACCATCACGGCCTATTGACCACCAGCCGCCGTCACCATTTTTAGCAAGAGGTTTTGTTGCGAGGACTGTAGCTCCGCAATAAATCGTCATATTTGCCCCGTCCCAAGTCTGTACTAGGAGGGTAAATGAGGTTGGTGGAAAATTGGTTTTGTTATACGGGGCGTTTCCGAATAATGAGGCTGCACCCCCACAATATCCATAACAATTACTTCCGGAGAACCAAAATCCCGTGTTTTGAGAATCTGTTAAAACACTAGAAAGAATAGTGGCTTCAGCCTTAGCCCCTGGGTTATTGGGTTTTATCCAGTGCGAAATACTAAAAGGCTTTGTTGTATCTAGGGACTTGCTAAAATTCAAATACTGATTAGAGCCATTAAAGGACGCACCATGACTCGAACTAAAAGTAACGCCCCCGTTGTTTGTCGTAGGTAGACCTCCGACGGAATCTTTGGCATCAGCTATTAATAACCACTGATTAACTAAAGCCATTATGGATTACCTCCATATAAGGTAATATCAATATGTCCTGTAATCCCGTTCGCGGCCGAAATAGTCGTGTCTAAAATATCCCCCGCTGCTAAAGTGAAATTAGCTGTCGAGTCTGTTGTATCAGTAACGCTAATTGCTTTCGTATAAACCGCTGCGCGTGTGCCTGACGTAGTTTTATAGATAGTTACCGTTGTACTTGCCGTTGGAGCTTGGGCTACATTAGAGGTGTCGCGGCAATGAATTTTTACGGTTGTGCATTTATAGGCCCGCCCTACCTCTACTGTCGCTGAAATCAAACTTGACGGGGAAACAGCCATACCAATAGTATATTGCTGTGAATATAACGACTGTAACGTTGCTGCTGCAGTATCATACCAGTTGCCGGCAACTCCTTTCATGGCCTTAATTTCTTTTACAATCCATGAGAGGACCTGTGTTAATTTTCCGGAATTAGCTGCAGCCGTAGAAATAGCTGCGTCAATGGTTTTCATTCCGATTTGATCGTCAGTAAGACCGTCCTTGCCAATATGAAGGGTAGAATCTTCTACATGGGCTTTAATCTCATTCAAGTGTTTCGCTTCGATCTTTTGAGAAACACCCTGATATTTTACAGTAACTACATTTCCAGCCTGAGATAAAGAAAACTGCACCTTTTGAGATGCAGTTCTGTAAGCCGTAGAGTCCTGATAATCAATATAAAATTCCGTTAGACTAGGAGCGCCGGTTGTATTTTCCATAAAACCGGCAATACTAACAGTTCCTTTCTTCGGGGCATATGTTAACTCAATAGAACCATCGGCTCCAATTGTATAAGTTTCCCCATCTATAGCCCAGGGGCTATTAGGGTTATAATCTTTAAAAACAGGTAACGCCAAATTAAAACCTCCTTTATTTTCCGATTGCCCAGACAATAGGCGAAACAGCCTGATGTTTTCCGTCTACTTCTTGGCGGATAACAGTACAGCCGTAATTATTGAATCCAAGTAACTGATAAAATACGTCCGCTAAATGATCAAAGGACGGTAAGTATGTCCCAACGTTGACACTAAAGCAAGCGTTCGGGAAAGGTCGTGGAAACGAAATCCAAATAGGAGAATACTCAGCCTGATCTCCCTGAGTTGACTGTGTGCTATCCCATTGTAAAATTAATCCATTTGGAAGGTCTGTCCAACCTCGACCGGAACTCATACTCCCGCCAAGATATAGTTTCTGTGCGATTCTAACGTCTTGATCGAAGAGTGTATCACCAGTAATATGAATCTTGTTACCGTTGATCTCGATTGTCTCCGGAGACATGTTAATTGCAGAAATAATATCCCCTTGAGAAACCTTGAATTGCATTTGATAAGCCAGCTGAGAAATCGAAGAATAAGCCCAGGCGTTATTGTTAAGATTGCTGACAATAGTAGAAATCTGATCACTGTTTTGATAAAACAACGAAGTATACGCCGCTTTTATTGATTGCGTCGTCTTATCCATATCCACTTGTGTAACTCTCTGACTAATATTCTGAGCGTTCAGGGTAATCGCGGCTTGCATAGAAGACAAAGTATCATCCGTCGTTGCCTGTTTCGCGGACATTAGCGAAATATTGTTCGCTAAAACGTTATACTTATCAAAAAGGCCGTCGTAGTTTTGCTGCACTACTGAAAGCTGATCAGCGAGATCTTTAATATTCTGAACTTGCGTGACAAGATCTCCCTTTAGCTTCTCAATAGAAGCAATTCCTCCGCTATCAATAAAATCGCTCGCCCACGCCTCTGTTAAGGCTTTAAAGGTGGCTTTATCAATTGCTGTTGTGTCAATAGCCTTAGCTTTAACCTTCGCACTTTCTGGGCTTCGTGGAGATATATTCCCGTTAAAATCAACCCAAGAATAGCTGTAATAATGCTCTAGGCCGTCCACAGGGCCTAAATTATCAACGAACGTTCCAACAAGCCCTGAATGAAATAAAATAGATCCTACAGGGTTTTTCTCGCCTTCTGGCAAGTCCAATGCAGGATCGTCGCGGTAAATTAAAACCTTTTCTATTTCGTTGGAGTAAGGAAAATTTATTGTTACGGTTTCCATCCAAACCCCACCAGTAACGGTCGGAGCGTCTGCCGGCGCCTCTAGCACCGAAGTATCTTCTACCAGGGCGCGGATCACGCATATATCGCTGGCGTTATGACTTAAATCAGTTGCCTGTAATCCAATATGCAGGAACGCATGATTCTTTTGATTCTGCAAAAGATAGCTTGTTATCCCATTTGACAAAACGGTTGTTGTGTCCGGACTAGGAACTTTGTCAGCTTTCATAACCCCGTCTCCAGGATAATTCTCCCATTTTTGCCAGGTATACAAAGTATAAAAGCTCAAGTCGTCGTCGGTTGTATCTTCTGGCCACTTGAGCTTTATATCAACATTCCCTCTATTTTTTCGGAAACCATTTGTCCCAAAAGTCGTATCAATAGCTAACATCGGAACAATAGGAGGATTTACGTCGCCAACTCTTATCAATGCAGGGTCTGACTTAGGGCTTTCTAGGCCCCTTTGGTTTATTTGAGTAACATAAACCTTGTAGTATTTACCATGTACAAGCCCTGCCTTGATAACATGAGACACAGTGTCTGTCGACAAACTATCACCTCCACCATTTTTTATTTGTGACAAACTCTTGCATACGTTTAGGGACGGCCGCCACGAAGGCCGCGACATTGACTTTGCCCCGATAGGTTACAAAAACATGTCCCATAGTATTCGCTAACTTCCCTTTCATTGCGACCAGGGCCGAATATGACTGCCTGATTTTTCCAGTATGCTTGAGAATTTTAGAAGAACCGTAAGCCAAAACGCCGATCTGCTTTACTAAGGACTTTGACCGGTAGACTAGAAGACCCATATGACTAATACTAGAAGCATGGTTTGCATAGAGTAAGCCTTTATTAGTATAAGAACCTCCTCCAGCTCGCTGCAGCGCCCCAATATGTTTAATCATTGCGCTGTAATTCGCTTTGCAAATACCTACTACCTTATAAGCCGAAGAGTAACCGGCCGCCAAAACTCCACGGCAGGTAAGCCCTTTATATTGTCTCTGTCTTACGATCCCAGCATAAGAGACATTGGCTCCCGTCTTCTGAGAAATAGAGCCAATACATTGCATATTTGCATGAAAGTTTGGTCCAAAGAAATAACCTCTAAAAGACAGGTAAGCCTTGTAAGGAATTTGAACGAATCCCTTCATGAGCAGCGTGGCGCTCCCTTTTTGTCGTAAAACCCCAATGCATTTAAAGCAAATAGAACTTCCTAGAACCTGATTCGCTCCCACAATAGATAAACCAACCGGATAAAGAGACTCGGCGGTATTTGATTGAATTACGGGAGCTTCTGTTGAAGGTAGCCCAACTTTAATATAGCCGACAGGCTGGTTTATCATGAGAAATCACCTCAGACGTAAACGCAGGATAGCCGGCCGCCCCAGACCTTATTCCCGCTAATCCCTGTAGAAGGGGGAACCCACTTTGTCACGTAGGAATCTGTTCCTGATGTTTTTACAAGAGTTCCGCCGGTTTGGTTCGTATAGTTCTTGCCGGTCCCTACAACAGCATAGCCATAGAATTGACTGTTTACATCGGCCGCGAATTGCTGGGCTTGATAGGTTTCTTGAGGCGACCCCATTTGTAAATCAGACGAAAAACCATTCGCTGTAGTTGCTTCGACAGGCTGAATAAGACAGGATAAGGCGTCAGAATCGCCTGTGTTTGTTACTGTTACCGTAACAATTTTCGAAGACGTTCCTGCTTGTACTGTTTCAAAATCGATAGGAGTTGCTTCATTGACAACTTGTCCATCGACTGAAAAATTGATAATAACTGACATTTACATCACCCTCTCTTGTTTTAAAATTACTTCCTGGCCACACTTGCAATTTCGAGGGTAATACTCAGGGTAGGTATTCCCGTTGTTTACACAAAAATGGTCAGAAACAAAATGTTCCCCTTGCATATAAAAGCAAGGGGAATTGCAAGAAAAATTATATTCAATTTTATTTTTATTGCCACAAATAGGGCAAACAGTTTCTATTTCCTCTTTTTGCTGCAGCGGGATATTTTGAGCAAACATATGAAAATATCTTGCTCCGCATTTGCAAAAGACTTTTGAATGAATTTCGATCAAGTTTCTACCTCCTCTACATAGTACCGGTATTCTTTAAAGAAAGGATCTCTCGAAGGATCATGCTGCACAAGTATTTCGTCGTCAATATTCGTAAAAGCAATTACGTTAATAATCTTGTCAGGCGTTCCATAATAGTTATTGATATTGACATAATTATTAATTTGAATCTGGCCTCCAAGCGTATCGTTATAAATGCTTTCGTTATATTGCTCCGCCTTAATATTGTAGAGTCCGCCCGATTCTGATATTTCCAATATACGGAAAGGCATATTAGAAAACAAAACCGTTTTTACCCCGCCAGGGTACTTGTGTTTTGTCAGCGTGATTACGTCGCCTGGCTCTAAATGCATTGCCATGAAGGAAGTTTGAAAAGAGACAACCATCGGACATAATAAAGATTTATCTCTATACATTCTGCCAAGCCTTAAAGCCTGAGCCTGGTTTGTGCAACCTAAAAGATCTACGTCTTTAGGAATAATTTTTTGTCTTTCGTCCTGGTCAACCTGGTTTTCGGTTTGAACGACTACCCCTACCCATTCATTACTAGGATCATAAAAAGTAATATTGTACTGATTCGGGCTTTCGTCGATAGAGTATTCGGTATAACTTAAAGACTTTTCGATAATCGTGTCGTCTGAAAAAGCGTAGGAGACGGGAGTCGGCTTTTCGCAGCGGAGAGATATTTTCCCATTTGTGTAAATTAGGAAACCTCCGAAGTTACTAAGCATATCGCTAAGAATTTCGTCGTGGCCTTTCTTTTCCGCGATAATCATGTTTAGTGAGTATCTAGGAGTTACTTCGAGCGTATACTCGACCGGCCGCGAATTAATGCTAACGAGGGACTGTTGGAGACTGTAAATTTCATCCTGTATATGGGTTCGATCATCTTCTGAAAGACTTGTGTCGTGATCTAAAGAATATTGCAAAGACGTAATCTTTTGTTGGACAGAATCATACGTTGAAAGGGTTGTCGGAACCCTTGTTACAACAGACTGATCACAATAGTCAGCAACCTCTTTAAACGAGTCTTCATCGATCATATCTTTAGAAACAAAATGACCCGCTCCATACCGCTTCGAGAGTAAATAATCTCGAATACAGAAGGACGGGTTGCTACTCCAGGCATATGCATTTGTCCTAGTATCTAAGATCTTCTTCCCTCTAATAACAGCTGTTATTGTCGGATTCCCCGCCAGCTGGTCAGACACTTTTAAATGAGTCCTAATCCAGCAGCAATTCCGATAACCTCCGACAGTTGTATAGTTGTCCGGAGGAGATTGATTTGGCGCCCCGTTATAAATATCAACAGAACAGCCGTCGATTCCCTTTTGATCAACAACCTGGACGACTCTTGATAAGCCGTATTCATATGTTGTCCGCCCATCAAAATCTGACTGACTTTTAGATACGACTTTCCACTCCTGACCCCTATTATTTTCATAAGGATTCATGTTTACATCTACTATAAAATAGCTATCACCGATGTTATATTCGTCAAAATCGCTTATCGTTTTCGTCTCAGATACCTGCTTATAGGTCGTAACGATTTTTATATCGTTCGCTCTAATATCCGTGATACTATCAACTTCGCCTTCACAGAAGACAATATCTTTTACAAGAGACTGTTTGTCTGACGAAATGTTATACCAGGAGGTAAATCCGCCCCACTTGCGCTCTCCGTAAATAATAGGAATACGGTCTTTTGCCGAAGCCTGGTTATAAATCTGGTCGAAATTGTAAGTCATACCTGGCTGCTTTGGTTGATGAGTTGCTGACCATATGTTCCCAAATAAAGAAGCGCCATATAAGCCGCCAGCCAACCAGGACGCGGCCCCAAAGAGCCCACCGCCGCCGGCAGCCCATCCCCAAGAAATACCAATGCCAAAACCTACAATTGAGGCTATTGCCTTGCCTCCGCCTTTACCCATAGTTTCTCACACTCCTCTCACGGTCAGGACATAAGGAATCCCTAAAAACCCGCTATAATTTTGCTGCTGGCCATGCCCTCCACAAGCAGGGAAACTTTTGTCGCAGCCGTTTCGAATTGTGTAAGGTTTACCGACTATAAAATTCATAAAAGGATAGTCTAATACGATCTTCTCTCCGTTGTTTGAAGCGATACCTCGCGATTCCGCTCCCACCGTAATAATCCCGTTATTCCAGTAATTATTAGGGAGGCTTTGCTCAATAAAGATCGTATTTTCGGTTGAGCCTACCTGGACTGTTCCTGTTCGAACATCCTCAATAGCCATACAATCGTCGCCGTCAGCAAATTCCGCGTTACAGGACAATTTTAAAATCCTCGCGTTTTGCATTGTCGGCATATCTGCTTTAACATCAAGCTGAAAAATACCCGCTTTATCATCTAAAACAGGGGAATCAAGATAACCAAAAAAAGCCCCTTTAATTTGAGAGGGGTCTGTTAAAGCATTTGGATATAAAACTTGTAGCAGCTGGTATCTACAGCCGCGAAAATCAAGCCCGCTAAATAAAGCTGTTGTGAAGTTGTCGTCTATATTTGAGAGGCTTAGTTTAAAATTATCGACCTTTGAATCGGCCGTAAAAGTAATCTTATCTCTCTTTAAAGGGATAGAAGTAAATAGCTGCCCATTGTAAGTAATATCTTGATCAACGGCCGCAAAATATACTGTGCCCGTTCTTAAATGAAAGACATGCAGCTCAATAATAAAAACGCTTGCCTCTTCCTTTGCTTTGGCAAGTTCTACTGGTAAAACTAAAGCCATATAATCCCCCCTTTATAAAACAAGCTCTACCGTTACTGTCGCCGTGAATCCAACCACATTTCCATGAGTTGGAGTCCCTGGCGCGTATTCTCTTTTTAGCTGTACTTGTAATCCATCTTCAGAGAAACGAACGGTTTGTTGAACGTTATCTTCGTCATAAAAATAAAAAGGATCAGCGTTACCGCTGACCGATTCAAAGAAGTCTTCTAATATTTTCTTTTGGTCCTTATCTCCTCGACAAGTAAACTTCCATTGCTTTAAGGGGGCAATACTTTTCCTTTGTACCTGTTTTTTTTGGGATTCAAAAACAACGATGGTATTAGAAAATTTAGTCGTTTTATCTACATCGAAAAGGTAAGGTAAAGGGAATGTTTGTAAAGCCATTAACCCACTCTCCTTTTAAATCCGGATATTACCTTGTATAAGCAGCTAACGTAGCCTATTCTAATGATCATCGACAGCTCGTTTGGGAAACTTGTCAAAACCTTGTTATAACCTAGATAAAGTCCAAGGTGTCCCTCGCCTCCGCGCTCAAACATAACAAGATCACCGAAAGTCAAGTCGTTTATATCTGCTCTGTCGAAATGCTTTAATAGGAATCTAGCCATCTTTAGACGGTCTGTTTCCCACCAATTTTCATTCCGTGGTTTGTCATAAGAATCAGGTTTCCAGCCGTGATCTTTATAAAACCAAATAACTAGGCCGCTACAATCGCAGCCGGTATCGTCTTCCCCGTTAAAAATATGGGGAACGCCGATATACTTGTTGATATTTTCCATTTTATTCCTCCTGGGAAAGGGTTCACTGTCTTTATGTTGAAGTAAACATAAAAGGAGGTGAGCCACATTGAAAAAGATATTGATTTTATTGATCGCAATATTCGCTTTTGGTTCAAGCATCTGTTTTGCCGGTACTAAGTACGACGACGCCAATGAAGTATTTTTAAACTACCAGGACGCGAAAGCCGTCCTTATTAACAGCCCTGATTATGGAAAATTTAAAAAGGCTACAGACAAAGCAATCATGTCCCTGAATCGCTTCTTAATAAAATATAGAAGTGATCAGGAAATGTCCGACGTTAGAGATAAGCTAAACAAATATGGTTTTGTCTTTTATGCCTACGGGAAAGTCTGGAATGAAAGTATAACTTCGAACAGGACGGACACCCGCAAAGATGAAGAAATATGGGAAAATATCAGCGATCTCCAAACCCTCCATAGAAATTTTTGGGGAAACTACAATACTAAAGAGGTTGTCGAAACATTAAAGGAACATATAATATCTGAAGAAACTTCTGCAATAGATAGTATAGATAAAATAAAAGAGAGCAAATAAGCTCTCTTTATCTGTATCCGAACGAATTGTTTCTGTTTAAAATACTTTGTAGCTGACCAGGGTTTCTCTGGATAGCTTGTATAATATCAGAATCGCTCATTTGAGTGCTAAGAACGGTTATTCCTCCGCCATTAGCAGCCATTTGGGCGATCATTTCGTTTTGTTCCATCATCAGCCTATTTTGTTGCTCTAAAACAGCGATATGGGACTCGTTTTGCCTTAGGCTAACAGAGATAGAAGCGTCTTGCGCGATTGAAGGGTTCTTTAATGTTGGAACAACCTCATGTCCTAAAGCGTTCGCCGCCTGTCCTAATAGAGAAATACCTCTCCCTCGTTTTTCGGGAGATAAGGGAATAATAGCTTCAGGCTTGTTGTCTTCTCGAATCCAGGAAAGTTCTTCCTGAGATCCAATTGAACCATCCTCATTTTTAGCGATAGATAACCCTTTTCCACCCGCGCTCATATTGCTGTATGACATTCCCCAAGCAACGGAAGAACTTCCTCCGCCGCTGCCGCCCATTAACAAGCCCAAGAACGAACTCTGCGACTTAATTTGGAATAGCCGCTGCAAAGCTTCTCTTGCTAAGTCGGCCCAAAGGTTCTTCCATATGCTCCGCAAAGAATTGCCTTTCAGGATAATATCGTCAACCAGGTTGTAATAGCCCTCACGAACCTTTATGTTATAGTCCTGCTCTGCTTTAACCATTGCTGCTTTAGCTTGCGTCATAACTACAACTTGCTTATTATAGGCCTCCTGCCACTGTCTATAGAACGTTAACGCGGCTTCTTTTTCCTGCCTGGTTCTGGCGTTATTATAGGCCTCATAAGCTTGCATCATAATATTGTAAAGCTCTTTTGCTCGGCGCTCTTGTTCATCGTAAGTAGCCTTTAGAGCTTCGATGTTAAACGCCGCGAGAACCTGGTCATTGTTTATCTGATATGGGTTCTCATAAGTAGCCTTCATATACTCATGTTGCTCTTTGATCTGGTCGAGGCGCCGCTGGTGAATTCTCTCAGGGTTTGAATAGTCGCCTTTGGTAGCTTTTGTAACTTCGTTCTCAATACCACTTGCGTTTTTCTTTGCTTCAGCGGCCGCGACACGAAGTTTGTCTGCCTGTTCAAGGTAGCTTTTCAAAGACTCTTTCTGCTGCTTATCTAGGTGAGCGTCCTGGACGATCTTCTGCTTTTCCTCTTTTGTAAGGTCTGCCCACGCCAGGCGAGCGTCATTCAGTACAGCCACGATCTCGCCGTTAGCCGCAACCATATCATTCGCCTTTTTATCCATTTGGCCAGCCATATTCGTATATAGCTCGCTTTCTTGGGTAAGGGCTTTTTGTCGTTCTATCATGAGGTTCATCTTGCCTACCTGGTCCTCCAAGTTATTGCCATATATCTGAGTATGAGTTTCTACCTTTTTCAAGGCTTCTTCATATTCAGCTGTAGCAATTTTAGCAAGCTTCATAATATGCTCGACGTTATATTGCGACATGTCTCTATCCCATTTAAGAGCGCTGTCTTCCGGAGCTGCGCGGCCTACGCCAGGCTGTCTTCCATTATGCTGTCTGCTTGGTTTGTCGCTTGGTTCAACTCTACCGGTTGAATTTGCAATATCCCCACGGCTTAGATCGGCCATTTGTAAAGAGATACTAGCCAAACGGTCCCTAGCAGCTTGTAGCCCCGTTAGGTCGTCTTCAATGAGGGCTGTACTCGCTTTACTACGATAATTTTCTGCGTCCCGTCTGGCTGCAGCCGCGTTCATTTGAGCATTGGCCGCAAATTCGGAAGTATCAAAACCAGGAATATCGTTTTGTGGCGTTGACATTTTGTCCCAGAACGAGGCTTTTGCTTCGCTGTAAGAAGCCATGACAGAATAAAACATATTATACATTTTAGCCAGCCATGAAACCGCCATACCCTCAGACTGAATTGCATTTATCCTAGCCTGGTGATATTGAATATTATTCTGCGTAGCGTTATAGGCATTGATAAGTTGTTGCTGAAGCTCTTCTTTTTTCTTTTGAGTTTCCTCAGCTGCAGCTTTCTTTGCCTGGTCTACAACATCAAGCTGAATTTCTCCATCTTTAACTAGATCGTCGGTCGCGACATGAGACACGCGGGACAAAGCCTGTAAGGTCGCTTGCCGGTCTTCTTCTAGCTTTGTTACCTTTGCAGTATCGCCAGCGTTTTGCTGAATACCTTCAGATAACTTTTGATAAGAGCTAACCATAGTATCAATAAAGTCACTCTGTTGCTTCTGTTGGTCAATAAGCTGTTGTTGAACCGTTAAGGCATCTTGGTCGGCTTGGATCTTGCTATTCTCTGCTTCAGCCGCCTCCCCTAAGGACATAGAATAACTTGTCATTCCTACAACAGCCGCAATTAGCGCCATTGTTAACAAGTTAAGTCCACCGGTCGCAACCGTTCTTGCTACAGCCAAGGCTCTTTCTCTTGCTGTTAAAACGACGGTTTCAGCGCTTTCCGCGCCTTTTGCTGCGATAACAGCGCTTTCTGTCGCTACCTCTGTTTTATTAACAGTTGACAAAAGACTCTTCGTTTTAGCCAGGTTCGCGCAGCCAGCGTCTAAAGCATTTACGGCCGCCCTAGCTACATAAAGGACTGCATACCAGGTTCCTAAGGTACTGATAACATTGTAGATACTACTAGACATACGTCTCATGCCTGTGAGCAGCTGGTTAATACTATCAAGTGTGTCTTTGATGTTTCTGGCCAAGCCAGCGTCACCCATACCGCTAAATAAGCCGTCGAGGTTTGCTTTTAGCTGTTGAGCCTTCCTTGAAATAGTATCAAGTTGTGCCGCCAACTGTTTCTGTGTAAAGCCCGAGGAAGTAACAGCCAACTCCATAACGCGAACAATTTCCTTATAGTCGCCCAGGATAGCTCCTGTTTTCGACCATTGGAATTTACCGCCAGAAACTTGCTTGTCCAGGTTTTCCAGGTTCTTGTCGGTCGTCTGTGTAGCTATAGCCAGGTCAAGAAGAACGTCCTCAACTTTACGCCATTCGAACGTCCCATCGGCCGCGACTTTCTTAGTCGTTACGCCAAGTTTTTCAATTTCAGTTACCGCTTTATCGCTATGAATAGAACCGAATATCGCCTTTAGGGTATTGCCTATTTCAGCGCCGCTTCGGCCAGTATTCTTTACGCCGACAGCGATTAAGGCCTGTAGGGTTTCGAAGGAAACACCGACCGTTTTTGCAGAGCTTGCGGCACGTTCATTTGCGGCCGCGAGGTCTTTGGCCGAAACTTGGGCGTTATGTGCTACATTGGTCCAGGCATCAATTATCTTATGAGAGTAAACCATAGCTTCATTGACATTTCTAGCCTGTAAGCCATACTGCGACATTGTAGCCTCTAAAGCCTTGTTGGCTTCAGTGACAGAGAACCCATCTGCTACAGCCAGGGCGGCTGAAGCATGAGTCAAGGCCATAACGACATTTACGTCCTTATATTGCCTTGACCACAGTTTGCCAGCTTCTACAATATCTTCGACCTTCTCGCCGTATTGAGCGGCAATAGTAATAAACTGTTGAGACATTTTATTCAGAGCTTGCTGATCGACAACCATCTGCCCATTGACTTCCTTGTGTAGCTGAGGGAACGTCTGAATTAAACCAGCTACAGCCTTCTCCACCTCAATGATAGAGTTCGTCATGAGTGTAGGGACAGCCATAATTCCGCCAAGCATAGCTCCGGTTCCCATCCATGTAATATGCGACCGCATTTTTGCCTGAACATAGTCAAGGTTCTGGCCTAGCGAATAAAAGCCTCGGTTATGAATTCCTATCAGGTTCTTGAACTCTACAGACTCTGCATTGAGAGCTCGCATTTGAACGACAAGCCGGTCCAGGTTGATCTTGTTGATCTCGCTGCCGGTGTCTTTCCATAAACGAAACTGTTCAAGAGCTTTGCCTTCCAGGTTCCCTAATGCTTGCTGATAATTCATAGAGACATTTTGCCTTGGTCCGTTTTTAACCAAAGCCAGCTGCTCCTGTATCTCGCGGCGCTGGTCACGAAGAAGGGTTATCTTCTCAGTCTCAAGGTTATTGCTTTTTATAAGCTCTGTTGCTATCTGACTGTCAAGGGCTTTAATATTGGCTTTCATTGCCGTAATATCATTCTCATGAGGAAGTACGGAGAAAGGAATACTAGAGCTTTTGCGCTTGCCTAAAGCCGCCTCAGCCTTTTCCTGTTCTCGCAGCGCTGCAGCCTGTTCTTTAGCTACTTGAGCCGCCTTCTCTGCATCGGTAAGACCAGCCTTTGTCTGCTCTGCTAAAAGCTTTTGCTCCATGTTTAAAGAGCGAATACGTTGGGTAAGGTCTTTATAAACCTCGCCTTGTGGATCGGCCGACCGGCGGAGGCCAGCCAAGATACCTTTTTCTTGGCCAATACTAAGGTTTCCAAGTTCTTTCTTAAATTTCAGTAACTCGTTTAAAGCGTCGTCAAAAGCCTGTTTCGTGGCTTTCCCCACATTCGAAGTCGCTTGAAATTCTTTATCGGCGGCTGTAACCGCGTCCCGAACTTGTTGCTGAAGACTCTTATATTTTTCCTTTACTTCGTCAACAGACTTTCCGGAATTCTTGGCAGCTTGTTCGAAACCCTTGAAGGCTCCGGACACATTGCCAGCAACTCCCAGCTGCTTTAATTTATCTGCTAAAGAATCAATGCTACTAAGGGCCTTTGACAGCTCTAGTAGCATTTGAATTCTTATTTGTTTATCTAAGGTATCTGCCAAATTATCACCCTCCTCGACTCATTTTCTTCAGTACGTCAATCGCAGCTTTACCTGTTTTAACAGGGCCAGACTTTTTCTCCTTGTCTGGGTTATTAAGCGTCGAAATCCCTTCAAGAAGATATTCAAGCTGGGGAAGAGACATTTGCATAATATCTTTTATTGTTAGAGAGGTATTCTGAATTAGAGCCGCGTACAGCTCATTCCATTTTGGCTCCTCTATTTTCCCCGTTTTTCCTGTTTTTTTTTATAACCAGAAATATCATAGAAAATATTAACAATTTCATTAATAAGACCGGCGTCGATCCATTGAATGATTTGCTCTCTTGTTTCTTTCCCGTCCAAAGCATACTCAACAACTTGTAACATTGCCTCACAAGCTTCTTCGTCCCAAATAATTCCACCGTCGGTATCTAAAACAAACTCCCCATTCTCCATAAGGGGCTGAAGAATATTGCTTAGGGCATTAACGTCGTTGAATTTAGGAGTAAGCCTTCGGATCTCATCTTTCAAAAGCAGGGGTGCCGAAAATACTCTATGAGGTTTCCCATAGCGATCCCATACGGTTTCAAAACACGTAAATTTATCACTCATAAGCTATTACATATAAGAAAAAGAGGGGATTTCTCCCCCTCTTAATCCAACTCCGTAACGTTAATTTCGCAGAAAGTATCCGAAGTTTTGCCAGGATCAAGGATTTCAAACTCTAACTTCTGAACACTAGCAGTACCACGTTTAAAGTCAATATTGAATTTACCGGAAGTCTTTACGCGAGGAGCTTCAAGGTCAATCTGGTAGTTTTTACCATCTTCATCCTGAGCCTTGCAAGACCACCGAAGCAAATTAACGCCTGGTACAGCGTCAACGATCATTTTGGCATTTACGGACGTAGAACTAGCTACATAGTACAGGACGATTAGAGTTCCGGTCGTTGCAGCATTTACGGCGCCGACACCAGCTGCCGTGACAGATACCTGATCTGCTGCAGGAGTTGCACTTGTAACGGTCGTAAGAGCCTTGCTTGTCCCTTTTACATACGCAATAATAGACGCGGAGTCTACTCCCGATGTATCAGGTAAAGTAAAGGACCCACTTGTAATAGGTACTTCTACCCGTTTTAATTTACGGCCGCCAGCGCTAATATCTGCCCCTTGTGTTACCTTCAGCTGATTAAGATAGAAGGTTGCGTCGTCGATAGAGATTTTGCCGCCTTTTTCTTTAATGAAGGTAAAAATCGGGAATAAGCCGTCGCCGCCATATACTTTTTCTTCCGTCGAGGAAATTTCAACCCCGAAGTTTTGCCCTTTTGTCACTTCTACAACATAGCCGTCGTTAGAAACTAAAACGCCCGAACCAATCGCATGAAGGAAAAGAGCTGTGTTTTCGTTTGCCATTTACACATCATCCTTTCAAATAAAAAAATCACCCAAACAATTGAAGGGTGAAAATCTGTCGATACTTTAAAATTCCTTTAACGCCTGAGGGCATTTGTCCCTGAGACACAACGCAAATATCTAAGTTGGCCCTGAGAATATCGGCTACTCTATTTGAGAGAAGCCTTGCCTGTTCTCTGAAACCAACATAGTAGTCGAAATAAAGGATTCCTTTATAAATAAATTGGTTTCTCGTTTGTGAGCCCATTGGAGGAAAGAAGAAAGATATAAAATCAAGATCCATAGGATCTAAAACCTCGATACCTTGTTCAGTATCTCGTAGTTTATTAGAAATAGCTTCGTCTCCAGTTGGATTCCCTAATAAAGAAAGAAGCTGACTATCTGTCGATAGCCAGCCAAAAATATCATCTTGTGAGTCAAAAGTCCGTTTAAGCATAATTCACCTACAAATTAATTGTTTTAGGGAATAGATCTTCATATGGATAATTTAGTAAAACATCGGCAAGATCTTCTAGTATGATAGGCAATAATCCGCCGGTGCCATTTTCTCCGACGACAATATTCCTCATAATATGAAGAGGCTCTTGCGGCATAAAGGCGCTTGTCGGCCTTTCAGCTGCTTTGTTGAGGTTTTCTAAATTCATCCCCTCATGAGTGCCTGGGGAAAATTTTTCGTTTCCGTCAAGGTCTTTGTATGGGCCGAGAGGTCTTCCAAGGATAGCAAAATCATTTGCAAGTCTTTCCTTGTTAAAGTTCCCGTCCGCTACATATTCCGCTAAATAAGGATTTGTTTTATCTAGCTTTGAACCACGGCCATATTCTAGCAGCCAGGCCAATCCGCCTTCTCCAAATATGGTTACGGTTAAAGCTGTTTCAGCCGTTTCCTCAAGGTAGCCGGCGAACTTTTTCCCATCGATATAGGGAGAAGAAAAAGAGCCCCACTCTGCTCTAATTCTCTCGACAATTTGCTTTGCCCATTGCCGAATCACCTTATTAGTTTCTGCATAAAGATCTGCCGTCATTGTACGGGCCTCTGATCTACAGAACACTGAATACGGAGCAAGCCAGGGTAGCTTGTATCGTCGATTCCATCTACCTGATAAATACTGTCTTCTAAACAAATTCTATCCATAAGCTTTATATCAGGGTTTTTCTGAACAATAAACCGTTTTACTGTCGTGGGAAGTAAACCTGCGTCATACATTCTAAGGTTTGCGGAAATAGTCTCTTGCACACAAAGAGAGGAGAGACATACTGGCGTCGTTCTATATCCAACCTGCTTTCCGTTGGAAAATACCTTATCAATAGATAAGATATTAATAGAGCAATTTACCTTGTAGATCTCAGCCTGGTTAACTCGCCAGGCTTTTCTCATGGCTACAATAAAGAAGTCGTTATTCCCGTCATTGATTAGGTCCCCGTTTTCTAGCTTTGTGTCGTCCTGGAGCATCCCTTTAAAAACCTCGTTCATATTGAACCGAGACGTAGAGCGGCCTCCGCGAGTAAACACAACGAATTCAGGATCTTTCCCTTTTATGGAGCATTTTACTTTCTGATTGTTAAACATGTCCTGCATTATATCGCCCCCTTGAAGCGAATTAGCATCGAACGAATATCAGAAGTAAATAAGCTATCATCCATCATCATGACTCTATAATCAAGAGTAGATAACTCTTTCTCTCCAACGAAAGTTCCTTTGCTTTTGATATTTTGGGCTAACATACCGCAAGCGACTTTTACCTTCTCAGGAACTTCTGTGTAGCCGGCCGTATAAGTTACGGCTATCTTTTTAGGAGCTACCCCAAAAACCATTCCGGCAAAACTGTTATTGATATAGGTAAAATAACCGTCGTTTTCTGGGTCTATATAACAATACTCTGTCGGAGCATCTTCTTCGATAATCCCCATATGAGAAGCTATAAGAACTTTAATAGAATCAATAGAAATAACAGGGGAATGTTTTAATTTTCCTCTGTTTTTCTTGTTTAGGGTTATCCCCTCAGAATACTGAGCGCCCATAAGATCCTTACCTAGAAAGGAATCAATTAAAACACTCGCGACTTTTACCATCCCAGGAGTGACACCGGCGACGCAATCACAGTAAACGGCTATTTCGTCGTCAGTAAGATAATTCATTCGATACAGCCTTCTTTTTTGAGTTTTTCAGCTGTTTCTTTTAAAACTTGGGCCTTTCCGTCAATAAAATCGACCGAAAACCCATCGAAATATACCGTATGAAGACCTTTTAAATGGTTTTTTTCGCCCTTCAATTGAACTTCAACGCGGATATTTTCGTCTTTTTTCCTGTCAATTTTCGTAGTAGCTGGCATATTATCACCTCACAATTAAATTAAAAGAGAGGGTTTCCCCTCTCAACTAGACCTTAGGAACGACTTTTGTAAGGATTTTATGAGCTTTATCAGGAGCTTTAACAATAACAGTATCAAACTGTACAGCTACATAATCGTCAACCAGGCCAGAAGTCAAGCCAAGTTTAAAAATGCGAGGCGTGTCCGAAGTCAGGTAATGACGTTCGATCAGGTTTTCCGTCGCAATGACGATTTTGTGATTCAAGTTTGTGCCGTCGTCGTTGATCGGCAGGAAAATATCAGGAATAACAGGCAGCAAACCAGCTACTGTCGGAATACGATTAACAACAACGCCAGGCACGATTTCAATAGCGTAGTTTTTGATATTCGTATTACGGGCCAATTCTTCTTCTTCCCAGAGATCGATTGTCAGAGGGTTCATGAAGATAGCTGTCGGGCGAACTTTTACTTTCGTCTGGCCAGCGACCATTTCAGCAACCGTTCTTTTGATCGTTTCCGTGAATTTTGCATTTGCAGCAAAACCGCCAGTATTCGTGATCTGAGAGAGCAAGCCCATATATTCAGCTTTAGTAGGAGCAGATAAGCTAGTGTCGGCGCCGGTCCAGATAGCCTGATTCTGGGTTTGGCGTAAATCGACGATCATGTCGTCCATATCCTGAGACAGAAGTTTTTCAAAGCGGCCTTGGTCTTTTACTAGCTCTTTATCGAACATAGTATAAGTGATTCGGCTTTGAATCATTTTGAGCATTGCAGCACGTTCTACGCGGCCATAATCAGTATCAACCACTGTCGCGCCAAGATTACGAGGATCACCAAAAGCAGCATTGTGAGCAATTTTCGTTTGCTCAAAATACCGTGTCGGGTGGCCTGTTGCAGGAACGGCTTTAATACGATTTAAAATAGTTACATCGCGATTTAAAATATCAAGAATTTCTGGTTGAAATTCAGGCAATTCCAAATAGTGACCCTGGTTATAGTCCGCAACTGCGGTGTTTGTTGCAAAATTAAATTGAGAACCTAAAAGCATTTACACATCATCCTTTCAAATTTGGGCATAAAAAAAGACCCCATATAGGGGTCAATCCGACTATTTCAGTTTGCTTTCTCTAAGAACGCCGAGTTTCGCAGCAATTTTTTGCTGAGGGCTGAGAGCCTTACTTGCCGAAATTTCTTTCAGCTGTTCATCTTCGGTTTTAGCGAATTTAGCATCTGTTGCAAACTGAGTGCTTCTCCGCTGAGGCGCTGCTGGGGCCTGAATCGTTTCTTCGGTTGTTGCCGTAATATCCGTTTCAGTTTTACCGGCGGCTGGTGCTGCCTCTGGTTTTGCGGCTGCAGCTGCTTCAATTTTTGTAACAGCTTCGTCTACTTTTCCAGTAACGCTTGCCTCAATTTTTAATACGGCTGCATTTACAGCTGTTTCTACTTTACCGTCAAGACTACCGGCGACAGCTGCAGTCACAGCGTCGATCACTTGTTTCAATTGGTTTTCGTCCATATTATCAGTCTCCTTTTTATGTTTGCTTGCAATTAATTGCTGTAGTTGGGTTCCCTCAAAAGCCGCTCTATTTTTCCACACGATAGAAACGCCGGTAAATACTAAATCTTTAACATAAATATTTCCGTCTTCGCCCTCTTCGTAGTCTAAAATAGTAGCCTCAACACTGAACCCGATAGCATCTTTCCCATTTAATAACATAGAGGAAATATCATAGAAGTCTTTCTTCCAGATAACCCCTTTCGCCATAACATTGTTTTCTTCGGTCCATGTTTCGGTGACAAAACCGATTTTGAATCGAATATTATGCTCTGTTAAGGCGTCCTCAGGACCGGCCCAATACTCTTCTGGCCAATAGACATTTACGCCCATCCCGTTAAGAGTTTGGAATCTCTTCTCGATACACTCTTTAGTTAATACAACTAGCTTGCCGTCAGATCCGCCAGGCGGTCCGTCTGAAGGTGTATCAATAAGAGTAACAATACCTTGCCAATCCATTCTGTTTAAATGAGGGTCAGAGCTTGTCTGATACTGCACATCGCAGATATTTAATTTAAGCTTCATTCTTTGACTCACCCCCTTTCGGTGAGTCTTGGTAACGGTCTTTACCTACCCCATTAAAACCGCCAATATTGACAGCGAACTTCTGGTTAATCTTTGCCTTGTATGCTGAAATCGTCATAGCGCCAAGTTCCTTGTCCTCCATAGGTGGGAGGCCAATCGCCCGACGGTACTCATCCATTGTCATTCCGTCAGCCGAGAAGTCGGCTCTTGTGATTTCTGCTTTCTTTGTCTTTTGGTCAAGCGTCTCTTCATATATGAATGAGAATTTCAATTTGCCGCCTAGTCCGAGCATCCCGATTATGTGTTTATTGATAATCCGTTCTAAAAGAGAGGCATATGGTTTAATAGCGCTCTCTAGTAAATCCTCGTTCTTTTCTGCAATGGTTGATTTATCATTCGAGACTTCCATCCCAAGCTTTGCACCTGGTAAGCCAAAAGCTACGGCAATAATAGTAATCAGGAACTTTTGGTAGGCAAGGAACATTCCGTCGTCGTTGATCGCCCCAAGTTGGCAGCTGGAAACTCCCTCGCCGGCAACAATAGGAAGATCGCCCGACCCATAAATAGACTCTTCGAAGTAACGTCGGTAAGCGTCGAGCGTTCCTTGGTCAATCGACTTACCAAGATTTAAAATAAATTTTGGGATCGACTTACTAGCAACACTTGAGCAATACTCTTGTACGTCTAGCAAATAAGCTACATATTCAAAGGCTGTCTCAAGAGGGCCAAGTCCGAAAGGGGTATGTGTGAAGGTGTTTTTCTTGATATAACAAAGCTGATCGTCCGTAAAATATACATAGTCAGTACCCTGTTTCTGAGCATACAAAGGAACTCCAGTTCCCGCATTTCGGGCGTCTCTAACAAATTCAACAGTAAATCCGTCGACAGGGTATAAGAACAAAGGCCTTGTAATATCGCTATAACGGACCTTTTCGAATACTCCACAATCGCCTTGTAGGCAGTCCTCTAGGATCGCTCCCCAAAAGCTTTCAAAGTCGTCGGTATTGTTCGGGTTCTTGATAATGTTAGTTAACATATCTTTCTCTTGTTTGTACGTTGCCTTGTCGTTCTCAACAACATTGTCAATCGTCCAATCAAGCTTTAGAATCCCGTTTTTGATTTCGTTAATCGCTCGACGAGGGATAGCTGAAGCCGCAAACTTTCGCAGCGCTGGGCCGCTTGGTTTTTTAGCATTAGTTTTTGTAATAGAGTTGCTATATCTCCAGCCAAATAGAGATAAGTAGTCTAATATCGTTTTACGTTCAGGGTCTTTCTTTTTGCGGCCGAACAGCCAGCCGAATATACTCAATCACTCACCCCCTTCTATAAGAAATTTTTGAAAAACAAAATCCGCTGATAGCTGAAGCCGCAGCGGATATTGCCATTTCTAAAGCGTCGATTCCGTCGTCTCTCCCTTTTGGGAAACGTCGCAATTCGCTTATTAGATTTTGTTGCTCTTTATGAAACCTGATATACCCATTTTTAACCTTGGGGATAAGGCTTCTGATACGGAGCTGTTTGTCTTGGGACTGTTTTACCTCGTCCCAATTAACATATACGCCGGCAGCAAGAACTCTCTTTTTGAGTTCGTCGGCAAAAAATTGCTGGAAGACTTGTGTTTCAATCCGGAACTTTTTGAGCTTGTCCATGTAAGTGATAGCATAAAAAAGAACGTCGTCCATAATCTTGTCAGGCGGCCTTCGTTTAATATCAGCGTCCAGGACATACAAATAATTGTCTGCCCCGCGACCGATCACGACAATAGCCGAACAGTCTGACTTGTTGGATTTACCCATTGACGGATCACAGGCAGCATATACTTCCAGAATTTCAGGCAAAGTCTCGTAGTAGCACTTGTCAATCCATTCTGTTTTAAAGTCCGCACTGTTCGGGTCAATAGGGTCATTCTGATATTCGCTGTTAAACATACTCTCATCCATGAGCCGTAAGAGCATCAATGAATAATAGTAGTCTCTTTCCTTACCTGGCCAGAGACAATCAACCCCGTCGAGCATCTGCTCTCTGTTGTCGTTATAGAATCGTTCCGCTTCTTTAAACGGATCTTCGCGGCTCATATCTGTCATGATAGATTCCCACGTATCCCATAAGTGAGATTTCGAGAACGTCATGACCGCCTTGTAAATCTTTCTATTCCACATTGAATAATTCTTATCACTTAATATTGTGTTTAGAAGAGATTCATAATGCAAAATAGTTCCTATATATAGGAAGGTTGTTATCGGGGTCCCGACCGGCAGGAGTGCTTTTAAGAACCATTCTTTAAGCTTTCTTCGCTGATCAGGACTAGAGACGCTTTCATCGTTTTCCAGGTCGTCAATGATTACAAGTTCCGGACGGACGCCGCGAGGGCTTTTCGTCCCGCGCAGCTTTTGGCCGGCGCCTTTACCGCAAACCATAATATCATTTGCAGTAATAATCTTATCTTGTGACCATACGGCCTTTCCGACGAGATCCCCAAAGTCGGCACGTAACCTTTCATTTTCTTCAAGCTCTAACTTAATAGCCATAATGAATTGTCGGGCCTGTTCGTTTGAGTCAGATACGATCAGAATATTTCTTCTATACCCATAGCAAATACACCATAAGGGTAATAGGAAAGAAATAATCTGAGACTTACCATGACCACGCGGCGCGGCTCGAACATAGTAGTTTTTTTGATCCGCATGCCTAAGAATATAATCCTCTACACTGGAAAAAACCTCTTCATGGAAAACACAGAATTCACTTGAAAAAACTTCAGGGAAGTAGGTCCGCGCAAATAACACTATATCTGTCGCGCACTGTTCTTTAATAGACAACTCATGGTCTTGTTGTTGCTCTTGCTCTGCTGCTTCGGCGTACTTCATAAACTCTTCAAAGATATTCATGAGTATCACGCCCTATGTTTCGTTTTGATACTCAACCATTTCCCGCAACGAAAGCCGGTCTTTGATAACCTTCTTCTTGTTTATGGGTTTTGGTTGACGCTTTGGCTTTTTGTCTTCTAATGCCATAACCTTGCGCTCCTTTTGTAAAACAAAATATCCGCCAAGATTACCTGGCGGATACATGATATTAATATTAAGTTTTTGGGCCGGTCGAGCTAACCTATACATGGCTTACTTTGATGTTTTCCTGCGTTGTCTTTTGATTGGCTTTGCCAGTAAGCAGGACTCTTATATGTCGCCGGCGATTTGGCAACGCGGGAAGGAATCGAACCTTCATAAGCAGAGTCAAAGTCTGCTGCCCTACCATTGAGCGACCGCGCCATGATTGGCGGAAGATATAGGAATTGAACCTATGCAGGTTTTACCCTGGCTTTCGGTTAGCGGCCGAACACATTACCACTCTGTCAATCTTCCATAATAAGGGGAGAAGTTTACCCACGACTTCTCAGGCTAACTGTCCTTTGCAGGATAATGGCTCTTTTAACAGCTTCGCCCTCATGTCATAGTCTTACCCGTCGACCATACGCCTCCTTCTTGTGGCGGCGTAGAAGGATTTGGACCTCCATATATGACATGAAAGATTTTATCGGCGCTTGAGTCCGCCGCGACTTAGTAGAGAATAGCGGGACTTGAACCCGCGCTTGGCCGCTTGTTCTAACAGCCGCCTTCCCAGCTTGGCGATATTCTCATAATATAGACGGTAGGATTTTAACCTACTCCGTATAAGATAGGCGTGTAGCGACGCCTCGTTTTACTTCCTGGTTACTCTATGGGGATCGCTTTCATAGGAATGTATCTTCGCTATAAAGGTAACAGCTCTCGCCAGTCTTTCGACTACTACGACCTCTCGCTATCTCGGTAACCTTATCCGTTACGCACTCTCACCGGAACAGTTCTCTTATACTCGATTCGCGTGTCTCACCACGCCGCGTCGTTTTGGCGGGAAAGCCAGGATTCGAACCTGGGCTGCAAGGCTTTGGAGGCCCGCCGACTACTTATCTTACTTCCCCATATGTAGAAGGAGCCTTGTTTAACTACCCCAAGGCGCGGGCGCTTCCTGTCATATTTAAAGTCTCCCAGGCGGAGAATACTACCTTCTTATAGTACCGGCGCTTTTGTCTAGTGGCCGCGCTAGGAGTATCTTTTACATTGCCCAACAAATAGGAAAACACTCAAACCTATTTACTGTATCTTGCCTCAGTTATGAGGGCTAACAACTTCTGAGTTGCTGTTAGCGGAGCGACAATCCAGTGTAATCACTGGTGAGGGTTTTGGCTTTCGCGCCGTTTGTTAAACCCTCTCATATATAAAGGTCAAAAAGCGGGAATTTTACAACCATTTTTCTAAAACTTTTTTAAATTTATTTTTCCTTCCTTAATATATGTAAAAACAGTATTAAGCTCTTCATAGACTCGCTTAATATATAAATGATCTATACATGTACTAAAAAACACCCTCCTCCGCGAGCTATTTCCCAGATATTTGCAGACAAGGATGTTTTCATATGTTAGATTTTGACGAGAGAGCGAGCGTATACTAGACCGCCGCGTAGCGCCCTAGAAAAGCCCTTTTGGACTGGCAAAACTTACCCCCTCTACCGCAACCTAACATGTACTAAAAAACAGGTAAAACCTCCCTTCATTGCTAGTTTTTGGGTGTTAGATTACTTCCGATAATGTATGCTTATAGGAAGTAATAATTATTATTTGTTACAATTACACGTTATTAGAAACAATTCTAAATTATCTGTTAATTCATGCTAGTAAAACTAATAGGGTTTAGGCCCTCCTATATGGAAATATTTGTCGGCATGGTATAAAAGCGCTTGACTGCTTAGTCATATAGCCCATATTTTCCCATAACCCTGTCATTTCCTCATATTTCCAAAACGCTCAATTATCCCCTTGCTATATAAGTGAGTCTATGACGAACTTATACAAACAATAGCAAGACAAAGACTTCCGCTCTCGTTCGTCTTATGCAAGCATAACACTCTCTCAGCGGCTTGTTATATAGGCGAGTCTATGAAGAGCCTATAGCCATTCCTCGCCGCTCACACTTTACTTCATTAAAGTAATTTACGTTTTCTTAAAAAACTATTGACTTTATACTCTCTAAAAGTTATCATAACATTAACCCTTTCGGCAAAGGAGATATATAACCATGACCCAAAACGCTTTATTAGCAATAAGAGCAAAGGCAGCAGCCTTGCCTTATGGCAGTATCGAGTATATCAAAGCAATGATTAACTATCACCTATTAGCGGTCGATTACTGGCAAGAACGGCAGTACATAACAAAGGGCAGCAGAAAAGGCGAACCTAACCGCAAAGCTGCTATCGAATTGGTAAAAAATAACAGGCTTTTAAAAGAATTTTCGCAGCTTTTAAAGCTAAGAGAATCAAGACCTTAGTCTATTTATTGTAAATAACTGTAAATAAAAAACTATTGACTTTTTGATAACTGTTCTGATAACCTTTAAAACAAGTTCACAGGGGGAACTAAAAAATGGAAAATAAGTCGCGGAATTACACATCTGGCAAAACGATTTGGGTATTATCTAAGCAAGAAACAAACTTTTTCGAAGTCCCTATTCTAGCCGATAACGGCAAGCTGAAGAACGAAGTTGCAGCACGATTGTTGCATATCGCCGCCGCTGACAAGAAAGCCAAATTCTACCTTTTAGGAGAAAATAGGATCTTAAAACCCTGTGACGTTGACACAACTATAAAAACGATTCGGGAGGCTGCAAAATGAACGCTTACAATGCACTATTAACAGAATCTGCAAAAATCGGTTTACCAGTTTCTTACAAGTCGGATCTAACCGAATTTGACCGCAAAATACTACAAGATTACGACGGGCCGTTTTTGTGGCTCGCTCGCGAGTGCGGAACGAATCTCTCTAAATTGCAAGGCCGCACTAAAGAAGAGTTGTTATCCGGTAAGAGCGTTTTTGAATATTACTTTAGCGGTGCGGCTGGTTATAACTGGAAGTGCTATCACTGGGATGGAAAGGCTTTAATCAAGATTAGACCGGAAAAGGCGCTCGAATTGTTTGATCGTGCCGCCGATGCTTCTATCGACTTGCAGGAAAATACAGCAGAAACGCTCTCTTTCCTTGCTGAGTGCCTGAGCAAAAAGCACTTGAAGATCATAGCTGACTTTTTTAAAAACGGGATTCCGTCGTTTTACTCTACTAAGCTATTAAGCCTATCGAAAAAACGGCTCGTCGCTTTATCCGATGCCCTAGCGGCTGCGTATTGGGAAGAGGATAAACGGGAAATTATAGACTCTTACCTATGCTAAAATAACCGAATATTGGCAATTATCAGGCGCTTTTGCGCCTTTTTCTTGTTTTACTATTGACTTTTTGATTACTGATAGTTATTATTAGAGTATCAAATCGGCAAAGGGGATTTTAATAATGGCTATGAATGACCGTCGCTTTTCTATGCTTAAAGCAAGGGCGAAAACTATTATTTTAGAGGCTGACCATAAGGGCCTTAATGAGTATGTTATGCCACCTATCGCTATTGACGAAAAGGAAACTGTACATACTCTGAAAGCTCTTAATTCGAAAGTAAAAATTGCTATCCGGTTTTTAGATTATAATATCCGCGAAAACCTTGTAGACAGTCAAGAAGCGGCTTTAGAAATAAAGATATACTCTCTGCTTGTCGTGTATCTCAAAGAGCGCTTAGAGAGCGTTTATGGAGTTAGAACAGCAGGAAATAAAAACCGTCTTGCGGTCGTAGGTTTATAATTGACAAAGCCCTCCTGTTTGTATATACTTGTATTAACAACACTATACAGAGGAGGGTCTTTATGTTAGAGCAGCAAGACGCGAATATTATGATTCGCGTATCTAAAGACTTAAAAAAAGACTGGCAAGAGTATTGCAAAAAGAACGCTATTAACGGCAGCGAATTTTTGCGTCAAGCGATTTTAAAAAAAATAAAAAACAATTAACCCTATCTTGTCATAAGACGGGCGGTATGATATACTTTATCTTGTGATGAAATAGCAAGATGTTTTTAGAAAAGACCGCGTTCACTAGGCGGTCTTTTCTTTATTTAATTTTGTATTGACATGTATATACAAGTATAGTATTGTATATACAAGATCAAATTACAGAAAGGGGCTGGCCTAGTGAAGAAATATATGTTTTCTATGATTCTCGCGATTATCGCTATCGTAAATATGAGCGCCGCCGTCGCGGGATCTGCTAACGAAAAGAATTTTTATATCGAATACAAAAAGGCCGAACAAGTGGAAGTCGTTAAAGAAATAAACGCCAATTTGAAGGCCCTTGTAAGCAAGTATCAAGCTAAAGGTTACGATATTTCATATCACGAATAGAAAGGACTTGATAAAATGGAAATAAAAGTAAATGTTGAGAAATTAATTTGGGCGACTGTCGAGGCTCTTGATGATTACAACGACTATAGACGGTTTTACAGCAAAAAGAAACACTGGCAAATGAACGAAGAAGAGCAACGTCGCGGGAAGTTTCTGGATAAAGCGCAAGAGAAGAGCGATAAGGCTATTAGTACGGTTTGCGAGATAACTGGTATTGATAGCAAGAAACTTTACACTATAGCAAAGAAAATAGTAAAATGGCATGAGAATTGCGATTGGGAACTATGCTTTCCTTTCGCTAAACACGAAAAGCAAATTCTTGAATACTTAGAGACAAAATAGCGGCCTTCGGGCCGTTTATTTTTTGTATTGAAATGTATTTATTTGTATTGACATGTCAATACAAAAGTCTTATAATAAACTTAATCAATCAAATAAAGGAGTTGAGAGCATGAACAAAGTTAAGGGAGTTATCGGTTTTAAAAAAGCTTTACCTAGCAGCGCAAAGAAAGGAGTTATAAGCGGCTATGTCGCTCTGTTCTTCCCTACTGGCGAAATTGTACAATCACTAGATAACGAGGCAACTCACGGCGATTTGATCAAGGCTTATTTGTCTAATTACAACAGAATCCTTTCTAGCGGCGAAACCGTGTCCGATAGACTAGGGATATAGGAGGAAATAAAATGACCAAAAGAGAGTTTGAATTTTTAGCCGAACAACTAGAGCAAGCGGCGGAAATATTTGGCTATTACGTAGAAGAAGACCGTCGTTGTAAAGATTACAGCGCAAAAGAAAGCAGGATACGGGCAGAGGTTGCAATGTCAACAACTTTTGATATTGCGAAGGATCTTGGCCTAGAAAATGTCTATAAAATAAAAGAGGCAGGTGTTAAAAAGGGAAAAGAAAAATTTGCGTCAATACACGATAAATAAAGGCAGGGGTTTCCTGCCTTCCCGTCCTTGCTAAAGCAAGCCGATGAGTCTTTGAAAATTAAGACGAAACGGGGAATTATTACGTTTTCTTAAAAAGAATATTGACTTTTTACTCTCTAACTGTTAGTATAATAATCAAGATAGCTTTCGGCAAAGGAGCGATTTTATGTATTTTAAAAATGTTAACTCTATTGATGATCTGAAAAAGCAATACCGGAAACTGGCTTTTGCGAATCATCCTGATAAAGGCGGCAGCGTCGAAACAATGGCTGCTATCAACGCCGAATATGAAACTTTGTTTAAAAAGCTGCAAGAAGGCAGCGACGATAAAAAACTGAATCTTGACGATGGATTCCGCGAAGTTATTAACGTTCTTATCAACCTTGAAGGTATTGAACTTGAGGTTTGCGGTAATTGGTTATGGATCAGCGGAGACACCTTCCCCCATAAGGTTGTTTTAAAGGCTTTAGGTTGTCTCTGGGCCAGCAAAAAGAAGCTTTGGTATTGGCGACCTGAAGAGTTTGCTTGTGGCAATAATAGAAGAACTAAAACTATGGACGAGATCCGCGAAAAGTACGGCAGCAAGAAAGTGAACTTCTGGGCTGGCCCTCTAGGAATTTCCCCTGCCTAGCTTGCAATTCGTATTATTCCGATTTAGAATAAAATCAAAAAGGAGAGAATAAAAATGAAAAAAGTAACCCTTTCTATTTATCAAATTAATGAATTGTCAAAAGAGGTCAAGGCTGCCGCTATTAATAAAGCTCGTTATTCTCTTATCATGCCTGACTTGACCGACGAAGAAAATTCGCTGGGCGTTTTCTGTGACATATTCCCTATCGAAGTTAAAGCTCATGACGTTGAAAATAATTGGATAAATTACCGCTTTACTGGCGAATTTAATCCTTCGGGACAGCGGCTTGCAACTTACATTTACAATAACTATTTTGCCCGGATTACAAAAGGGAAATACTTCTCAAAAAGCTACTACGAAGGCGAAAAGTTTATTGTTAAAGCCCGTCATTCTAATGTTATGGTCGACAAAGACTGCTCTTTAACCGGTTACTATATCGACGACGACCTTCTGCAACCTATCTTTGAGTTTCTTAAAAAGCCCTATGACACGACTTTTTCTAAGCTTCTAGGCAATTGCATTAACAGCTGGAAAAAAGCCGCTAAAGACCGATTTGACGATATGCTAACCGATGAATACATAGAAGACTATTTGAACGCGAACGAATACTATTTTTACAGTGACGGGCGATTTGCTGCCTTCCCCGAAGAGGTTTTCCCTGGAGCTAAATTTGAGGAGGTGGCTGGATAATGGAAAAGATTGAAAAAGACGACGGCTTGTTTGATATTTTTGGCCTGACACCTGAAGAAGTTCGGCTTGTTGAAGATGCTTTAGAAGGAAATTTAAAGCGTGTTTGCTATCAGCGCTGCGAACATTGCGGAGAATATTTCGACTCAATAAATGGTGAAACTTTATGCTCTATTTGTTACGAAGATCTTGAAAGAGAGGTGCTAGAATGAAAAAGCCTTTTGCAGCGAATCAGCAAGTCTTTGACTCTCTTATTAAAACCCACTTGCCGCAAGACGCGACACTAACCGGCTGCGAGTTTGTAAACGGTCACGGCGGCAGCTTATGTATTAAGATCACTTATACTGTTTCGGACGAATACGCAAAGGAAAATGAGCTTTGGTATAAAACACGCGCTTTATTTATCCGCCTAATACAAGGAGAACAGGACGAAGGCCTAGCAATTTCTAGCTGCGCGGAAACAATTTCTACGACAAATATCCTTTTCCGAAAAGAAAAAGTATCAGGCGAGACAATAGCCTTTTTCCCTGAATACTGGAGTAAAGAAAAAACGAGTGTTTCCATATTTTGTATAAAGGAAGGCCACGGAACAGGCACTCTTGGTTATTTGGAATATATGACCGCTGCCGCAAGTGAAAAGGAAATAACCCCTATTAAAGCAGCACTAGGCGCGGCAGGTTATTCGAATATTGTCCCTATCAAATCTATCGAAGACTATAAAAAAATGCTGGAGGCGGCGAAATGAAAACCTTATTGCAAATTATGTTTGTTGTTACTCTCCTTGTTCAGACCCAATTCGTGCAGGAAGGCCGTATTTATTGCGATTACGTCCTAAACGATCAGCAATATAAAGGCGTCGCGTATGAGGACATGCTTGACGCTTTAAACACCGCGCTAGAAATTGACGCAAACAAGAAATTGACGCAAGGAGGCGCGAAGCAATGACTTATAGACTGTATAACAAAGACGGATCTGTACTAATTGAATCCGGTGCTTGTAACGATTTGAAGGACTTAAAAAGAATTATGAGCCATTTAAAGGTGAATTTTGTTAAAAGCCCAGTTTTCCCTAATCATATTGAATGTTTCTTAAATATCTAAAACTTAGGAGGAGCGACCGATGCTAAAAATATACAGTAATGGCTCTGGATTTAATGACAATAAAAAGCCGTGGTTTTATACCGGCCCTAGTACAATAGATGAGCTTTTTCGAGTTCTACAAAACTACCCTCTTGATAAGACTTTTGAAAAATATGGGAATTTTGTAATAAACCCCGTTGTACTAAAAAATGGGACGGTTTTGCCCAAAGAAATAGTAAGATTTTTCGGGAATTTTAAAACTTACTCACATGTTTTTTGTATAGAAACAGACGAACCGGAAATGATTGAAAAATTAACTCAGGCAATCAGAGAAAATCAAGTAAGAGAAGATTATGTGAATCAGGAGGCTACAAGATGAAAAACGAAAATTTTGAGCAATGGAAAAAAGAAGCTGAAGCAAAACAGGCTGAAGCAGACCGGAAAGCTGCTGCTCTTGTAGAAATAGAATCAGGACTTGTTGAAACGAATTACTTTTACAGCATATATAAGGCCAGCTGCGAAGAAGAGGCTCGCCTAGAGGCTTTAGAGCGCGAATATGAGCAAAAACGCCGCGCTGCTCAAGCCGCAAGGGAAAAGGAAAATGCTAAAAAGGTTTATTACTCGAACTTTTTAAAACGGACAGAACCTGCAAAATTTATCTGGACCGACGAAACAGAACACCAAAAGGGGTATAATTACTGTAACTATGATAAAAAGAAAAGTAATTGCTTTAGACTACAATCTCCTGTTTACCATTTTTATATTTATATTCTTGAAAGAAGGGATCTTAAAAAATATAGATACGAAATTCATCTAAGCGGCGATTTTGTCCCGATGGACCGAAACCGGCAACAATATAATTATTTAGCGGATAAATACGAACCTATTTTGACCGATGCCAAAAGAGACAGCAGTTCGCTCGTTATTAAGTTTACGAACTTAGAGGCAGCGGAAAAGCGGCTGTACGAAATTAAAGATCTTATTTACAAAGACCACAAACAAGAATTATTATTCCTAGAGAATCTTGTTAAACAAGCGCTTGCCGCCCGTGAACAACTAGGCGACCTCTATAAGGAGGCGTATTAAAAAATGGTTAGTTCTTCTAATTTTGTAGCTATATTCCTAACCCTATTATTTTTACTACCAAAGAGATAAGCCGCCTTTCGGGCGGCTTTATTTTTGTAAGAAAATATTATTTTTGTTTGCAATAACTCCCCAAAGTGGTATAATTATCTATAGGAGGTGAAACCCATTGAATCTAAGCGATTTAGGAGTTGTTTTATCGCTTATCATTCAGATTGTACAGTTAATAATAAGCCTTTACGAACTGTATAAGAATGATAAAAGGCCCGACCGATGCAAGCGGTCAAGGCCCAAGAGGTAAAACCCAGGAGGGCGAAAGCCCTCCACCTAAGTCAATTATAACCGAAACAATGGGAAATATGCAAACTAATATTTTGTCTATTTTGGCTTTCGTTTTGTTCTGTTTTACTTTGGATTTTAAGAGTCTTCAGCCTTTGCAGATAGCTCTATTATTTGTTTTTGTGGTTAACATTATTCTTTTATTTTATAAAGTTTGGAGGCGGAGAAAATAGCACGACCAAAAAAAGGAGAATCTTGGGAGACGCTAGGAACTAGGATTCGACCGGAAACAAGCGATATTTTGAATAGATATATCTCTTTAACAGGCCAATCGAAACAGGAAGTCGTTGACGCGGCAATACTAAACTATACGAAAGAGAGAGTTTGCAAAATGGCAAAAACTTTTGACAAAGAAGTAGCCGAAAAAATGGCGAGCCAGAAAGAGCTTGTTAAAAAATGGAATATCGAAGAAATTTTAAGTAAACTAAAGGTTTCTAGTATCCCTGAAGGAATCAAGCTTTTGAAAGAAAGAATTTCGGGAAACAAGTATCACTTTCCTTTACACTGGACAGGCCGCCCTTGCCTTTATTACCAAAACGAAGACGGCAATATTCTGGTAACGCTAGATAAAAATGACGACAACAAAAGACGCCCTGACCGCTACTATTATGACTTTAAGGGCGAGAACGAGGAACTGCGTGTTTTATTCGAGGTCGCTGGCGAACTTTCTGCGTATGAAAAGCTAGAATTCAAGGAGGACGAAAATCATGAAAGCTTATAAAATCTTTAGAGGCACCGGTTTAGTATTCCATTTTCACAAACTTGTCGACGAGATCTGCGAAGAGATTGAAATTCAACTCCCCGAAGGAGCTAAGGAAATTTATATTGACGGCATTTTACCAGCCGTAAGAATGGCAAGCGGCGAAGTTGTCGAAACGCTTGCAAACGTAAACGGGCAGCCAGCTCTTAGATTACACGGAAGAAACTGTATTGTAAAAATAGTATGAGTGCAGAGTGGACAGGCCTAGAGGCCTGTTTAACGCGGGAACTGTCAAAGAAATATTGACAGTTGCGGTCACAACTCCCGCAAATAAGGAGGGTTTACTATGACAAAAGGAAGAGAAGTTAAAGACGCTATAATCAAGCGGATTATGAGCGTAGCAAACGAGAAAGGAGAGCTTTTTGTAGTTATTCAGGATAACGCTTTTAAAGGGATTAATGACGCGATATGGTCCACCGACGCGAGTATTAGCTCTATAAAGTCAGCTGGCGGCAAAATGCTTATCTTTAAATGCTATGAGCTTAAAAAGAGTATGTTCCCTGTTATCGATCAGCTTATGACGTACACTCACAAAGAAGCCTTTTTCAGCTATGAAGAAATTGCCGATTTTTGCATAAAAGAATGGGACTTGTAATCTGCACTTCCTTCGTGTAAAATAGAAACGTAACCGATACATAAGATGTATTGAAATCAAAATTTGGCTTTTACAGAAAATCTACCGGATAACCGACACGCTAGGCGTATTGAAACTGTTACATTATTTTAAACATATCAAACCGAAAAACTGATACACAAGGTGTATTGAAACTGTTGCATTGTTTTTTGTATATCAAAACTTAATAACCGACACGCGAGGCGTACAGGGAGTTCGAAAGAACTCTTTTTTATTTGTCTATATGCCCTTACAGCAGCTTTAAACGATGCAGCCTATAGGTTTATACTAGCTCGTTATATTTCGCCGCTTACAGGCGATTCTCGCGCGTCTCAGACCTATTCTTGCCTTGCTTATTGTTATAATTTTCTGAATATTAAGTATCTGAATTTTCAGTTTTTTACTTTTTTCGAGGTTTTCGGTTTTCGTTCTTCCCTATACTTTCGTTTTTTGCCCTATTGGCATGGTAGGGCCTTTAAAATTTGCGGGGCGGTCGGGCGATCAGAATTTGAAAATCAAGGCATGGTAGGGGCTTTTAAAAACCCTGGGAGATCCGGACGCGAAAAATTACAAAACTAGCTTTAGTCAACGATATATTAAGTAGTATGAAAAGAGCGCCGATAACCGGCGCTTTTATTGTGTCGAGACTAGACGCAGCATGTCTAGCACCTCTTTATTCTGCTTCAGCCTGGCGTAAACGCGACTGAATATTTCGGGCTCTTTCTTCAACTCCTCAAAAACAATCTTGAGGAAAACGTCTTGATTCTCTTTATTAAGGATTCGAGACTGGTATTCTGTGATCTGTTTTAAAAGAGATTCTTTGCGCTTGACAAGTTTGTCCATTGTTTCCATAACCTTGAGAGCATACATACCTGTCTCTGGGTCGTTAGCACTAATAGAAGACAGTGTTCCTTGCAGATCAGAAATAGCATCGTCAACCATAGACAACAAAGCCTTATATCCTTCGTAAGTATTAACCATTGGACTAATAATAGCGTTCATCTTTCTGTGATCGGCAGCCTCTATATCCTTTGCCTCTTCCCAGCGCTTAATCGTCATTTCGTTAATTGGTTCCTGGTCTTCTTCCAGGTACTTCTCATTGATAATATCGGCTGTTTTCTTTCGGCTAGTTACTTTCCTAAGACGAATTATCTCATCCCCAAGGCCGTATTTGTCGATCTTAGATTGTGTATCGTTCAACTTATCACCTACTTTATTTTTGTTTAATAAAACTATTTTCAATCCATAGGGTTTTCGCTTTTGGATAAAGCATTTTTATTTGGAAACCTGAGGCAAATCTATTTTGGATTGGAAAACTTTTCCCTTTTGGATTTCCTTTTTCTTTTTATACTATTGACTTTTTGCTCTCTGTTTGATATTATCTTTCCCAGGGAGGATTGCCCATGATAGACCTATTTTTGCGATATATCAAGAACAACAAAAGCAAGTCAACACATTACGGACATGAGAGATCAATGAAAAAATGGTTCCCTAATAACGAAGAGTTAACATATGATTACGTTATAGAAAAACTCTCGCTTTGGGAAAAACAAGGGTTGTCCGCAAACTACATAAAGAAGCTTGGCGGCGTCCTCGTCGCCTACATCAACTTTTGTGCGTTAGAAGGTTTCCCTATTAAAAATGGAGGGAAAATCATCCTTACTATTCGAAGCCTCCGTTGTGAAGAATCCGAACGAAAAATCGTTACGGACGAGGAAATTAAAAGCCTTCTCGCCCATTGCAAAAACGTTAAGTACAAGCTTATAATTAGGCTGCTTTACTATTGCGGCCTAAAAACTACAGAGGTCGTAGCCCTCAATATAAAAGACATAAACAAAAACTATGTCACTATTCATGACGAAGACAAGACTCGAATGATTCCTATTACAGGCCAAATATATGAA
>NZ_JBWBCL010000015.1:0-90640 GCF_056134285.1 Pelorhabdus sp. sgz311002 | reverse complement strand
GCGGACGCTCGCTTATGCCCAGGCTGCGGCCGGACAAGGAGGCAAAGCGTAATGAAAAATGCAATAGGCAGAGAAATTCCCAGTGTAATTGCTGGATTTGATACATTTGAACTTTATGCAGGACCGTTTGCTAGACAACTTTCCGGTTCTGTACGCGGTCCGAAGCTGAGAAGCGTGACGCCGCGCAGTAATAAAATTTTAGCGTCCATTGAAGCAGCGATTGATGCAGTAGGCTTAAAAGACGGTATGACGATTTCTTTCCATCATCATTTCCGTAACGGCGATAAGATTTTAAATCGCGTAGTGGAAGCCATTGCTAAAAAAGGCATTAAAGATATTACTTTATCGCCCAGCTCTTTGAGTACGGTCAATGACGCCATTATTCCATTCATTGAACAAGGCGTTATTACGGCCATTGAAACAAGCGGCGCCCGCGGCAAGCTGGGAAGATTCTTAACAGCAGGCCACAAAAACCTGAAAAAACCGCTCCATATTCGTTCTCATGGCGGTCGCGCCAGAGCGATTGAAAGCGGCGATATTCATATTGATGTAGCGTTCCTTGGCGCACCAGCCTGTGATCGTTTTGGCAACATTAACGGTACACAAGGCCAGTCAGCCTGCGGTTCTTTAGGCTATGCCATTCAAGATGCTGCTTTTGCCGATCAAGTTGTAGCGATTACAGATCATCTAGTGGATCATCCATTGTTCCCGATCAGCATTCCCCAGACGCAGATTGATTACATCGTCGAAGTAGACAGCATCGGTGATGCTGCGGGAATCGCTTCCGGCGCGCTTCGTTATACGAAAGATCCGAAAGAATTGCTGATTGCGCAGTATGCAGCAGGCATTATTGAACACTCCGGCTATCTGAAAAATGATTTTTCCGTACAGCTGGGCAGTGGCGGTGCGTCCATGGCTGTAGGCCGCTTCATCAAGAGCAAAATGCAAGAGCAAGGGATTGTCGGCAGCTTTGGCGTTGGCGGTATGACCGGCGTATTTGCGGAAATGATGGAAGAAGGCCTCTTTAAAATGATGTTCGATGTGCAGAGCTTTGATATTCCGGCTATCGAATCGATTAAGAAAAATCTGAACCATGTAGAAATGTCGGCGTCGTACTATGCGAATCCGTATAATGGCGGCCCAATTGTGAATAATCTCGATGTAGTCATCTTAAGCGCCACGGAAGTAGACGTGGACTTTAACGTCAATGTAATTACTGACTCGAATGGTGTTATTATGGGCGCCTCAGGCGGTCATAGCGATACAGCGGCTGGCGCTAAAATGTCAATCGTTGTAGCACCGCTGTTGCGTGGCCGTCTGCCGATGGTTAAAGAATCCGTGCAGACCGTCGTAACGCCCGGGGAAACGGTAGACGTAATCGTCACGGAACGCGGGATTGCTGTAAATCCGAAACGCCCAGATCTAGTGGATCAGCTGAAACATGCGCCGCTGCCGATTGTTTCCATTGAGGAACTGCAGGCAAAAGCTTATGAATTGGCAGGCAAACCGGAAGAAATTGAAGTCACTGATGATGTTGTTGGTGTGGTAGAATATCGCGATGGTACGATTATCGATGTCATCCGTCGTCCCGTAGAAAAATAATCATAAAAAAACAAAGTCTCAAAATAGGATTTCAGCTATTTTGAGACTTTGTTTTTTTATGATTATTATTTAATCAAGATAATCAGGGAAAAAATCACCTTGCATAATGGCGAGTTCCCCCATATATTTCGATGCTGTATCTAGATCAATATGAAGCTTTTCTTGAATAAAAGTAAGTGTTGTATTTTCATCTTCTTTTTCCGTATGATCAACTTGTGCCAGAAGTAGTAAATTCGCATAAACTATATCCTTGTACGGATGATTTTCAAAGAAGCGACAAAGCTTGTTTAAAATAGCGTCATTCTCTAAAATGGAATTAGACGGAAATGGCGTTTCTAGTTCTTTTAGATAACAATCAAATAGTAGTTTTTGGGGGTAGTTAAAATGTCCTTCTGATTTCATGAGATATAATGCCAGGGCAGAAAAATTTTCTTTTTCTTCAATTGATTTTAGATAGTTTAATAACATAATCAATTCCCCTTTCTTATAAAAATCAGTAAAAATAGTAAAATTACTTATACTTAAGGAGCTAGTTTTACTCTTTATTTTTATTATAATGAATAAAAGCGCAATCTAAAAATAGAAAAAACAGCCTTTTAGTATAGGCTATTTTTATGGGTGGGAGTTTTATGGATATAAAACAGTTGAAATATTTTCAGGCCATTGTGAAAGAAAAAAATATTACGAAGGCGGCGCAACGTTTATTTATGACGCAGCCCTCGTTGAGTCAGCAAGTGAAAGCGTTGGAAACAGAGCTTGGTGTTAAGCTCTTTGAAAGAGGTAGCAGATCAGTTAGGTTGACTGCTGCTGGGGAACTATTACAGAAACGATCAGAAGTCATTTTAGAGTTTTTACGCGCAACGTCAGCAGACTTAAAAGCGTTGCAGAATGGCGAAGAGGGCACTTTGTCAATCGGAATGATTGCTTCAGCTGGGGTCACACTTTTGCCAAGCTTTTTTAAAAAGTTCAACGAGAAATATCCGAAGGTAACATTTCGGTGTTATGAAGGAAATACACAAAGAATTTTAGATTTACTAAATCGAGGCATGATCGAAATTGCTCTAGTTCGCTCCAATTTTAATAAAATGAACTATGTATATATGACTTTACCGTCTGATCCAATGGTTGTTGTTTGCCGAAAGGAACAGGAAAGTACAGTGCTTTCACCAATTGATCTTGACTATTTGAAGAATAAGCCTCTATTGCTTCACTCTAGTAACGAAACCATGATTGTGAAAAGTTGTAGACGCTATGGATTTATACCTAATATTCTTTGCCGGGGCGATGATGTGAGATCTTTGCTTGTTTGGGCTGAGCAAGGCCTTGGTTATGCAGTGGTTCCTCGATCAGCATTAAAACTAATAGCAGTTTCTAACTTGCAATATTGGGAAGTCACAGATTCCTTGCTACGGATTGAACGATCCCTGATTTGGCTGGAAAAACGAGCCCTGTCTTTACCAGCAAGACGGTTTATTCAGCTCATGTTTCCGAGCGTTAAATTCGAATAAAGCGTTATAGAATAGGAGCAGGCATTGGCAATTTTATGTAAAGATACATTTTCGTGTTATAATAATAGGTAAAGGGGAGATGCAAGATGTTACAAAGAAAATATTGCCGATTATAAAATTACGGAATTTTACCCAACAAAATACGCCGATGCTTTCGCGAATTTTATTGGCTAAGATATAGTTATACATTGAAAAATCGTAATTGATTGACAAGAGGACTTGTTTATGCTAGTCTAAACAAGAATTAAATAGCTTCGTTAGGTGAGGCTCCTAAATGAACATAAGCCACTGCCCAAAAATGTCGAGAGACGCCAATGGGTAGAACAGGTATTACCGGATTAAGGTTTTACATAATGTGGCTGAGCGTTTTTGTATTTTGCTCTACGTTATTTAGTGCTAAAACTCAACGAGTGGGGAAGGAATCTGTTTATTTACGTTGCTTAAAAAGCCTTCCATTAGGGAGGCTTTTATTCTATTTGCGCAATGAAAAGCAAAGCCTTCTTTTTAAAGAAGTGCTTTGCTTTTTCTGTAATAAGGAGGTGGACGACAATGGATGGCGAGAGTGGACCTAGGTTTAGTAAGAGAATGGTTTACCCAGGAAAAACAAAATATGATGATTCAATAAGTCGTCCAGTTCTTTTACAGTAGGGCGCAAGGAGGATACCATGCAAAACGGAAAAGTTATAAACGGTTCCATTGGCATAAATGTCAAAAGTCAGTGGGCTCAAAGGCTCATGACATTTTTGATGGTGATGGGACCCGGTATTATTGTAATGGTTGCAGATAATGATGCTGGTGCTGTGTCAACGTATATACAGGCTGGGGCGAACTATGGACTGCATCTTATGTGGCTTTTAGTTTTATTACTGCCAATTACTTACTTTACGCAAGAAATGGTTGTTCGTTTAGGCATAGCTACAGGTCAGGGCCATGCTGCGATGATTTATAAGCGGTTTGGTAAATGGTGGGGCGCCTTTTCCTTATTTGATCTTTTACTCGTTAATTTTTTTACGTTAGTTACGGAATTTGCCGCTATTTATCTCGGGCTCGAAGGATTAGGTGTTAATCCTTTGTGGGGAGTGCCTGTAACAGCTATTGCTCTTATTGTTTTAGTACTTACGGGAAGTTATTTGCATTGGGAGCGAGCTACCATTGTTCTCTGCTTACTTGATCTATCCTGGGTGTTTTTGGCAAAGGTTGTGTCGCCTGGATGGACTGTAGTTGCTTACCATACAGTTATACCAACTTTGCCGCCAGGGCCGATTACATCTGATTATATTTTTTTAGTTATTGCAATTGTCGGAACAACGATTGCACCATGGCAGTTGTTTTTTCAGCAAAGTTGTATTGCTGATAAGAAATTGCGGTTTTCAGATTTAAAGCATGCTCGCGTTGATACCTTTATTGGTGCGTGCTGCACTATTTTTATTGCTGCTTGCATGATGATTGTGGGAAACTTTGCCTTAGAAAATGGTATTGCCTTTGAAGATCCAGCGAAAATGGCTATTGCGTTAGCGCCATTTCTGGGTGATCTTTTTAAAAATGGCTTACTTGTCTTAATGGTTAATGCCGCTGTATTAGGAGCAACGACTATTTCTCTTTCTAGTGCCTGGGCTTATGGCGAAGTGAAAGGTTTAGCCCATAGCTTACAAAAACCTTTTAGTGAAGCGCCTGGTTTTTACCTAGTCTATGGCTTTTGTGTGCTTGCAGCGGCAGTAATTGTTTTAATCCCCAACGCACCTTTGCAAATGATCATCGTGAGTGTGCAGGTGTTAGCTGGCTTGATGCTTCCTTCGGCCATCGTATTTTTACAGCTGCTCTTAAATGACAAAGAACTGTTAGGTGAACAGTTTGTCAATAAACGTTGGAATAATTGTATTAACTGGCTGGTGATTTTTGTTTTATTTGGGTTGTCTTTAGCTTTAGCAGTGCAAGTTATATTACCAGAATGGTTTAATTAGGAGGCCGATAAAATGATTTGTAAAGAAAATGACAATAATAATAGCTTTTATGTAGTTCATCCTTTATTTGATAAGCCGGAAGAAAAATGCAAATTAGAAGGGTTAGGACTTATGAAGATGAGTCCAATGGTAAAATCGTCGTTACTTTTTCTACGGTTGTACTTGGTTTTCATGGTAGGACTTGTTTTTTACCGTGCGCTCAATGAGCTTGGGGTTATATAAGTATTTCCTATAGTTTGTTACTAATAGAGTAACGCCTGCTATATAACGGTTTTCATTGTATAGTAGGCGTTTTCAATTTATTATGAGTTTTTTGGGGGAGATGCATTTGTAATGTGTTACTTCTGATTGACAAGAGGCCGTGATTGCTATAGAATCTTATTGACTAAGGTCAATAAGATTCTTTCTTATCTTGTTAAAGATCTAAAGGGGATAAACTAGCGGGTCAACGTGAAAATATAACCGAAGAGGTGAGTGATACGACTAGAGTTAGAAAAGATCCTGAAGTACGTCAAATTGAGTTGATTGATGCGGCTACGGAGCTATTTTGTTCTAATGGCTACGAAAAAACAATGGTCGCTGATATTGTAAAGCAAGTCGGTGTGGCGAAAGGAACATTTTTTTATTATTTTCCTACCAAGGAAGCAATTTTAGAAGCGATTTGCACGCGCTGGGCTAGTGAACTCGTTGCCTCTGTGCAGTTGCAAAGCCGTCAGTTCACGGCATTACATAAATTGCAATTCTTTATTTCGCAGTTAACAGCTCCTACACAAATAGATATTATGATTGATAAGTTATGGAGTGAAAAGCAATTTAATTTAGTGTATACGACATGGCAGAAACAGGTTGAAAATATCTTCAATCCGCTTCTATCTGATATAATCGAACAGGGAAATCAAGAAGGGTCTATGCAGGTAAATTCTATAAAAGAAACAGCTGCTTTCTTTTGGAGTACCTTAGATTGTTTGTGGGAATCAGCCTATTTAGAAGAAGCGGCCGACGTTCTTTTGGCGAAGGAAAAGATCGCTGAGTCAGTACTGGAACACCTTTTGGGAATCGAGGCAGGCAGGATTAAACTGTCGGCTTTTTAAGCGAAACCTGTATTAGAGAACATCTTTTTTTGCAATGTTACTGACCTGGGTCATCATATTTTTTTGATTTATAACTGACCAGGGTCAATATTGCAATGCTTTTATTTTCAAACTATTAGGAGGATATCTATGCTAAGAAATAAACTTCGGTTTAGAAACGGGATCATCATATTGATTCTAATCGTACTTGTCAGTATGCTTGCTTGGCGAATTTATAATGTCCAGCAGCAAGCTGTTATTATGAATCAGCCGCTAGCAGTAACTACATCAGAGGCAAGAAAGATACAAAAGTCAAATATTCTACCTTTAACTGGCACCGTAGAGGGGATTACTTCTGCTATGATTAGTAGCCGTTTTGCTGGGAAAATTAATCAGATCTTGGTTGAAGATGGGCAAGCCGTCTTGAAAGGAACTATGCTTTTACAACTAGATACAGTCGAGCTGGCTAATGCAGTTCGGATTGCACAAAACAATGTCCGGCAAACTGAGGCCAGCTTAAATACAGCTCAGGCTGATTATGAACGATATAGAACTCTCTATGCCCAAAATGCTGTGACGAAGCAACAACTTGAAACAGCAGAAGCCCGTTTAATCGCTAGTCGCAGTGAAGTCGATAACGCCTATGCGAATTTGAATAATGCGCAAAAGCAAATGGAAGACGGCAGTATCATTAGTCCTGTGACGGGGGTAATTGCTAATAAAGCCGTTACCATTGGTCAGGTTGTGTCACCAGGCAATGCTCTTCTAACGGTAGAACAAATTGACCAGGTCTATGTAGTAGTAAACATTGAGCAAAAAGATATTGCTGTAGCGAAACCAGGCGTTCCTGTAACTATTACAGTAGATGCCTATCCGAATCAGACTTTTACCGGAACGATAGCGATCATCAATCCAGTGGCAGGCAGTGAAAGTCGTATGTTTCGAGTGAAAATTAAGGCAGATAACCCGAATCAGTTATTAAAGCCTGGTATGTTTGCACAAATCGCCTTAATTGCAGGCGAGTCGCAGGCTGTTCTTGTAGTGCCGCGAATGGCGGTTATAGCGCAAAAAGGGTTGAATTATGTTTATGTGGCAGTCGATGGTCAAGCAAAAAAAACATTGGTAGAAATAGGCGAATTAATTGGTGAGCAAATTGAAATCAAAGCAGGTCTTCAGGCCGGTATGCCTGTAGTCGTCAATAACTTAGATAAAATCAAAGCTGGCGATACCTTGTTAGTGAAGGAGGCAGCTAGCCCATGAGTTTACCGGAATTTAGTATTAAACGCCCGGTTTTTGCCACAGTAATCCTCTTGGCGCTTATTTTATTAGGCGCTGTTAGTTATTTTCGCATGAATGTAGATGAAATGCCTGATACAAGTCTACCCTATGTATCAGTTATTATTACCTATGAAGGGGCGCAGCCGGAACAAATTGATGCTCAAATAACGCAAAAAGTAGAAGAAGCAGTGGGGGAAGCCAAAGGCGTAAAACATGTTCGGTCCACTTCGCGTGAGGGCGAAGCCGAAATTGGCGTGGACTTTAATCTAGAGATTGATCCGGCCAGTGCGATTCAAGATGTTAGAGATAAAATCAGTGCAATTCGTAGTGAACTGCCTGACAAGATTAAAGAACCAGTTATTGCCCGTTTTGATATGAAAGCGGCTCCTGTTGTTGCGGTTGCACTTACAAGTGAAACCGCCAATAGTCGCGAATTAAGTGTTTTTGTCGACGACGTAATAAAACCTCGCTTGCAAAAGATTGCTGGTATTGGTCAACTGAAGATATCAGGTCGTCAACAACGAGAAATTCAGTTGTTGCTAGATCAGGAGAAAATGACTTCTTTCGCGCTTTCTATACCGGAGATTACGGAACGGTTACAGCAGGAAAACCTTGATGTTCCTGCCGGAAAACTCAGTGCAAGTAAGCAGGAATTATCAGTACGTACAGCAGGCAACTTCAAAAATCCGCAGGATTTTCTAAATGTTGTCGTCGGTATCAGAAATGGCTCCCCCATCTATTATCGGCAAATTGGGACTGTTAAGGATACCATCAAAGACATTGAGACGATTGCCCGTTACGACAATCAACCGGCTATTGGTCTAGAAATAGGCAAACAATCTGGCGCTAATGCCGTAAAGGTTGGGAATAAAGTAAAAGCTGAATTACAAAAAATTCAAAAGAACTTGCCAACGGGTATGGTATTGCATCTCGTTCGTGATGATGCTCAACGGGTTGAGGACTCCATTCATGAAGTGTGGTTTGATCTTATAATGGGCGGATTTTTCGCCGTATTCGTCGTACTGTGGTTCCTTGGCGATTGGCGGAGTACGTTTATTAGCGCGATAGCGATTCCTGTTTCGATTGTAGCGACTTTTTTCTTTATGAAACTCGCTGGTTTTTCTATTAATAGTATGTCCTTGTTAGGATTGTCCCTATCTGTGGGGCTGCTTATTGATGATGCCGTTGTAGTTATTGAAAATATTATTCGTCATAGGCAAATGGGAAAGAGTGCTATTCAAGCTGCTGCCGAAGGAACTAAGGAAATCTCTTTGGCAGTTATGGCCACCACTTTTACTGTAGTTGCTGTTTTTTTACCTGTCGGCTTTATGTCCGGTGCAGTGGGACAATTTTTTAAAGAATTTGGCCTAACGATTGCTATGGCTGTATTAGTATCTCTTTTTATTTCTTTTACACTGACGCCGATGATGGCAGCCTTATATCTACCAGTAGGACAGCAGCATACTTCAGGTCGGCTGAAAGCTTGGTGGCTAAAGTGGAATGGTTGGTTCGACTGCTTAGCTGAGGCTTATTCAGTGGTGCTGAAAACACTGCTTTACAAGCAACGAAAAAAAGTATTGCTAGGTGCAATGACCTTATTTCTATTCAGCATGATGTTGGTCCCGTATCTTGGATCTTCATTCTTTCCTGTGACCGACCAAGCGCAGTTTACCGTAAAAATAAAAATGCAGGAAGGGCCTACGTTGCCAGAGTTAGCCAATACTCTCAACAAAATGATTGAGGAGCTTCGGACTATTCCTGAAATTCGACATGTTTATGGTATATCGACTAAGGAAGAACAGAGCTTGTTTATAACTTTGGTTCCGAAAAATGAGCGACACCGGAGTCAAGCGGAGATGATCAATGAAGTACGTCAAAGACTCAATCGTATTTCTGGTATCAGAGTGGATATTGAGCAAGGCGATGGTAAACCTGTTGCGATTTCTGTGACTGGCGACTCTGTAGAAAAGCTGAGTGAAATTGCTGCTCGGTTACAGAAAAAAATCGAAAATATAGCTGGGGTGCAAGATGTGGTTTCGAGCTATCGTCCTGGTAAGCCCAATTTAAATGTTTCTATTAAATCACAGCAAGCCAGCGATTTATCCGTTTCCACTGCTACTATTGGTACGAGTTTGCAAACGCTGCTAGGCGGGGCTGTTATTGGAAAATACAGCGATGGTGAAGAGCGGATTGATATTCGTGCGCGGTTGACAGCGATGGATCGCAGTCAACCAGGCAATTTGAGCCATATCTATGTTCCCAGTGAAAAAATAAAAACTGATGGACAAAAAATGCTGATCCCGTTGTCTCAGGTTGCCGAGTGGAAATACACGACAAGTCCTGCTGAAATTAATCGTTATGATCGGCAAAAAGAAATTCGCCTGACTGCCAATTTAGAGAAAACGACTCTCGGTGAATTTAACAATCAACTGGATGGTGATATACAAGATATGCCACTTCCTGTGGGATATCAGATCAGTGCTGTTGGCGAATCCGATGATATGGATGAGTCTTTTTCTAGTATGGGAATTGCGTTAACACTGGCGATTGCCTTTATCTTTATGATTTTGGCGGCGCAGTTTGAAAGCTACAGCGAACCCTTGGCGATTATGCTATCTTTGCCTTTAGCCATCATTGGCGCTTTGCTTGGCTTATTTTTATCTGGCAGTGATCTTAGCATGATTTCAGCAATTGGGATTATGATGCTTTTGGGGCTCGTTACCAAAAATGCTATTCTCCTCATTGATTTTGCGAAGCACCATATCGAAAAGGGGAATTCCTGTAATGAATCTTTAGTAGCTGCCGGACGTATCAGGTTGCGTCCGATACTCATGACTAGTGTAGCTATGATTTTTGGTATGCTTCCGATCGCTTTGGGCGTTGGTCCCGGTGCGGAAGCTCGCGCCCCAATGGCGCATGCCATCATTGGCGGCCTGATTACATCAACGCTACTTACTCTATTTGTTGTTCCTGTCGTTTATTCGCTGTTTCATGATTGGAAGTTGCGAGATTCATGAAGATGATAGAAAGAGGGATTGAACTATGAAAAAGAATATTTTTGATGAAATTATTTTAAGCGAAGTGAGACGGGAAGAGTTTGGTGAAGTAGAAAAAGTTATCTATCATACCCTGGAGTCTACCTTACTCAATGAAAAGATGCTGGCGGTACTAGGGGAAGACGCTGAAACTATGTTGGCGGAAGAAGAGGATAAGCTTTTGGCAGCAGACTTTTTGGGCAGCTGTGGTGTAGCTTATAAAATTACTCATAATCAGGATGTCATTGGCGGAGTTTTTATCACCTTCAATCATGCCAGTCATAGCGGTGAATTAGTGCTTTTTGGACTTCAGCCGGATTATCAAGGTAAGGGAATTGGACAACGGGTTTAGCACTATATTGAAGAATTTTACTCAAACATTGAGCTTTGGGAGTTGGTAACACCGACAGCAGCTTTACTGAATATTGATTTTTACATTAATAAATGCGGCTTTCATATTGTGAAATTTATGAAAGCTACAGAATCCTTTAAATGGAGTTTCTTTAAATTTGAGAAAAGGCATAAATGGAAACCCAAGATCAGTCAAAATTTTTAAAAATCTCTAGAATTTATACTGTAGATTTGATCCAAAAAAACTCAGAAAAGCGGGTATAATCATTGTTGTTTGGGTATTTTGTCCTATTATAAAATATATAGGAGGGTTTAAAAAGAATATGTCGAAACTTAAAAGAATATTATTTGGAAATTTTAGCAATTAATTTTAGATATTAGATAATTAATATAGGGTATTAGGGGAATTATGAATAATCGCATAATAAATCATTTATCTTATGAGGAAACATTAAAAAATTTATTGGAATATGATGAAAAGCATACAAATGAATTATGCGATAGTCTCAAATTCCCTAAATTAGTTTCTACCCGGTTTATTGCTCTAAGAAAAAACGTTGAAATTGGATTTGTCGCTAGTAATTTAACAAAATGGGAACAGCAAAATATTGATAAATATGGTAAGAATCATATTTATCAAGAATATTACCCCGCAATATTTGATTTAGCGAAAAAAATTAGTATTCCTCGCAAAGTGGAATTTTACGGGTGTAATATCGACTATTATTACTTGTTTCCACCAACTTTTTATAAGAATATGATTTATAGTTTTTTTTACATCTTCTTTGCAAAACCTATTTTTAAAAAGTTTCATTCCCACCAAAATTCATTAGAATTAAAGCTTACCGGCGAAGTTTCGGCATTTTTTAGTAGACAAAATAGGTATGGACCCGAGCATATTTCAGTTGCTATCTTAGATAATCAATTTATTACTATTATGATTTCAGGTTTACTGACACCTTTTTTTGAATACATGATACATACAGATAGGGAAGAAGCTTGTTTTATTGAAAATATGCTTGTTTTACAAGCGAAAACCATTTTAGAACAAATTCTTAATAAGTATTTTAATACAGCTATAGACAATCCATTTATTTATTTTGATAAAAAAGCAGATAAATTGATTATATTATCACACCTATCACAAGAAGAATGGGTAAAATTTTTAGATGCAATGTCCGCTTAATTTAGAAGCTATATTTTTAAGAAATATTTTATGATATATTTTAAGGAATATAGTGTAAATTATGCTTGCATTGTATTTAGACGTAGTCTTGTGTTTTTAGTTTCATAGTTTTTTTATAGCAAGTTAGGCAGAACGTTAGATGCGAAGCTGTTTAATATACGCTTGTACTTTTATGTGCAAGCGTATATTTTTTTGTAAATTTATTAAAAATTTCTTTTGGAGCGAGAGGAAGTGCTATGAATTCGTCGCTATGATGGAATCGAAAGTGTAAACCAAAAATAATTAAAAGGAGAGAATGGAACTAATGAATTTTCTAACTAATTTAAAAGTGAGGATGAAATTAAGTTTTTTAATTGCTATTGCTTTCGTATCTTTGGGGATTGTAGGGATTACCGGTTACTATTATTTACAGCAAGCTAGTAAAGATATAGCAATTATGTATGAGAAGCGATTGATTCCTGTACGGCTTTCCGTAGAAATAGCCTCTTTTATAAGAACTGCCAATGGCAATGTATTAGAGCTAATGCTAACGACCGATGAAGCTAAAAATCGTGAATTGAAAAAATCAATTGATGGTCGCGCCGATGCTATCAACAAGAATATGGCGAGTATAGAACAGATGCATTTTGATCCAAAATCCGATGAATTGTTTGCTAAAGTGAAAGAGGCTCAACAAAAATATCGTGTAACTAGAGAGCCTATTATCGAACTTAGTATGCAAAATAAAAATGCTGAAGCCTATGCTCTTTATGTAACGACTTTAGAGCCGCGAGCTAATGAATACATTAGCGCTATGCGCGATTATACTTTATATATTCAAGATTTGGCGGATAAGATGAATACAAATGTTCAAGCAGCTGAGGCTAGATCAATACAGTTGTTAATTGGCATTATTGTGCTTGCGTTTATTATCCTTGGTGTGAGTGGTTGGCTCATTGGTCGAATGATTGCAAATCCGTTACAATTGATGGTAGCCTTTTGCAGTGAATTAGCTAGTGGTGATTTTCGTGAAAAAGTTCGTAAAGTCAGTAGAAAAGATGAAATTGGTCAAGTTGCCGATGCTTTGGCTAGCATGCGCAGTAACCTTCGTCAGGTTTTAAAACAAGTTAACAACTCGGCGGAGCAAGTGGCGGCGTCGTCAGAAGAATTAACCGCTAGTGCAGATCAGTCAGCTCAAGGAGTTACTCAAGTGGCTAGTTCAATTGCTAGTGTAGCATCTGGTGCAGAAAAACAATTAAAGGCTGTGGATGCAACTTTTTCTGTGGCAGAACAAATGTCTGCAGGAATTCAACAGGTTGCTGCCAGTGCGAATCAAGTAGCTGGCAGTACCTCACGAGCCGTAGAATCGGCGAAAGAAGGAACTAAATCAGTTGAGAAAGCGGTTAATCAAATGGTACATATTGAAGAGACCGTTAACCATTCAGCGCGAGTCGTAGCAAAGCTAGGAGAAAGATCCAAGGAAATCGGGCAAATTGTTGATACAATAGCTGGAATTGCTGGGCAAACTAACCTGTTGGCGTTAAACGCTGCGATTGAAGCAGCGAGAGCTGGTGAACAAGGGAGAGGGTTTGCCGTTGTTGCGGAAGAGGTTCGAAAATTAGCAGAACAATCACAGGAAGCAGCAAAACAGATTGCTGATTTAATTGGAGAAATTCAGGGGGATACTGATACAGCTGTACTCGCGATGACCGAAGGTACCCGCGAGGTTAAGGTTGGTTCCGAGGTTGTTACTACTGCTGGGGAGGCCTTTAAAGAAATCGCAAAAATGGTAGCAGATGCTGCTTCAGAAGTAAAAGATATTTCGGCTGCGATGCAACAGATGGCTGGTGGCAGTCAACAAATTGTTGCAGCAATGAAAGAAATTGATGGATATAGCAAAACTGCCGTTGGACAATCCCAGTCAGTATCGGCAGCAACAGAAGAACAATCCGCGTCGATGGAAGAAATTGCCGCTTCAAGTCAGAATCTTGCGAAGCTGGCGCAAGATCTCCAAGCAACTGTGGTACGATTCCAGATTTAACGGTCTATACTGGAAAATTTCTCATAGTTTCTCAAAAAAAATTATCATTTCTCAAATTATAGTGATAAATAAGGGGACGAATTAATGGTTTTTCGCACTTCTTTCCTTGGCATGAATTTTGCATTAATCATTTGATAAGCAAGCTTCATAAATGGAAGGTGAGAAAATTGAATCAAAATATGAATTTAGTAGAAAATCCCCTGTGGAATTCTTTTGTTAAAGCTTTGAAAAATGAAGTGGTGCCGGCAGTAGGATGTACGGAGCCTATTTCGTTGGCGTTAGCCGCTGCTATTGGCGCTCGGCGTTTGAACCAGCCAGTTGAGCGAATTGAAGCGAAGGTTTCTGCTAATTTACTAAAAAACGGCATGGGCGTTACGGTACCAGGAACAGGAACGGCCGGTTTATTAATTGCTGCTGCTGTAGGTGCTTTGGGTGGTGATCCTGAAGCAAAATTAGAAGTATTAAAAAGCCTTACACCAGAGCAAGTCACAGCCGGAAAAGCGATGGTAGCGCATAATCAAGTTCAAATTTCGGTGGCCGATGTTCCTAATATCCTTTACTCTGAGGCAAAACTATTTCATGGCGACCAATGGGTAAAAGTATGCATTGCTGATACACATACGAACGTGGTGAGAATTGAAGAAAATGGCGAGGTTGTGTTTGAGGCGTCTGCCGATAAAGACCAAAATAAGGAAAGCTCTTATTCATTAAGCGGCGTTCGGGCTCAAGATGTTTTTGAATTTGCTTTAACAGCGCCTTTAACGATGATTGATTTTATTTATGAAGCGGCTAGTTTAAATGAGTCTTTGTCCAAGGAAGGGATGAAAGGCGGCTATGGTTTGCGTATTGGCGCTACTATGCAGAGAAACATTGAAAAAGGTTTGATGGACAATAGTCTGTTAACAAAGATTCTTGTGCGTACAGCAGCGGCATCTGATGCGAGAATGGGTGGAGCTGCATTACCAGCTATGACGAATTCGGGATCAGGCAACCAGGGAATTGCGGCAACTATGCCTGTCGTGGTAGTGGCTGAGCATGTAGGCGCTAATCGTGAGAAACTCACGCGGGCTTTGATTTTGTCTCACTTGATGGCTATTTATATTCATGATAAATTGCCTACCCTTTCGGCGCTTTGTGCTGTAACGACGGCATCCATGGGAGCTGCAGCTGGGATGGCATGGCTATTAGATGGCAACTTTGATAGTGTTAGTATGGCCATTTCTAATATGATTGGCGATGTGTCTGGGATGATTTGTGACGGAGCTTCTAATAGTTGTGCAATGAAAGTTTCCACTTCAGCTACAGCCGCTTATAAAGCAGTACTCTTGGCTTTAGAGGGGACGCGAGTTACTAGTAGTGATGGCATTGTTGCTGAAGATGTGGATCAATCTATTGCCAATCTAGGTCAATTAGCTTCGCAAGGAATGGTTCAGACTGATGGACAGATTTTAAAAATTATGTTAAACAAGCAAGTCAATTAAGGAATAGGCAAAAGGAGGGTTTGGCGATTGCCGAACTCTCTTTTTATTTTAGGATGCTATTGTAAAAACACGATTCTTTTATCGTGAAAGCTGTAAATTATAGCTTTCAAAAAAAAAATTCCATTATATAATAAGGATAGAGAGTGAATTTTGCAGAAAGAGTACTTTTTTTGTCAAGGAGATGGTATTGTTAGATATTGCTATCTGATTCTCATTTTGCTATAATGCTCAATATTCCATGTCGTTACTGTGACTCATACTATGAAGAAAGCATGAAGAAAAAGTCTGGCTGCGGGACATATTATAAGAACACAGTAGGAATTGGTCTTTGAACACGACTTAGGCTGTAAAAGAGCAGGTTTTATAATCAGGAGGCTTATAATTGAATGATACGGGAATTACGCAGGATACTTATAGGTAAACCACTTCATAATCAGGAGTTGGCTCACGAAAGGCTGCCGAAATGGAAAGCGCTTTCGATTTTTTCATCAGATGCTTTATCATCTGTTGCCTATGGTCCCGAGCAGATTATGCTTATGTTAGTGTCAGTACCTGGGATTATTGCTTATGGGTACATGGCGCCGATCGCATTATCTATCTTACTATTACTGGGAATCGTTGCTTTATCTTATGTTCAAGTTGCTAAAGCGAATCCAACAGGCGGTGGCGCTTATGCAGTTGCTAAGAAGAATTTGGGAGAAATGCCTGCGCTGATTGTAGCAGGATCGGTTTTTTCCGATTATGTACTGACGGCTGCGGTGAGTGTTTCAGCAGGTACGGCAGCCATTGTTTCCGCTTTTCCATTTCTGTCTGAACACATAGTAGGACTTGATTTATTTGTCTTATTTGGTCTTTTAATGTTAGTGAATTTGCGCGGTGTTCGGGAATCATCCAACGCTTTTGTTGTGCCTACTTACGCCTTCTTGGCAGGTGTAACTGTTTTGATCTTAGTTGGTACCTGGAAAGCGTTTACTGGCGACATGTTTGTTCTACCGCCTGAATCGGCTGCAAAGCAGCAGCTTGATTTTGGCATGATTTTGCTTATTTTACGAGCTTTCGCTAATGGCTGTAGTTCTATGACAGGGATTGAGGCTATCGCTGATAGTGTACCTATGTTTAAAGCGCCGGAATCGAAAAATGCCTCGGTTACGACATACTGGATGGCAAGTATTCTTGGTTTTATGTTTATTGGTATTACTTATTTAATTATGCAAAATCACATTTTACCAATTCCTGAAGTGACAGCCATGTCACAGTTGGCAGAAAGTATTTTTGGCCGGTCTTATATTTACTTTTATATTCAAATTACTACTATGCTAGTTCTTTATTTGGCTGCTAATACAGCGTATAATGGATTGCCTATTCTTCTTTCGATTATTGCGAAGGATGGATACATGCCGCGATACTTAGCTACTAGAGGTGAAAGACTTACTTTTTCCAATGGCATCGTGCTACTAACCATAGCGGCAGCATTATTAATTGTTGTTTTTCACGGGAATACAGATCAACTTATTTCGCTTTATGCTATCGGCGTTTTTATTTCTTTTACGATTGCTCAAACGAGCATGGTTGTTCATTGGTTTAGGGAAAGAGGCAGTGCTTGGCAAATTCGGGCTTTTTTGAATGGTTTAGGCGCGATTACGACAGGGCTTGTCGTTGTTATTATTACTGTTACTAAGTTTATTCATGGTGCTTGGTTAATTTTATTATTTATTCCCATGATGATTTATTTGTTTAAAAAAATCAAGGCTCATTATAATAGTATTGCAGATCAATTGCACTTGCCAGAAGCATGCTATGAGGAAGGTCCGACTGTTTTTCCTAAAGGAAAACATATTGTCATTGTCCCTGTTTCATCACCAACGCGCGTTGTGTATGAATCCATTAAATATGCAAAAATGATTGGCGACAATATTATAGCAGTTCATATTTCCGATGATATAGAGATGCAAAAGAAGATCAAGGAAAAGTGGCGTAAATGGAATCCCGGTGTAGAACTCATCACGATTCATTCGCCCTATCGGCTGTTGATGCGGCCGTTGCTTCGCTTTATTGATAAGGTGGAAAGTAAGAAAGAGCCTGACGATTATATTACGGTCTTAATTCCTGAATTTGAAACGCGAAAATCTTGGCATCGTCTCTTGCATAATCAAACAGGATTGATTTTACGCAATATGCTTGTTTGGCGTCAAAACGTAATCGTTACAACCGTTCCATTTCATTTAAAAGAATAGTTTTTTTAATAAAAGCTCTTTGGCCTAATGCCAAAGAGCTTTTGCTATCTCTGTCATTTTTTTGTCACAAATTTACTGTAAACTAAAATTGATAAAAATGATTCGTTATATTTAGGAGGGACAGACGATGCAGAGAAAAGGAATTCTTTTGTCGATCATGATGCTTTGCATGGTAGTTTTGACCGGCACTGCCTTTGCCTGGACAGGAAAAGCGGATGTAGATGCTTGGGGTAAGCCAGTGCAATTTTATTCTGGTGGCCCCGAAGGATACTATATTTGGCAGGATGACAGAGGCTTTCATCTTTGGACGATGACAAGACCGGGAGAAAGGCACGTATTTACTGGTATGATTCGCACTGACGGTGATTTTTTACATGTAAGAGGTCATAATTTAGAACGTGGCGATTATTATGACGTTACGGAAAATGGTAAGAACCATTTTTGGTTTGATTTTTCGAATCGAAATGGTGATGAACGCATAAGCTTTGGGAATTCCGAAAGAATGAATAGTAATAAAAAAATTCGCTTTCGGCTTGATACCGACAGCCAGTCCGATGGATTGAACTTTAAAGTGCAAAATGCTCAATATGTTGATTTTGAATTATTTGAAGATGGTAAGCCAATTTCTCATAAACTAATTCGAATTGGCGAGATCGGTTGGCACCCTTACGTAAACCATTTCCACTTAGAACAATAAAAATAATTAATTAATAAAGATAATTGTTATCAATTGCGAAAATGTGTGGTATAATAGAAAAAAGAGAATTTTGAAGGAGGTTGTAGATTATGGAAATGACCTCATTGTATATTGCAACTTTACTTTTAGGCGCTTATTCTGGATTTCGCATTTTTGCTTGGAATCAAGTAAAGTCTGAAACAAAACCTGTTTTTTGGACGTCTGAACTTCTTAATATTGCCGAGGTTTGTAAGCGGTCGCCAGGATCTCCTTGTTGGCCTGCTGGAAAACTGACAAGAAATAGGACATCTTTTTAAAATCAAGACGATGATGAAAGCACTTCTTTAGGCTCATAGAGCTGTCAAGAAGTGCTCTTTTATTTATCTGATACTATATAAACTTTTCACGATGAGACTTTTGTTTTATAGTAAAGGAAAGTCTTGTTACGGTTGATTGGAAGGATGAGTATGACAAAGAAGGAAAGCGTGAATTTTTGGACTGTGCCGCAATTAGCAAACTTAGAGTTACTTCATGCAACTTATGTACAGCAGAATTTTTCCAAACATTTTCATGATGGTTTTGCTTTTGGTGTCATTGAGCAAGGAGCGTTACGATTTTCTTATCATGGTGAAAGTCTAGTTGCGGCTAGTGGCTGTATTAATTTGGCTAATCCCGGCGAAGCTCATGACGGGTTTGCTGCAACAGAAGCGGGCTGGACTTATCGCATGTTCTATTTGCAGCCGAAGCTTTTAGAACAAGCTGTCTATGATTTGTCAGGAAAAATCAATACACTTCCTTTTTTTGCAGCGGGAGTTATTGAAGATCCTTATTTAGCTATGTTTATAAGAAAGTTCCATTTCTTGTTGGAAAAGTCTGCTCTAACATTTTTAGAACAGGATTCACTATTGCTTATTATGCTAACAGAATTTATCTCTCGTTATGGCAGAGAGACAGTTCCGGTAAGACGGTTAGGGAAAGAAATGCCTAGAATTCGTTTAGTTCGAGAGTATATTGAGGAGAATTATCAAAGAAACTTTTCGTTGCAGGAGTTAGCCTCACTAGTACAGATTAGTCCTTTTTATTTAATTCGTTTATTCAAGGCGGCGATTGGGTTGCCGCCACATCTATATCTTAAACAAGTGCGAATTCGACGAGCTAAAGAACTTCTTGCTAGTGGTTTATCTTTAGCTTCTATTGCGCAGGCGATGGGGTTTACCGATCAAAGTCATTTTTCACGACAGTTTAAGGAGATTATGGGTATCACTCCTAAAAATTATAGCAAGATCATACAAGAAAAATCCCCCGGATTATTTACAATAAAGTAAAAGGCTTATTTGGTTTTGGCCGATATAAATAGGGGGTTAGTATTATGGTAATTGCTACAGATGCTTGGAGAAAAGATTATAGTGGGTCCATGATGGCGGTTTTAGTAGTAGAAAACTTGATAAATATATCTTTCTGTGAGGCTTTAGAACAGAAAAAACAAGAGATAGAATCAGAGCTACGGGCTCTATTTCAGTCAACGGAGGCTATTCGCGAGCATTTTCCGATTCCTATTTACAGCGACTACTATAAGAGATATAAAAAAACGTATCATGTTATGAAGCAAATCGAATCAATTGCTTTAAAAGCGAAAAAGATTCCTTCTGTAGCCGCGACAGTAGAAGCTATGTTTATGGCAGAAGTAAAAAATGGACTTTTAACGGCTGGGCATGACTATGGAGCCCTGAGTTTTCCTTTAATATTAGATGTGGCTAAAGGTGAAGAAAGCTACTTCGGGATTGGCGGAAAAGAACAAAGGACAAAGCCTGGTGATATGATGCTTTCTGATCAGAAAGGAATTATATCTTCTATTATTTACGGACCAGATGATAGAACGCGAATTGAATTAGAAACCAATAAAGCATTATTTGCTATTTATGCGCCAGCGGGAATTTCACAAGCGGTGGTGCAAGCTCATTTTGATGATATTTATGAATTTCTTCAACTTGCATCGCCTCAAGCACAAATTATGCTAACTGAATTTATTAAGTAAATGGGTTTTGATGAAAAAAGGACTTGGCGTGTGCCGAGTCCTTTTTTATAAAAATCTTTATTATAAATTTTATCAAGATATTTATTCTATGTTTGAAATATAGGCTAATGATTCCGTAAGCCAGCCAATTTGGGCTTCTAATTGTGCCATTGCTCCGCGTAAAAGCAGGTAGTCGCCTAGTCTTTCTGGTGTGATTTCTTCACCATCATATTCGCTCATTTTTTGTTTATAACGACTTAACAGTTGACAGCACTTTTTTTGGCGGCTTTGTAGCTTTTCTTTTAATTGATCTTTGCTTAGATGTTCGGCAAAATACATGCGCAGCTTGAACACATCTTTATTTTGCGGCAACGGCGGTTCATCCTCTAGCATCCATTGATTTAGGGCCTGTTTGCCTGTAGCGGTGAGCGTGTATATTTTTTTTTCTAAAGCTTCACCTTGGATTATAATTTCATACTCAATAAGTCCAGCGCTGACTAGCTTTTTTAACTCAGGATAAATTTGACTCTGATTCGCACTCCAAAAATCAGCCACACTGTCATTGAATATCTTGGTTAAATCATAGCCAGTTACTTTTCCTTTATCAATTAATCCTAAAATGGCATAACTTAATATATTCATATAAAATGACTCCTTTTGCTTGACTATCTAAAATTTAGTATATATAATCAATATATAAATTACAACATGTAAAAACATACATATTATAATTTATATATTGATAGGGAGATGGTTTTATGGAAAAGGAATTGAAAAGCTTAATTGGGAAACACTTCATTTACACATATGATAATGGTTGGCAATATGAATTTTATGTTAAAAATGAGAATACTGTTGATTATCGGATTCATAGCGGTATCGTAGGCGGACGCTGGGTTACTGATCAAACAGCTTATATTGTAGCTCTAGGAGAAAATGTATATAAGGTATCCTGGGATGAACCGACAGGGACTTGTGTAAGTCTAGCTTTTAATTTGAGCACTCGTAAAATTCATGGGACGATTTTCTTCCCGGCATGGGTTGCTGAAGATCCAACCAAGACGGTTTGTTATCAAAATGAGCATCTGGCAAAAATGAATGAATATCGTGATCAGGGTCCAACTTATCCTAAAATGGTGGTTGATGAGTTTGCTACCATTACTTTTATTGAAGAATGCGGCGCTGATAATAATTCAGTCATTCAATGTGCGCCAAGCGAGCTGCCGACAGGGTATACAACACGGCAAAATTAAATATAAAAGAGAGGAAGAGAAAGTGTGAATTGGAGCAGTGTATGGCGAGCTTTAGTTATTTCTAGCTTTTTAGTAGTTGGTTTTTCCGGAAATCTTTTGGCGGCGCCCGCGGGAATGGATAGTCAGAACTTAAGCGTGGTTATTGAAAAACCTCTTATTAAATTAATTTCTAATGTTGTGTATGAGCAAGTGCCAATGCGCGGTTATGATAATGTCGCAATGAAAATGGACATATTGAAACCAGAAAAGAATGGAAAAATGCCAACCATTCTTTTCATTACAGGCGGCGGGTTTATTAACGCGAACAAAGATAGCTTTATACAGCAGAGGATGGATCTGGCAAATGCGGGATATGTTGTGGCAAGTATGACCTATCGCGTTGCGCCTACAGCCGTTTTTCCCGAGCCGCTCGAAGATGTAAAAGCTGCAATTCGTTACTTGAAAGCTCACGCTGAGCAATTTAATATTAATCCTGATAAAATTGGTGTTATGGGTGGTTCGGCTGGCGGATATTTATCAGCTTTTTCTGGAACGACTAGCGGTACAGGACTTTTTGATAAAGGCGATAATCTGAATCACACGAGCGATGTTCAGGCAGTTGTTGATTTATTTGGTTTGTCAGATTTGACAAAGGTTGGAGATGATTTTTCACAGCAAGTGCAAAATTATCATAAATCGGCCGGGGCTACAGAAGCCTTATGGGTTAATGGGAGCCCAGTATTTACAGGAAAAGACGGTGGGGTTTTAGCGAATCAAGAGAAAGCTAAATCCGCCAATCCAATTACTTACATTTCTTCAAAAACGCCACCATTTCTTTTGATGCATGGTGATAAAGATACGGTTGTTTCTCCCAGTCAAACAGAGATTTTGCATCAATCTCTTGTTGCTCATGGCATAGAATCAACTCGATATGTTGTGCACGGTGCGCAACATGGCGGAATTTATTGGGCACAGCCGGAAGTAATGAATATCATAATTCATTTTTTTGATGAGCATTTAAAATAGCATGAGGCTGATGGTTAATATTTAATTTAAATATTGCTTTTAACATATCTCTATGCTATAATAAATAAGTCGTAATTATGCGACTTGTGCTTGTAGCTCAGTTGGATAGAGCAACGGCCTTCTAAGCCGTGGGTCGCAGGTTCGAATCCTGCCAGGCACACCAACTTAAAACTAGTAATGGCAAGGCTTCCGAGATTTCGGGGTCTTGCCGTTTTTGTTATATGCTGGGAATGTGGGGCTGATGCTTAGTTCTAGCTTGCTCTGAATACAGAAACTAGCTGCTTTATCTATTGTTATTTGATAATTGCGGTGCTATCATGAGAGACAAAATACCCTTTATAGGGATGGGATGCAATTCGAAATGCATTTCGATAGAGAATTTATATCGTGAAATTTTATCGAGTTCTGTATATGGGAAGACGAAAGAATTCAAGAACAATAGATACAGGATAAATTTGTTAGTTGGAGGGGCTACTATTGGATATTAAAGACATATTGGAGGATTTAGGAACGAAGCGTGAAGGCGGTGAAGATAGTCATAGCTTTAATTCCGAAGAGGTAGAAAAGGGTCTTGCCGAATTAAACAAACAGCTTTTGGGTCTTGTTTCTTCTGGAAACGCTGAAAAAGCTCGCGAATTGGTTGAAGCTATCGCCTTGATAAATAGAAATCTGGGACGCTTGGAAAGCGGTTTCTCGCAGGAAATGCTTATCATGATAAGGCCAGAAAAAATTGAGGAGCCCGAAGAATTCCTAAAAGGCTTGAGGAAATTGGCGAACAGGCATTTAGGCCAGTTTGCTATTGGCAGCAATATTGCTATTGACGGAAAGCCTTTTTTGAAACCGGAAGGAGATCCTGCAAAATTGAATTAGTCATTTCATGAGAACTTATTTTTAACGGTTATTTACTCTTTTATTGTAAATCTATGGTACATTCACACTAACTTAAAACTAGTAATGGCAGGGTTTCCGAGGTTTCGAAACCTTGCCATTTTTATGTATTGGTAAATGAAGTGCAATTATCTACGGAGCGAGTGTTTTCACTGCTGTTATGAACTGGATGGAATAGGAGTCGCTTTGTATGTTATAGTTGATGGCCACAAACTATGTTTACAGGTTATTCTGATAAAGGGGATAAGCATTCGATCAGGATTGAATGCGGAGCCAAAAGTAGTATGAGTTAATAGATTGATTACTGGTGATTTAGAGTATTTCTCCTTTTGAATTACGATACCGCGGTTGACTAAAGTCCCATGTATCCATTGATTTACTAGTGGGGTAATATTTATCTCAATGGCTACAGCGGGCGTAAAGGGGTAGAATTCCTGCTGTAGCTTTGGATTGAAATTTATTGTACTATTATTTTCATAGGTCGAACAACTGCTAAATAATTTTAGCAGCGGATGTATGATAAACTTCGGAAATGGTGAGGAAAAGAAGTCTGATGTTTTGAATAGCACTAATTCGGCTGATTGCAAAAGTATATCACAGGGAATGGAACTAAGATCAAAATACAAATAACTGTAGTAGATATACGTCCTGTCTGTTCCTACGATAAGCTCTGTACTATTTATGTTACTTCGTGGCATTTTATTAGATAAAGTGAGACTTCTATTGGCTGAAATAGTTATTACTGCCATACGACCACTCCTTCAGAATATTCCTTACAACCAATCTGAGTAAGAGGAAGTGGAGATGAATTACATAAATTTATGTAGAGAACCGGAGTAACCAGTTCTCTTAAAAACTTGCTATGAAGAGAATGCAATACATACATGCATTTTTGTTGGATCATAGGTTGCTTCATTAACTAGAGATAAGGGAGTTAAGTCTTTTGATGCTCCTGCAGCTAATGCAGAGACCTGTTCTGAATAATAATACGTTTTTGTTCCCTCATAAATTTGAGTAACATAAAACGTTAGGGCGTTTCCGCCAGAGGCGTTACCGTTAGTTACTGTAACTTGAACGCCTAAGCCTTCATTGTTAGAATCGGCAAGTGAAAAGGGAATGCTGGTAATGCCAACTGCCATAATATAGTTCCTCCTTTTAGTAGGATATAATTCTCCTACATTCCATAATATGTATCGTAAAGTAGAAGGTGATTACAACTCGTCGTGACAAGGTTCGATTTTTACAATGTAACCTAGGCGAGAATATTTAGCTGGTCTTTTTTTGTTTTTCGTATAAAATAGTAGTGATGGGGTGATAAAATGGATGATAAAAAATTGTCGCTTATTTTAGAGAAACTATTGCAACTAGGTGCAGAGCTTAATGAATCGTCAGTAGAGTTTTCTAATGGACTTAAGGATAAGCGTGATTCTGATGATATTATGGCTGCTGTATTTTTAAAGAGACAAAATGAATATTTTAGCTCTGTGTTAGCATTGACACTTAATCAGGGTCACTATTTTCATTCTGTAGCTATAATCGTAAGTAGAATGATTGAGACTATGGCGCATTTATACTATTCAGATCTTGATAAAGAGTACTCTAAAAAGTGGATTGCTTATCAATATATTGATAAGCTTCGCTTATGTGAACAGAAAATATTAAACGGATTTCTCGTGACACAAGAAGAAGAGAATTTGATTATGGACAAACTAAAAGAACATTGCGTGAGATTTGTTAAGCATGAATATGGTAAACTTGTTAGACGCAAATTAGAAGAAAGAGCCTTGCCAAAAGGAAAATGGTTTCATTCGTCGTGGGGAGGCACGATCAGTTATATCATTGATAAAGTGAGTGATGATATTGATGCGCAAAAACACGATGTTTTAAACGAACATACTACAAGCGAATCGCTTAGATATATTTATCATAAATGGAATTTTAAATCACAGATGCTGGCCAGTGAATCTGATGATGCTGAGTATGAATTGAAGTGGGAAATAGAGCGTGCAAGTCAGAAAATCGAATTATTGATTGTTGCTATAGATCTTATGATTCAGACAGTCGATATTGCTAATCGACGATTTCAAGGGAACGAATTAAATACGTTACAGAGCATTGTGAATGATTTTGGCTGTGTTAAAAAGATATACCAAGAGTTGAATTGATCTTATTGAATTATTATTAATGTATTACCGTATGAAAGTAAAGACCTTTGAGGGCGACCTCAAAGGTCTTTACTATTTTGGGAAAAAGTAGATACAACGTTAAAAGCTCCCTGGTTTGCCAAAAAGAACAGAATTGACCGCAATTAGAAAAGGTATTAAGATTAATAATGTTAAAGTTAATTGATTATGTAAACATAAAGAGGTGTAAATATGTCACTTGCTACAAATGAGCGAAAAATGTGGATTAAGCTTGTAACAGGCTTTCTTATTATAACGATTTTAAAAGAAAAATCAGCCTATGGTAATCAAATTGCCGAGGAAATTAGTCGGCTTACGGAAGATACAATTAAGCCCAATCCCAATTTTATTTATCCGTTGCTGCGCCAAATGGAGGAAGATGGCTATGTACACGGAAGCTGGGAGAATCCTAAAACACGGGGAAAGAGGATTTATACTTTAACTGTCTCGGGACTAGCTTATTTTGAACGTGTAAAAGAAGTCGTGAAATTTAAATTTTTAGAACTGGAACAGTGTCAAACCGTAATGCGCCGTCTTTTATTTGGCGAAGCAATTAAAGAAAAGAGTGAGAACTATGATTAAAATAAAGAACTTTAGTAAGCGCCAGATCACGATAGCAGCTAGTGCGGTTGTAGGAGTTCTGACTGCAGCGGGCTTTTGGTGGTGGACTATTTCTAGCAGTATAATTTCGACAGATGATGCTAGAGTTAAAAATAACATAGTCAATGTAAGCACTAAGATTCCTGGACAAATTGATAAATTGCTGGTAAAAGAAGGCGAGTATGTAGAAGTTGGTCAAATTCTTGCTGAGATAGACAGCAGCTCTTTGAAAATTCAGGTGGAACAGGCTCAGGCTAATTTGAATTCGACTCAGGCAAAATTGGCTTCGCTTCAAGTGGGAAGCCGTCCACAGCAAGTTACTCAGTCCGAGGCTTCTGTTGAACAAGCAGCGGCAAATTTAGCGAATGCGCAAAAAAATTATGAACGAGTTGAAAGACTGTTCGAACAAGGCGCTATCGCGGAACAGCAGCGTGACGCGAGTCAAACTGCCCTAAAAGTAGCAGAATCTCAATATAATGGCGCTACAGCAGGATTGAGTCTCATGAACGAGGGGGCGACAGAGCAAGATCGCCAAGCTGCCAAGGCTCAAGTGGATCAAGCGTTCGCTGCATTAAAAAATGCTCAACTACAGTTGGAGTATTCCGTAATCAAAGCGCCTGTTGCTGGTGTTGTTGCTAAAGTGCCTATCGATATGGGAGAGATGGTGGCAGTAGGTCAGACTTTATACAGTGTTACCAATCCGGCTGGCGCTTGGATTGAGGCAAATATAGAGGAAACAGAAGTTGGACAAGTTAAACTAGGGCAGCAAGTCGATTTTATTGTTGATGCCTATCCAGGAAAAACTTTAAAAGGAGAAGTCATGGATATTGGCGCAGCTACAGGATCACAATTTGCATTGCTGCCTGCTGATAATAGTTCAGGCAATTTCACGAAAGTGACGCAACGCCTTGCTGTGAAAATCAAAGTGATTGACGCAGAAAACTTAATTTTAAAGCCTGGCATGTCTTCTACTGTTAAAATTCATACAAGGTAGGTGGAAGAAATGCTAGAGTCTATAACTCAAAAACCCCATAAGTATCTGGTTCTATTTACTGTTTCACTGGGAACCGTGCTAAGTGGTTATGTAACAAGCTCTTTAGATATTGCTTTATCCAATATTATGAATACCTTTGGTTTTACTATGGATACGGTTACCTGGGTATTACTTTCTTACATGATTCCTTATGGTGCTACTTTGCCAATCATGGGGAAGTTTGGTGACCAATTTGGGCGTAAAAAAATGTATGTTAGCGGACTCGTTGTGTTTACTTTGGCAACCATGATGGTTGGTTTAGCTTGGAGTAGCAGTTCTGTCATTGGATTTCGAGTATTGCAGGGGCTTGGGGCAGCGATGTTTTTCCCTAACGCTATGACCTTGGTGTCTGATGCCTTTCCACCGAATGAACGCGGCCAAGCTATGGGGATGTGGGGGGCGTTTGCTGCTTCCGGCGCTGTACTTGGACCGACTGTTGGTGGTTATATTGTCGAGTATATGAATTGGCGCATGCTCTTTAATAGCATTGTACCAATTTCCGCCCTGGGAATTATCTTGGCCGTGACAGTACTGCAGGAGTCGGAACTTGGCAATGTTTCCGAAAAAATCGACTATGTTGGCGGTATCGCGCTGGTAACAAGTTTAAGCACTTTGATTATTGCTTTAAATCGTGGGGCTAAAGAAGGCTGGACTTCCCTTTATATTCTTAGTTTATTTACAATTATGCTTTTCAGTATGGCGGCTTTTTTATATGTAGAAAGTCATAGCCAAGCTCCATTAGTAGATTTGCATTTATTTGAAAACACCACCTTTGCAGCAGCCAATATTGTTGGTTTTCTAACCTTCATGGCTTTAAATGGCGGTTTGTTTTTAATTCCCTTTTTTCTAAGAAATATTTTACACTATACGCCGATTCATGCCGGTCTTGCTTTATTTCCCTTAATTGGTTCAATGATACTATTAGCTCCGATGGGAGGAAAACTGGCTGACCGAGTGGGCGGCAAACTTCCAACTTTAGCTGGAATGACGCTACTATCTATTTCACTCTATTCTTTTCACACGATGACAAGCGATACAGGGTATTTATTTATTGCTGTGCGATTGGTTTTGATGGGGGCCGGGCTCGCATTGACTATGTCTCCTTTATCTAACGCAGCTATGGCCACTTTGCCCAAAGAGAAAACGGGTGTAGGCTCAGGCGTTTTTAATCTATTTAAAAACGTTGGCGGCAGTGTGGGAATTGCTGTTTTAGGGACTATTCTAGATCAGAGACAGGTATTTCATCGTGAGATACTTTCTAACCATATTGATAGTTTTTCCTTACTAGCGCAACAAGTTATATCGACATTGCAGGCCGGTTTTGTACTGAATGGTATGCCGGTAAGCCAGGCTTATACAGCAGCGCTTGCTGTTCTACAGTCAATGGTCGAACAGCAAGCGGCGGTCATGGCCTATGGTGATACTTTTCAGATTGCCGCATTACTAGCAAGTGGCGGCATTATTGCGTCATTGCTAATTGGTAAGTCTGCGAAACCCGTTTTAAAAGAAGCCGCTTTGGGCGATTCGGAGTCTGTATCATCAGTTTCAAGTTCGTAAATTTATAAAGCTATCTGCTTTTTTGGCAGATAGCTTTTTTATAAACTGACGGGAAAATGGCACCTATAAAGCTATTTGAGAATAAAGTATAAGCAGAGGAGGCGTATTCTATTGCGTAAGTATTTATTACAGAAAGATTCAACGGACCTAAGAGATTATATTTTTTGCACAACTTGTTTTAAAGAAGTAAAAGCTTTGCCAGTCAAAATAGACCTTCGCGAGAAATGTAGTCCCATTGTTGATCAAGGGCAGTTAGGTTCTTGCACTGCCAATGCGATTGCCAGTGGCTTACGTGAATATATGCTGAAAACGGCAAATGCCTGGGTTGCCCTGTCACGCTTATTTTTGTACTGGGAAGAACGATATTTAGAGGGAACTGTGAATGAAGATAGTGGAGCGCAAATTCGTGATGGCATGAAAGTATTACAAAAAATTGGCGTGTGTCCTGAAGCGGTTTGGCCATATAATATTCAAACATTTGCACAATCCCCGACAGAGCAAGAGCTTGCCGCTGCTGCTCTTTATAAAATAACGGAATATCATCGGATTACTTCCTTAATTCAGATTAAAGCGTCTGTTGCAGAAGAGCTTCCCGTAGTTATTGGGATGGAAGTGTATTCATCTTTTGAAGGGAAAGACGTAGCTGCTACCGGGATTGTTCCTTTACCTAAAACAGACGTGGAAGAACTGCTTGGTGGCCATGCTGTACTTGTTGTTGGCTATGATGATTCTAACGAGCAATTCATTGTGAGAAATTCTTGGGGAGTAAAATGGGGTGACCAAGGGTATTTTTACCTTCCCTATGACTATTATCGGAAAGGCTATATCAATGACTGTTGGACTAGTAGAGGATAGCTATCAGCGGTTGAGAGGAGAATAGCCACAATGAGTAAGGAGAAGATTAAAATTGTCTTTATTCATGGTGAGGGTTTCGTGTCGGAGACGATTCGGAATATACAGAAGCTTAAAGCTACTGTAAAGGATGGATTCATTCCATCTCACTGCGGTATTATTGTTGATGAGTGTTATGGCGAAGCGCTTATTGATGGTTTTCAGACAAAGGATAAATATTGTTTTGATCCAGAAATTGTGCGTGTCTATGAACTTGAAATTCCTGATATGGAGTCTTGTCGAGCAAAATTCAATGAAATTACGGGCCGAGGCTATGGTTGGCTCGCTGTTTGGAATGGTTTAATTTATACAGTAGCTGGGATCATTACAGAAGGCGATGGCGAAAAAACGGGCGATTGCTCAGAAGATGATACTAGAATTATTCGCGCTGGGGGAATTGACATACTACCGGGGATTCCTGCTGATGATATAACTCCGCTTATCTTAATGGAGGCTGTGCAGAAAATTGGCAGTTTAGTTTTATCGGAGGTTTGCAAAAAATAAATTTTACGCTCAGGCTTATGCACCGAATAATATATTTTCCAAGTAAAGATTTAAGTAGAAAATTTGACAAAGCGTTCGATAAGGTGTAAGATAAGGAAACAACGACGCGGGGTGGAGCAGCTGGCAGCTCGTCGGGCTCATAACCCGAAGGTCACAGGTTCAAGTCCTGTCCCCGCAACCATTTAAACTATAAAACAAGCCCCTGTGTTTAACAGGGGCTTGTTTTATAGTTTCTAGCAGGAAAGTTGCCTTAACTCTTGAATTTTTATGTATATAGTATTTTTAGTCGCTGTATTTTCGTATATTCAAGGAAGATTGCGATGCTCGTGGTTGTGGAGCGGAGGGCGAATTTATGAAGAATAATAAAACTTGTATGTTGCTCCTAGAAAGTATGCAGCGAGATTTGTGCTATTTTAAAGAGCGGTGTCGTGCTGATGTTCATTTAACAAATAAGATGACTTCTGTTATGGAATTTTTATCACAATTGAGCGATGTGAAACAACAGGAAGGGCAGCAACAAAAAATAAGTAATGGCTCTTCGGCTGAGTGTGACAATGTTTTAGGACTTTTAGAAATTTCTGAAACGAATGAGGTTGCTGCACAAATTCTTGATAAAGCGGTACAATTATTTCAAGCATCTCATGGATTTTTCTTTTTTTGGGAAAAACGTCGAGAATTTATTTTGAAACAAGGTTTTGGGTTCTTTCGACAGTTCACAGGACGAGCAGTTCGAGTTAATGAAGGATTTATCGGTGAAATCTGGCATACGGGACAGCCCTTTTTTGTAGAGGATTATTCTGTATGGGAGAAGCGGATTTTTACAGTCGATTTTAAGACGATCATTGGTGTTCCTTTGCTTATAGACGGAAAGATACAAGGGGTTTTAGGACTGGCTTTTGATGAAGTTCGTATTGAAATGGCTAATTATGGCTTATTATGGCTAGCTCGTTTTGCCGAAGTAGCTAGTATTGCCTTTGCTAATACATTGGTATGCTCTAAGGATCTTGATATGGCTGGGGATATTGCAGCATGGGCTGTTGTACAGGAAGAAATACGACAGGTTGCAGCAGCGTTGGAACAAAGCTCGGGTGTTACGATTATTACTGACTTAGATAGTTGTGTTACTTATGCCAGTTCTCATTTTAAGCAATTGACAAAAGCGGTAAATGGTGAAACCTATTGCGAAGAATTGTATCAGGCTATAATAGAGACTGTTTCACAGGGCGAAAAATGGCATGGAGAAGTTTATAATTGGAAAAAAGATGGTCAACGCCATTGGGCCTTGATTTCCATTTCACCTATCAGTACTGAGCAAGGCCATCGGGCCTATGCTTTGGAAGTAGAGCAGGATATTACTGAACAACATGTATTTGAAGAAATATTACAAACGGAGCCCTTTGAATTTACCAACATTTTGGGGAAATTTAAAACACAACAGCATGAATTTCTAAATCTGAAACATATCAAGAAACATTCGCGATTGTATTGGATTTTAGATGATTTTTCTATGCTGCAACAATATTTGGAGCGTATTGTTGCTATAATTCATATTTTTCAGGCGTTGCATGAATTTTCTTTACGAGAAAAAATGATATTACTGCAAACAAAAGCGGACGCAATTACAGAACTAATCAAGAAGCAGAAGCTTGATTATGGCTTGGTTGATTTAGATATGACTTTGGCGGAAACGGATCAACGTTTAAATCATGTGGTAAATATTGTACGAGCTTTGAAGCTTTTTGCTAGAGCCGAACAAGAAGAAACTTTGGCGGAGTATCAAATAAATGAAGGGGTAAAGGCGGCGTTAAGTGTCGTTGCGCATGAGATTCAAGCTGTGGCTGATCTTGTTGTTGAATTGGGAAACGTCCCTTCCTTGTATGTCAGAGAACGTCAGATTAATCAGGCAATTTTTCATCTTTTAACGAATGCTGCGCAGGCTATTGCTTGTCAAAAGTCTGAAAAAAAGGGGTCTATTCGTATTCGAACTTATGAAGAATCGGGGTGGGTTTGCTGTTCCATTCATGATTCGGGGATCGGTATTGATGAGACTGTTTTAAAGGAAATTTTTAATCCATTTTATACAACCAAGTTAACAAAAACAGAAATTGGTCTGGGGCTTAGTATTTCGCGTGATATTATTGTCAATAAACATCAGGGAAGATTACTTGTTACGAGCGAACCGGGGAGTGGCAGCAGCTTTATAATTCAATTGCCTTATACGCTAGAATAGTTAAAAGACAAGATGTTGGGAGGAAAAGCTGTGAAGCGATTGATCTGTTATTTTCGAGATACTCATATTATGAGCCAGAAATCACGAGAGTTTTTGCGCTATATCGGACCGGGAATATTGGTAACGGTAGGATTTATTGACCCTGGCAATTGGGCTGCCAATATGGCGGCAGGTGCTGATTACGGTTATGCATTATTATGGATGGTTACGATATCAACAATTATGCTGATTTTTTTGCAGCATAATGTGGCTCATTTGGGGATTGTTACAGGACTTTGTCTATCGGAAGCCGCCACGATATATTTAAAGCCTTGGATATCACGATCCTTGCTGATTTCCGCTGTTGGCGCCTCTATTGCTACAAGTCTAGCTGAAATTTTAGGTGGCGCCATTGCGATACATATTTTATTTCATCTGCCCATAAAGGTTGCCGCTGTACTTTCAGCTCTTTTGTGTGGCTGGCTGCTTTGGTCTAATTCTTATAAAAAACTAGAAACACTTATTATTGGCTTTGTTTCAATTATTGGCTTTTCTTTTTTGTTTGAAGTAAGCTTGGTAAATCTTGATTGGCCGCAGGCCGCTGTGGGCTGGGTAACACCAGCTGTTCCCGAAGGGGCTATGACTGTAGTTATGAGCGTTTTAGGTGCCGTTGTTATGCCTCATAATTTGTTTTTGCATTCGGAAATTATTCAGAGCCGCCAATGGAACTTGGCAGATCGAGCTGTAATTAAAAGACAGCTTCGTTATGAATTTATTGATACGCTAGCCTCAATGGGCATTGGTTGGGCAATTAATAGTGCCATGATTTTGATTGCTGCAGCTGTTTTTTTCACAAATCACGTGGAAGTCACTGAATTAGAGCAAGCTCAGGAAATGTTGAAGCCTCTTTTGGGGAATCATGCGGCCATGATTTTTGCTGTAGCTCTCTTGTTTTCAGGCATTGCCTCTACGACTACAGCTGGGATGGCTGGCGGAAGTATTTTTGCCGGGATTTTTAAAGAACCCTACGATATAAAAGATCGTCATTCCTGGCTAGGTGTTTTGTTGACCTACGGCTTTTCTGTACTCATCATTCTTTTTATTGACGATCCCTTTCAGGGATTGATTTACTCGCAAGTTGCGCTTAGTATACAGCTTCCTTGGACGATTTTTATGCAGATTTATCTGACCTCTTCGTCGAAAGTAATGGGGGAGTATGCCAATACGAAGTTGCAGAAAATTTTATTATGGTCGATCGGCATTATTGTTTCGGTTCTAAATATTCTTTTGCTTATTGATATGCTGTTTTAATGAATATCCATTGACACTTTTTGTGTTTTATGATATATTTTGCATCATAAGTGTTAAGCAATGAAGCTTGCTGGAGGATTTTTTCAGTAAGCTTTTTATTTTTATTGCATAAATTGCAGGAAAAATAAATAAGATATAGAATATTCTAAAAATAAACCCTTATTGGAAAGGTGGCGGTACCTATGATTTTTACAATTATTGCTGCGCTCTTGTTTGCGACTTTATTAGGATGGTTTTTTGTTCGTCCGCATACCTATGTTACGTTATGTCGCTTATTCGAAGAAAAAGAACATTAAACAATTTTATCATGAATAAAAGCTGCCCTAGCGTTTTTCGCATAGGACAGCTTTTTTTGCGTTGTGACCAGAGTGCAATTTAAAGTTGGAAGCGGAGTAGTGATCCTTGTAGATCGGAAGCTAGTTTGGCTAAGGCTTGACTAGCAGCTGCAATTTCTTCCATCGAAGCAGATTGTTCCTCTGTTGCAGCAGAGACTGTTTCTGTTTCGCTGGAAGCGTTACGACTTACGCGATCAATCTCTTGAACGGAATTAAGGACTTCTTGGCTGGAAGTGGCGATTTCCTTAATTGCAGCAGAAATTTCCCGAGCTTGCTCAGAGACAAGCTGTACTTTTGTACTGATTTCTTGGAAGGATTGGCCCGACGCAGCTACGGTTGTGGCACCTACTTTTACTTCGCGAGTGCCTGTATTCATGGCAGTGACTGCTTTATCTGTATCAATTTGAATTTCTTCAATAAGTGAGGCAATTTGTTTGGCAGCATCTTGGGATTGTTCCGCTAGTTTTCGTACTTCCTCGGCGACGACAGCGAAGCCTCGTCCTTGCTCGCCAGCTCTGGCGGCTTCAATTGCTGCGTTTAAAGCCAGTAAATTCGTCTGACCGGCAATTCCTGAAATGGTGTCGACAATTTGGCCAATCTCTTTAGAACGTTCGCCCAGTTTTTCAACTACTTGGGCGGAGGAAAGAACAGTTGTTTCAATCGATTGCATTTGGTGAACGGCTTTTTCTACCGCCTGATTACCAGCAGAGGCTGTTTCCGTTGTTTCTGATGACTGATTGGCAGCTTCATTCGCCTTTTGAGAGACTTGCTGTAGTGAACTGCTAATTTGATTGACTACAGTGGCTGTTCGATTCGTAGAGACTAACTGAGCTTGAGCGCCGCTAGCTACTGCAGTAATAGATTCGGCTACCTGCGTAGAAGCTAAGGCAGATTGTTCGGCGCTCGCTGTCAATTCTTCTGAGGCGCTAGCAAGTTGCTCAGAAGAACTTTTTACTTGATGCATAAGGGTACGTAAGCTATTTTTCATCGCAACAAGTTCATTGGCTACTGTCCCAATTTCGTCTTGTTGCAATACGGTACGCGGTTTATCGCGAAAATCACCGGATGCCAACTCTTGACAAAATAAGACCATTTTATTTAAAGGTATTGTAATTAAACGTGAGAAATATAAGCCGCTACCGACAAGTAGTAGAAGGGAAAAGAGAATCATCGCTATTGTGATCAGTGATGCAGTAGCTACCGCTTTTTGCGTATTATTATTCGTTGTTTCAGCTAGTTTGTTGTAGTACAATGCAAGTTCGCGCATGTTGTCGACTACTTCTACGGCTATTTTATCAACATCGCGGGCGTAAATCTCATAAGCTTCCTTATTTTTATTTTCTAGAGATAGTTTATAACTTGTTTGACTTATAGCGTGGTATTTTTCCAGTGATTGTTTAACTTTATTGATTAGTTCAGCTGTAGTAGCATCACTGGGAAGTTTTTCTACTAGTGCTACATTATTGCTTAATTTTTCCTTGCGATCAGAAATAATATTTTTTAATTCATCATTTTTTTTCGGATCTGTTGTGAGCATAAGTTCTAATAAAGCGGAATTCATGCGAACTACGTTGGCGCGGCTTTCATTTAAAACCTGTACCGGAATCAGTCGGTCTTTGTATAAATCTTCCATGTCGTGGGCCGACTTTTGTAAGTAAAGATAGCCAGTTGTTCCGACGAGGATCAGACTGAGTACGGCAATACCAATCAGACATCCTAACTTAAAGGGCACTTTTAAGTTTCTAAAAAAGGCCATTTTTTTCCCTCCCTATGTATCTTGTTTAGGCTATTTTATTTTATAATTTTACATGATTTTCTCTTGCTGTCAAAACAAATGTAACAAAATATCTATTTGTGTAAAAAGATGAGACTAAAAACCTAGACAATCAGTTGATGTTAACGAGTATTTTTAATATTTGGAATTTGTTCTAGAGGAATTGACAGTTACTGATAAAGAGAATAGAATAAGTTTAAATCCTAGTAATTCGGTAGGAATAGTATGCTTTTTTATCCAGAAATAATCAGTTTGGGTAAAGCTGTTTGATAAGAATGAATGAGGTGAATAAAATGGCGGAAACTTTGTTAGAAATTCATGATTTACACGCGGCCGTAGATGGCAAGGAAATCTTAAAAGGTCTTGATTTAACAATTCGTAAAGGGGAAGTCCATGTTATTATGGGACCCAATGGTTCAGGTAAATCCACGTTGATGAATTTGATTATGGGACACCCCAAATATGAAATTACCGCAGGTTCTATTCAATTTGAAGGCGAAGATATTGGCGCATTAAAAACGGATGAACGGGCGAGACGGGGTTTGTTTCTTTCGTTTCAAAACCCGGAAGAAATTCCTGGGATTACTGTAGAGAATTTTTTACGTACTGCCAAAAATGCAATTACGGGCGAACCGGTAAAAATTCTTCCCTTTAAAAAAGAATTAAAGAAAACAATGGAATCTCTAAAGATGGACAGCAGCTATGCAGCGAGATATCTTAATGTGGGCTTTTCTGGCGGCGAAAAGAAGCGCAATGAAATTTTGCAAATGATGATTACGAATCCAAAACTGGCTTTGCTTGATGAAACTGACTCTGGTCTTGATGTGGATGCAGTTCGTATTGTATCAGCAGGCGTAAGTCAGTTCAAAAACGAGGACAATGCCGTTTTGATCATTACTCATAACACAAAAATCTTGGAACATTTAGCGGTCGACTGTGTGCATGTATTAATGCATGGCAAGATCATTCAAACAGGTGATGCGGCCTTGATTTCGGAAATTAATGAAAATGGTTTCCTCCATTTAGATGTGGCGGCCAACCAGTAAACGTTGGCCTATTAGGCTAATGGCAGAAACCGTGAGGTGAATAGAGTGGAAAAGAAAAGAACAGCTGTAGCTGATATTGATAGAGGTCTTTATGATATTAAAAATGAAGATCGCTACCGCTATAAAGTTTCCCAAGGATTAACAGCAGAGATTGTGACAAAAATTTCCCGCGAAAAGAATGAACCAGAGTGGATGCTTCAATTTCGTCTCCATTCCTTAGAGGTTTATAATCAGATTGCTCTGCCTGAGTGGGGACCGTCGCTTGATGAATTGAATATGGATGAAATTGTTACGTATGTGCGTCCTGATACAGAGATGAAAGGAAATTGGCAAGAAGTTCCCGACGACATTAAAAATACTTTTGAACGCTTAGGAATTCCTCAAGCTGAAAAAGAATCCTTAGCTGGTGTTGGCGCTCAGTATGATTCTGAGGTTGTCTATCATAGTGTTCGCGAAGATCTTGTTAAACAGGGCGTTGTTTATACGGATATGGAAACAGCGGTGAAAGAATATGAGCCGATGGTTAAGGAATATTTTATGAAGCTGGTTCCGCCAAGCGACCATAAGTTTGTTGCTCTACATGGAGCTGTTTGGTCTGGTGGCTCTTTTGTCTACGTGCCGCCAGGAGTGACAGTAGATATTCCGCTTCAATCGTATTTCCGTCTTAACTCACCGGGTTCAGGTCAATTTGAACATACCTTGATTATTGTTGATAAAGGAGCGAAGCTTCATTTTATTGAAGGGTGTTCTGCGCCGAAGTATAATGTAACAAATCTTCACGCCGGTTGTGTAGAACTTTATGTAAAAGAAGATGCAACGCTACGCTACTCGACAATTGAAAATTGGTCAAGAAATATGCTCAATTTGAATACAAAACGGGCTGTTGTCGAGAAAAATGGTTCCATAGAATGGGTATCAGGATCATTCGGTTCGAAAATTTCGATGCTCTATCCTATGAGTATTTTAAAAGGAGAAGGTGCGAAGGCTGATTTTAGCGGCATTACTTTTGCATCGGCTGGTCAGACCCTTGATACAGGGGCTAAGATTGTTCATGCTGCTCCTTATACATCTTCTAATATTAGCTCTCGTTCTATTTCCAAGGGAGGCGGCGTAGCCGTTTATCGTGGTGCAATTAAAGTCGGTTCTAATGCCCATCACTGTAAGTCGTCGGTAAACTGTGAATCCCTTATGCTCGATTCCGAGTCACGGTCTGATACTTTACCGACCATGGATATTTTAAATGATGAAGTCGATATTGGTCATGAAGCGAAAATCGGCAGAATTAGTGATGAAGCAATTTTTTACCTTATGAGTCGCGGCATTAGTGAAAAGGAAGCCAAAGCGATGATTGTTCGGGGCTTTGCCGAACCGATCGCCAAGGAACTACCCTTAGAATATGCCGTGGAAATGAATAATTTGATTAATTTAGAGTTGGAAGGAACGATTGGTTAGGAGGCGCTCGCATGCAAGAATTGATGAAAAAAATGAACCCGATTCCTGTAAAGACATGGCGATGGCTGGGCGTGAATGAAGTGAATTTAGAAGAAACCATTCCGACTATAATGCCTTATCATAAATCGGTTTTAAAAACCAAAATACCTGACGGTGTTGTTGTGACGGAAGATCACAAGACACGCCAAGATTACGCTGCGTTAGCAGGTAAAATAGCTGCAGGCGTTAGTGAACCTATGGAACAGTTTGTAGCTTTAAATGAAAACAGCGGTCATTTAGTGACGATAGCAAAAGACGCAAAAGTCACTGAACCGATTGTATTTCATTATGAGTTTGATTCGGAAAATCCAACTGTAATAGATCAGCAAGTCGTTGTCGCAGAAGAGGATAGTGAAGCGACGATTATCCTTTGCTATACTGGTGAAAGCACCGCTTTTCATAGTGGTTTGACGAAAGTCTACGCTAAAAAAGGCGCCAAAATCCATATTATCAAAGTGCAGCTTCTTAGCGATCAGTCCTTGCAGTTTGATGGTACTGGTTCGGTTGTAGAAGCGGGAGCCCGCGTTGACTTTACGTTAGTGGAGCTCGGTTCGAAGTGTTCGGTGACGAATCATAAGACGAGTCTTAATGGTAAAGAGGCTGAAGGCAAAGTGTATTCTATTTATTTTGGCGATCAGGCGCGAAAAATTGATATCAATTATGTCATGACCTTTCTTGGTAAGCAAGTAAACGGTGAAATAATCAGCCGTGGCGCTTTGCTTGACGAAAGTCAAAAAATATTTAGAGGTACGCTTGATTTTGTAACAGGCTCACGGGGAGCTGTTGGGAAAGAAGAAGAATATACAGTGCTTCTCAGTCCGAAAGTGCGCAATCGTTCTATTCCGCTCATGCTTTGTTCTGAAGCTGATGTAGAAGGGCAGCATGCTGCTAGCACCGGCCAAATGGATGAAGAACAACTTTTTTATCTGATGAGCCGTGGGATTAGCGAGATCGAGGCGAAAAAACTGATTATAGAAGCTTCATTTCAACCAATTATTGATAAAATACCTGTTGCTGCGATTCAAGAAGCGATTGGCGAATTTATTAGGAGGCGTTTAGCACATGTCGGGTAATCCTTATGTACAAGATTTTCCTATTTTAAACAAACCTATGAATGGCAAGCGGCTAGTGTATCTCGATAATGGCGCAACGACGCAAAAGCCTCTATCAGTGATTCGAGCTGTTGATGAGTATTATGAAACGTTCAATGCCAATCCCCATCGTGGCGCTTATGATTTAAGTGTAAAAGCTACAGAAATCTATGAGAATTCTCGTGAAATTGTCAAAGATTTTATTGGTGCAAGTAAGAGTTGTGAAGTTATTTTTACGAAAAATGCTACAGAGTCTTTAAATCTGATTGCTTATAGTTACGGTATGACCTTTATTCAACCTGGCGATGAAATTGTCATTTCCATTGCCGAGCATCATAGCAATCTTGTTCCTTGGCAGCAAGTTGCTAGGGCGAAGGGCGCCGTTTTGAAATACTTGTATATTAATGACCAAGGCTTAATTACCGATGAAGAGCTTGCTGCTAAAATTACGGATAAAACGAAAATTGTAGCAGTGACTCAGATTTCTAATGTACTGGGGATTGTGAATCCCGTTGAGAAAATTATCGCTAAAGCCCATTCTGTTGGTGCTATTGCTATTTTAGACGGAGCTCAGAGTACGCCCCATATGAAAGTGGATGTAACGGCGCTAGACGTAGATTTCTTTGTGTTTTCAGGCCATAAAATGATGTCTCCTATGGGAATCGGCGTACTTTATGGTAAAGAAAAACTGTTGAATCAAATGCCGCCTTTCCTTTGCGGTGGTGATATGATTGAGTATGTACAGGAACAGGAAACAACTTTTGCCGAACTTCCCGCTAAATTTGAGGCTGGTACGCAAAATGTAGGCGGGGCCCTGGGATTGGCCAAAGCTGTGGAGTATTTAAATCAAGTCGGTATGGATACGGTTCATAAAGTAGAGCAAGAGCTTGTTTCTTATGCTCTGGAAAAAATGGCGAAAGAGCCCTACCTGACGATCTATGGTACGAAAGATGCCGCTTTAAAATCAGGAGTTATTTCTTTTAACGTCGAAGACGTTCACCCGCATGACGTTTCATCGATTCTTGATGCTGATGGTGTTGCCATTCGGGCAGGTCATCATTGCGCTCATCCGTTGATGCAATTTTTGCAGGTTAATGCAACTTGCCGGGCAAGCTTCTATTTTTATAACACGAAAGAAGATGTAGATCAGTTGATTTTAAGTTTATCCCGTGTGAGAGGGGTTCTTGGCTATGGATCTAAGTGAAGTATATACAGAGATTATTGCCGAACATAACCAATCAAGACGGAACAAAAGAGCGCTTGAGCAACCGACAGTGGTCTTGAAAGGCCGAAATCCAAGCTGCGGTGATGAAATAGAACTGTCATTGAAACTGTCCGATGGCTTGATTGAAGACGCAGCTTTTACGGGAGTTGGTTGTGCTATCTCTCAAGCATCTACCTCTATGATGATTGATCTTGTTAAGGGACAAACCGTTGAGAAAGCGCAAGAATTGATTCAGACTTTTTTGGGCATGATTAAACGGGAAATTACTGATGACGATGCCTTAGAAGTGCTTGATGAAGCAATTGCTTTAAAAAATATTTCGAATATGCCAGCGCGAGTAAAATGTGCTGTCTTATCTTGGCACACTTTAGAAGGCGCCATAAAAAAAGAATAGTAATGGATTTTTGGTAAATCCTAAAAAGCTGCAGTTCACTTTAAAAGTGCTGCAGCTTTTTTATGTGTGTTGTCATAAAAGTAAAGGGGGGGTTAAAATAAAATTTGATGATTATTAATTTGCAATAACAAATAAAATTTATTAATAAATAATATTGACAAAATAATACGATGTAACTATAATGGTTACAAGAGGAGGTGATCCTCATGAGAACAAGCAGTCGGTTTACTGTAGCAGTACATATCCTTTCAGTCATTGCAATTGCCAAAGAAGTTCTCTGTACTTCCGAATTTATTGCAGCAAGTGTGAATACGAATCCTGTCGTCATCCGCCGTCTGATTGCTCAATTAAAACAAGCTGGTTTCATCGGTGTTTATCCTGGTACTGGCGGTGCCTATTTGACAAAAGGATTAGAGGAAATCACTTTACTAGCAGTCTATCGTGCGGTGGAGAAAAAAGAGCAAGAACGACTCTTTCGGTTTCATGAAAAACCGAATCCACATTGCCCGATCGGAGCTAATTTGCAAGAGATACTTGAAAAATTTTTATGGCAGGCGCAAGTTGCGATGGAAGAGGTTTTGGAAAATATTACATTAGCCTCTGTGATTGCTACATTACAAACTAAGATTTCCTAAATAGATTTACGTAAAAATAAAAGTGAGGCGATTGAAAATGGCAAAAGAATTTTTAACAGCAGTGAAAGACAGACGGTCTTTTTATGGAATTAGCAAAGAAGCGGTGCTTTCTGACGAAAAGATTCAAGAGATCATTCGTCATGCCATCCAGTTTGCTCCTTCAGCTTTTAACTCGCAAAGCGCTAGAGTTTTACTCTTATTAGGAAAAGAGCATGACCGTCTTTGGGAATTGACGAAAGATGTCTTGCGGAAAATAGTTCCCAGTGAAAATTTTGCAGCTACTGAACAAAAAATTGATTCTTTTAAAAATGGCTATGGAACTGTATTGTATTTTGAAGATCAAACAGTTGTGGCTGAATTGCAAAATAAATTTGCTGCCTACAAGGATAATTTTCCTCGGTGGTCAGAACAGTCGTCAGGGATGCTGCAATTTATTATCTGGACGGCTTTAGAAGAAGAGGGGCTTGGGGCTAGTTTGCAGCATTATAGTCCGCTGATCGATGAAGGGGTTCAAAAGAATTGGCAAGTGCCTGATACCTGGAAGTTAATTGCTCAAATGCCTTTCGGCAAACCTATAGCGGTGCCGGATCCGAAAGAAAGCCAGCCGCTCGAAACGCGGTTTAAGGTTTTCAAATAAGCAAGATAAAGCTCTTAGTTCTAGGATCTATACGCTAACATAGTTAAAAAAGCTGTCTCTAGTGGAGTTTTTACTCCTTAGAGACAGCTTTTTCGTTTGTTTTTGCTTATTGGCCAGGCAGAGAATCGCCTTCTTTTACCTCTTTAATATTGCCTGAAGCGATTAATGTTTGTTCTGGTAAGTCTGTTACAATTTCCACAAAATCACCAACGGGATCCCCTAATTGTACGGCTTGTTTTGAAGCTTTTCCGCCTTTGGCAACATAGATATAGGAAAGACCTTTTTCTTCAAACACTGCTGTTTTCGGGACGGCGATAACGGGAACCGTTTGTGTTGTGTAAAAGCGCGCTGTTACGGGCATACCTGGTTTTAAAAGATCATTGGGGTTATCAATTCGAATTTGCGTGCGAAATAATTGGTTAGCCCCAGGAAATATACTTTCTACTTGCGCGGAGAAAGTTTGTCCTGGCAATGCGTCACATTGAATTTCCGCTTTGCTGCCAGAGCGAACAAAATATAAGTCCTTTTGGCTAAGTTGCACGACCGTCTGAACACCCGTACCATTTGACAATGTTAAAAGTTGTTGTCCTGTTTGCACAGTATTGCCGACTGCTAAAGCAAATCCTGTCACAATTCCGTCAGTTGGCGCAGTCACTTTTACAAGACCGCCGCCGACTATTTGGGTCGTAACATTTTCCGCTGGATCAGAAGTAGGCGCCGAAGCGGGTGTTGCTTCGCTTTCGTTGGCGCCTGCTTGAGCGGCTTCTAAGCGGGCGCGCGCCTCATCAAGTTTTTTTCGAGCAATGGCGCCTTGTTCATAAAGTTTCTGATAGCGTTGGTATTCTTTTTCTAGAGTGGCATATTGTCCATTGCCCGCTGCTTGAGAGTCGGTAGGACTGCGCCGATCTATGCTGTAATTCGGTGTACTTGCGGCGACTGCAATGGTTCGTGGGGTTGTTTCAATGGTTAATAGAACTTGTCCTGCTTGAACCAAGTCGCCTTCCTTTACGTTCACTTCTTTTACTTGCCCTAGTGAATCAGCAGATACAGTAGCGGCTTTATGGCCTTCAATTGTACCGCTGAATTGAATCGTTACCGGTTTATCCATTTTACTGACAGGTACTACAATGACATTGCCGGAACCGTAGAAACTTTTGTGGCCAGGCCAATGTCCGGCCCGATAGAGAGCATAGGAAAAGAGGCCCGCAAGAACTAGGGAAATTCCTGTAATACATAAAATACGATGAGTTTGCCATAGCTTTTTCATGGGGTCATCTCCAATAGGGTTAATCGCAATCGCTATTATGTTGCCACTTTTTATTATATTCGTCAAGCCTTAAGAGTACTATAAGCAAATGAAAAAAATGTAACTAAATGTTGAAAGTGAGTTCATAAAATGATAAACTACAATTGAAACACTGTTTAAATCGTAGTTTTAAAAATAGTTTAATTTTAATACATTTACTTTATTGTAATTTGTGCACTGCTTTGCACTTTTATTGCTGGGGAGGAGTCAAAATGAATAAGTTATTTCATGTGGGGATTGATATTGGCTCGACGACTGTAAAACTTGTTGTCTTAGATCAAAATTTACAAATGATTTACCATACATATGAAAGACACTATTCTGAGGTGCGAAAAAAAGCTAAAGAATTATTAGAAGCCGCCTATGCCAACTTTTATGATGCCTATATTACCATTTTGATAACTGGATCTGGCGGTATTTCTGTGGCTAAGGCGCTTAAAGTTGATTTTACGCAGGAAGTCGTTGCGGGAGCACAGGCTGTGAGATCACTGTATCCGCAAACGGATGTGGCGATTGAACTGGGTGGCGAAGATGCTAAGCTTATGTATTTTTCTGACGGCATGGACCAGCGGATGAACGGAACCTGTGCTGGTGGGACTGGTTCTTTTATTGATCAGATGGCGACACTGTTAAAGACCGATGCGGCTGGACTCAATGAGCTGGCTAAGAAACATAAAGTGATTTATCCGATTGCGGCGCGTTGTGGCGTTTTTGCGAAAACAGATGTACAGCCCTTAATTAATGAAGGGGCGGAAAAAGCCGATATTGCAGCTTCCATTTTTCAAGCTGTTGTCGTACAGACTGTGAGCGGCTTAGCTTGCGGTCGTCCAATTCGTGGGAATGTTGCTTTTTTAGGTGGGCCGTTGTACTTTTTATCAGAACTAAGAAACCGATTTATTGCCACACTGGATCTCCAAGAAGATGCGGTGATTTTGCCGCAATCATCGCAGGTTTTTGTAGCGCAAGGAGCTGCCCTCTTATCGGTAAAGGAAAAACCGCTCTTATTCTCAGAACTCATGGGACGTCTTGATCAGCTATTGTTAGAGGGTGGCGAACAGACGAAGACTTTGCCGCCCTTGTTTCACTCGCCGGAAGACTTAGCTCTTTTCCGTCAGCGTCATAGTTTAGCAAAAGTTAAACAAGCGGAGCTTACTCAATATGTTGGAAACTGCTATTTAGGGATTGATGCTGGTTCGACCACGACAAAAGCGGCTCTGATAGGTGAAGATGGCTCACTGCTTTATACGTATTATAGTAGCAATGAAGGGCATCCGCTTCGCTTAGCTGCCGCTATTTTGCGTGAAATTTACAGAAAATTGCCTAAAACGGCGCAGATTGCTTATGCTGCAGTAACTGGTTATGGCGAAATGCTGCTTAAGAAGGCTCTGAAAATTGATATAGGTGAGATCGAAACGATTGCGCATTATAAAGCTGCCGCTTTTTTCTGCCCGGAAGTCGATTTTATCCTTGATATTGGCGGCCAAGATATGAAATGTTTAAAAATTAAAGAGGGTCGTATTGAGGAAATTCTGCTTAATGAGGCCTGCTCCAGTGGCTGTGGTTCTTTTCTAGAGACTTTTGCTAAGTCTTTAGGACTTACGGTGCAAGAGTTTGCCGCAGCGGCGCTTACTGCGCAGGCTCCTGTTGAGCTTGGTTCCCGTTGTACTGTCTTTATGAACTCAAAAGTAAAGCAAGCACAAAAAGAGGGAACGGGAATCGGTGACTTATCGGCTGGACTTTCCTATTCCGTTGTGCAAAATGCATTGTATAAAGTCATCAAAGTACGTAGTAAAGCGGATGTAGGCGATCATGTTGTTGTACAGGGCGGAACTTTTTATAATGAAGCGGTGTTGCGCAGCTTAGAACTTTTACTGGAACGACCTGTGATTCGGCCTGATATTTCGGGAATTATGGGAGCTTTTGGCGCGGCTTTATTGGCAAAAGAAAATTATGAGGCAGGAAAAGAAACGACACTGTTATCAGAAGCTGCCTTAGAAAAATTAACAATGACGACTACGACAGGAAGATGCAGTCGTTGTTCCAATCATTGTTTGCTTACGATTAGTCGTTTTGGCGACGGTGAACACTTTATTTCGGGAAATCGCTGTGAAAAAGGCGCCGGAGCGGAAACCGTTGGTGAAGCGATTCCTAATCTATATCATTATAAGTATGAACGATTATTTAGTTATAAGCCGTTAACAGCAGAGGCGGCGCCGCGAGGCCAGATTGGCTTACCAAGGGTGCTGAATATGTATGCTGATTATCCTTTTTGGTTTACTTTGTTTACCAAGCTTGGCTTTCAAGTTGTTTTATCAGATGGATCATCGAAAGAATTGTACGAATCAGGTATGGAAACGATCCCCTCTGAGTCTCTCTGCTATCCCGGTAAGCTGATTCATGGTCATATCATGAATCTTGTTGAAAAAGGCGTCTCACTAATCTTTTATCCTTCGATTATGCATAGTCCCAAAGAATTTTCGGAAGCGGAAAACCACTATAATTGTCCTATTGTGACATCCTATCCAGAAGTAATTCGTAATAACATGGATATTTTACGCGAGCAGGGTATCCGTTTTTTGAATCCATTTCTGCCGCTGGATCAGAAAAAGGGACTCGCTAAACTATTGCAGTCAGAATTCGCTGCGTATCATTTATCCCGGCAAGAGCTTTATGCTGCCATTGAGCAAGCCGAAGCGGAGCGAAGACGCTTTCAATTGGATATGCAGCAGGCGGGGAAAAATGCTCTAGCGTGGTTGCAAGAAACGGGCCGTAGGGGGATTGTTCTTGCTGGTCATCCCTATCATGTAGATCCAGAAATTCACCATGGCATACCACAGCTTATCACCCAGCTAGGCATGGCTGTTTTAACAGAAGACGCTGTGGCCTTCCTGGGAAAACTTGATGGCACTCTACGTGTAGTTGACCAATGGGTTTATCATTCTAGGCTGTATCGAGCGGCAAGTTTCGTGGCAAAGGCTCCCAATATAGAGCTTGTACAGCTTACTTCTTTTGGTTGCGGTCTTGATGCTGTAACAACAGATCAGGTCCAGGAAATTTTACAGCAAAATGGCAAACTATATACGGGTTTAAAGATAGATGAAGGAAATAATCTTGGCGCTGCGCGAATTCGGTTACGGTCATTAGCGGCGGCTTTACGCGACAGAGATAAAAAGCCTGCTCCAACGGCGTTAGCACCAAAAGTTCAATATAAGCGATCGGTTTTTACCAAGCCGATGAAAGAGACGCATACAATTTTATTGCCACAAATGTCGCCAATTCACTTTGGCTTTTTAGAGGAAGCGTTCCGTTTGTCAGGCTATAAGGCGGTTGTACTGCCTTATGATCATGCGAAAGCCGTTCAGGCTGGACTTCGTTTTGTAAATCATGATGCTTGTTATCCGGCCATTTTGGCTGTGGGGCAGTTGATTGCCGCCTTAGAGTCCGGCGAATATGATCTTTCGCGGACGGCGGTTATGATGACACAGACTGGCGGTGGCTGCCGGGCGACAAACTATATTGGTTTTTTGCGAAAAGCGCTTCATGATGCGGGTATGGGGCAAGTGCCGATTTTATCATTTAATGCGAATGGCCTGGAAAAACAGCCGGGATTTTCTCTGTCGCCACGGCTTTTACATCGTCTGATAATGGGCGTTGTTTACGGCGATGTGCTCATGAAAGTTCTTTATCGTGTGCGTCCTTATGAGCGCGAAAAAGGAACGGCAAATGCTCTTTATGAAAAATGGGCAGCTTATTGTCGTGAGTCTCTGAGAGAAAGCAGTCTTACGACTTATGTAAATAATATTCATTCGATTATGGAAGAGTTTGATCAATTGCCGATTTTGCGACAGCGCAAACCAAAGGTCGGCTTAGTTGGCGAGATTTATGTGAAGTTCCAGGGCGCTGCTAACAACCACATTGTAGATGTGTTGGAAGCTGAGGGAGCTGAAGCGGTTATGCCTGGCCTACTAGATTTTTTACTCTATGCTGCTTTTGATGCTGACTTTCAGGCGAAATATTTGGCGGGTAGTAAAAAGGCGCAGTTATTTGGTTGGGGGGCTATCGCTATTTTAGAGCTTTATCGTCAGGCTTATAAGCGGGCGGCACGTTCTAGTAAACGCTTTTGTGTGCCACCAACCATTCAAGAAATCGCTGCAGGCGCTAAGCCGGTTCTATCACTGGGCCATCAGACGGGGGAAGGCTGGTTTTTAACGGGTGAAATGGTTGAACTCATTCAAAGTGGTGTAAGAAATATTGTATGCATGCAGCCCTTTGGCTGTTTACCTAATCACGTAACAGGCAAAGGTATGATTAAAGAATTGAAGCGTCAATTTGCTAAGACGAATATTATTGCCTTAGATTACGATCCAGGCGCAAGTGAGGTAAATCAACTGAACCGTTTGAAGCTTATGCTGGCTACTGCTTTTGAAGCGGAACGAACTTTACAGGAGCAAGAGCTTTCTGTTGGGGCAACGGGAGTTTTGTCACCGGAAAATATGGATGCTTTGTATGAAACTTGAACATAAAAGAGATGAAAGGAGGAAGGCCTATGCGATGTGAGCACGATCATAAACAGTCGACAAGAGAAAAAATTCTTTTGGCAGCGTTGGATCTGATTGGTAGGGAAGGCGTGCAGCAAGTTACAACCCGGAAAATTGCTGCAGCGGCGGAAGTCAATGTGGCCGCTGTAAACTATTATTTTGGTTCAAAAGATAATGTAATTAACGAGGCTCTTGTGATTTTAACAAATCGTCTAACGAAATCTTTTTGCTGTTTAGAAGATGTTTCATTGGAACCGGAAGAACGATTACGACGCTTTCTCTATAGTTATGCTGAAGCTACCTTAGAGCATGCCGATATATTTCGTAACTTTATGCACCAAATGACAAATTATGGCGAAGTGACTTTTGAATATCGGGAATTTATGCGTCGCGTTGGTTGGGAGACTTTGAAGGTAGTACTGCGGGATATTACGGGGATTGAAGCGGACTCTGTTTTAAATATGAAAATTTTTCAACTCTTTAGCAGTTTGGAATTTCCGGTGCTATTAGGCGAGCAAATGCGCGAGCTATGTTCCTTTGACTATGAAAATCCAGGAGATCGCCGTCAGTATGTCGAATTATTACTCGTGTCGCTGATTCAGCCGCAGAAAATAGCTTTAAGCAGAAAAGAGGCATAAATGATATAGAGGAGGATGAATTTGAAAAGAAATCTGAGTGTCAAAAGCAAGGTATTGCAAAATGTTAAAAAATATTTACTTTTGTTTGTGGGGGCAATTATTGCTTCTATCGGTCTAGAAATTTTTTTAGTTCCCAATGATATTATTGATGGCGGAGTTGTGGGCATATCTATTATGGCCAGCCATTTGACCGGATACCCTTTGGGAGTCTTTCTCATTTTACTCAATCTGCCGTTTTTATATTTGGGTTATAAGCAGATTGGCGCATCTTTTACAATTGCTACGGCATTTTCAATTGCCTCACTTTCCTATTGGGTAAGTATTTTCTTACCGATTCCAGAATTAACGCATGATTTATTTTTAGCTGCTGTCTTCGGCGGGATTATACTAGGACTTGGCGTGGGACTCATTATTCGTTCCGGCGGATCGCTTGATGGAACAGAAATTGTAGCAATTTTACTTGATAAACGTACCAGCTTTTCTGTCGGGGAAGTGGTCATGTTTTTCAATCTGTTCATTTTAACAAGTGCTGGCCTTGTCTTTAGCTGGGATAAGGCAATGTATTCGTTGGTAGCTTACTTTATAGCTTTTAAAGTGATTGATGTAACGATTGAAGGTCTGAATGAATCAAAAGCGGTGTTAATTGTTTCGGAGCAACCTGATGAAATTGCGGATGCCCTGATGGCGCGACTCGGCAGGGGAGTAACAATTCTTCATGGTGAAGGCGGTTTTACGAAAGAAAAGAAAAATGTTTTATATTCTGTTGTTACTCGCCTAGAAATAGCTAAATTAAAATCGATTGTTGATGAAATTGATGATAGTGCTTTTGTAACGATTAACGATGTCCATGATGTAATGGGCGGACGATTTAAGAAAAAAGCAATCCATTAAAATAGACAGAAAACCTAGACAATTCCCTCTAAAATAGGGAGGTCTAGGTTTTATTTTGTAAACTTATCATAATAAAAAAGGTTTTATTTGTTTCTGATTGCATTTTGTAATAAAAGAGAAAATTCGAAATTGACGCAAGTGATTTTCTTTTTGTACGTTGTATTTTGTATCTATTATATCAGTAAAATCTGTGATAGAATGAACTCAATCGTATGTGGGTATGTTTGAATACAATCACTCATACGGCGATCAGAGTGGATAATTTTAGTAGTAAGTGTTTTCTTAGAAGCAGGAGTTTATGACTCCTTTAGACAAATAAACAAGTGGGACGCATTTACTCCGGTTTATCCACCAAAATTGCAAAGAAAGAAGGATGTATTCATGGCAAAAATGAAAACCATGGATGGAAACACAGCTGCAGCTTATATTTCTTATGCATTTACAGATGTGGCAGCGATCTATCCTATCACACCTTCGTCTCCAATGGCTGAACATGTAGACGAATGGGTAGCAAAAGACCAGAAAAACCTTTTCGGACAACCAGTGAAAGTCGTAGAAATGCAGTCAGAAGCTGGTGCCGCCGGAGCGGTTCACGGGTCATTGCAAGCAGGGGCGTTAACGACGACTTATACTGCTTCGCAAGGTTTATTGCTCATGATTCCGAACATGTACAAAATTGCTGGTGAATTACTGCCTTGCGTATTTCATGTAAGCGCCAGAGCCCTGGCAGCCAATTCTTTGAACATTTTTGGCGATCATCAGGATGTTATGGCTGCAAGACAGACCGGTTTTGCTTTGCTTGCTGAAAGCAGTGTACAACAGGTTATGGATCTTAGCGCAGTAGCTCATCTTTCCGCAATTAAAGGACGTGTTCCTTTCGTAAACTTCTTTGATGGATTTAGAACTTCTCATGAAATTCAAAAGATTGAAGTCCTTGATTATGCTGATCTTGACAAAATGCTTGATCGTGAAGCAGTAAATGCTTTCAGAAGAAGAGCTTTAAACCCTGATCATCCAGTTGTTCGTGGTACGGCGCAAAATCCGGACATTTATTTCCAGGAAAGAGAAGTTTCCAATAAATGCTACGAAGCAATTCCGGCTATTGTTGAAGATTATATGGCACAGATTAGTAAAGTAACAGGCCGTGAATATCATTTATTTAATTACTATGGAGCAGAAGATGCAGATCGTTTGATCATCGCTATGGGTTCTGCTTGCGAAACGATAGAAGAAACTGTTGATTACTTAATGGCGAAGGGCGAAAAAGTCGGTTTACTGACAGTTCACTTATATCGTCCGTTCTCTCTGGAACATTTCTTTAAATATATTCCTAAAACAGTGAAGAAAATTGCTGTTCTTGATCGTACGAAAGAACCAGGCTCCTTAGCTGAACCGCTTTATCTTGATGTTAAGAGCGCTTTCTATGGTAAAGATTGGCAGCCGATGATTGTTGGCGGCCGTTATGGTCTTGGCTCGAAAGAAGTTGTTCCTGCCAATATCGCTGCTGTTTATGACAATCTGAAAGCAGATCAGCCGAAAGATGGTTTCACAATCGGTATTAATGATGATGTAACCTTTAAATCGATCGCTCCTGCTGCTGATATTGATGCAACGCTTCCTGGTACGAAAGCATGTAAGTTCTGGGGTCTTGGCTCTGATGGTACGGTTGGCGCTAATAAGAGTGCAATCAAGATTATCGGTGACCATACTGACATGTATGCTCAGGGATATTTCGCGTATGATTCGAAAAAATCCGGTGGTATTACTGTATCACATTTGCGTTTTGGTAAAAAACCGATTAAATCGCCTTATCTCGTTGATAAAGCCGATTTCGTCGCTTGCCACAACCAGTCTTATGTTGATAAATATGATGTACTTGCTGGCCTTAAGAAAAACGGCACTTTCCTTCTGAACACTATTTGGGGTCAGGATGAAGTGGAAGAACATTTACCAAACTTCATGAAACGCTACATTGCTAATAACAACATTAGCTTCTATACGCTGAATGCTGTTAAGATTGCCCAGGAAATTGGTCTTGGCGGTCGCGTTAACATGATTATGCAATCGGCTTTCTTTAAACTGGCTGACATTATTCCAGTTGAAGATGCAGTAAAATATCTGAAAGACGCTGTTGTTTCTTCCTATGGCAAAAAAGGCCAGAAGGTTGTTGACATGAACAATGCCGCTATTGATCGCGGGATTGAATCCATTGTGAAAGTCAATGTACCTGAAAGCTGGAAAACCATTGCTGACAGAACAGAAGACATTCAGAAAATGGAATGTGCTTGCAGTAGCACAGCTACGAAAGAAGTACCTGAATTCATCACGAAACTTCTTGTTCCGATGAATCGTCAAGAAGGCGACGCACTTCCTGTCAGCGCTTTTGTTGGTATGGAAGACGGTACGTTCCCTGTAGGTACTTCCGCTTATGAAAAACGTGGTATTGCTATTAATGTTCCTGAATGGCAGCTCGATAAATGTATCCAATGTAACCAATGCGCTTACGTTTGCCCTCATGCTGTAATTCGTCCGGTACTGGCAACTGCAGCTGAAGTAGATATGGCTCCAGAAGGTTTCGCTACGAAACCGGCTGTTGGCGCTAAAGATCTTCAGTTTAGAATTGCTGTTTCTCCGCTTGACTGTACTGGTTGCGGCAACTGTGCACAGGTTTGCCCAGCTAAAGAAAAAGCGCTTGTTATGCAGCCGCTTAGCACGCAGCTTGGTCAAGAACCGCTGTGGGATTATGCTCAGTCCTTAGCTCCGAAAGATAACCCTATGAATAAACAAACTGTAAAAGGCAGCCAGTTCGAACAGCCTCTGCTCGAATTCTCCGGCGCTTGCGCAGGTTGCGGCGAAACGCCTTATGCAAAACTTGTTACGCAGCTTTATGGCGATCGTATGATGATCTCCAATGCTACAGGCTGTTCCTCCATCTGGGGCGCTAGTGCACCAGCAATGCCTTATACAACGAACCACAGAGGCCATGGTCCTTCTTGGGCTAACTCCCTCTTTGAAGACAATGCTGAATATGGCTTTGGCATGTATTTAGGTACAAAACAAGTTCGTGAAAAAGTTTCCACCGATATGCAGGCTGCTATTGCTGCTGGCATCAGTGCTGAACTTAGCGCTGCTTTCACGGACTGGATTGAAAACTTTGCTAACAGCAATGGAACTCGCGAACGGGCTGATAAATTGATCGCTCTTCTCGAAGCTGAAAAAGGTTCGAATGCTCTCTTAAATGAAATTTATGAAAACAAAGACTTCTTCGTGAAAAGATCTCACTGGATCTTCGGTGGTGACGGTTGGGCTTATGATATCGGTTTCGGCGGCCTTGACCATGTACTTGCTTCTGGTGAAGATGTTAATGTTCTCGTATTTGATACCGAAGTATACTCTAATACAGGCGGTCAGTCTTCCAAATCGACTCCGACTGCAGCTATTGCACAATTTGCTGCCAGCGGTAAGAGAACGAAGAAAAAAGATCTTGGCATGATGGCTATGAGCTATGGTTATGTTTATGTTGCTCAGATTTCTATGGGCGCAGACAAAAACCAAACCTTAAAAGCAATTGCTGAAGCAGAAGCTTATCCAGGACCTTCCTTGATTATTGCTTATGCTCCTTGTATCAACCATGGTATTAAAGGCGGCATGGGTGTTAGCCAGCTTGAAGCTAAAAAGGCAGTTGAATCAGGTTACTGGGCGATGTACAGATTTAATCCTGAACTGAAAGAACAGGGTAAAAATCCATTTGCTCTCGATTCCAAAGAACCTGTAAGCGACTTTAAAGAATTCCTCATGGGCGAAGTTCGTTATGCTTCTCTTAAAAAGGCATTCCCAGAAATTGCTGATAAACTGTTCGATAAAACCGAAAAAGACGCCAAGGATAGATTGGCGGGTTATAAAAAATTGGCTTCTGAATAAGTCAAAGCAAAAAGAGAACCGCCGCGGTTATCGCGGCGGTTTCTTTGTTTGTAGGCAGATTTAGCAGGAGCCCTTTTATTTGTTGCCGAACCAATACATAATTATGTTATGTAGGGAGTCGATTATCTGATGCTGGACAAATATGAAGAGACCGTGCTAGTGGAGATTGCCCGTCATATTGTAGAACCGGGATCGTTAGTTAAAGTGGCTGGTTTAGTTGCTCGCCCGTTAGAAAGTGTCCTGTCGACAGTCCGATCAGGTAATAATCCTTTGATACAACGTGTAGAAAAAACGGTAAGCCAGGCGGCACAGCGTGGGATCGAAAAAGTGATTACTACGGCAGGTTCCTTCACTAAAGAAATGAATATTTTGCAGCAGTATCAAAAAAATCGTATCTATCTGGCGTCGCTTGGTGATATTAAAAATTTACGACTTGAGTATATTGATAAAGTAGCCGCTGCTTATACGTGGGATAATCGAGCCCTGATCGGTGCGGAAGGAGTCGTTATGGGGGCTGCTACTGCGTTAGCCGAAGGTAGTATAATTGGTACAGCAGCTGTTCCTGCTTTAATTACAGCTGATGTTTCTTTATCGTTTGCCTTTTTGGCAAGAGCCGTTTGTCAGACGTCCGCAATCTATGGCTATGCTCCGCGTGATCCGTTACATTTACCGCATTTACTTGCGGCGTTAGTACCGCATCAGAGCTTGACAGAAGAGAGTTATTTTGCTGGTAAGGGGTTAGCGGTTCAGGCCATTTTACAGTCAAAGCAGTTTTTGTTGCAAAATGCTGGTCGCGCGATGGAAGAAAAACTGTTAAAACAGCAAGCGCCACAACTATTAAGATTGATCACTTTTGTTCTTTCGCGAGTTGGATTATTGATTACGGAGAAAGAACTTGCTCTGCTGCTGCCGGTGGCAGGGGCTGCTTTAAATAGTGGCGCCAATCTTTTGTTTCAGGAGATTACGAAAAAAGCTGCGAAAGATTATTTTCGCCTTCTTTTCTTAGAAGATCGCTATGGTTCAGAACTGATTCAAAATCGCTTAGCCCTAGAAATCGAACGGTTACGGCGACAATGACTTTTCATTATAGCGTAAAAGGAGTATACTATTTTAGAAAACTTGATATTTATTATAAAACAGAAAGAAGTCGTGGAGTGACACTATGAAAGAACGGTTTATTTCTTTGTTGCAACAGGTAGAACGCAATGGCATTGAAGAATTTATTGCCTACCTTGAACAGGATACAGATTTTTTTTCCGCACCAGCCAGTGCGTATCATCATGGGAATTATATGGGAGGCCTTGTTGACCATTCCGTAGCTGTATATGATAATCTTGTAAAAATTATTGAAACTTTTGACTTGAGTCAGCGTTATGATAAAGAGACTTTAATTTTATCCGCTTTATTGCATGATTTATGTAAAGCAAATTTCTATCGTAAAGTGCTCAGAAATCGTAAGAATGAAAAAACAGGTCAGTGGGAAAAGGTTGAGATTTATGAAATTAATGATCAGTTTCCTATTGGCCATGGTGAAAAATCAGTGATTCTGTTAAGCCGCTATATTGCGTTGACCGAAGACGAAATGCTCGCAATTCGCTGGCATATGGGTGGTTTTGATGATGCGGCTAGAGCGTATACAGGTGGGCAGAGCTTGTCAAAAGCGATGAAATCGACGCCGCTTGTGGCTGCGTTGCATATGGCTGATATGGCAACTTGCTATTTTGAAGGAGTTTAAGTCTAACAATAAAATTTATCTGGATTTGCTGCGGCGAGATACTTTATAATAACATCAGGAGGTGGGGCTATGCGCCGTCTGATTCAAAAAGCGGAAGAAACAGGAAGCTTAACGAAAGATGAATTAATTACTCTGCTAACTTCATCGGAAGAGGATGATGTTTTATTTCAAGCAGCTGATCGGGTACGTAAACTCTATATGACAGATGCAGTGCATTTGCGAGGCCTTATTGAATTCTCTAATATTTGTAAGCAAAACTGCCTCTATTGCGGTCTGCGACGGGATAATCATGTAGTAGAACGATATCGTTTGGAAGAAGAAACGATTCTTGATTTTGCGAAAAAAGCAAAAGCTTATGGTTATAAGACTGTTGTTTTGCAGTCCGGTGAGGATAGTTACTATACAATAGAGAAAATGACCTCGATTCTTCGCCAAATTAAAGCGCTCGATTTGGCAATTACCGTAAGTATCGGTGAAAAAAGCCGCGAAGAATATGAAGCCTATCGGAAAGCCGGTGCTGACCGTTATTTATTACGCATTGAAACGACCGATAAAGAGCTTTATGAACGCCTTGACCCAGGGATGAGCTGGGATAACCGAGTTCGTTGCCTCATGGATTTAAAAGATCTAGGCTATGAGGTGGGGAGCGGCTCGCTTGTGGGCCTTCCTGGCCAAACAATAGAATCTTTAGCTGATGATATTTTATTTTTTAAAAATCTCGATGTGGATATGCTAGGTATTGGGCCGTTTATTCCCAATGGCGATACGCCACTCAAAGATGCTCCCGGTAATCATTTTATGATGGCTGTAAAGGTGATGGCACTAGCGCGACTGTTATTACGGAATATTAATATTCCGGCCACTACAGCTATGGAAACGCTGCATCCGCAGGGTCGTATTTTTGCGCTAAAAAGCGGTGCTAATGTAGTTATGCCTAATGTAACAGAAGGCGATTATCGGCGGATGTACGCCTTGTATCCAGGAAAGATCTGTATTAATGATACACCGGCTCATTGTCGTGGCTGTATTACTGGCAAGATTCAAGCGATTGGCCGCCATGTGTCCGAAGAGTATGGCTTTCGCCCCAACGGCGTGGCAAAATAAGTTGAGCAGGAGTGTGGCAACTTGGGCTCAAGTAATTCACACTCCTGCTTTTAAGCTTTGTTTTCCTTGTTTCATAGAGGTTTTTTGCCAGTTTTCTAATTGAAAATGAACTTTTTCATTGAATTATAAAAATATCCTTGACAGATGAAACTTATATTGCTATAATATCAAAGTAGTCGCAAGACAGTAGACATAATAAATGACTCCGTAGCTCAGCTGGATAGAGCGTTTGACTACGAATCAAAAGGTCGCAGGTTCGAATCCTGCCGGGGTCACCATTTTATTAAATCTACCAAAACTTCATTATGACTCCGTAGCTCAGCTGGATAGAGCGTTTGACTACGAATCAAAAGGTCGCAGGTTCGAATCCTGCCGGGGTCACCATTTAAAACCACTCATATATGGGTGGTTTTGTTTTGTGTTTTTTGTAATTTTTATGTATGATTCTTCTTTCATAAAAATTATTTTGAAAGATAAAATAGGGACTTGGTATAATAAGATAAAGTAGAATTTTGACGCATTTGAGAAATGAGGCGAAGTGATGACATCTATTTTTTCGAAGGAGAGCACAGTGCTTATTGTAGTGATGGTGGCTTCTTTTTTAACTACCTTTATCGGCAGTTCGATCAATCTTGCTTTGCCTTCAATTGGAACGCAATTTCAGGGAGGCGCTTTGCTCTTAAGCTGGATTGTTACGGCTTATTTATTAGCCACAGCGGCCTTTTTGCTGCCCTTTGGGCGTTTAGCTGATATGCTTGGTCGCCGGAAGGTGTTTTTAACTGGTTTGGCGCTTTTTTCCTGTTCGTCTTTTTTATCAGGTATGGCCTGGTCGGTAGAGGTGCTTTTTTTCTTTCGAATTATCCAAGGAATGGCAAGTGCTATGATTTTCAGTACAGGAATGGCCATTTTAGTGTCTTCTTATCCAGCAGAAAAGCGCGGTAAGGTGATCGGGTTTAACTCTGCGGCTGTTTATATTGGGTTATCGCTAGGGCCAGTGCTGGGCGGATTTTTAAATTATTATTTTGGCTGGCGAAGTATTTTTTATTTTACTACGGTTTTAAGTGTTGTTGCCTTTGGTCTTACTTTGCTGCAATTCAAAGAGGCTAAAAGTAAAACCCAGGAAGAAACTTTTGATTTTGCTGGCAGTATTGGCTATATGATTGCCATTGTAGCTACGCTCTATGGTTTTTCCGACTTAGCCCGCGCTGCGAGCGCTAAATATATTTTGGGGCTGGGCATTTTCATCATGATATTATTTTTATATTATGAGACGAAACAAAAACAACCACTTTTTCCTGTGTCACTCTTTTTCGAGAATATGCAGTTTGCTTTTTCTAATTTAGCAGCTATGGTTAATTATAGTGCTACTTTTGCTATCGGTTTTTTACTGTCATTGCATTTGCAAGTTGTTGTACAGTTGGATTCGCAGGCTGCTGGTTTAGTTTTATTGGCGCAACCGTTAGTGATGGCCTTATTTTCACCCTTTGCTGGAGCGCTTTCTGATCGACGTAGCCCTACTGTTGTCGCCTCCATTGGTATGGCCATTAGTGCTATCGGTTTATTTTGTTTTAGCTTTATTACGATAGAAAGTTCTCTCTTATGGATTATTGCTGTTCTTGCTTTGGTGGGGTTTGGTTTTGCCTTGTTTGGGCCTCCCAATAATAATGCTATTATGGGCTCTGTGACGAAAGAGTTCTATGGCGCCGCCTCCTCGGCGTTAGCGGCGATGCGATTGATTGGACAAGCTGTTAGTATGGCCATTGTTACCTTACTGTTATCAGATCATTCTCAGTCACTTCGCGCCGACTTAGCCTATAAACAACAATTGATTGACGATTTTCATAAAGCCTTCCTAATTTTTGCTGTTTTGTGCACACTAGGCATTGTGGCATCGGTGGCTAGGGGTAGGAAAAGAACCAAAGGATAAAGTTAAAAAGAAAACGAAAAAAGTACTTGCAACTTTAAATAGGATTTGTTATAATAACTTCTGCCGCTAGTAATCGACAAACGATGAAAAATGGTTGTTGAAAAAAGTTTTAAAAAGTATTGACACAACAAGATAAAGATAGTATAATAAATTCTGTTGTGACATGAAACTTGGTGGCTGTGGTGAAGTGGTTAACACGCCGGATTGTGGCTCCGGTACTCGAGGGTTCGAGACCCTCCAGTCACCCCATTTAATTCAATACTTTTTGTTGGGGCGTAGCCAAGTCGGTAAGGCACGGGACTTTGACTCCCGCACGCGTTGGTTCGAGTCCAGCCGCCCCAGCCATTATCATGATCCACTAGCTCAGTCGGTAGAGCACCTGACTTTTAATCAGGGTGTCCCGCGTTCGAGTCGCGGGTGGATCACCACTTGCGGAAGTGGCGGAATTGGCAGACGCACCAGACTTAGGATCTGGCGCTTTACGGCGTGGGGGTTCAAGTCCCTTCTTCCGCACCATCTTTAAATCAGGCTTTCGAGGCTCTTTGCTTCGAAAGTCTTTTTTCATTTTACAGCAACCGTACAGCAACGCGGTTGAAAAACCTTGTTGCGCTATACAGCTTTTTGTTTAAAATGACTTGTCTGAAGTTTTTAGAGTGAAGTACTCTAATTTGCATATCGCAGTGAATCGAAGCTAAATGGTCGTACCGGAAGCGCATATAAAAATCTTATTGAAAGCATCGTGCTCGATATTTTACTGAGCGCTTTTCGGAAGCGTATTTTTCAGCCAGTCGGCGATTCCTTTCTGCCGGGCCGGGACATGGTGCGTATAGGTGTCCATGGTCATAGAGATATTGGAATGGCCGAGACGGTCTTGCACATCTTTAGGATGCCAGCCTGCTTCGAAAAGTCTTGTCGCATGGTCATGGCGAAGGTCGTGGAAAGTATAGGGGACGTTTGCCGCTTTGGCCGTGTCGCTGAACATGTGGGAGAATCGGCGGGGATCAATCGGGCCGCCGTCTTTGGTGCAGAATACGAGATTTTCTTTGTTCCAGTCGGAATCAGCCACTTTTTTCTCGGCATTGAGGGCCTTAGCTTTTTTCAAGGCTGCAATTACCTGGGGCGGAATCGGAATCTGCCTGTAGCCGCTTTTGGATTTCGGCGGCGCAAACTGCGGGCCCTCTTTGGTCACGATGACCACATTGGCTATGCTGAGGGCTTTTGTTTTCCAGTTGATATCAGTCCAGCGAAGGCCGAGAATTTCCTCGCGCCGCATGCCTGTGGCCCAGACTAGAAGAACCGCAAGGTAGAGACCGGACTTTTTCGCTTCAGTAAAGAGCCGTTCCCACTCGTCCGCCGTAAGTTGGCGGACTTCTTTTTTTTCGATTTTCGGCGGCGTTACCGCCAGGGTCGGGTCTTTGGCCAAAAGGTCTTCTTTGAGTGCCTGCTTTACAGCCATGCGAAGCACGGCAAAGGCGTACTGGGCCGCCCGCGGCGATCTTTCGGCAATTTGATTGACCATCTTCTGGATCTGGCTTGCCTGGAGTTTTTGCAGACGGACTTTGCCGAGAGTCGGCTCAATGTGCTGGAGGAACGACGATTCGTAAGTGTTGTAGGTATTGGCGCGCACTTTGCGGCGCGCATGCGTTTCAAGCCAGGTTTTCGTCCATTCGCCGACTGTTAGTTTGTCAGCATCAAAATAGGCTATGCCGCCCTTCAGCTGTTCGAGAAGGGCATCTTTTTTTTCACGAACTTCCTGTTGAGTTTTGCCGTAGACGTACTTTCGCATGAGCTTGCCTGTTTCTGCATTCCGTCCGATCGTTACCGAGGCAGCCCAGAGGCCGTTTTTCTGCCTGTACACGCTTCCTTCGCCATTTGCTCTTTTTCCCATAGTATCACCACCCGCTTAATTTTAGAAGGATGCGAATTCTTCGGGAAACTAGTGTCTTGCTAAGGAAAAGTTTTCTTTGCATCATCGGATTGCGCATTGGCCAACATGGCCGACAGCACTTTATCCATGACGGCTCTGTCGCTTGATGACAGGGCTGTCATTTTTTCCGCCAGTTCGCGCAGCTTATCAGGCATTCCCTGAAAATCGGCAGGCATGTCGACAAGAAAATCAGCGCTTACGCGAAGCGTTAGAGCGATTTTTCGGATCATGTCCGGCGATGGCTGGTTGCGTCCGCCTTCCCAGGCGGCGACAGTCGACTGCTTAACTTCGACTGCATCGGCCAGCTGGGCTTGGGACAGTTTGGCGTTGATGCGGGCCTCTTTGATTTTCGTACCGATTGCCATAATGAAAACACCACCTAATTGTATTTTATACTTCTATGAAATCATTTGTAAAGATATATTGTATTACGTTACGTAATGATCTATAATAAAATTACGATAAGTAATATAATAATACTTATCGTAATGAGAAGGCGGTACGGGATGATTACAAGACGAATGGAGGGGATTTGCAAGAATTGGATTCTGCTTTATCTGGAGACAAAGGAGGCTTACTGGCAAAAGTGTTTCGACGATTATGCCGACAAGAACGAGAGTGTTGAAAATAGGGCTGCCTATTGTCAGGGGCATATTCACGCCTGTCAGGATTTGCAGAGGCAGATCACGCGTTGGGAGGCTGTGGCGCGTTCTGGTGAAACGGCAGCAGGGGAGAGCGAGGAAGATGAATGCAGCAATATTAAGCAGCAGTCGTAAAATATCCGTCAGTGTCAAGGAGTTTGCCGCCTTGACTGGAATTGGCGTCAACCGGGTGAGGGAGATGTGCTATATTGCCGGGTTTCCCGCCTATAAGATCGGAAACAAGCTTTTGATTCATGTTGAAGCGGCGAACGAATGGCTGCGGCTGAAGGCGGAAGCCAAGGAAAATATCGACGTGGCGGCGCTGCGTCGGGTCAAGCTGTGATAAGCTATGAACTATTTATCAGAAATCAATGCGTTTTATGCGAGGCAGGCGGCTGTGCCGCTGTCGGCTAACGCGCAGGCTCTGTGGCATTTGCTGATGAATATGTCCAACCGGGCCGGATGGCCGAAAACAATTTGCATAGCTGAGTCGGTGCTTCGGGGCATGCTCGGCATTAGTCATGGCTCATTTGTAAAAGCAAGGGCGGAGCTCGTAGCGGCTTGTCTGATTCTGCATATCCCGCGACAGGGAAAGCAGGCGCCTTTTTATTTGTTGAAGACGATTGCTTTTAAAAATGTGCCCATGTCTGTGATTAAATTGTCCACATAGTTCTTTTTGCCGTCATGGTTGCAGTCAATAGTTGACGGCAACTGTGACAGATTAAAAGATAAACGAGACGAGACTAAATAACTTATATAATAGTAGAGGCTGTGCATATGTGGATAACCCTATCTGATGGAGGTGTTTTCCATGAATCGGATTCTCTTGATTGGAAGATTGGCGCAAATACCGGATGTGCGCTATACCAGGGAAGGAAAGGCGTTATGCTGCTTCAGTCTGGCTGTTAAAAATCGCAGCAAGGATCGGCCGCCTGATTATATTGACTGCATCGCCTGGGAAAAGCTCGGCGAAATCTGCGGCAATTATCTCGACAAGGGACGGCAGGTAGCTGTGGAAGGAAGTATTCAGATGCGCCGCTACGAAACGGCTGCAGGCGGTCGGCGCATGGCGCTGGAAGTTGTCTGCCGGGAAGTGCTGTTTCTTGATTCTCCCTGGAACAGGGAAGCGGCTGGCGAATGGACTGCGGAACATGCTTGATCAAGCAACGAAAATGTTTGGCAAAGGCTTCTTACATATATGGCGTCGAGACTGGGCTGTCTGCTTCATGGCAATAAAGACGCGGTGTAGATCGCCTTGGCTGAGGCCGCCTTGAATCAAGTGCTTTCCTGGGGGCCGAGCGGTACGACTTGTTCGGTGAAGCGGCTTGAACGAAGGCCTTGGTGAAGGCTTCGGTTGCGGAGAAGGCGCCAGGCAATGAAAAAGGCGCCAGGTAAGCGAGCATTCCGCTGCAATAGCCGCCAACCATAATGTTTTGCCGCTGAGATCCGGCGGGTCCCCCCGGATTGATTGGCCGCTCCTTAGCGGGGGGAGTCGTCCGCTGCGGCGGCCGGAGCCCTTCTTCCTCTCGCACTAAAACGAGCGGCCCACCGCTCATGGGCGAAGCCGCTTAGGGTAAGGGAGAGCGCGAGAGGGAGAGGGGCGTAGAGTGAACAGCTTGTCTGTCCACGTGCCGAGACGGCCCGCCGGGATTAGCGGCGGAGAAAGAAGGCTGGCGGCGTGCAGGCGGGGGCGAGCGGTCGAAGTTCGCTTGGTTTTCGGCGCGTCTGGCGCTGTTTGCCTGTCGCGCTTTTGACAAGACTTGGTTTTTCTGGCAAAAGGCAGGCCGCGGCTGCTTTTGGTGGAATTGTTTACGGCAGCGGCGGCCGTAGTCTGATAGTAAAGTGATTTTGCGAAGAGCTTTGCAGTCAGCTAGATACTTAGATTTTGCAAAAGGACGTTTTCTGGTTGGAAAATAGCGAGACTCTGAACAAATGGAGAATTGGTCAGTACTTTCTGATCGAAAAATAGCAGAGCTAAAGAAGTAGAGCATGGATAAGTACTTTCTGATCGAACAGAAGAGACTTGAAAAAATAAAGGGAGTGGGAGTTCATGAAGATTTGTCTGGATCCGGGCCATAGCGGCCCGATTGAGCCTGGCGCCTGCAGCGGCGGACTGACGGAATCGGAGCTTGTTCTGGCGATTGCCAATGAAGCAAACTGCGCTTTGACAGCGGCGGGACATGACGTAATTATGACGCGCTATGGCGATATTGAATCAGATGAGCTGATGCCGCGCTGCCAGGCGGCCAATGAGTTCGGCGCTGACTTGTTTGTTTCGGTGCATTGCAATGCGGCCGAGTCGACGGAGGCGGTCGGCGTGGAAACATATCATTTTCCTCAGTCGGCAGACGGCGAGGCTTTGGCGGAAGCGATCCAAAGCGAACTTGTATCGCTTGACTATAGTAAGGACAGGGGCGTAAAGGAAGCTCGCTTTACGGTGCTTCAGTTTACGGATATGCCTGCGGCGCTTGTGGAATGCGCTTTTATTTCATCGGCAGCAGATAGGACCGTTCTGGCTGATCCGGCTTGGCAGAAAAAAATCGGTCAGGCCATAGCGCGAGGTATTGCGGCAGCTGGTACAGCCGCTGGCTTGACTTAAGAACGTATGTTCGCTATAATGTAATTAAAAGCCAGTAGATCAAACTGCTTTCAAGTCGTAATTGAATACACCGCCTTCGGGAAAAGGGCTGGTAGATGATGCTTCGGCGCGTAGTGCGCCTTGGCATAGATGCTCTTTTCCCGCCGAAAGGTCGCGCCTATCCGGCGCGGCCTTTTTGGCTTTCTCTGATGAAAGGAGGTGAGTGGCATGGCTGTAACAAAAACACCGAAAAGCGCTGTTCTGACGCTGCGTTTTAGCGCCGGAACGAATGCGGCGGGCAAGCCTGTAATTAAAAGCGTTCATTTTCAAAATGTACGGTCTGAGGTTACGGATGACGACCTCTATGCTGTGGCTAATTCGTTGGCAGGATTGCAGAGCCTGACGGTTCTTGGCATTGACCGCGCTGATACATCTACGTTGATCAGCGGCTAAGCGGCAGAATGATTTCAAGCAGAACGATTTTAATTAGAGGGGAGGTGCGGCTATGACTAAGACTTTGGAAATGGTGTTTCGAAATAGCAGCGGCAAGGAAGTGACGATCAGTCTTCCCAATCCGAAGGATAACCTGACATTGGCGCAGGTTCAACCCGTCATGGAAGATATTATTACGAAAAATATTTTTGCCACGACAAGCGGTACTTTGATTCAGATGGTGGAATCGCGCATTCATGTCAATGAGTCAACGAAGCTGGAGTGAGGGAGGCAGACTGCATGGACAAGGAGCAGGAATTGCCGATTGTTTACGGCGGGAATGATGCAGGCGGCGAATGCCTGACGGTGGAGGAAGAAGAAGAACTTACCGAACCGGAGGAAGGCTGAGGCCGCCCAATAGAGTCTGGAAGGCAGGGCGCGCGGCGTCCTGTTTTCGTCTGGCGGGGTGTAGCGAATGGATTTGATGCAGTTGATCGGGCAGGTAGGCTTTCCGATTGCTGTCACGGCCTGGCTTTTGGTGAAACTGGAAAGCAAGCTTGATGCAGCGGAGCAGGCTGCGATTACGCTTGCGGCAAAACTGGATGAGCATACAAAGCGCTGTGCGCAGTGCCGCGAAGGCAAGGCTTGCAGGGACTGTGCGCGGCTGAAGGAAGGGTAGGCGGTTTGATGACGGCCAAGGAGTTCACGGAAGCGGCCGAAAGCGTAGCTGCTGTGCTGGAAGCCGTACCAGGTCTGGTCGACGAAAAGCACATACGCATGCTGGAGCGCGTCAAGGCTGTTTTGGAAGCAGTCGGCAATCTGGAAGAATAGGAATAGAAAAATCCGCACGAGGTCTTGGAACTCGCGCGGATTTTTCTTTTAAAAATAACTTCTACTCTAGACCTTCGGCTATAAACAAGAGGGATAGTTCAATAATGATGCCGGGTTGGATATCAGAAACACCTTTTAGTTGTATTCGCCTTTCGGAATTGTTTGGGGTGGAAGTCGGAATTTCACCGTACATAGTAATTTTATAATCGTCATAGGCTCCCAATATAGAATCAAACTGATTTGAGTAGTTGTGAACTTCTACGACTGCTTCAAGTTTGGAATCATTTTGAGTAATTTGGCCGCGATAGTAGTAAGAAAGATCTCCTCCTAGAATTTGATTTTTATGAATTACAACCATTCCCAGACCGTATCCGCCGAGAGTAGAAGAAAATTTAACAGACCATAAGCCGTTAAGATTAAGTAATTTGCTATCAGACATTGTATTCACCTCTTCTGTAATATTCTTTATTTCAATAAATATTCCTATCAGGCAGGAATATTTCATTATTAAATCAAAGGGTTTTATTAATCTATAATCAGTTGGTGACGCGAATTGAAAATATTAAAAAGAATATCTCTTACGATTATATCTCCGTTTAAAAAAATATTTTTTGCTACTACCTTTCTATTGAAAAAAATACCTCTTATGATTATCTTATTTTTGATAATGGCGTTTTTTTTAATTATAGCAGTATTTAGTCCTGAATTTATCAGATGGCATTTTCAAAGCATGCCTCCATATTTGCTAAGCTATGATCAACTTAGCTCTATAGGACAATGGATCGGCGGGGTTTCAGCACCGGTGCTTGGATCGGCTAGTGTTTTCGCTGTTTTATGGACTATCTATATTCAGAAAAAAGATTCTGAAATTAGTAAAACTCAGGATAATATTTTCAGGATGCTGGATATGCAGCAGAAAATTGTGGATGAACTTTCGTTTCAGGGGCGAAGTGGCAGGGTCTATTTTGGAGAAGCATATTTAATGCTCAAACAGCTCTACAATCACTCGACAGAACCGAATGAAATTTTTCGTATGTATAAATGCTATAATGATTTCTACCGGGTAAATCAGTTTCAGATAGGTCACTACTTCAGACACCTGTACCATATTATGCGCTATATTGACGAATCCAATTTGTCGGTGGAGGAAAAGAAGCAATATGTCCGCATAGTGCGCGCCCAGCTTTCAGTAAATGAGTTGCTGCTGCTTTTTTACAATTGTTTTGTGCATCACGGAGCGGATACGTTTCGTCTGCTTGCCTGTCGGTACAAGCTATTTCATCTTTTACCTATAGACAGACTTTTTCATCGTAGTCATGTTGAATATATAAAAACAGATGAAAGGCTAAAGGAGATAATTGACAAGAGAAAGATGGACAAACCTATAAGTGTTCTTTATAATTCTCATGATGAGAACAATATAGATGAGTACGGCTTTGAAAAGAGAACAGGAATGTCTGACGGCTTGCCGAGGGAATAAGTCGAATCACTCCCAGCCCCTGTCATAGCAGGAAACTTTTTATTGGCAAACCGTTTCGGCACGCTGATAGGTAAGTATCCTTTTTAAATTTTTCCATCGAGATATTACTAAAGATCCTTGTGTGTTAGATAGACGAGAATTGCAAGAGCTATTCATAATCGAAAGCTTGATTAACGTGCTGGAGTTGTGCCAGGTTTGGTCAATGAAAAGTACATATGCATGCTGAGCGTGTCAAGGTTTTTTTGGAAGCAGTTGGAAATCAGCAAGAATAAAAATGCAACGTCGGGCTAATAACCAGATGTTATTTTTTTGTAAAGCTTTTTACAATTTATTTCCTTTTGCGATAGGAAAGCTTTTGGATAAGTCGAATAGAGGAAATAAGAAGGAGGTGACATATGCAGCTATCGGAGTTTACGTTTCGGCTTATTCTGATTTTTTTGCCGGGAATTATTGCTTTTATCATTATTGATAATTTAACGATTCATAAGGAGACAAAAGTACATCACTGGTTTTTTTATTCTTTGATACTAGGATTTATCAGTTATGCTCCCTGGTTTTTAATAGTTGGGGTTGTTCAAATTGTGTATGGAGTAAATTTGCCCTTTCAGTTTATATCCAATATTACAGATGTAACAAAACAAGTGAATATTTCCGAAATCTTGATTGCTTCTATTATGGCAGTGTTTTTGGGATTTCTCATCACGAAATGTATTACAAAAAGGATATTATTTCACTTTTCTAGCTGGATGGGAATAAGTGATAAGTTCCCGGAGATTGACGCGTGGGATAATTTCATTAATACATATCAACCTTTGTGGATTACGGTACGTGATTTGGAGCGAGAACTATCTTATCAGGGGCGAATAGTATCTACGTCGGATCCGACAGATCGGGATGGGATAGTCCTAGAGGATGTACAAGTATTTAATTTGGCTGGAGAGCGTTTGTATGCAACGCCAGTTATGTATATTCCGAGAAAAATGGAAAATTTACTTGTTGAATTTCCTGCTATTACAAGTCCGCAATAGTTTTAAAGTAGAGGAAAAGAAAGGTGGAAAAAGGATGTCAAGCAACGAACAGGAAGCGATGAGAAATGATGGAAGAGAATTTATTAATAAAATAGTGCCGAATACAATTGAAAAACGACAAATTATACGTAATGGTAGAGAAGTTGCACCGAAGCAAAGACCCAATATCTATATTACGCCGCAGCAGCAACGGCCAGCTCCCCCGCCACCGATAAAGAAGGATTAATTTATAAAAACGGCCTGCCGACCTCGCAAAAGCTCGGGCTTTTGCAAGAACCGCAGGCCTGCCTTTTCTCACTGACGAAGCTTCTAGGGAGCGCGACAGGCAGAGTACGCCAGACGCGCCGAAGAAAAGCAAGCGGAAAGCGGCAGCCTCCTGAATAAAGGCAGAGGATTTTCAGAGAGCGCGCCTGCCGCAAGAATAAGTCGAACCACCCCCAGCCCCCGCCAGCTTTGGCAGGGGATTGAATCGAACCCCCTTCCTCCAGTGTTGGGGGATTTTTTCTGTCTTGTCGCTTTGCCCCTGCCGTCACTTGCCGCACAAGCTGGCAGGAATCTCTTCGTCGGTGCAGAGCCGTCTCGGCACGCGGACAGGCAAGCTGTTCGCTCTACGCCCCTCTTCCTCTCGCGCTCTCCTTCTCCCCGGAATCCTGCGGCGCGAAGCGGAGGGACACGGATTCAATGCGAGAGGGAAAGAGGCTCCGGCCGCCTTGACGGGCGACTCCCCCCGGTCCCCCCGCTAAGGTGTGTCCGAATTGTCCGGGGGGACTCTGCGCCTCGGAAGAGATAGGAGTTTTTCTACGCGGCAGCATCGGCAGATGGCTTCGCTTGCCTGAGGCTGCTATCTTTGCTTTGCACTACGCGCCGCAGCCGTAGCCTTCCTACTGCGCCTGCGCGATGACCTGCGGTACGAAAGCGCCTAGCGACTTGGCTGAAATAGTGCTTATAGGATTTTGTGACTTGGTGGAGAAATATAACATTTAGTTAATAAGTGGTGGTTTTTATAAAAAAAATTTTAACTGAGGGGCCGATATGAGCATTTCTATGGAGAATCTTCTAAAAATGATTGTTGTTGGGCTATGGGGCTTTGCCTTATTTCTACTTCCTATCAATGAACTTTCTAATTGGCTTTTTAAATACTTAACATTTATTGGAATCATAGCTTTATCAATTTTCCTTCTTTGGATTTCTGAAAAAATAGAGTGGATTAGAGACAATCTTGTTGCTTGCAGCCTAGGACTCGTATCTATGCTCTTAACCAGCGGATGGCTTGGGTTTGGTTTGTTTAAAAAGGATATATGCAATTGGAATTGGTTGCTACAGTATTTATCGTGGCAAATGGTGAATAATGCCGCAAATATAATAGGCTCTCTTTTTTTAATCGGTGCCTATTGGGTTTTTAATGAAGCGCGAATAAGAATTCTTAATAAAAAATCGCAGATGCAAACAAATTCTGCGAATCCCAATGAGCCGAAAAGAGTAAAGAAAGAAGATCGGCTACATCGTGCCACTTTAGCAGATTCTATTTTTAATTTGATAAAAAATAACGAAAAGAATTATTCAGTTCGTATCGGCATATACGGTTCATGGGGATCTGGAAAGACTACGGTAATGAATTTTGTTAAGGAGTCTTGCGAAAAAGAAGAATATTGTACAGTTTGGTTTAATCCTTGGTTATTTCAAAAAAAAGATGATTTGTGGAAGGGCTTTCGATCTGCGTTGGAAATAGGAGTTGCTAGGCATAATAGTAGCAGTTATATTTCACCTGCCTGGTTTACTGTAGATTTTTTAAAAAGATTTTTTATAAAGTCGACAGCTACCTCTTCGATAGGAAAAGCAATTGATCAATTGCTTGATAATGAAGGGAAAGCTGAGCAGCATTATTTAAAGAGCAATGTTGAAAGAAGTTTACAAAAAATTCTGGGAGAACATAAAAAAGTTGTTGTTTTTATTGATGACTTAGATCGTATTGAAGATAGTAAGGTTTCTATTGACTTATTAAAAGGAATAAAAGAAATTGTTAACTTGGAAGCCTTAACCTATGTTATTGGATTTGATGCTGAACTTGTTGCTAAAATAATTGAGAAAGAAATGCCTAGTGGAAGTGGTAAAGTATTTTTGGAAAAGTTTATTGATTATCCAGTTGAATTGTCTATTTCTCATGATGAGTTTTTTGAAGATTTTCTTAAAGATGAAATTGATGAGATGAATTTAAGCAGCATACGGAAAGATATATTATTGGAAATTGGCGAGGTTCTTCCTAGGGCTCCAAGGTCGCTGAAGCGATATTTGACGAGTTTGGCATTACTTCATCCTAGATTAGAGTCTTTTACTAAAGACGGTGAAATAGCTTGGAATTTGTTGTATATTGCACAACTGATTAATATAGAGTTTCCATTTATCGCTAAAAAGATGCGCGAGAGAAAAGCTGAGGGCGATATAGAAGAGTTATTTACAGCTCATGGAAAAGTGGAAAGGCATTTTAAAGCGTCCAGAGATGATCAAGGCCATTCTTTGACCAAAGAAGAGATTTCGGAAAAAGAAGATAAGTTGGTCAGGGCTTCTATTGAAAAGTTGATTAGCGATAAGAAGGAAATAAGCGAAGATAGTAAAGAACGCTTAATTAAATTGATTCGGTATTTTCAAACAAGAGTTTCTTATTATGAGGGAAATGATGGGCTAATAGATTTTTATTTTCATTTACTCGAAACGCCTAATATAATGCCTTATCAAATATTTATCAAATATTGTTTTGAAATGGATAATAATTCGGAGTTCTATAAAGAAATTCCACGAGAAGATCTTTTATTATTTTTGCAGCAACTCTTGCAAGATAAAACAAATTTGTTATATCAGGTATCTAAGCAAATTGAACAAAGAGGAATAGATGATATTTTTTCTGAAGTAAAAAGAATTGATAGATATTTTAAAACGCTTTTTTCTCATAGAGGCAAAGATCTAGCAGATAGCGAGAAGAGCGAGCTACTTAGAAGTTATTTTGAATGTTTCACGATTTTACCACAAAATTTAAATGTTGCCGAAAATATGCAAATTATGTGCGAATGGGCTGATTTAGGCGCTGCAGATAGCAAGTTTCTTGCACTTTTTATGAATATGGTCAAATCAAAACAATGGGGAGAGCAAATCAAAGAAGAAATGAAGGGTGACATAAAGCGATTAGAAAGTGAAATTTTGAAACCAAAAATGGCAAGCATTTTGAACTCCCTCTTTCAGGAAAAAAACGGTATAAATCGGATAGTATCTGATACTAGTCAAGTAGGATATAAAAGGTTACTTTTTGATTGGGATGATTTTTGCCTATATAATATGAAAGAAAAATTGAATTTGTGGGCGCAGCAACATAAGGATATTGCTATTGTAAGAGAAAATTATAGAACTTATTTTAGGTATTTAGAGGAAGCGGCGAAGTATGATGTGCTTAACGTTAAAAGTGTTGAGAGTGCAAAAAAGATATTATTTGAGGTTCGCGATATAATTAAAATTATTCAAGATGCAGTACCTTTAACTTCTCAAGGAAGCGAGATTTTTGAACAATTAATTAAAGCAGCAGATTTGTTTAATACCGAACTAGCAGTTAGCGAGTATGGAGCATCGACTGAAGCTGGGTTTCCTACTGAAAAGACTATAATTGACTTGTTAAAGTCGCATTAAGGTATTTTTAATCGCAACAAACATATGTTCTTGTTCGCGCAGGAGACTGTCTTTTTATATCGAATATAAATAAAAAAGCAGAGTGATTTCTTATACGTATTCTTGACCGGAAAAGCAGTACAACGCTATAATGTAAAATAGTTTACTTTAGAAAACTCTCAGAGTGAAGGGGGGAGCTTATGAGCAAGTTAAGCAAGATCGAAGCGCAGGAATTTTCGCTTTTTCACTATAAGGATCAGCGTCAAGCTGTCGATCTTCATAGTTGGGCGAATCCCTATACGATGTTGGAGTTTTTTGCTGGCAGCGGTTTGGTTGCTTGTGGTATGAAAGGAATGTTTGATTCCGTATGGGCGAATGATATTTGCGAGAAAAAGGCGGCGGTATATCGCGCCAACGCAGCGGATGAACATTTTGTCTTAGGGGATATTTGTCAAGTGGCTGGCGCGAACTTACCAGTTGCTCATTTGTCTTGGGCGAGCTTCCCTTGCCAGGACTTGTCTTTAGCCGGACTGAGCGGCGGCATTCAAGCGAGCCGTAGCGGACTTGTATGGGAATGGCTGCGTGTTATGCGAGAAATGAGGATTAGGCCTAAAATTCTTGTGGCGGAAAATGTGACAGGTTTGGTTTCACGTAACGGCGGCGATGATTATCGTCAGTTACATGAAGCGTTGGTAAACGAGGGATATCGCGTCGGCGCTATGATGATTGACGCTTCTTTATTTGTTCCTCAGTCGCGTCCGCGTATTTTTGTTATTGCAGTGGATCGTTCTGTAACCATTCCGGAAGAGCTGAAAGATATAGGGCCTAATTGGCTTCATACGACAGCGATTCAACGAGCTGCAGCCGGACTGCCGCACTGGGTATGGTGGCGGGCGCCGAAGCCGCTGCAGCGGAACGTAACATTGGAATCTATCTTAGAGGATATTGCGCCGGATGAAGCGGTTATGGAGAGAAATATGGCTATTTTGTCGCCAAAACATAAAGCTATGTTAGACTCTTTAGAAACGGCTGTCGCTTGCGGCTATCGTCGAACTCGTTATGGAAAACAGGTTTTAGAGTTGCGATTTGACGGATTAGCCGGTTGTCTCAGAACGCCGGAAGGCGGCAGTAGCAGGCAGTTTGTATTGATTAAAAAAGAAAATGAAATTTCATTGCGCTTGCTTTCAATACGAGAAGTGGCTCGTTTGATGGGCGCGCCGGAAAGTTTTGTTTTGCCGGAACGATATAATGACGCTTATAAAGCAATGGGGGACGCTGTGGCCGTTCCAGTCGCCCGGTTTTTAGGCGAGAATTTTCTAATGAGATTATCGGAGGCGGCTTATAATGAATCGACAGCAGCAGTTGCAACAGCTTGAATCGTTTCGAGTTACAAACAAGGTAACAGGTAAAGGATCATTAGCGTTGATCCTTTTTTTATCTCGGGCTGCTCAAACGAAAGAGTTTCCTTTATCAGCGGATCTCTTTTTAGCAGACAGTAAAGGACAAGTCGCTGGTGTTAGTATGGCGGCTGTACAAGCTATTTTGGCCGATTATGGGATAAAGCGTACGCTTGCGAAAGAAGGCGGGCGGACTAGCCGCGGCAGTATCGGACTTATGACAAAGTATATTGAATTGCTGAATGAGCTAAATAGGGCTGGTAGCCTGGATCTATCTAGCGTAGAAGCTTGGTGGGCGGATCGCGTGAAAGAGTTTTTTGCTTCGAAGCCATTTACTTTACATAATGACGCTTCTCGTACGATGCGTTCCGTTATTAGCGATTTGTTTGATCAGGCGTTAAAGCGACAGAGAGATAATCCTGGCACAACGTATATAGGAACGCTTTTGCAGCATTTAACGGCGGCAAAATTATCGTTGGTTATGCCGCAGGGTTCGTTGCGGTTACATGGGGCTTCGGTGGCGGATTCGCCAACTAGTCGTAATGGAGATTTTGTACTGGATGATGTAGTTATTCATTGTACTACTGCGCCTGCCAGCGCGCTCATAGAGAAGTGCCGTGAGAATTTGGCGGCAAGCTGTTTTCCTGTGATTGTTACTGTTTATGAACGAGTCAACACGGCGTTAACTCTGGCTTCAGACGCTGGACTTGAAGACCGAATTGAAGTATGGGATATTCAGCAATTTGTGTCGGCTAATGTGTATGAGCATAGTTTTTTTAGTCATGCAAAGCGCGGCGTGACATTGAAGGCGCTCATCGAAAAATATAATGAAATTATCGAAGAATGCGAAACGGATATGAGCCTAAGAATAGAGATGACATGATAAGAATAACTCCTTTGCCGTGATGGGCGAAGGAGTTATTCTTATCAGAAGTTGTATTGTTATTAAGGCGGCGTTCATGATTTAGCGGCGAAGGCGGTAAGAATATGGATGTTTTTTCAACGGAAAAAAGAAGCGATATTATGCGGCGCGTCAAAAGTAACAATACTAAGCCAGAGCAAAAGCTGAGAAAAGCGCTATTTCATCGCGGTTGGCGCTATCGGAAGAATGTAAAGAATCTAGCGGGTAAGCCTGATATTGTTTTTACGAAGTATAAGGTCATCGTTTTTGTGCATGGCTGTTTTTGGCATCAGCATCCTGGCTGTAAATCGGCGGAACGGCCAAAAAGTAGGACAGATTATTGGGAATCTAAGTTAAGTCGCAACGTTTTACGTGATGTTAAAACGCGAGAAACTTTAATTTCCGCGGGCTGGACTATTGTTGTTATATGGGAATGTGAAATGCGGCGAGATTTTGATGCGGTGATTGAGAGAGTCGAGGGAGTCTTGAAGTCAAAAATTAAAGAGCCCAGCTGATTGGGAACTGGACTCTTGGCGGTGGTTATGGCGCAAAAGCTTCTACGGTTGCTGTACAGCAACCGTACAGCAACGCGTTTAAAAACTTATGTGACGGTACGCTCTGCAAGGCCTTGTTTTATGCGGTTTTAAGGTTGCCTTTTCCTACAGCAACGGCGCCGGGATCAGACTTAGGATCTGGCGCTTTACGGCGTGGGGGTTCAAGTCCCTTCTTCCGCACCATCTTTAAAAAGGCCTCGCGGCATTCGCGAGGTCTTTTTTCTACATTAGTTTAGTGCGCAAATGTAGTAACCCTGTAGCAAAGAAAAAAAGACAGAGAGCGATCAATGTTGTATAATAAAAACATTGGATTAAATAAGGAGACTCATAGGTCATATGAAAAATGTCTACGAAAAAATTCGTCTCTTTTACGATAAGTATAGTGATGAGGCGGTGCCAATCCGTCAGGATTGGATTGAGGGATTTTTGCGTCATAAGGCTTGGCAGGGAGCCAGTGAAAAAGAACTAAATCATTTGTGGCGCAACATGATGTATTTTTTGCAATTTATGGTTGAGACACGAATTTCATCCATTGAATCATTTGGCATAGAAACATATTATATTTTGCTTTCTTGGCTGGATCTTGTGCCAGAGTTTAAGGTCTCGCTTGCATCCATTCGAGAGTTGTTTGCGATTTTAACAGCTTTCTACGAGTATCTTGCATCACGCCATTTGTTATACGATTGGCAAGATATTCTTACAGCGTCACAAGAAATTGCCGGTGGGGAAGAATTACACCGTCACAAGACGATTTTTGATGGTATCTCCGCGCTGGAAGGGGAAGAAAATTTTTCAGCGTTAGAGCAAAAGCCGCAAACGGAAGAAGAATTTGCTTACCGCATTACGGCAGCTGTGGAAAGCCTTATGAACAAGTTGGGAACATATTTTCAGCAGAATATGTTTATGAATGATTTTGAAAGAGCTTTGTTTTTGTATGCTGGTCCATTTGAAAGTGTCCCAGAAGAAGAATACCATGAATTCTGGCTTGGCTTTTGGGACTATTTTTTGTTTGATTACCACTTGCTTGATAGTGATGCTACGCCGCTGCGATTTTTTACTAAGGGAAAGAATTTGAACTTGTCGCGGGAAGAAAAACAACTCCTACAGGAACTCTTAAAAGCTCGTTATACCGTATTTTATATTAGCCGAATTATTGATGAGAACTTTGTAGAGTGTGTAAATTTATTTACGGAAGAAGTATTTCGATTGCCTCAACCTGACTTTGAGTATAAGAAAATCAAAAAGCTACTCTTTTTCGGCCATGTTTTTTCCGGAGAAATGACTTTGATTAATTATGTTGCTAGTATTGAAGTGAGCCCCAATTTAAAGCGCCGTATCAAGGAAGAGATTATCCGGCAAAAGGATATTTTTACGATTAAACAACCGGAGGCAACCTGGGATGATTTTTTTGCTCGCCATGCGTTAAATATAAAATATACTGTTGATGTTTTATTATCACTGGCCAAGGTGAATGTAACGCCATTTCAAATCTTGCAGCGTCAGTATAAACAGAGCGAATTGCCAGCACGGCAAGATGGTGTCTCTGACTCTATAAAGAGAATATTGCCTGCTTACGGTTTTTCGTTGTATGACATAAGTATGGCACAGAAACTTTGGGCGGATTATGCTCATTTTTCTGTGGCAAAAGTACGGGATGAACGCTTGTGGGCGGCGGCTGTTGCTTATGTTTATAGCAAAATGAATGGCCATAAACGAATTATGGCCACGCGGCTTGCTGATGAATTGGAGCAGACAAGTGCTAGTATTTATGCCTGCGCCAATAAAATTAAAAAAGTATTGGAGTTAGAAGAGTTTGATCCTCGTTATTTAAGCGAAGAAGGATTTGTGTTTTTATTATTAAAAAGTTAATGGGTTCTGGTTTGGTTTAAAAGCGGCCTGTATCATTAAATTTAGGTAATGTACGATCTTGAAACTGTTCGACCATGGCTTTTGCTGTGGCGAGCAGTTTTTCTTTGTCTTCTGGTAGGGTACCGGCTAATGGCAGCAGGTTTGATACGTGATTGCTGCGGAAAATACAGGGACGTTTTACGTCGATGTGTTCGAGCATAAGGGCAAGCTCCGTCATAAGCTCAGAAGGACTTAGCATGGTAAACTTGCCAGCTTCAGCAAGTGCTCTTAATTCGGTTCCTTCATGAAGCATCAGCGTCAGCGCGCTTAGCATAGTAGGTTCAATAGCGCTGACTACTTCAGCTGTGTGAATCGCATGTTCGCGAGAGCGTTCAATTCCCCCGGCGCCGAGAATGACCATCATCGACAATTTTAAACCAGAGGACACTACCTTTTGGCCGGCTTGAATCATTTCTGAAGGCGTAGCTCCTTTGCCAAGCAGCGCTAGGACTGCTTCATCGCCGCTTTCGAGGCCGAGGTAAATGATTTTTAATCCGGCTGCTTTTAAGGTTGCTAACTCTTCTGGGGTTTTGCGTAAAATATCCTGTGGACCGCCGTATAGAGTAATTCGTGTTAAATGCGGAAAAGCTTCATGGAGCCACCCCATAATAGTCAGGAGTCGTTCTGTCGGCAGAACCAAGGCATTACCATCTGCTAGAAAAATTCGGCGAGTTGTCGGAAATTCTCTTGCCGCCTGCTCGATAAGATGTTTTACTTCCTCTAACGGGCGGGGACGAAATTGCACGGAACGATACATACTGCAAAAAGTGCAGCGATTATGAGAACAGCCGATCGTAACGCGTAAAATCAGACTGCGCGCCTCACTGGGGGGGCGAAATACCATTCCTTCTGCCGGATCAAAGTACATTAAATATTCCTCCCTTGCTGTATAAGTTCGTGTTTTAGGATTTGGTATTTTTGTGTATAATAAGGCTGATTTTGGGCTTCACGATGATCAAAGCCAAAGGCGCGACGACTGATAGCCAGTACGGGCGGCGCTTGGATTCGTTTAGCGATTCCCATGCCAGAATAAAGATTCCACCAACGTTCTAAATCGCTAATAAAGGCGTCGGCAGTGGCAAAATGTTTTTGAATGAGGCCTTGTTTACAGCCAAGTTTGTCCTCGAGAATGCCCTGACTATACCAAAGCAGGATATCTTCTGGGGTCGCTCTCTGCCAATGCTCGACAAAGGCGCGAAAGAGGTAGTCATGGTAAGGGTAAATAATCGGATCACCTTTGCCTTCATCTACAGACTGATTGGCTGACAATTCAGCACTGGGAACGAGTTGAATTGATTCTTGGGGAATTACTTCGCGTTCATAAACAGAATCATTTAGGTAGCGAGCTAGCTCATAAACCTGATGTTTCCATAAGTCGGCAGTTGCAGCTAAACAGCCGGCTTCATCGCCATAAAGCGTACAGTAACCGACGGTCATTTCACTTTTATTGGCATTACAGGTAAAGGCCCCGCCAAAGGCGGCCGCTACTCCGGCTAAAAGACGTGAGGAACGGTCGCGGGCCTGGATATTTTCTTTTACAAGATCGGTTAAGGTAAGATACTGTGTTTTAGAATCAGAAAAATGATAGATAGGCGTTGTGGTAAGCTGGTTGATTGTATGCTGAACAGCTTCTTCAATAGGGAGAACGCCATAATGGCAGCCGAGATTTTTAGCTAGTTTTTCGGCAGCCGAGATTGTTGTCTGTGAATTATAGCGACTGGGCATATTAACAAGCAAAATATGATCGGCGCCTAGAATGCGACTATAGAGTGCGGCATTCACGGCGGAGTCAATACCACCAGAAATGCCGATTACAATTTTATTTATTCCTGTCTGAATTAAAAATTTTTTCATGCCGTATTGAAGAGCATTATAGATTGTTTCAATTGTGCTGTCATCTTGGGGTTGTACTGGCTTGCTACAATTCAACTCAAACTGGTCGTCAAAGGTGACGCATTCGAGTGTTTCTAAAAAGGAGTTACAGCTATGTTGTATTTGCCCTTCTTTGTTATAGACGGTACTATAGCCATCAAAAGTATAAATTGTTTTTCCGTTGTTTTGCATACCTACAGCATTTACATAAATGAGTGGTACAGAGGCTGCTTTCACTTGTGCCGAGAAGAGACGATTTCGCTTATTGTTTTTGCCTGCCGTAAAGGGGGAACTGGAAATGTTGATAAAAAAGTCGGTAGTTGCTGTAGCTGTTTGCGCTAGCGGTTTTATCGAATAATCATCAGACCAACCGTCCTCGCAGATTAAGCAGCCAATATGATAGGTCTTATCTTTCATCGTAACTGGTAATGGTTTGAGGAAGTTTTCGATGGGTTCGCCAAAATCACAAGCGAGTTCCTGAAGGCTATAAAAGTGGCGCGAATCATCAAACTCGCGATAGTTAGGTAGCAATGTTTTAATACGGAAGGGATAGGGAAAAGCAGGATCTTTGACAAATCTCCCATTTTGCGCGGTAAAAAAGGCGTTATATTTGCGGTAGCGACCGTCATGATTTTTCTGATTCCAGTCCATTGCAATATTGCCGAACATCACTGTAATATCTTGCGCTGCCTGGGCAATTTGTCTTCCGTAGTCTTCGCAATCTTTCAAAAAGGCTTTTTGCTCCCAAAGATCGCCTAGCAAATAACCGGGAATTGCCATTTCGGGAAACACAATTAAATCAGCGTGCTGTTGCTTGGCTTTATTTATCATGTGAAGCATTGTTTGTGTATTTAAATCAGGTCGGCCAGGAATGACTTCCATTTGGCCAAGTGCGACAGTTAGCAAAATAGTGACACCTCTTTAAAAGTTTTCTTACCATTTCTCTATATTTCCCGTTATGTCCTGTTTGTTTCACCTTTTTTATAAAGTTTTCGTCACTTTTCTCTTTTTTTGCAGGAGATTTTAAACAGGATATAAAATATGTAACAATTAAGTTCTATATGCGTTTAACTTCATCAGGCCTAGTTACTTTAGGATAGTAGAAGCGGAAAGGCGGAGGAATTATGGAAAATTGCTCAATGATTATGGCGATTTTACAGGAAAATCGTGTTGAAACAGCTAAGGCAGTGCAGGATGTACTTACAAAATACGGCTGTTTTATCAGAGTCAGGCTGGGAATTCACGATTCAGCAGTTGATCAATGTAGCAATAGTGGTATGATTCTCTTACAGCTTTGCGGTGAAAATCTTCCGGCTTCGGAAATGGAGCAGGAGCTTCAGTCAATTCCTTATGTAAAGGTCAGGTATATGAAACTTGATTTTTGAAGTAATTGAGCGCGGGAAGCCGCGCTCCTACTTTTACCTGTTATGAGTAGTCAATAAGGAGATTATAGTAGTACGATGAAAAAAACAAATGCGGCTCGTATTTTAGATTCTTTACACATTTCTTACGAAATCAAAGAATATGAAGTAGACGAAAATGATCTGGGGGCGCAGCATGTGGCAGAACTTGTACAAATGCCTGTCAATCAGGTCTTTAAAACCCTTGTAGCAAAGGGCGATAAACAAGGAATCTTGATGGCTGTTGTGCCTGGCGGCGCAGAACTGAATTTAAAGGCGCTGGCTACAGCCAGTCAAAATAAAAAGGTAGAGCTTGTTGCGCTAAAGGATGTACTGCCGCTCACTGGTTATGTGCGTGGGGGAGTTTCCCCGTTAGGGGCGAAAAAAAAGTATCCCGTATATATTGATGATAGCTGTCTTGTTTGGCCAGCTCTTTCAATCAGTGCGGGTCAGCGGGGCGTGCAGATTTTTTTAGCGCCACAAGACTTGATTCGAGCAGTGAATGGGACCGTTTGCCCGATTGCCAGGCAGGAGGAAAAAGATGCAGATCACAATTCATGAAAATGTAAGCCAAGTAGTGCCTCACTGTCGACTGGGTTATGCCTTGATTACCGATGTAGCAGTGAAAGGATCACCGCCGCCCTTAGCGCAGGCCTTTTTTAAACTACAGCAAGAAGCGGCTGCGGCCTATAAGATTGATTTATTGACTAAAGTGCCTCGTATTGCTGCAGTTCGCTCGATGTTCAAAAAACTATCCTATGATCCTACTCGCTATCGTCCTGCCTCAGAAGCCTTGGTGCGGCGCGTTTTAGGCGGTAAGGGGCTCTATTATGTTAATAGTGCTGTGGATGTGAATAATTATTGCTCGCTGAAATATTTGTTGCCTTTTGGTCTTTATGATGCTGATCAGATTCACGGTGATATTGTTTATGCTAAGGCGGCATTAGGGCAGTATCAATGTATTTCCGGTCAGGAACGTCCTACGGGAAATCGACCTTTCCTTCATGATGGAGAAGGCGTTTTTGGTAACCCCACAGCTGACGCAGCGCGAACAGCTGTAACTTTACAGACTAAGACGCTGCTTTCCGTGCTCTATGCCGATGAAGAGGTTAGCGACGAAGAGATGAAGGAAATTATTGCTTTTACCGCTAATATGCTGGTGGAATTTAATGGTGGACAAGTTGTAGAACAAGGAATTGCGTTTGCATAAAGGGAGGACTAAGATCATGTTTATCAGTACGCGAGGCGGCAGCCAATCAGTGACTTCTGCCGAAGCTATTATTGCCGGTTTGGCCGAAAATGGCGGCTTATTTGTGCCAGAGGAAATTCCGCAGCTTTCTTTAGACCAGATTGCGGAATGGGTAGATCTTACGTATCAGCAGCGAGCTTTAGCTATACTGCGGTTATTTTTAACGGATTATAGTGAAGGTGAATTGAAACAGTGCATTGATTCGGCTTACTCAGTGCCTAAATTTGATGCTGCTGCCATTGCTCCATTAAAGACAGTAAAAGAGAATTTTTCCGTACTGGAATTGTGGCATGGTCCAACTAGTGCATTTAAAGATATGGCGTTGCAGCTTTTACCACGCCTGTTGTCGACAGCTCTTGTAAAAACAGAAAAGCAAGAAAAAATAGTAATTCTCGTTGCAACTTCAGGCGATACTGGTAAGGCCGCGTTGGAAGGCTTCCAAGATGTCAATCAGATTGAGATTATTACGTTTTACCCTGAAGATGGTGTTAGCGCCATTCAAAAACTGCAGATGATTACACAGGAAGGGAAAAATGTAGCTGTCGTAGCGGTAAAAGGAAACTTTGATGATGCCCAGACTGGCGTTAAGGAAATCTTTCAAGATACTGCGTTTAATCAGGAGTTGGCGAAACAAGGTTTGCAGCTTTCTTCGGCGAATTCGATTAACTGGGGCAGACTTGTACCGCAGATTGTCTACTATTTTAGCGCCTATCTTGACGGTGTAAAACAAAACCTCTTTGCTTTGGGAGATGCAGTCAATTTTAGTGTACCGACAGGTAATTTTGGCAATATCTTAGCGGGATATTATGCAAAAAAAATGGGCCTTCCTATTGGAAAACTTCTTTGTGGTTCGAATGCGAACCATGTTTTGACAGATTTTTTTGAGCAAGGTGTTTATAATGCTAACCGACCTTTCTACAAGACTTCGTCGCCCTCGATGGATATTCTAGTTTCCAGTAATTTAGAACGACTTCTCTATCTGGCTACGCAAGGGGATAGTGAAAAAGTAACTACATGGATGACGGAGCTTAAGACGAAAGGTGATTATGCCATAACAGGCGATTTGGCCAAGGCACTATCAGAAGATTTTTACGCTCTGTGGGCCAATGAGACAGAGATCACTGCTACGATTCATGAAGTATTTACTGCTTCCTCTTATTTACTGGATCCACATACGGCTGTTGCCTGGCATACGGCGAAAGTATATCGGGAACGTACTGGCGATGAAAGACACTGCATTGTGGTGTCTACAGCAAGCCCTTTTAAGTTTAATGACAGTGTGATTGAGGCCTTAAAGCCTGGCGCGTCCAGCGGGAAAGATGAGTTTGCTTTACTTGATACTTTGACAGATTTGTCAACTTGGCAAGCTCCTATCGGCCTAGCTTCGCTCAAAGGAAAAGCAAAGCTGCATCAGCGTTGTTGTGAAAAAGGCGCTATGAAAGAAACGGTTTTAGCAATTTTAGAAAAATAAAGATAAGAAAGCGGCTGCTCTTTGAGCAGCCGCTTTTTTCTGAACAGCTATGTTTTAAACTTATAATAAGGCTTCTAATTTGTCGAGCAGTTGGGAAAACTTAACTAAAGTCTGTTCAATTGGTTTGCCTGATGCTAAATCAACTCCACCTGCTTTTAAGAGATTCAGAGAATAATCAGAACCGCCACTGCTTAAAAAGTTTAGGTATTGTTTCTGGGCAGTTTTTTCATCGGTACTGAGATGATTGGCAAAGGCGGTTGCGGCGGAATACCCTGTAGCGTATTTGTAAACATAAAAGCTGCGATAAAAATGCGGGATTCTTGACCATTCACTGACGAGGCTGTCGTCAATGACTAGTTCAGGCCCGTAATATTTGGCATTTAACTCACGCCAGAGATTTTCAAAAAGCTCGGCTGTGAGGCTTTCCCCTGTTTCAGCTAACATATAAACCTTTTGTTCAAATTCAGCGAACATGGTTTGGCGGTACACAGTGGTGCGAATGGATTCCAGATATTGATTTAAGAGGTAGGCTTGGATAGAGCGGTCAGCTGTGGTAGCGAGTACATGATCAATTAAGAGGATTTCGTTGGTTGTAGAAGCAACTTCAGCGCAAAAAATGGTATAAGATGACGTAGGGTACGGTTGCTTTTTTTGACTATAATAGCTATGCATAGCGTGGCCGAGTTCATGGGCTAAAGTCGATACGTCATTGTATTTGCCGTCAAAATTGAGGAGGACGAAAGGATGAACGCCGTAGACGCCCCAGGAATAAGCGCCTGTCTGCTTTCCTTTATTCTCGTAGACATCAACCCAGCCTGAAGCAAGACCAGTTGATAGATCAGCGAGATATTCTTTGCCGAGCGGGGCGAGGGCTTGTTTTACTAGTTTTACGGCCTCTTCATAAGAATAAGCGAGGCGGATCTGGTTCGTCAGGGGAGCATACATATCATACATGTGCAGCTCTGGTACGTTAAGAATCTTTTTTTTGAGAGATACGTAACGCTCCATGGCGGGAAGATGTTTATGAACTGTTGCGATTAGCTGATCGTAAAAGGAGAGCGGAATTTCATCAGGTTCCAGGGAAGCTGCCAAATGAGAGCTGTAGTGCCGTGTCTTTGCATAAAAAATATCTTTTTTGATATTGCCTCGCAGCGTTGAGGCAAACGTATTTCGATAGTTCTTATAAGTGCCCAGGAGATTTTTAAAAGCCTGCTGGCGTACTTGACGGTCTGGTGATATCATGAAAGAATGGTAGCGGCCTTCACTTAAAGGAAGCTCCTGTTTTGAAGTGTCATAAACCGCTGGAAAAGTTATATCAGCCCGCGCTAGCATCTGAAAGGTTTCGGCAGAAGCCTGTGCTACATCACCAAACGCCGACAGTAAAGCTTCTTCTTGTGCTGAGAGAATGTGTTTTTTTTGTTTTGTGAGATTTTCTAGATAAAAGCGATACTCTTCAAGTCCCTGTTCTTCGCGAAGGAAGTTTTCCAATGTTTTTGTTGGCAGTGTCAGAATTTCTGGCTCCATAAAGGCGTAAGCGGCTGAGGCTTCTGCTTCAAGGGCTTGAATTTTATTTGTCATTGCTTGGTATACGGGACTGGCGGCGTTTTCATCACGATGCATGCGAGCATAGGCGAAAAGCTTTTCGAGTGTTTGGTTGATTTTACTGCGGAGATCGAGCGCAGTCCAGAGCAGGTGGGCTGATTGGGTGATTTGACCTTTTTTGCTTTGAATTTGTGGCATTTGTTTTTTTACAGCGTCAATATCGCTTTCCCAAATTGTATCGGTAGCATAAATATCGGTTAATTTCCATTGGAATTCAGCGGAGATTTCGTTTCGTTCGGGAATGATAAACTTGTCCATATGAGCAGGCTCCTTTGTAAATGAATTGGTATAGTATATAGTATTAGCAAATCAATGCATCTTTCCTGTAGGATGGGGCAACTTTTTTATAGATTATACTTTAAAATATTGCATAATTCCTTCAAAAAGCGCCTCGGCAGCGCTGGCACGACCATCAGCACTGGCAAGTAAAACCTCTTCTTCGGGATTAGAAATAAAACCAACCTCTACCAGAGCTGCTGGCATGGATGCATAGCGGATTACATAAAAGCTGCCAAAACGAGCATTACGGTCTTTCGTTCCTAAGCGATCAACTAGTTTTTTTTGCAGACATTGGGCCAGGCGGGAAGAGTCTCCTTTACTGTAATAATAAGTGGTTGTACCTGACGCTTCTTTGCTGGTGAAGGCGTCATTATGAATGCTCAAAAACAAATCGGCTTGATTATCATTGGCAATACTGACGCGGCTACGCAATTCTTCTACTGTCGTTTCGGCGGTGACTGTAGCGAAATGGTCGCCGTCGCGTGTTAGGAGAACTTGAGCGCCGTTATTTTCTAATTTATCGCGTAAAGCTAGGGCGATGGCCAGCGTATTGTTTTTTTCAAAAGTTCCTGTGGGACCAACCGCCCCGGGGTCTTTGCCGCCGTGTCCAGGATCAAGGCAGATTTTTTTCCCCAGCAGTCGAATGCTTTCAGGAACTTCGGTAGCAAGAGTGGCAGGGCGCTCGGCAGTTGGCGCTGGAATTGCCTGCGATTTGCTATTAATATAGATCACTTCTTTTAAGGGATCGTAAAAAACGCCCCAGCCGAGCTGGCGGCTTAAGGCTTTGATGGTCGTGAGCAGATCGCGGCTGACTTTTACCATAAGCGGAAGCTGTTGTCCGTCAACGAAAAGGCGCATAAAGAAACCTCCATTCAGTGAGCTTTGTTTATGTTATGCACCGATCATAGCGACGGTGAAAAAACTCAGTAGGTGATTTGATGAATATTTTATTAACAACTTTAAACGCGAAATATATCCATTCTTCTTTAGCGCTTCTGACCTTGCGGCAAGCTTGTCGCGAGCAGATTTTAAGCCCAATTCGGGTAGAAGAATATACGATTAACCATTCTTTACTTGACATTGTCAGCGACATATTTGCGGCGCGGCCTGATGTAATTGCTTTGGCTTGCTATATTTGGAACTGGGAAATGACGAAAGATCTTGTGTCGTTACTTCGGAAAGTACTACCTGAGGCAAAAATTATTTTAGGCGGTCCAGAAGTTTCCTATGATCCAAAAGTAATTTTTGCCGAATGTGCGGAAGCTGATTTTGTGATTAGCGGCGAAGGAGAAAACGCTTTGCCAGCATTGCTGCAAAAGCTCGAATCAAAAACGTCACACTCTCTTGTGATTCCTGGCGTGACAGCTAGAGAAGATGCTATTTCGGCGCAGCCTGTCGCAGTGGCCGATCTTGACGCACTGCGCTTTCCTTATGAACCAGGCGATATGGAACCGCTTAAAGAAAAGATTATTTACTATGAAAGCTCGCGCGGCTGTCCTTTTTCCTGTCAGTACTGTCTTTCCAGTGCAAGCCAGGGGGTAAGGTATCGTAGTCTAGAAAAAGTTTTGGCAGAAATTGATTTTTTTGTTGCCAATAAGGTTCGACAGGTAAAATTTGTTGATCGGACTTTTAATGCTTTTGAAAAGCACTATTTTCCCATTTTGCAGCATATAAAAGAACTTGAAACAAAGACTAATTTTCATTTTGAAATTGCCGTAGAACTTTTAAATGATGAAATCATTGAGTTTTTGGCGGATATGCCTAAAGGACGAATTCAATTTGAGATTGGCGTACAATCGACTCATGAACCAACTTTGGTGGCGATTGATCGAAAAAATGATTGGCAGGAGATTGTTCGTAAGGTAACTCAGCTAAGATCCTATAACAATATGCATTTGCATCTTGACTTAATTATCGGGTTGCCCTTTGAAGACAAAAAAACCTTCGGCCGTTCTTTTAATCATTTATATGCATTGCAACCTCATATGCTGCAGCTAGGTTTTTTAAAAATGCTCCGCGGTGCAAAAATTCATTCTCATGCTATAGAACATCACTATATCTGGATGGATCAGGCGCCATATGAGGTGTTAGCCAACGATGTATTACCTTATGAAGATGTACGTCAATTGAAGATTTTTGAAGAGGTTTTTGAACTTTACTATAATAAGGGGCGTTTTCAAGCGACTCTGACCTACATGACGCTGTTAGCAGGCGATGCCTTTACTTTTTATGAGAATTTTAGTCAGTGGTGGGAACAGCAGGGATTTCATAAAATTTCTCATTCGACAAAACAGCTATATCAACATTTGCTTGATTATGGGCGGTTGTATTATGAGGAAAAGATACTTCTTTTAGTACAATTATTAAAGTTCGATGCTTTAACGAATGACCAGGGGAAAATTAGACAAGAAGGACTCGACTGGAATGAACGCCGTTTTGATAAGGAAATTACAGCATTTTGGCGCAGTGAGAAAGCAGAGCAGTATGTAGCTGATTTTTCTTTTCAGACTTGGCGAACGCTGCAGAAAGAATTCCACATAGAAGTATTTACAGCGGCTGTGAAAGATTTTGTCACAACGGGGCAGCTAATAACTAGACCAACAGCTTATCTTTTTGATTATCGCCAGAAGGACGTTTTATGCTGTGAAATTGCTTGTGAAGATTTTTGGCTGGAGGAGACAAGACCGTGAATCGATATAGAACTTATTCTACATATTTAAAAGAACGTTATGGAGAAAAGGTTTATAAGTTACCTGTAAGTATTCCCGTTACCTGTCCCAATCGCGATGGTTCCTGTGGGGTTGGCGGCTGTATTTTTTGCGGAGAAATCGGTGCTGGTTATGAGAATCTGCCTGCTTCCATGACTGTCGCGATGCAGCTTAATGCGAATAGAGAACATATTGCTCCTAAGTATAAGGCGGAAAAATACATTCCTTATTTTCAGAATTTCAGTAATACCTATTTGCCTGTAGCTGATTTGCGCCGTTATCTTGTGGAAGCCTGTGAAAATGGGCGACAACATAATAATGACATTGTGGGAATTGCTATTGCTACGAGACCGGATTGTGTGGCAAAACCTTATCTAGAACTTTTTCAAGAAATTCGCGAACACTACGGTGTGGCTATTTTTCTCGAATTGGGTTTGCAGACTGTGAATTATCACACGCTTGCTAAAATTCAGCGAGGCCATGGTTTAGCCGAATATGTCGATGCTGTGCTTATGGCTAAAGCTTATGGCGTAGAAATTTGTACGCACTTAATTTTAAATCTGCCGTGGGACGATGAAGCAGATGTCATTGAAAATGCGAAGCTCATGTCGGCTTTACGGATCGAACAAGTAAAACTTCACGCACTTTATATTGTAAAGGGAACTTTGATGGCCCAATGGTATGAAGAACAACGCTTTGCGCTTATATCCAAAGACGAATATGTACAACGAGTTATTACCTTTTTGAACTACCTCCATCCTGATATTGTTTTGCAGCGATTAATTGGGCGGGCGCCAGAAAGCAATACTCTCTTTAGTAATTGGCAGACTGGTTGGTGGAAAATTCGCGATCAAATTGAGGCGGATCTTATTGCAACTGACAGTTATCAAGGGAAGTTGTGTGATTATTTAGGGGGTAAGCAGAGTCGGAAATTCTTTTAATCGCTTTTTGAGAAATTTCTAAGCAGGAAAAATAGATTTTTAGGAAGAAAATAGAAATGGAGTTTTTTGACGAATTATAGGACAAAGTTTATGGATAAGTGAATCGCTTTTGTAGAGTTAAATGGAGGGAAGTGTGATTATTGTGAAAAAATTTACTGGTATTGGAGCATCACCAGGAATTGCGATTGGCAAGATTACGTATCTCCACAATGAGAGCCTGTCCTATTCCCGTGAGCCGCAAGGGACGGTAGAGGAAGAACAAGCTCGTTTTGTTTCCATGCAAAAAGCGGGGGTTAGTGAGTTAAAGCTACTAGAACAAAAAACAGAAACAACCATGGGGGCGGAGGCCGCTCAAGTTTTTGCCGCCCATGCACTTATGTTAGAAGATCCTATGTTTGAGTCTGCTATTAAAGATAAAATTAATTCTGGCCTATCGGCAGAGGCTGCTGTGGAAGACGCCGGAGCCGAAATTGCCGCTATGTTTCAGGCCTTAGAAGACGAATATATGCGAGAAAGAGCGGCCGATATTAAAGATATTTCCAAGCGTCTGATCCGTTTGCTTCAGGGAAGGCCAGCGGCGGAGAATCTTTCCGGTATTATTGTAGCCGAAGATTTGTTGCCATCTGATACGGCTATGCTTGATTTGTCGACAGTACAGGGGTTTATTACTGCTTTGGGCGGCAGAACATCGCATAGCTCCATTTTAGCTAGAGCAGCGGGGATTCCTGCTGTAGTGGGAGTGGGACAGCATCTTGCTGAACTTACTGAAAACGATCAGGTCATTTTAGATGGTTCAGCGGGGCTAGTTGTTTTACTGCCTGATGAAGAAACTTGCGAAGAATATAAGGAAAAAATTGCAGCAGACGAGCGCGAAAGAGAAAGATTAGCGGCTCTGCGAACTTTACCTGCGGTTACGACGGATGGGATTCGTTTAGAAGTAGCTGCTAATATTGGCTCACCTGAAGACATGAAAAAAGTTCTTGACGCTGGTACTGATGGAATAGGGCTGTTCCGTACAGAGTTTTTGTTTTTAAAGCGCGAATCGCTTCCCTCAGAAGATGAACAAGTAGAAGCTTATCGCCAAGTCTTGGCAGCTATGCCTGAGAAAAAAGTGATTATTCGTACCCTTGATGCTGGCGGTGATAAAGAATTACCTTACTTAGAAAGCAGTGAAGAGGCGAATCCGGCGCTTGGTTTGCGAGCCATTCGGCTTTGCTTGTCACGACGAGATATTTTCAAGACACAATTGCGGGCTCTACTTCGCGCTAGTACGGCAGGTAATCTCCATATTATGTTTCCCATGATAGCCACAGTGGAGGAATTAGAAGCGGCAAAAGCTTTATTAGCAGAAGTAAAGCAAGAACTGACTTTGGCGAAAGCTCCTTTCAAAAAAGATATTCCTGTAGGAATTATGATTGAAGTGCCGGCAGCAGCTGTGAACGCGGGCTTGCTAGCGCCAGAAGTAGATTTCTTTAGCATTGGTACGAATGATCTTGTGCAGTATACTTTGGCGGCGGATCGTATGAATGATAAGGTTTCTTATTTAGGTGACTATTTCCAGCCAGCCGTGATTCGACTCATTCGGGCGGTAACTGATGCCGCCAGGGAATGTGGAAAATGGGTTGGAATGTGTGGCGAAATGGCTGGTGATCCTTTAGCTACGCCGTTGTTAGTTGGTTTAGGCGTGACCGAGCTTTCGATGGCGGCGCAATCTGTACCAGCTGTAAAACAGAGAATTCGCAACATGAGTCTTTTAGCGGCCAGAGAGTGGGCTGCCTGTGCTGCGACTTTTAAACGTTGTGGTGAAGTGCGAGAGTATTTGGAAAAGCTTTCTGAACGTCTTACTCAGGAAATGGATGTTAAGGTGCTCGATCAAAAGAAACCGCTGCGGAAAATTGCTATTATGACAAGTGGTGGCGACTGTCCTGGCATGAATGCGGCAATTCGTGCGGCAGTTCGTGTAGCGCTCAAACAAGATATGGAAGTATGGGGTATTAAAAATGGCTATTTGGGAATGACGGCGAATGAGTTTATTCCACTTGACTCGCGGTCAGTAGGCGACATTATCCAAAAAGGCGGGACTTTCTTAGGTACAGCTCGGTCAGAAGAATTCAGAACTTCGGCAGGACGTCAGCGGGCTTTTGATAATATGAAACGCCGTGGGATTGAGGGGCTGCTTGTTCTCGGTGGCGATGGTTCACTTACAGGAGCTTCGCTTTTAGGCGATCTCGGCATGAATATTGTAGGGTTGCCAGCGACGATTGATAATGATATTTATGGCACGGACTATACAATCGGTTTTGATACAGCTGTGAATACGGCAGTAGACGCTATTAATAAGCTAAGAGATACTGCTTCATCGCATGGCCGTGTTATGGTGATCGAAGTAATGGGCCGCCATTGTGGTGCGATTGCTGTTACTGCGGGCCTTGCTGGTGGTGCCGAAAGTATTTTAGTACCAGAGGCCTCTTTTGATCTTGATCAAATTTGCAAGCAACTCGTTGCGTCCAAAAATGCTGGCAAACAGTATAGTATTGTCGTAGTTGCTGAAGGGGTAGGCAGTGCTATTCCGATTGGCGAGCGAATTGCGAGTCAAACTGGTCTTGATACGCGTGTATCCGTTCTGGGGCATATACAACGAGGTGGTGCGCCGAGTGTATTTGACCGTATGTTGGCGAGTGAATTGGCTGAAAGAGCTGTTCTTGGCCTCGCTGCAGGGGTTTCACAAGTTATGTATGGCATTCAAGCTGGTAAAATTGTTCCGATTGAACTTCATGAAGTGGTAAGCCGTAAAAAACGCTTTGATGGCAACCTAAGCATTCTTGGTGATACATTGTCTAAATAAAGGGTATATGTTCGAATCAGCAGTAACTTGTTTGGGTGATCTACCGAAGTGAGCATATGGTTTTGCAAAGTATAGTGTCGCTGCTTGCTGAATGGCTGCAAGCAGCGATAACTTGTTCTTTTGACGGTAGTTTCGTGAAAATGTAAAAATGAAGTATAAAAAGTGTTGACAAAAGTAAAAGCAGTATGCTATTATTAACAAGTCGCCGATGGGCGGCACGAAAACAGAAAAGAATCATCGCTTCTGCAAACGAAGACGAAACGGTTAAAAAAGAAACTTTGAAAAAAAGTGCTTGACAAACTGGTTCGAAAGATGGTAAACTATCTAAGCTGCTTCGGTAGCGGCTCTCTGAAAACTAAACGATGGATAAGTAACAACAAGCCAGATGTGCGGGTTTCGTAAGAAAC
>NZ_JBWBCL010000014.1:53092-94035 GCF_056134285.1 Pelorhabdus sp. sgz311002 | reverse complement strand
AGATCAATAAGACAGGAACGACGGTTCTGCTTGTAGAACAGAATGCACATATGGCTTTATCGATTGCGCATCATGCTTATGTATTGGAAACAGGCAGAATCACACTGTCTGGTCCGGCGGCGGAATTAGCTGCTAGTGAAGAAGTCCGCAAGGCTTATCTCGGCGGCTAAAGACGAACCACATGGATTTGTTTTTGTATAGATTTAATTTGGCTATCAATCTTAAGGAGTGGTATTCATGTTTGTAGCAACTCGAATGACGGAAAGTCCAGTTACTGTTACACCGGATACACCTGTATTGGAAGCAAAAGAACTCATGAAAACTCATAAGTTTCGCCGTCTGCCTGTTGTAAGAGACGGAAAGCTCGTGGGGATTGTTACAGACCGTGACTTAAGGGAAGTATCGGCATCGCCAGCTACGACTTTATCAGTTCATGAACTCAACTACCTGCTTGCGAAGATGAAAATTTCCGACATTATGAAGAAAAATGTGCTTACAATTGCTGCTGATGCAACCATTGAAGAGGCAGCTCTGATTATGTACCGGGAGAAAATCGGCGGCCTTATTGTCGTGGATGTAAATGGAGCTGTTGTTGGTATTATTACGGAGACCGATATCTTCAAATGTTTTGTTGATGTAATGGGATTAGCTGAAGGGAAAACTCGCCTGACTATTGGTGTACCAAATAAAGTCGGCGTACTTCATGAAATCACGGGAGTCTTTCAAGAGTTAGGGATTAATATTAGCAGCCTTGTTTTGTTAAATAGCGATGGCGGCGATGCGCAGGATATTATCCGCTTTGATGTAGATGATGTGACGACGCTTACAGCAAAACTAGAAGCAAAAGGTTATAAAGTACTGCATGTAGCAAAAATCGGCTAAGGGAAAAAGTACAAATAATACGTTGATAAAGCAGGATCTTTGGGAACTGGCAACAGGACCCCGAGATCCTGTTTTTCTTTTCGTTAGGGAGAGCAAGTAAGTGGTATTTTCATTATAATGAAATATATTTATATTCTACTAAAAATAGGTAGATTAAAATCCGAGAAGTTGTTATAATGTAACAAGAATAAGTATCATACCAGTACAGCAATGAACTTATAATTTTAGAAAAAGTGAGAGTCATACTATGAATAAAGATATTGGAAAAAAAGTAAAAGAACTGCGTCTACAAAAAAAATTAACATTAAAAGAACTAGGGGAAAAGACGACTCTTTCGATTGGTTTTTTATCACAGCTAGAAAGGGGTTTAACAAATATTGCTACCGATTCGTTGCAGAAAATAGCGGAAGCTTTTGAGGTAGAACTTTCCTACTTTTTCAGTAGTCAAAACAGGACGCGTGGCTATGTTATGCGTAGTTATGAAAAAGAAGTTTTTCAAGTGATTAATTCGAAATTTATTCATTATCATCTTCACAATGGCCAAACTGGCAGTCAAATTCTGCCGCGCCTCATTGAACTTTTGCCAATTAATTCAGAGGAAGATATCAGCCAATACGCCCATGAAGGGGAAGAATTTATTTATGTGCTAGAAGGTACGCTGACTTTATTTATTAATGATGAGCAAATTGAATTGTTTCCAGGCGATAGCGCCCACTATAATTCTTCTACAGTTCATAACTGGGCAAATTATACAACCAAAATGGTGCGATTGCTTGTTGTGAGCTCACCAAACCCGTTTGCAGGATAAAAGAAGGTGGCAATGATGGTGCCAAAAGCGATGCTATTTAGCATACAAAAATTTTGTACTCATGATGGCCCGGGGATTCGCACAACGCTCTTTTTTAAAGGGTGTCCGCTAAAGTGTCTCTGGTGCCACAATCCGGAGAGTCAATCGTATTCCCGAGAAATTTTATGGCAGCAAGACAAGTGCAGTGGTTGCGGCGCCTGTACGGCTGCTTGTCCGACCGGCGCATTGCAGCAAGCGAGCGGACATTTTAGCTATGATCCAAGTCGCTGCACCGATTGTGAAGCATGCCTTGATAGTTGCTGCTATGAAGCGAGAGATTTTGCCGGGAAGAGCTACAGTTTAACAGAGATTCTTAGTGAAATTGAAAAGGATCGCGCCTTTTATGAAGAATCAGGCGGCGGTGTTACTCTTTCGGGCGGCGAAGCTTTGATGCAGTTTGCTTTTTGCCGAGAGCTGATTACCGCTTGCCAGCAACGCGGTATTTCTGTAGCGATTGATACGTGCGGTCTTGTACCGTCAGAGCATTTGATCGAAATTGCACCAAAAGCCGCTGTTTTTCTTTACGATTTAAAATGTCTGGATTCTAGCTTGCATCGCCGCTATACAGGCAGTGGCAATGAACAAATTTTGGCAAACCTCAAGCTACTTAGTCAATTAGGAGCGCCCTTATGGTTACGTTTGCCCCTTATTGCCGGTGTAAATGACAGTGAAGAACAGATGCTTGAAATCATTCGCTTTATTCAACCTCTGTCGATCGAGAAGGTTTTTCTTTTGCCTTATCATGCCATAGGCAAAGTTAAATATAAAAAATTAGGTAAGGTTTATGAAGGCGAGAATTTTACGGCGCCAAGCGAGGCTCATTTAAGCAACTTAGCCGCTTTGTTTCAGGCGGCTCATCAGACAGTACAGATTGGAGGATGAATCAGGTGGAAGAACGCGGGATGAATGACCGAGTAAGAAAATTGAGGAAACAAAGCGTAACAACAGTACCCACTTTATCGATTGAGCGGGCGGCCATTGTTACAAAGGCCTATGAGAAGTATTTAGGCGCAGTTTCTACTCCTGTCCTTAGGGCGCTTGTCTTTAAAGAACTTATGGCCCAGAAAACCCTCTGCATTAATGATGGGGAGTTGATTGTGGGGGAAAAAGGCGATCAGCCCCAGGCGTCGCCTACCTTTCCCGAACTTTGCTGTCATACCCTGGAAGACTTTTCCGTGATGGACGAACGAGAAAAAATCTTTTTTAAGGTAAGTGATGAAGCGAAACGTATTCAGGCTGATACGGTGATTCCGTTTTGGCAGAATCGGTCGATGCGTAAGAAGATTTTAGAACAAATGACGCCCCAGTGGCTGGCCGCTTATGAAAGCGGCATCTTTACCGAGTTTATGGAACAACGCGGTCCGGGACATACTGTAGCGGATGGTAAGATTTATCGCAAAGGCTTTCTCGACTTTAAAGCAGATATTGCCGCTGAACTGGAAAAACTCGATATTTTGAATGATGCCGAAGCACTGCATAAAAAAGCGCAGCTCGAGGCCATGGCTATTTGCTGTGATGCTATTATTCTTTATGGTAAACGCTACGAAGCCTACGCCAAGGAATTAGCTGCCAAGGAAAGCAATCCAGCTAAAAAAGCCGATTTTCTGCAGATTGCTGCCAATTGTGCTGTTGTGCCAGCTCATAAGCCCGAGACTTTTGCTCAGGCAATTCAAATGTACTGGTTTGTTCACATCGGTGTTACAACAGAAATTAACCCATGGGATGCACTGAGCCCCGGGCGACTTGACCAACATTTATATCCTTTCTATCAACAAGAACTTGCCGCAGGAACCATGACACGTGAGCAGGCGAAAGAACTGCTAGAGTGCTTGTGGGTTAAATTTAATAATCAGCCAGCGCCGCCTAAGGTTGGCATTACGCTAAAAGAAAGCGGCACTTATACGGATTTTGTCAATTTGAATACAGGCGGCGTGCGCGAAGATGGCGCTGATGGCGTCAATGAAGTGTCTTATCTTATTTTAGAAACTATGGATGAGATGAAGCTGTTGCAGCCAAGCTCCAATGTTCAAATCAGTAAAAAAACGCCTGCCGATTTTTTGCAGAAAGCCTGTGCCATTTCCCGTAAGGGCTGGGGGCAACCGGCCTTTTACAATACAGAGGCGATTATCGCTGAGTTGCTGCGCGCTGGTAAAGAGATTGTCGATGCGAGAGCTGGCGGCGCCAGCGGCTGTGTAGAGACAGGCGCGTTCGGTAAAGAGGCCTACATTTTGACAGGATATTTCAATTTGCCGAAGGTGCTTGAAGTTACATTGAACAATGGCTTTGACCCTATAGCAAACCGACAGATTGGCCTTAAGACCGGTGACGCCCGCGAGTTCACTTCTTATGAGGAGCTTTTTGCCGCGTTTACGAAGCAACTGCATCATTTTGTTGATATTAAGGTTCAAGGAAATCATGTGATTGAAGCGCTTTATGCTAAATATTTGCCTGTTCCCTTCTTATCAGTCATTACGAGTGACTGCATCGCTGCAGGAAAAGACTATAATGAAGGCGGCGCTCGCTATAATACAAATTATATTCAAGGTGTTGGCATTGGCACAATTACTGATAGTTTGGCGGCTATTTCCCATCACGTTTTTGATAAGCAGAGCTTTACGATGACGGAACTGCTGGAAGCTATGGCTGGCGATTTTGTTGGTTATGATCGGATTTACCATCTTATAGCGAACCGTTCGCCTAAATACGGCAATGATGATGACTATGCTGATGCGATTATGGTGCAAACCTTTAATGCCTTTCATGATGACGTGACAGGTCGGAAAAATCGCAAAGGCGGTTTATATCGGATTGATATGCTGCCAACGACCTGTCATGTTTATTTTGGTTCGGTTCTTGGCGCTACGCCCAACGGACGTAAGGCTTACAAGCCTGTTTCGGAAGGAATTTCGCCTGAGAAGGGGGCTGATCGCAAGGGACCAACTGCAGTCATTAAGTCGGCGGCAAAAATGGATCATATTAAGACAGGCGGAACTCTATTGAATCAGAAGTTTACCCCTGCTGTAGTAAAAGGCGATGCAGGTCTTAGTAATATGGCTTCGCTGGTTCGAGCCTACTTTAATTTAGATGGTCATCACATTCAATTTAATGTCATTGACAGGGAAACGTTGCTGCAAGCGCAGCAGCGACCGGAAGAATATAAAGATTTGATTGTGCGTGTAGCTGGTTATAGTGATCACTTCCGTAATCTAGATAAAGCGCTGCAAGATGAAATTATTGCTAGAACGGAGCAGAACTTTGCTTAAAAGTTATTTTTTATAATTTCAAGCTGGCTTTACAAGGAGCAAACTGTTTTATAAAGTTTGCTCCTTGTATTTTCTTGTCGGATTTTTATATGTTACAATATAGAAGACGACGAAAACCTTTTAGCCGGATTTGGGGGAATTGGATGGTATTATGGCGTAAAAATTTGTGGGCGTTAGCTGTAGGCGTAGCTTTGTCAGGCTCTAGCTATACGATGTTAATTCCCTTTTTGCCGCTATATTTATTAGATATCGGCGTTGACAGCGCTGAGGTGAATTTGTGGTCAGGGCTATTATTTTCTGTTACTTTTTTAGTAGCGGCGATTATGGCGCCTTACTGGGGAAGAAGAGCTGATAAGACAGGAAAACGCCGCATGGTATTGCGAGCTGGTTTTTGTCTGGCTATTGTTTATTTTATGGGCGCCTTTGTACGAGGGCCGATTGATTTACTGATTGTCCGGATTTTGCAAGGCTTTGCGAACGGATTTGTACCGGCGGCTATGGCGATTGTAGCGGGGACAACGCCGCGCGACAAGCTTGGCTCTAGTATGGGAGTGATGCAGACAGCGCTGCTATGCGGCGGCATCATTGGCCCCTTACTAGGCGGATTTTTATCGCATTTTTTTGGAATGCGCATGTCCTTTGTCATTGCCGCTGTTATTATTTTTCTTGATACACTGTCGGTCGCTTTCTTAGTAACTGAGCCGTCGATGAGCAAGGCTCCGTCAGGCGGTACGATTCTTGATGATTTAAAAACGGCTGTAAGTAATCGACGGTTGCTCAAGGTTTTGGCTTTGCTGCTGTTAGTACAGATGGTGACCATGGTATTGCAGCCACTGTTGACTCTCTATGTGGTTGAGCTGCAAGGTAGTTTATCAGGCGCTGTGCTAACTTCCGGTATTGTTTATAGCCTTGCAGGTATTGCTGGCGCGATTGCCGCGCCGACTTGGGGTAAAATCGGTCAGAGAAGCGGCTTTTTGCGGGTATTATTTCTTACTTTTTGCGGCGCCGGTCTATTTAATGCGAGTCAGTTTTTTGCGGCAACCATCTATCAATTTGCTTGTCTGCAGTTTTTATTTGGTTTGTTTGTTGTAGGCGTATTTCCGGCGATTAATACGATTGCCGTTACTTCAGCGCCGAAGGAATTCCAAGGTCGGATTTTTGGTCTAACGACTACTGCCAATCAACTGGGTTCCATGCTGGGACCGCTAGTAGGCGGTTTTTTAAGTTCTTGGGTAGGAATTCGTCCGGTCTTTTTATTTACAGGCGCTTTATTATTTACGATTGGCCTTGCTGTAGCTTGGCGTTACTTTCGCCGAAAAGTTGCGGTAAATTCAGGCGCTTAGCGAATTACTTTGCGGAGAGGAAAGGGAAGAAAAGATGCTGCATAATCAAGAAGGGGTCGCTCCAGATACTTTGTTTGCTGAGAAGAAGCACATTCAAGCCTTATTTGACGCTGCTGTTCCGGCGCTTGCTGTAATGAATGATAAAGGTGAACTTGTTTTTGTGAATCATAATTTTTTAACGTTGTTTCAAGTTGAAGCGGACGAGCAGATTATCGGCAGGCCTTTTTCCTCTCTGTTTGAAGCAGTAGAAGACGAAGTTGGGGAAACGGGCGAACAGCGCGAACAGACAGTTGCGTCACTGCTGCCAGAACTGGTGCAGAAACTTTTTACCCAAAATCGTCCATCCTATAATATTGAATTGAAGCTGCGGATTGAACGGCCTGGCTGTAAGAGTTCGCCCTGGCTTAGAATCAATATTACTGAACTAAAATGGAATGAACGGCAGGCTCTTGTTTCGATTGAGAATATTACGAAGCATAAGGAAATCGAAGCCGATTTGATGAAATACTGGAATTTGTATCTTACGTTTTTTGAGAATTTTCCGACACTGATCTGGCGTTCTGGGCCAGACGGACGATGTGATTATTTCAATAAGAGCTGGCTGGCTTTTACTGGCAAGAATCTCGAGGAGGAAAGAGGCGATGGGTGGAGCGCTGACATACATCCTGCTGATCGAGCCCGCTGTATTCTGACCTATCAGCAAAATTTTGCCGCGCGGCAGGATTTTGAAATCGAATACCGCCGCTTGCGCTATGATGGGGAGTATCGCTGGGTTCTCGATATGGGGAAACCCTTTCGCGGTCTTGATGGGGTTTTTGCTGGTTATATTGGCTCAGTTCATGATATTACGGAACGAAAAAATGCGACAGAAGGTTTAAAGCGCTATGAGCTTTTGGCGGAAAAGGCTAGTGACATCATTTTGTTCACTGACAGTCAAGGGCGGATTATTGATGCGAATAGTGCAGCCTTATCAGTGTACGGCTACAGCCGTGAAGAGCTTTTAGACAAAACTGTTTTTGATTTACGTCAGTCGAAACCAGCAGATTACGAAAAAATTCTTAAAGAAATTGAAGAGTCAGATCAACACGGGCTGCTATTTGAGGCGATACATTATAAGAAAAATGGCGAATCGTTTCCCATCGAAGTCAGCTCTCAGGGAACGGAGCTTAGCGGTCGCCGCATGATTGTCAGCATTATTCGTGATATTACGGAAAGACGCAAGGTTGAGCTGATGAAACAGAAGGCGATTGCGGCCGAAACGGCAGCCAATCGGGCTAAAAGCGAATTTTTAGCCAATATGAGTCATGAAATTCGCACTCCCTTAAATGGAATTTTGGGGATGATTGAACTGACTCTATTAGGAAATCCCAGTGCCGACCAAAAAGAGAATTTGACCATTGCGAAGACTTGTGCAAATTCTTTGCTCAAAATTATTGATGATGTTCTTGATTTTTCTAAAATGGAAGCAGGTAAAGTTACGTTAGAAAACGTGAACTTTTCGGTTCGCGATACCTTTGAAAGTGTGATTAAGGCCCATGGAGCTCGGGCCGAAAGTAAGGGATTGTCCCTTTACTATCAGTTTGCGGCAAATTTACCGCAGACTCTTAGGGGAGATCCCCATCGGTTACAACAAGTTCTCAATAATCTTTTGGGAAATGCAATCAAGTTTACAGAACAAGGGAAAATTACTGTAACAGCTGAATGTAAAAACCTCGATATAGATCAGTGCAATTTGCTTGTTACCGTAACTGATAGCGGGATCGGTATTTCGGCGGAAGAACAAAAACTATTGTTTCAAAGCTTTTCGCAGGTTGACGGCTCTCATACGCGTAAGTACGGCGGCACCGGTTTAGGACTCGCTATATCGAAACAGCTTGTCGAGCTTATGGGGGGAACCATTACGGTAGAAAGTGCGAAAGGACAAGGCAGTACCTTTTCTTTTCATATTCCCTGCATTCGGTCCGAACAGGCAGTGGTAGTGGAGGAGCCGCAGCGGTCTAAAACGAAGCGAGCTTTAACCATACTGTTAGCCGAAGATAATTTACAGAATCAGATTGTTTTAAAGCTGATTCTCAATGAGCTAGGACATCAAGTCATTGTGGCAGGAAATGGTTTGGAGGCTTTACAGCGCCGTAAAGAAGGAAATTTTGATGCTATTTTGATGGATATTCAAATGCCGGAAATGGATGGCATGGAGGCGACTCTGGCGATTCGAGCCTATGAAACGGAACAAGAAATACCGGCTGTCCCCATTATTGCTTTAACAGCTCATGCGCTGCAAGGCGATAAAGAACGATTTCTTGCCCTAGGGATGGATGAGTATTTGGCGAAACCCGTATCAATGGAGCGGCTGGAAATGATTTTATCAGATCTGGCGGAATCAAGTGCTTTGTTGTGGCGCGAGAAACGGCTTAGGGAACAGCACGAGCCGAAAGTGAAGTTATCGCAAGAACAAGTCCAGCAAATTTTGTATGATTTGTTTGAGGCAATTGACCAACTACAGTCGCTGTTGGCCTCGGGAAATATAGATCGTTTAGAAGCGGCCGCCGACCAAATTCGGCGCAGTGCTGACAAAGGCAGATTTGAAACAGTTCGCAGCCTTGCTTTTAAAATTGCCTTAGCAATTCGGCGTGGCTTATTTAGCGATATTCCACCGTTAATTGGCACGATGGAAGAAGATCTGCGCAATTTCATGAAAGTGCGCAATTTTGTCGAAAAAAGAAATAAATAATAGAAAAATATCATAAAAAGTATTGACACTTTTTGCAAGATTCGCTACTATTGAAAGTAGGTAAGTTAGGACTAACCTTCTAGAGGTGCCTATGAATGATGGGACGGAAAGAGTAAGCCGCCGGGATAAAATCATACAAGCGGCTGTGGCGCTGTTTGAGGAAGCGGGGACCAACGGACTTACTACGAAAGAAATTGCTAGAAGGCAGGCTGTGACAGAACCTGTAATCTACAAATACTTTTCTGGCAAAAAAGCAATTATTGCTGAACTGTTGAAGTGCTGTCGGACTTTTGATGAGCAAATCGAAGAAGCACTACAGGCAGAGGGACTGCGAGGTAAGAAGGGAATTTTTTATGTCATGGAACAGTATGGTCAGACCTATGAAAAAACGCCTTATCTAAGTACCATACTTTTTTCTTTTGACTTGTTTCGCTATGACAGCGATTTAAAAGAAAACATCGATCAACTGATAGCGAAACGTCAAGTTCTCTTCCAGAATCTTGTTACGCAGGCAGCAGCCAGGAATGAAATGGTAATTCCCATGACTTCCCAGGCTGCTGCTGATTTGTTTTTAGGGACTCTTTATGCTGGTACGTTGCGATGGAATTTGGAAGAACGTCGCTTTAATCTGGCAGAATGGCTTAGAGCAAGTATAGCTGTTTTGTTTCATTAAACGATGGTTTCTTGAGAAAAGAGGCGATGAGAATGGCGGATGATGATATAGGCCGCGAGCCGATGCTTGAAATGTATTTATTTGAATCAAGCCAACTAACGGAACAGCTCGAAGAAATTATTCTCCGTTGTGAGAAGGAAGCTCATTTTACAGAAGAAGCTATCAATGAAATTTTTCGTATCATGCATACCATTAAGGGATCTTCAGCGATGATGCTATTTAATGATGTTTCGCGGTTAGCGCATTCTTTGGAAGATCTGTTCTTTTTTATTCGTAAAAATCCTAATATTCAAATTAATTATGATGCTATATCAGATTTAGTGCTTACTGGCCTAGACTTTATCAAAGAGGAAACTGGCAAAATTGCCAGCGGCGAGAAAGCCGATGGTGTAGCAGACGGATTGATTACCAATAATAAGGCTTTTTTGGAAACCATGAAAGCTGGCAGTAATAGTTACGAAACCCCGATTGCGCCAAAAGAAGAAAAACAGCCCATGTATTATATTAGCGCTTATCCAGCGAAGGGACTGCCTGATAGCCAAAAGTATACTGTCCGTATTTTTTTTGAAGAAGATTGCCAGATGGAAAATGTACGAGCCTATATGATTGTTCATAATCTCAAAGAGTGTGTCTCTGAACTGTATCATATTCCGGCTGAAATTGTCGATAAGCCGGAAAGTGCCGAAATCATTCATGATAATGGTTTTTTACTTTGTTTTGCTACGACAGCGCCGCAGGGAGAAATTGAAAGTCTCTTAAGTCAAACCGCTTTTATGCGAAAAATTGAGCTGAATTTAGTAGATCATTATCCACCGGAAATTACTGCTTTAATAGAGCCAAAACCGGTAATTCAGCTTGATGATAGAATATCGGAAGAACCGGAAAAGCCGGAAAAAGCAGCGAAAACCGTTCCTGTAAGTCAGGGAGATCGCAGTGAAAAAGAAGGTACAGCCAGACAGCAGAATATGATCAGCGTTGCTGTAAATAAACTTGATATGCTGATGGATATTGTTGGCGAAATTGTCATTTCTGAAGCAATGGTCATCAAAAATCCTGACTTAGCGGGATTGTCGCTGGACCATTTCAATAAAGCCGCCAGGCAATTGCGTAAATTAACAGATGAATTGCAAGATGTAGTCATGTCGATTCGCATGGTGCCTGTTTCACTTGTGTTTCATAAAATGAACCGAATTGTGCGTGATATGAGTAAGCGCTTGGAAAAAGATGTTGACTTGGAGATTCTTGGTGAGGCAACAGAAGTTGATAAAAATATTATTGACCACTTATCAGATCCCTTGATGCATTTGATTCGCAATGCCATGGACCACGGGTTGGAAAATCCGGCAGAACGTTTGGCGGCAGGTAAAAATGAGCAAGGCCGCTTGACGTTAGAAGCCAAAAATGTCGGCGGCGAAGTGTGGATTATGGTGCGTGACGATGGTAAAGGGATGAGCCGGGAAAAAATATTGAAAAAGGCTAAGGAACAGGGCTTAGTAAATCGGCCTGATCAAGAGATGAGTGATAAAGAGGTTTTTTCCCTGATTCTGTTGCCCGGTTTTTCGACCAAAGAACAGGTGACTGAATTCTCGGGTCGCGGCGTCGGGATGGATGTGGTGACCAAGAATATTGAAAAAATTGGTGGTTCCATAACGATTGAAAGCGAGTTTGGTCGGGGAAGTGAAATTACAGTAAAAATTCCGTTGACTCTAGCAATAATTAACGGGATTGAGATTGGCGTTGGCAAGGCTCGCTATACAATTGCTACGACCGCGATTAAAGAATCGTTTCGACCTGATCCTGAAGCAGTGATTTGTGATGCTTCTGGCCATGAACTCATTATGATTCGCGGTCAATGTTATCCGGTACTTAGGCTTCATAGTCTGTTTAAACGGCACGATGCGCTTACAAAGTTGACTGAGGGAATTATGATTATGATTGAAAATGATACGAAAGTAGCTTGTCTATTTGCCGATAAACTGATTGGTGAGCAGCAGGTTGTTGTGAAAGCATTGCCGCGTTATTTAAAAAAGGTACGAGGGATTGCTGGCTGTACAATTCTTGGCGATGGCGGCATCAGCCTAATTTTAGACAGCAATGAAATTTTGACAGAATATCTAACTTGAAGGAGAGGATGTGAAAAATGTATGACCGACAGCGAAGAGCTCACTTGGGAAGATACGCAACAAGGCAAATATTTGACTTTTTTAATTGGCAAGGAAGAGTATGGTTTTGAGATTAAATATGTAACAGAAATCATTGGAATTCAAGAGATTACCGAGGTACCTGAACTACCTGATTACTTAAAAGGAATTATTAATTTACGCGGCAAGATTATTCCGGTTATGGATGTAAGACTTCGGTTCAAAAAGGAACCTTGTGCCTATCATGACCGTACCTGTATCATCGTTATCGATATCCAGGGAGTTTCGATCGGACTAATTGTTGATCATGTTTCCGAGGTGGCGGAAATTGCCGCTGATCAAATTGTGACACCACCAACGACAAAAACAGGATTTCATAACCGCTATATTAAGGGGATTGGAAAAAGCGGCAATGGAGTAAAGCTTTTGCTTGATTGCGACAAGCTTTTAAATAATGACGAGATCCATACTCTACAAGAATTGTCATAATATTATAACTTGAGAGAAAAGAGGGAGGCTTTTATATGCAATGGTTTTACAATTTGAAAATCATGCCGAAACTGCTCATTGCGTTTATTACGGTGGCCTTACTTACAGTTGTTGTTGGTTTGTTTAGTATTTATAAGATTACTGAACTTGATAATCGCAATACTTTTATGTATGAGAAGCAAACGGTACCGATTGCTACGCTTCAAGACATGACCCGGGTTTTTCAACAAATACGAAATGATTTGCTTGAACTTACTTTAGTTGAGACGCCGGAAGCGAGAAGTGAACTGTTAAAACGAATTGCCGCAGCTAGAGGGGAAATGGGAAAATATTCTGATGATGTAGGGGCTACAATTGTTTCAGCGGAGATTCGGGCGCAATATGATAAGTATCTTCAGGCTCGCAAAGACTACGCCGTTTATGTTGAAAAGATAACAAATCTAGTGATGAGCGGCAACTCTGCCGCAGCTAGAGCGTTTATGAATGGCGAGGGAGCTAAGGTTCAACAACAGTATCAAGAACAGCTTGATAAACTAGCTGATATGAAGGTGGCATCTGCTAAGAAAAATGCTGACTTAAACGCTGCTGAGGCACGCCAAGCTGTTACGATGGTTACAGCTTTGGTAGCTGTCATCGCCATTCTAGCTGTTGTATTTGGCTGGTTTATATCTAGAAGCATTAGTAGACCTGTCAATCAGCTTGTGGAAAATGCCGAGCTGTTAGCGCAAGGAAATATTGGTGTACATATTCAAAATGATTACAATGATGAAGTGGGAATTTTAGCTAAGGCCCTAAATGCGTTGGCAGAGCATGTTAGGCAGGCTGCTGCTACGGCGGAACGGATTGCTGCTGGTGATTTGTCAGCGCAAGTCGTTGTTCGTTCGCAAGATGACGTGTTAGGCAAAAGTCTTAAAAATTGTACCGATAATATTGCCGCTTTAGCTACTGACGCGAACTTTCTTGTGGGAGCAGCTCTAGCTGGACGTTTGTCGACACGAGCTGACAGTATGAAGCATCAGGGCGAGTATCGGCGTATTGTTGATGGGGTAAATCAGACGATTGATGCTATTGTAGCGCCAGTCGAAGAAGCGGCAGCTGTCTTGAAAGAAATGGCGGAAGGAAATCTTTCAATTCGGGTGACAGGGGAATATCAGGGAGATCACGCCGAGATCAAAACAGCCCTAAATACGACGCTTGATGCGATTTCTGGTTATGTCGAGGAAATTTCCCGCATATTAAGTAAGATGTCGAATTCCAATTTGGATGTGGTCATTTATAACGAATATAAAGGGGATTTTGCACAGATTAAAACAGCTTTAAATTCAATTATCAATTCCTTTAATGAAGTGTTTAGTGATATTAATCACGCCTCTGATCAGGTTGCTTCCGGGTCACGCCAAGTTTCTGACGGCAGTCAGGCTTTATCACAGGGAGCAACTGAACAGGCTAGCGCTGTGGAAGAACTGACCGTATCAATTGGACAAGTGGCTAGTCAAACGAAAGACAATGCCCTTAATGCCAATAAAGCCAATGAATTATCCCTAAAAGCCAAAGAACATGCGGATGAAGGCAATCAACATATGCGGCTTATGTTGAAGTCTATGGAAGAAATTAATGAATCGTCAGCCAAAATTTCTAAAATTATTAAAGTAATTGATGAAATTGCTTTCCAGACGAATATTCTGGCCCTAAATGCAGCAGTCGAAGCGGCTAGAGCGGGACAACATGGCAAGGGCTTTGCTGTTGTAGCAGAAGAAGTACGCAACTTGGCGGCTAGAAGCGCCAATGCTGCGAAGGAAACGACGGAACTTATTGAAGGATCTGTGAAAAATGTAGATGATGGTACGCAAACAGCCAATGATACGGCTCGTGCTTTGGAAGAAATTATTGATGATGTAGCTAATGTGGCCGGACTTGTAGGCGATATAGCTGCCGCCTCAAACGAACAGGCTACGGCGATTGCCCAAATTAACAAAGGAATTGAACAAGTATCACAGGTTGTACAGACCAATTCTGCGACAGCCGAAGAAAGCGCTGCCGCTAGTGAAGAATTATCAGGGCAAGCTGAATTGTTAAAAGGGATGATTGCTAAATTTCACCTAAAAGGTCATGATGGCGCTTCTTTTCATAAGATGACGCCCGAAATAAGTTCTTACGAATCGAAATCAGTAAAACCGGCGAAAGGCGGCGGGGTACAGAAGCCACGCATTGCCTTGAGCGACCATGAATTCGGGAAATACTAGGTGGGATCATGTTAGTCATCGGCGATAAGGAATTTAAGGCGTTGACAGATTATATTCAAAGTGAGTATGGGATTAATCTTACGAAAAAACGCAACTTAATTGAAGGCCGTTTAAGCAGTATGCTGCTGGAAAAAGGTTTTACCAGTTTTCGGGACTATCTCGAAGCATTGTTTCGCGATCCGACAAAACGAGAGCTAACGGAACTTGTCAATCGAGTTACGACAAACCATACCTTTTTTATGCGGGAAATCAGCCATTTTGAATATTTTCAAAAGCAGGTACTGCCTTATCTGGCGTCAGTTGTAAAAAATAAAGATTTGCGTATTTGGAGCGCCGGTTGTTCCAGCGGCGAAGAACCTTATACTCTAGCTATGCTCTTAGCTGACTTTTTTGCGGAAGAGAAGTATCAATGGAATCGACAATTGTTGGCTACGGATATTTCGGTTCAAGTTCTCGAACAGGCCGAACAAGGTCTTTACGACAATGATGCGGTGCAGCAAATTCCTGCTAGTTGGCGGCTTAATTATTTTGAAAAAGTCAATCGCGACACTTTTCAAATTGCTAAAGAATTACGGCGGGAAGTTGTATTTCGTCTGTTTAATTTGATGGATCCCTTTCCTTTCCGTAAAAAATTTCATGTTATTTTTTGTCGTAATGTAATGATTTACTTTGACCAAGCAACCAAAAATGAGCTCGTACGTAAATTCTACGAGGCGACAGAATCTGGCGGTTACTTGTTTATTGGCCATTCTGAGTCGCTTTCTCGCCAAGATACGCACTATAAATATATTATGCCTGCCGTTTACCGGAAGGAATAGGAGGCGAAGGCTGTGGCGAAACGGGTAAAGGTCTTAGTTATTGATGACTCTCTCGTATTTCGCGAAACGATCGCTAGGGGGATTGGCGCTGATGCTGGTATTGAAGTCGTTGGTACGGCCGCCGATGTTTTTATTGCCAGAGACAAAATTTTGGCCTTGGAGCCTGATGTATTAGCTCTGGACGTAGAGATGCCGAAGATGAATGGCATTGAATTTCTAAAGCGTCTGATGCCGCAATATCCTTTGCCTGTTGTCGTTGTTAGTTCGGTGAGTGAGCATGTTTTTGACGCCTTGGCCGCTGGAGCTGTTGATTTTGTGACAAAACCTGACGGAAAAAGTTCTCAGAGCCTGCCTGCATTTATTCGTGAGCTGATTCTAAAAGTTAAAATTGCTTCTACGGCTAAAGTAGGGCCGCGGCATGATTTGTTCAGTACGCCGGTAAATGCTATGACTAGCGGCGACTGTCGCCTAATTGCTATTGGCGCTTCGACTGGCGGGACAGAGGCTATCTATGAGATTATTCATGCCTTGCCTGAGCGGATGCCTGGTATTGTAATTGTACAGCATATGCCGCCTGTATTTACGGCTATGTACGCCAAACGGCTTGATAGCGCTTGTGCTTTAAATGTGAAGGAAGCAGAGGCCGGGGATGAAATTGTTCCAGGACAAGTTCTCATTGCGCCAGGCGGTGAACGTCATATGCAGGTCGTTCGGCAGCAAGGCAGCTATCGGATTGCTTTTTCACGGACGCCCAAGGTAAATGGCCATTGTCCTTCTGTCGATATGCTTTTTTTGTCTGTTGCCGAAGCCGTCGGTAGCGCTGCTATTGGTGTGATTCTCACTGGAATGGGCTATGACGGTGCTAAAGGCTTGTTTGAAATGAAACAGTTTGGCGCGATGACAATCGGGCAAGATGAGAGAACATCTGTTGTCTATGGAATGCCAAAAGCAGCTTATGACATTGGTGCTGTAAGTCGACAAGCACCACTGGGACAGATTCCGCAACTGCTGGTGAATGCAGCGGCGAAACGGTCGTCTTAAAGTGTGTGAGCTTGAATTTCCGAGGAGAAAGGTTGCGTTAAAATTGCGGATTTTGATTGCAGAAGACGATTTGGCCAGTCGCATTTTTATGAGTAAACTATTAGCCCGATACGGTGAGTGTGATACCGTTGTCGACGGGTTTGAAGTACTTGACGCTTTCTTATTAGCGCTAAAGGAGCGTAAGCCTTATGATTTGCTTTGTCTTGATATTATGATGCCAAAGCTTGATGGCCTGAAAGCGCTTCGGGCGATTCGGGAAATTGAGCGGCAAAATGAGTTTTTAACTACCCCTCATAAAACGAAGGTGATTATTACAACTGCGCTGAATGACAGAAAAACTATTTTGAGCGCGCAAGAAGCCGACTGTGCGGCTTTTGCCTGGAAGCCCATTGACGTTGAGAAATTTTTCCAAGTAATGGAGCATTTAGGACTGACAGCTGCTTATTAAAAAGTCTAGCGGCGAAGCTGTTTTCTCAAAAGAAAATTCACTGTATGTTGTGGCGGTCTTTTACTAAGTCACAATATATAGTTGAAATTTTTCTTAAGAAGACAGCTTTTTTTTGTTATAATAGGACATACACAATTTGCCGTTTGCGGGAAAAGGAGGCTGTTAAGTATGACAACAATTCTGCAGGCTGATACACTTCTCCTAAACGGCTTGATCTATACAGCTGATGGAAAAGATTCGATGAGCGAAGCTGTTGCTATAGCCGGACAACGTTTGATTTTTGTCGGTACAAATGAGGCTGCGATTGCTTATAAGGGGCCGGATACAAAGGTCATTGACTTGCAAGGGAAATTTGTAATTCCTGGCATGAGCGATACGCATCTTCATCCGCCAGGATTGTCCTTGCTTGAGCTTTATGAAGTACAGCTTCACGCTTGTCATAGTATAGAGGAATATATTGCAGCTGTAACTGTTTTTCGGGATAAGCAACCTAAGATGAAAGCAATTTATGGCCGCGGCTGGTCTTGGGGAGATTTGTCGGGGGAGGAACTGGCAAAAGGGCCGCGCAAGGAATATCTTGATGCTGTCAGTCGTGATCGTCCGATTATTCTTAGAGCTCATGATGGACACACTTTATGGCTGAACTCGAAGGCCTTTGAGGTCAATGGCATTACTGAGGCGACGGTAGCGCCAGAAGGCGGTCTCATTGAACGAGATCCTGTAACAGGCCAGCTTTGGGGAACGCTGAAAGAAAGCGCCATGAGACTCGTTGCTTTGCCTGAGTATACTTTGGATCAGTATAAGATCGCCTTAAAAGCCTTTCAGCAAAAAATGCATCGTTTGGGGATTACGAGTATTCTTGCCTTATCGAGTCAAGTTTTTGAAACAATTTTTACGGCTTTTCAAGATATGGAAGCCAATGGCGAGCTTCTGCTGCATGTTCGTGGTGCTGCTACAATTAGGGCGGAAGAAGATCTTGCCTTGCAGCTTGGCGTTATTTCTGACTGGCAGCAACGGTTTCGATCGGAGCATTTGGCAGTGACAACAGCCAAGTTTTTTACTGATGGAGTAGTAGAAGGTCGGACGAGTTGTCTTTTAACGCCTTATGAACAGAAATATGATACGGAGGAGCCTGATTACGGTCGCTTTTTATGGGATAAGGAGGCTTTGTTTCAGGCCTTTTATGCGGCAAATCAGCGGGGTCTGCAAATTCACGTTCATTCTACAGGCGATCGATCCACCCAGTTTGTTCTTGATGCTTTGGCGAAGGTACGGCAGGAATTAGGAAAAACTGATTGCCGCAATACAATCACTCATTTGCAGTTAGTGGCAGCCGCGGATATCGCTCGCTTTAAGGAACTTGACGTAATTGCCAGCGTTCAACCTTATTGGCACTTTAAAGGACCCAATTGGTGGGAAAAAGTCGATTATCAGCTGCTAGGAAGTCGGGCGGAACAGGAGTTTCCGCTGCAGAGCTTTTTTGCTGCTGGTGTTACAGTGGCTTCTTCTTCGGATTATCCGGCGACTCTGTTACCGAATCCGCTTCAGGCTATTGATATTGGTGTAACGCGCAATATTGATAATGGCGTACTGCATGGTGTTGCCGATATTAGCGACGCTGATGCACCTGAGTATTTGTTAAATCGTCAGGAAAGAGCTTCGGTGCGCAATATGATTCGCAGCTTTACTATTAACGGTGCTTATCTGCTCTTTTTGGAAGACAAAATTGGTTCCATTGAAGTAGGTAAGCAGGCTGATTTGGTTGTACTTGATCACAATCTATTTACAATGGCTCCGACCGAAATTGATAAAGTGAAAGTTGTAATGACCTTTTTCGGCGGCAAAATTGTCTATTCCTTGGAAGAATAGAAGACCTTTTCGTTCTTGAAAATAAACAAGCTGTCTCGTCACTTTTTTTGTTGCTAAAAAGAAGACGGGACAGCTTGTTTTGTTATTGCATAAGTAAAAATTTTACAAATAAAGCATAGTATGATATTCTTTATATGGAAAAAAATGTAATTTCAAAAGGGGCGAAATGCTGTGTTAAAGAAGCTTAACGAGGAAAGTGTCAAAAACTTTAATCAAGACTATGTAACAGAAGCGACTTGGCAGATGGTAGTGTCAGCTATTGAACAACAGTGGGGAAATAAAGAATTCTCTTTTGCTGATTTAGGCGGTGGCAACGGACTTTTTACGGATCGTATTTTGGCGGCTTTTCCCCAAGCTAGCGGGACTCTTATTGATAATTCGCCCTACTTAATCAAAGAAAATCGGCCTCATGAGCGAAAAAGGCTTATTTTTGACTCCATAGAACAGGCTCCTCGACATATACAATCAGTCGATATTGTTTTTTGCAACTGGTTGCTTCATCACTTAGTAGCTGATTCTTATCAGGCTACGCGCCAAAATATCGTGGCAGCCCTTCGCTTAGGAAAAGGGTTACTGGCAAAAGATGGGCGAATGTCTATTTTTGAAAATCTCTATGAGGGGATTTTGTTCCATAACCTTCCCAGCCACTTAATTTTTTCGCTCACTTCTCAGACGAAGCTGGCCCCGTTGTTACGCCGATTTGGTGCTAATACAGCTGGTTGCGGCGTTTGTTTTTTATCGAAACCGGAGTGGCGTCAGACGCTTAAGCAAAGTGGGCTTATGATCGAGCGGGTTCAAGAAGATGAGCCTTGGGATTTTTCCTTGGGAAAAAGGGCATTGCTTCATATCAAATCAGTGCGAGTGGGGCATTTTTGGTGTAAGTAGACTTATGCTTTGGAAGAACTATGGGAATGGTTTAGTTTTTCTTTAAAGTGAAAAACCTTTAGCTGCGAAATGAGCATGCCAGCAAACATAAGGGCGCACCCAATCCATTCCGTAAAGCCCAATTTTTCATCTAAAATCAGATAGCCGCCAAGTGTTGCAAATACGGTTTCCATGCTGAGAATAATTGCGGCATGACTGGGAGAGGCTCCCTTTTGGCCGACAATCTGCAGCGTATAAGCAATGCCAACTGAGCAGACGCCACCGTAGAGAAGAGGGACCGCTGCGCCTTGAATGCCAGGCCAGGTAATGTTCTCAAGGAACAAGGCGGCAAGAAGACTGAACAGTGAGCAGGTGGAAAATTGTACAAAGGCCAGTTTGACTGTGTCAATATGACCAGCATAACGATCAATTAGCAGGATATGGCAGGACCAGAAGAGGGCGCCGATTAGAACGAGAAAATCGCCAGGTGAAATAGTCAAGGTTTCTTTAACGCAGAGAAAATACAAGCCAAAGGCTGCCAGGGCAGTACCGATCCATGTATTGATTGTCGTTGCTTGTTTCAAGAAGATGCCGAGAATAGGCACAAGAACAATATAGAGACAGGTAACAAAGGCGGCCTTGCCTGCTGTAGTATAGAGCAGGCCGATCTGTTGCAGCGAAGCGGCTGGAAAGAGAATACAGCCAGCTAAGAGCCCAATTTTTACAGCGCTTGGTTTCGTAATTTTTGTGCCTGATTTTTCAGCTGTCACAGACTCGTTTTTGGGTAGGAACAACAGGAGTGGAATTAACGAGAGCGCTCCCAGAGCAAAACGAATACCATTAAAGGTGTAAGGACCGACATGATCCATGCCGACGCGCTGGGCTACGAAGGCAAAGCCCCAAATCAAGGCGGCTAGGAGTAAAAACATATTGGATTTCATAATTGTTGTAAATTCCTTTCTGTTAGTCACCGGAGTTCTTTTTTTCAATGGAATTCATAAAAGTAAGATAGCTTTCTTTCGTCATGGCCGGTTTATAAGCAGCCAGACAATTTTCGATAGTTTCTCCTTGATTATAGAGAAGGTCGATAATTGTCATAGCCATGGCTTTCGCTGGCATAAGATAAGCCATCTCCCGATCAGTTACAGCAAAATCACGGGCATGAGCTTGCCCTTTTATGCCGCTGACCCAAGGATGAATGACTGGTATGAGATGTGATAAATCACCCATATCGGTGCTTGCGGCATGATGTGTCAGCGAATGAACGTGGTCCGCGCCGACGAGGTAAGCGGCATTGGTTTGAAATAGTTTTGTTAAATCAGGGTCATTAATGAGTGGCAGAAAGCCAGGAAGATCCGTAATTTCTACCTGAGCCCCCACAGCCATGGCGCCCGCTTGTAGCGCTCTGTCGACTTTTTTGTTCGCGTCAAGCATGGCAGGTAGGGTTTTGGCACGTACATAGCTTTCTAAGCGCACATCAGAAGGAATTACGTTTACCAAATCGCCACCCTTGGTAAATATAGGATGAAACCGTACATGGTCTTCATCACGGAATGTTTCTCTTTGGGCATGAACCGCTGTTAGTGCAATCAAAGCAGCATTTAAGGCGTTAATACCTTCTTCAGGCGCACCGGCCGCATGGGCTTCGCGGCCAATAAACCGAATCATTTTGCCAATAAAGCCATTGCTTGATCCGCCGACGCAAATATTGCGGCCTTCATCACTTGTTGTAGTTAAATGCATCATCATAGCCATATCAATATCATCAAAAGCGCCAAGACGGATGAGCTCGGCTTTGCCGCCTAAATAGCCGATTTTTCCTTCGCGTCGCAAGCGGTTGCGATATTCAATTTCTACATATTCTTCCGCCGGAACGGCAAAGGGAACCACATCGCCGTCTAACTCAGCCATAATACCTGATGCCTTAAGACCTATTGCCACAGCAGCCATCGCGGCAACTTGGGCATGATGGCCGCAGGCGTGAGCCGCGCCTGTCTGGGGATCTGAGAGGGGGTGATCGAAACAGGTGACGGCATCAAGTTCGCCGAGAACAGCTATCTTTCGTTTGGAGCTTTTACCTGTAAGGAGTCCCTTTACGCCAGTCAGCGCTAGACCTGTTTTATGTGGAATTGAAAATTTCGTAAAAAGTTCGGCAACTTTGCCAGACGTCTTGGTTTCTTTAAAGCCCATTTCAGGCTCTTTCGCAATTGATTCAGCCAGAGAATAGATTATTTCTTTATGTTCGTCAATACTTTGACAGACTTTTTTCTTTAATTCTTCCTGTGACATGAAAATCATCTCCTAAAAATGTTTGTTTGCAATTGACAAATGTTTCTTCTAATTATACAATCAAAGTGCTCTTTTTTTTGACAGTAAAATAAAAATTGATAAGGAGGAATCAGAGTGGAAGTTATTAAAAATTGGAAAGTTCATCTTTGCGCTCTTATTTTAGTAGTAATTTGCGAAGGCATTGGTACCAAAAAAATCCCTTTAGGACCTGGTGTTTTAATGCTGTTGCCCATGCTTTACGCCATGATTCTCGGCGGAATTATCAGTTGGCCTCGTCTTAAGGTAATGAAAGTAGAGGAAATGACTTATGCATCAAAAGTTATGACGCTGCTTACTTTGCTGCTAGTTACAAAACTCGGCGTAATTATTGGGCCGTCTGTGGCTAAATTGGCTCATTCAGGACTCGCTTTGTCACTGCAAGAATTGGGCCATTTCTTTGGAACGGTCATTTTAGGTTTGCCGCTAGCGTTGCTCTTAGGCCTTGGCCGCGAATCAGTCGGCGCTACCTTTTCGATTGACCGAGAACCCAATATTGCGATTATCGCCGAAAAATATGGTTTGAATTCGCCGGAAGGCCGCGGGGTTATGGCTGTTTATATTTGCGGTACTGTCTTTGGGGCGGTATGGATTGGCCTTTTAGCCGGTTATATGGCAGCGCTGCAGATTTTTCATCCTTATGCATTGGCCATGGGAGCAGGCCTTGGGTCAGGCAGTATGATGGCAGCCGCCTCTGGCGCGATTAAAGCTGTTTTTCCCGAATATGCCAATGAGATTTTAATGTATGCTGGCGCGAGTAATTTGCTGACAACGATTGTGGGAATTTATTTCTGTCTCTTCGTGTCTTTGCCTGTCACAAACTATCTTTATAAGATTTTATCGCCGATTCTAGGGAAAAAGCAGACAAAGGAGGAGAGAGCCCTATGAAATGGAAAGAGCCGCTAATTATTTTTCTGATCACAAGTATTATTACAATTCTAGGCAACTCCATTGGCTACCATGTCTCGCTCCTAGATACAGCGATTGGCTATGGCTTACTGTTGGCTGTCACCTTAGTTGGAATTGGCGTAACCCATATTATGCCTGTTAAATTGCCGCTAGTCTTTTGGATTTCGATTGTAGCCATTCTTGTTTCTATGCCTTTTTCTCCCATTGCCCAACTGATTGCCACCTATACGGCAAAAGTGGATTTTCTGGCCCTCTGTACAACCATACTGGCCTATGCCGGTCTGTCTGTAGGCAAGGATCTGCCCATGTTTAAAAAGATGTCGTGGCGGATTATTATAGTAGCTTTGGCCGTATATACCGGGACATTTCTGTTTTCTACGATCATTGCGCAAACCTTGCTAAAAATCGAAGGGATTATCTAAACGGGTTTGCTGGGAATAGAAGCACCTCTGACTGCGAGAGCAGCAGAGGTGTTTTTTACTTGGATAGCGAAGCTGCGATTATGTAGCTGGCGTCAAAAAGTGATTTACTACAGATTTCATTATATAATGATTCGCTTTTCGTGCGTTAAAATCCTGTTAAAAGAGGAATCCTTTCGCTAAGTGAGAAGTAAAGAAGAACAGGTTATTGACCGCAAGACTGTACAGCTGCGGCAATACAAGATAAAATGAACAGGCTGATCGAAGTAGAAAAAAAGTTGAGGTAGAATGGATTGAAACTGTATATTGCAGAAAAGCCGAGTATGGCCTTGGAGTTAGCCAAATGTTTACCAGGGCCGCTGCGCCGTCTTGATGGATACTTCATTACCGGCGATGGCACGGTAACTTGGGCCTATGGCCATATTCTTCGTCAGGCTGAGCCTGGCGAATATGATGTGAAATATGAACGATGGCGTATGGAAGATTTGCCGATTATTCCGCAGGAGTGGCAGCTTCTTATTGAGAAATCTTGTGAGAAGCAGTTTGGCGTGATTGCCCGTTTGTTGGGCGAAGCTACGGAAATTATTCATGCTGGTGACCCGGATCGGGAAGGGCAACTGCTGATTGACGAAATTTTAGATTATGTCCATAATGAAAAACCTGTAAAGCGAGTCTTGCTGAATGCCCTTGATGAGCAAAGCATAAAAAAAGCTTTACGAAACTTGAAAGAAAATCAGGCTTTTTTTAATCTAAAGCAGTCTGCTTTAGCGAGAGCACGGGCTGATTGGCTGATTGGTATGAATTTGTCGCGTGCCTATACTTTGGCAGCGCAATGGGCTGGCCACAAGCTAACCTTGCCAGTAGGACGGGTAAAAACGCCGACTCTTGCTTTAGTTGTGCGGCGCGAACGGGAGATTAAGGATTTTAAACCAATTGATTATTATAATATCAAAGCAGATTTTGGCCATTTAAAGGGAGGCTTTACTGCGCAGTTTCGTCCTAGTGACGAACAGTTAGGGCTTGATTCGGAAAATCGACTCGTTGACAAAACGGAAGCAGAAAAGCTTCTGGCGAAGTTTGTTCAGAATAAAACTATCGAGACAGCCGAGATTACACGCTATGAAACTACGGAGAAAAAAGAATCACCGCGGCTGCCCCTGTCTTTATCAGCATTGCAGGTTTTAGCCGGGAAAAAATTCGGCTATGATCCTCAGGCCGTTTTGGACGGAGCGCAAAAGCTCTATGAAAAAAAACTTACATCCTATCCCCGTTCCGATTGCGATTTTCTCCCTGAATCGCAGTTAGAAGATGTACCGGTGATTTTAGCAAACCTCAAGGAAACAGGAGCTAGCCTTTTGGCTCAGTGGGCGCAAGACGCTGATGCATCGCTCAAAAGCCGCGCTTGGAACGACAAGAAAATTACGGCTCATCATGCGATCATTCCGACACAAGAAAAGGCAAATTTAGTGAAGCTAAGTAAAATTGAACAAGATCTCTATTTCTTGATTGCCCAGGCTTACCTGGCGCAATTTTATCCGATTCATCGCTATAAACAGACGAAAGTAGAAGTTTCTTACTGTGATGAACTGTTTACGGCAAGCGGACGCACGATTATCGACATGGGTTGGAAAGCCCTATACTCTGCTGATGAAAAGAATTCTGGCGAGGAAGAAAATCAAGCAGGCGGCGATGAGGCGGATAAAGCTTCTGACTTACTTCCGCCGATGAAGCAAGGCGATACGGCTGATTTTTTAGCGGCATCGCTAGAGCAGAAAGAAACGAAGCCGCCAAGTCGTTTTACGGCTGCTACCTTGCTAGCCGCCATGAAGGAAATACATCGCTTTGTGAAACAGGCTGAACTAAAAAAACAACTCAAAGAAGTGGCTGGGATTGGAACAGAGGCGACGCGAGCGACGATCATTCAGGAATTAGGTCAGCGTGGTTTTTTAAAACCAGAGGGGAAAAAGAAGTATTTAATACCGACAGATCGAGCCTATCTATTGATCGATATGCTGCCTGATGAACTAACCTACCCTGACTCAACGGCTTTATGGGAGGAAAAACTGCAGCAAATGTCCCAAGGGGAAGGCACCCTTGGCGACTTTTTACAAAAACAGTCACAGTTCATGACGTTGTTGTGTCAAAAAGCAGTTAAAGTTTCGCCCCCTCTTGCTGGTGCTCATCCTTGTCCAGTTTGTGGTCAAGGGGTGCTTCAACAACGACAAGGAAAAAATGGTGTCTTTTGGGGCTGTTCGCGTTATCCTGCTTGCCGGGCGACTTATGATGATGCTGATGGTCAGCCGCAAAAGCCTCTTTATCCTTGCCCTCGCTGTAAACAAGGTAGTTTGCAACTTCGTCAGGGAAAAAACGGCTCTTTTTGGGGCTGTAATCGCTTTCCCCAGTGCCGCGAGGCTTATGATGATATTGATGGCAAGCCCCGGGGCTATAAAAATTCTTAAGAATACAGGGAAAAAGTGAAACTTTAGCGAATTTTGTAATAAAGGTTTTAGGAGGTGTTGTTACTATGTCAATTCATCCCTTAGCAGGAAAAAAAGTTTTACCAGAACAACTTGTTCATATCCCTCGGCTTATTAGTGCTTACTATGTCAACAAGGTAGATGGCTCTCAGCCAGAACAAAGCGTTGTATTCGGTACTTCTGGTCACCGTGGCAATTCCCTCAATTACACCTTTAATGAAGATCATATTCATGCTATTACTCAGGCGATTTGCTGCTATCGCCAAAGACAGGGCATTGACGGCCCTTTGTTTATTGGTTTCGATACGCATGCTTTGTCGGAGCCTGCCTTTATTTCCGCCATAGAAGTATTAGCAGCGAATGGTGTGGCGACGCGTCTTTCGAAGGATGGGAACTATACACCGACTCCGAGTATTTCGCACGCCATTTTAACCTATAATAAAGGAAGAAAAACTGGTTTAGCTGATGGGATTGTTATTACGCCTTCCCATAATCCGCCAGATAATGGCGGCATTAAATACAATCCGCCCCATGGAGGACCTGCCGATACGGCGGCTACGAAGTGGATTGCTGCTTATGCCAATGATTTGCTGAAAGAAAAAAATGCAGCAGTAAAACGGCTACCCTATGCTATGGCTCGTAAGGCCGACCATATGGAAGAATACGATTTTATTACACCTTATGTCGAAGATCTTGACCAGATCATTGATATGAAAGCGATTGCTGGCTCCGGACTGAAAATTGCTGCCGATGCTTTGGGGGGCGCTGGTCTGGGCTATTGGCAACCAATTGCCAGCCGCTATGGCTTAGATATTACGGTGCGAAACGGTTTTGCTGATCCGACTTTTAGCTTTATGAATATCGATTCTGATGGTAAAGTTAGGATGGACTGTTCTTCTCCCTATGCGATGGCTGGGTTGATTGAATTAAAAGATAAGTACGATATTGCTTTTGGCAACGATCCCGATTTTGACCGACATGGCATTGTGACTAAAAGTGCCGGACTCTTAAATCCGAATCACTATTTGGCAGTGGCGATTTCTTATTTATTTCAGAATCGGCCACTTTGGTCGAAGACGGCGGCTGTCGGCAAAACCCTTGTAAGCTCGTCGATGATTGACCGTGTAGCTACGAGCTTGGGACGGCCCTTAGCGGAAGTGCCGGTAGGCTTTAAATGGTTTGTGCCGGGTTTGCTTGATGGCAGCTTTGGTTTTGGCGGCGAAGAAAGTGCCGGAGCATCTTTTTTACGTAAAGACGGTACCGTATGGACGACTGATAAGGATGGAATTATTTTATGCCTCTTAGCAGCAGAAATGATTGCGAAAACAGGCTGTGATCCGGCTAAACATTATGAAGCGCTGACGGGAAAATTTGGCTCTCCTTGTTACGCTCGTATGGAAGCTCCGGCTAATAGTAAGCAAAAAGACGTGCTGACCAATCTTTCCGAAACAGCAGTTACAGCAGATACTTTGGCAGGCGAAGTGATTACAGCGAAACTCACGAAAGCGCCAGCCAATCAAGCGGCCATTGGTGGCTTGAAGGTCTGCACAGCGAACGGCTGGTTTGCCGCTAGACCATCAGGTACGGAAGACATTTATAAGATTTACGCCGAAAGCTTTTGTGGTCCACATCATTTAGAAGCAATTCAGGCTGAAGCGCAAGCAATTGTCAGCCAGGCCTTTACAGCAAGTGGGGTATAAATAGGACTTTTGAACTATTTTCAGGTTAACAAAGAACCTTTATTCTTAAAGTAACATTATATAATAGGCGGTGAGTATCATGCGAATTCCTTCCAATATATCCTCCTATTCTTATTCAAATCAATATCAGATAGCAAGCCAGAAAGCGGCGCAACAGGTTGCAACAGGAAAAAAGGTGAATCAGGCAGCCGATAATCCAGCTGTACTTGCGATTTTATCAAAAATGGCAGGACAAATCAGCGGGTATTCACAGGGAGTTGCTAATAGTCAAGGCTCTGCTGATTTGCTGAATACGGCAGAAGGCTCTATGGGCAATTCCAGTGACGTAATGCAAAGAATGCGCCAATTGTCTGTGCAAGCTGCCAATGGCACTTTAACAGATGAAGATCGTTCCATGATTCAGCAGGAAATGGGGCAGTTAAGTGCCCAAGTGGATATGAATGCTGGTCAAACTCAGTATAATACGATTTATACCAACAATGGTATGAGTGAAAGAGTTGCTCAAACTGGCGCCAATGCCGGACAAAACCAGACCTATTCGCTGAGCGATGCGTCAACGGCTGCACTGGGTATTCAAAGCGTAGATGTATCGACACAAAGCGGCGCAAATGATGCCATTGCCGCATTGGATAAAGGGCTTAGTCAGCTTAGTTCTTCTCGCGCTTATGCTGGAACTATGATTAATTCTTTACATAGGAGTGCTGATAATTCGGCGCAAATGGCGGCAAATCAGCAAAGTTCGGCTTCTTCGATGGGCGATTCTGATGTAGCTAACGCCTATAGTTTGTTTCAACAGTCCAATCTGAAAATGTATGTGAATATGATGATGTTGCCGAAGCAGTGGCAGCAACAGCAAAATGCTTTTTCGATCTTAGCCTAACTGTGTCCTAGTTGGCTAAAAGCGTGTATAAGATGAAAGATGATACAAGTGAGATAACCGTCTGTAGCGAATAACAGACGGTTATCTTTGCTTCTATAGGGATTTTTAGCAAATTAATCTAATTGGTTTGGATAAAAGGAGTAGTTTATGGATAAAGCAGAGATTCATAGTTCCATTGCATTAAAGACTTTTTTAGCAGAAGAGAAGGTGCTTCGTCTTGCCGAAGCTGGTGGTGTTCAGGCGACTTTGGTGGAAACTCGTTTTGAAAAGGGCGGGCAATGGATCAATGATTTTGAAATAGAAGGGTCGACCGGGAAAATTGAAGCTTTTTTACGGCGGGTGAAAGACATTGAAACAAGGTGAGGGGAAAACTGTCTTACCAGTTGAGGCGGTGCTTGATGAATTAACGGCAGTTTTGCAGAAGAGTAATGCCGTACTCATTGCTCCGCCTGGCGCTGGTAAAACAACGCGAGTTCCCTTAGCGCTTCTAGCAGCTGCTACAAAAGAGATGCGGATTTTAGTGCTAGAACCGCGGCGTATTGCGGCGCAAAGTACGGCCGAATATATGGCTGGCTTGCTTGGCGAAGCTGTAGGGCAAACCGTGGGCTATCGTATGCGCCGAGCCAGTAAGACGAGTGCTAAAACGCGCCTTCTAGTGATTACGGAAGGCCTCTTAATCCCCATGCTGCAAGCTGATCCGGCTTTAAGCGAATGGGATATTGTTATTTTTGATGAATTTCATGAACGGGGCCTACAGGCCGATTTAGGATTGGCTTTATGCTTAGAAAGTCAGGCTATACTACGGCCTGACTTGAAAATTCTGGTAATGTCGGCAACCTTAATAGCTCAGCCTGTTGCTTCTTTGCTTGGTTCCTGCCCAGTCGTGATTAGTGAAGGCCGCTCTTTTCCGGTTACAACGATATATTTAGATAGACCAACTGAAAACTGGCTTCAGGCGCTTTGCGTCGTTACGAGGCAAGCTTTGGCAGAAGAGAGCGGTGATTTACTCGTGTTTCTGCCAGGACGCAAAGAAATACGTCAAGCGGCTGCTTTGATACGGGCAAGCGAGGATACTTTTGTTGTTTTGGAGTTGCATGGTTCCTTAAGTCAGACGGAGCAAGCAGCGATACTGCGACCGCAAAGCAAGCGGCGAATTATTTTAGCAACAGCCATTGCCGAAACAAGTCTTACTGTGGAAGGGGTCCGCATTGTTATTGACTCTGGGCTGATGCGAGTACCGCGGTTTTCGCCGCGACGAGCTTTAACTTATTTAGACACAATTCCTGTTTCGCTAGCGTCAGCCGACCAACGCCGCGGTCGAGCTGGCCGAACTGAGCCGGGGATTTGCTATCGTTTGTGGACGCAGACACAAGAGCAACACTTTGCTCTACAGGGGAAACCGGAAATTTTGGAAGCTGATCTTGCTTTCTTGGTGTTAGAGCTGTCACTTTGGGGCACGAAAGACGCGTATTCGCTTGCCTGGCTAGATGCGCCGCCTAGCGCTGCTTTGGCGCAAGGATGGGATTTACTGCAATTGCTTGGCGCTGTGGATGAAACGGGCACAGTGACAGAGCATGGCCGCGCTATGGCCGCTGCTGGGATTCATCCGCGCTTATCTCATATGATTTTAGCAGCGGCTGCTTGGCAGCTTGGCAGGGAAGCTTGTTACTTAGCAGCATTTTTGCAAGCCAGGCAGCAAAAAAGAACCAGTCGGGAAGCCGATATCCGTGTTCTCTTAGAAGAATTATTTCAAGCAAACCAACAAGTGGAACTGCGGCTGCTTGCGCGGGAAGCCGAGTATTTGCAGAAAGTATTTCAACTTGTTGGACCCGTGAGACCTCAGAAGCTAGTGGCGGCAGCAGGCTTGCTTTTAGCGTGGGCCTATCCGGATCGGATTGCGCAGCAACGCAGTAATGGACGTTATTTGCTGCGACGAGGAAGCGGCGCAACTTGGCGTCACGGAGCTTCTACTGGAGCGATTGCTGATTCTGCCTATTTGGCGATTGCTGAACTTGAATTGCAGGGAGCCGATAGTTCGATTTTGCTGGCTGCACCATTAAGTGAGGCAGAATTAGAACAATGCTGTAGTGAAGCTATTGAAACAACGGAAAAGGTGCTTTGGAATAAAGCAGCCAAGGTGCTTCAGACACGGCGGCAGCGGCGGTTGGGGGCTCTAGTTTTACAGGAGCAGGCAGCGCCGCTACCTGCAAATGAAGTGTTACTACCGCTATTGGTAGAATTGTTGCAGCAAGGAGAGCTCTTACTTCCTTGGACAAAAGCAGCGCAGCGCTTTTGTCAGAGAATGGAGTTTATGCATTATCATTCACCGCAAGATTGGCCCGATTATTCCGAACCGGCTTTGCTGGCGACCGTTGAAACTTGGCTACTGCCTTATTGCGGAACCATTCGTGGACAGGCAGATCTCGATCAGATTCCACTGCTGCCGCTGCTAGAAGGCCTGCTATCTTGGCCGCAGCGACAGTTATTGGAGACCTATGCGCCGGAACAGTTTCTTGTACCAAGTGGCCGCAAGGTGTTTATTCATTACGATGACCCCGCTTGTCCCAGGTTAGCGGTAAAACTGCAGGAACTCTTTGGTTTGACTGATACGCCACGGCTTCTGGGCGGCAAAGTTCCTTTGACATTCCACCTATTGTCGCCAGCGCAGCGACCAGTACAAGTTACAAGTGATTTGGCTAATTTTTGGCGGAATACTTATTTTGCTGTTAAAAAAGATCTGCAAGGTCGTTATCCGAAGCATTATTGGCCAGAGGACCCGCTGCAGGCTATTCCTACCCAGTTTGTTCGACCTAAATTACAATAGTACTTAATACTCTTTTATAGTATTGATTCCCATAGACATCGCTTCCAACTTAGTACTGGAGGGGTGTCTGTTTTTTTAAATCATTGGCAAAGTAATTTTTAGTTACCGTAAGCCATTGTCTGGCGGCAAAGGATAGATATTTTCCTTGCTTCCAAATCATAGCAAGGTGCCAGGGGATGACTGTCTGGCCTAGGCGGGCAATGGCAAAGCGTTTCGGATCTAGTTCCCGACAAATAGTGTGGGGCAGTAGCGCAATGCCTAGATTTGCCGAAACCATTTCGGCAATAAAATCCCATTGCGAGCTTTGCAGGGCAATTTTGGGTTCGAAGCCTGCTTTATGGCATTCTTGCAAAATTAAGTCGTTTAAGGAAAAATCATCACGATAGAGAATAAATGATTCTTGATGCAAAGCAGCTAAGGGAATCTCGCTGTTTTGTGCTAATTCATGACTGGGCGGTAAGACTACGCGAAGCGGCTCATCAAGCAACGAAAAAATTTCAAAATGAAGTCCTTGTAGCGGTAGGGCTACGACACCTAATTCTACGAGGCCTGTTTGAATCGCTGATTCTACCTCTTTTGAACCAGCCTCCATAATTTGTATGTCTATTTCACTATAAGATTGTTTAAAGCGGCTGATAATTTGCGGAAAAAAGCGGGCGCCGATCATAGGGGGGAGTCCAAAGGTGAGTTTTCCTCGTTTTAGGCCAGTAATATCAGCAAGCTCTGAGCGTAAATTAGTCATTTCGGCTAAAATGGATTGTGCTCGTTCGAAGATGGCTTCGCCTGTATCTGTCAATAGAATTTCACGACCCGTTCGTTCCAATAAGGTGGTATCAAGTTCGCCTTCCAGAGTTTTGATCACTTTACTGATGGCTGGTTGACTTACGTGCAGTGATTTGGCTGCTTGGGTAAAACTTTTTTTTCTGGCTACTTCGACAAAGTAAATCAGATGAATCAGGTCCATAAAAACTCCTTGTGACTACGTTTTTTTTAAAAAATATTATAACTTTAAGTAATAGCTATTATATACAACATGTATTTTTGTTATCCTGCCAGTAGGTATACAATAGGTTCAACCTGTTAAAGCAAAAGAACGAATATAAAGGAGTGACGGCACATGAACTTTGCCAAAATGTTGCTGCAGGTTATCCTATTATGCGGACTCAGCTGGCTGGGAAATGGACTATCTCAGATTATTCCTCTGGCGATCCCAGGAAACATTTGGGGTCTGGCGATTTTATATATCTTGTTGGAATACAAGATTATTCCGATTCATTGGGTAGAGCTTGGCGCTGGCATCTTAATTTCTGAATTACTACTATTTTTTATTCCTTCCGCCATCGGGGTTGTCCGGTTCCAAACTTTATTACTTAACCAAGCATCTTATTTACTAATAGCAATTATTGCGAGTACAGCAATTGTTTTACTTTCTGTCGGTTTGCTGACAGAAGGCGCCTTGAAGTATCGGCGCAGAAGGAGGCAATATGTACGTTCTATCTAGTATTTTAGCGACTCTTTTGATTTATGGCTTATCAAAACGACTCTATCAAGTGACAGGCACTACTTTTTTGTCACCATTAATTGTATGTCCGCTGTTATTGATTAGTGCGTTACTGCTATTTCAAATCCCTTATGAAAAGTATAACCAAGGCGGCCAATGGCTTACCTTGATGCTGCAGCCAGCAACGATTGCGCTAGCTGTTCCGCTGTATAAATACAAACGCGTGGTGAAAGCCTATTTAAAAGAACTCTTGCTTGGCGTAACAGGCGGCGCTGTTGCTGCGATTATCTCATCAATTTTGGTCGCTGGTCATTTTGGGCTAAGCAGTCAACTCTTAGAGAGTCTAGCACCGCGGTCGATTACAACACCCATGGCGATTAATGTTTCCGAGGCTGTTGGCGGTAATCCGGCAATCACAGCTGTATTTGTTATTCTTACGGGGATTATTGGGATTCTTCTTGCACCGCCCTTATTTAAGCTAGCTCGGATTGAAAATCCCGTAACGAAGGGGATGATGCTTGGCGCTGCTGCTCACGGCACAGGTACTTCAAAAGCCCATGAAGGCGGTTCGCTACAAGGCGCTATGGCTAGTCTTACCATGATTTTCATGGGATTAATTACGACGCTTTTAGCACCGTATCTTGTTCCGCTTTGTTTGGGGTCCTTAACGTTGTTTTAAGTTTCATTATTTTAGCTTGTATATTTCCTCCAGTTTGACGCCAGAAATATTTCGTGTTATATTTACAAAAAAGATAATTCATATTTATGGATAGTTAATATGAATTATAAACGCAAATTGTTTAATTGGTAAGTACAGGCGAGGAGGGAACTCATATGAAGAAAATTTGGCTTGCTGGTGGTTGCTTTTGGGGCGTAGAAGCCTATTTTCAACAGTTTGCCAAAGTAGTTGATACTACTGTCGGCTATGGTCAAGGGGTAATACCAAATCCTAGCTATGAGGCTGTTTGTACGGGAACTACAGGCCATGCTGAAATCTGTGAAGTTGTCTATGATGAAAAAAAGCTGCCTTTGGATCAACTGCTGGAAGCTTTTTTTCGCATTATTGATCCGACAGTAAAAAATCGTCAAGGCAATGATGTGGGAACTCAGTATCGGACGGGGATTTATTATAATGATCCTGATGAACAAGCTGTGATTGAACAGTTCTTGCAGAAGAAGCAGATTGAGTATGCAAGACCCATCGTGGTCGAAGTAAAGCCGCTACGCTCTTTTTATCCAGCAGAAGAGTATCATCAAGACTATTTGAAGAAAAATCCTAGCGGTTATTGTCATATTGACTTGGATCAAGTTACAGAACAGGAAAAAAACTGATTTGTTATGCTGCCGGAGCTTTATGGAGAAAGCGCGGCGGCTTCTTTTTTTCGCAGGAAATAGACTGACTGATGTTGAATTGATCTTTATAAGACAAGTAGCTAGAAGACGGTAAAGGAGGAGTAGCATGAAGCCTGATCATGGAGTGGCTTTAGAGGAAGCTCTCAAAGTGATATTGCAATCACTGGCCCATTTGGAGCCTGAAGTAGAAGAAGTGGCTTTAGCAACAGTACTAGGACGGATTGCCGCTGTTGATATGGTTGCTAAAGAAGACTTGCCGCCCTTTGACCGTGCTGCCATTGACGGTTTTGCCATACATAGTTCTGATGTAAAAGATGCATCTTTGGAACAGCCTGTTTCCTTAAGAATTATCGGGGCGGTTCGAATGGGAGAGGCCGCAGGTTTTGTTTTGCAGCCAGGCGAAGCAGCCCTTATTCCGACTGGCGGCATGTTGCCGCCAGGAGCTGATGCGGTACTGATGCTACCTACAAGCAGTAGCGTGGTAGAGGATCGATTGTTAGTACCATATCCGGTAACCGCGCAGGAAAATGTGATTTTGCGCGGCGAGGATTTTAAGCAGGATGTTCTTGTGGCCAAGCGAGGCGAGGTTCTATCACCCCAGCTTATTGGCGCTTTGGCCGCTTGCGGCTATAGTTCAGTGAAGGTCAATAAAAGAACGCGGGCAGCTATTTTATCAACAGGGGATGAAGTCGTCGATGTGGGTGGAACTGTCGGTGAGGGACAGATTCGCGATGTCAATTCCTATGCATTAGGAGCTGTGTTGGAGCAGGTGGGCTGTCAGGTTGAGCGGTGCGGCATTGTACCAGATGAATCTGAAACCCTCTATCGAGCTATGGAAAAAGCGCTCATGAATAGTGACATGATTCTAATTTCCGGTGGAAGTTCTGCTGGCGCGCGGGAGAAAACGCTAGAGGTTTTGCAACGTTTTGATACGCAGGGCGTTTTGCTTAAGGAAATTGCCGTAAATCCTGGTAAGCTTACTATTTTTGCCATGATTGGTCGCATTCCCGTATTTGCTCTGCCGGGTCAGCCTGTAGCAGCTATGACGGTTTGTAATGCTTTAGTCAAGCCAGCCGCAGCTTTGTTACTCGGACAAAAGCCACCAGAAGCGGTACATCGTATTTTAGCGCGTCTGACACGCAGTGTTGCTTCGGTCATGGGACGTGATGATTTTATTCGTGTTCGCCTTGTGCGGCGCGGCGGTGATTATTGGGCAGAGCCAATTGATGGCAAGCCGGGATTAATTAGTACTTTATTAAAAGCGGACGGAATTGTGCATATTAGTGAAGTGAAGAGCGGCTTATATGGTCAGGAATGGGTAGAGATTGAACTATTGAATTAAAAAGTCGCTTGCTTCAAATTTGACAAGACAGTTTCTGGATCGCCGGAATCTGTCTTGCTTTTTTACTGGTAGAACAAGGAGGGGTATACATGAACGAAATTTATTTACAGCGCTACGCCCAGCTGATTGTACAAGCTGGAGTGAATTTGCAAAAGAATCAAACCGTCGTTATTACCACACCCATTGAATGTGCGTCTTTTGCTAGGCTGATTGCTCAGGAAGCTTTTGCTATTGGGGCCAGAGATGTGGTAATGAACTGGAAAGATGAATTGTTTGCGAAAATCCGTTACGAACAAGGGCCGGAAGTCATTTTTTCTGAGTTTCCCCAGTGGCAGCAGGATTTTTATCTGTCTTATATGAAGCAGGGGGCCGCTTTTATCAGCATTGCCGCCAATGATCCAACTTTATTAAAAGATGTGGAGCCGAAGCGGCTCGCTTTGGCCCAAAAAACAAGCAGTGAGGCGCTCAGAGAATATCGGGAAAATATGATGAATAATCGCAATACCTGGACTGTCGTATCAGTGCCTACGGTTAGTTGGGCTCGAAAGGTTTTTCCAGAGGATACGGAAGCGACAGCGGTAGAAAAGCTGTGGCAAGCGATTGCCAAAAGTGTACGAATTGATTGCGCTGACCCTGTAGCCGCCTGGGATCACCATAAGAAACAGCTAAAAAAACGTCTGTCCTTTTTGAATGAGCACCAATTTCAGTTTTTGCACTACACAAATTCATTAGGAACTGATGTAACGATTGAACTTCCCGCACATCATTTGTGGCTTGGCGGTTCTGAACTGACGCCTTCCGGGCTTGAATTTATGGCGAATATGCCGACGGAAGAAGTTTTTACTTTGCCAAAGCGAGACAGTGTGAACGGTAAAGTTGTCAGTTCCCGTCCGCTTAACTATAATGGAAATTTAATTGAGGACTTTTATTTCGTCTTTAAAAACGGTAAAATTGTAGAAGCTGCAGCACGCGTCGGTGAAAAAGTTTTGCAAAATTTGATAGCTACCGATGACGGGGCTTCTTATTTAGGCGAAGTTGCTTTGGTACCTTATGATTCGCCAATTTCTAATATGAATCTCTTATTTTATAATACACTCTTTGATGAAAATGCATCCTGTCATTTGGCCATCGGCAAAGCCTATCCTGTTTGTCTGTCTGAAGGCGAAACGAAGACCAGAGCAGAGCTTGCTGCTGCTGGGGTAAATGATTCTTTGATTCATGAGGATTTTATGATTGGTACGGCTGATCTGACGATTACAGGAATTCAAGCCGACGGGACAGAGATTCCTGTATTTAAAGCCGGAAACTTTGCTTTTTAGCTGTAGCGAAGGAGGCGCCTTGTGCTTGAACCGATTATTCTTGACACGGATGGAAGCCTAGATTTTTTCCGTCGTGATATAAAACGGATTTATTTGCGGGACCTGCAGGCAAGCTTACAGTATTGGGCTGACCAGGAAGCGATTCGTCGTTTTCAGGCTAAACTTTTACAAGAGGCTTCACCGGCAGGATTCTGCCGTTTTTTAGGGTCTGGTGATTTTCATCATTTAACATTAGCTACGCTGGAGAAACTAACAGATCCTTTTGCTTTACTTGTATTTGACAATCATCCAGACTGTTCCTATGCTTTGCCGCGTTATGCTTGCGGTAATTGGCTGTATCATGCCGTGAAGCTGCCTTTATGTCGGCAGGTGGTCCATGTAGGAGCTACCGAAACATATGGCTGGTTGCGTCGTGCGCTAAGTTTGCATAGCTTACAACAATCTGGTAAGTTATTGTTTATTCCAGCTGAGATCGGCAAGGGAAAAAAATATTATTACCAGGAAATTATGACCTTGTTGGAGCCGAGCCTTAAGGAAGAAATGCCTTTATATCTCAGTCTTGATAAGGATGTCATAAACGCGCAGGAGTCACCAGGAGATTGGGATAACGGTATTTTGACACTGACTGATGTAGTCTATCTTATCGAAGCAGTCGGTTCGTCTTTTTCTTATATTGGAGCTGATATAACCGGCGAGGCCAGTTTTCCTTGCAATTATCAGGGATATTTTTTAAAACACTTGTTGGCCGATTGGGATCATCCTAATCCCTGCGACAAGCTTTCCTTGACAGCTAGTTGGCAAAAGCAGGAAAAGGTCAATACGATCCTTTTGTCTCTGTTAGCGAATGGAGCCGACGGTGATACAGCCGGTGGGAATGAATGAGGAGATAGTAGGATGGATGATAAAAATTTTTTGTTTCAAATGGAACCGAACTCGCTAATTACTGCTTTTCAAGATAATCCGCCAGAGGGCTTTACTCCAGAAGCGATTTCTCTGGGGGAGCGGAAGCTGCCTGCTTTTACAACTCGATTTGACTTACTGCTTACGGCTGATGAAAGCCTACAGCGAAAAGTTCAGGCTGTAAGCTTTCTCTTGCCACAGCGACTGCGTCAATCACTGTTGCAGCCGAATACTTTGTTTATTGGTACAACTGTCTCGGAATTTTGTCTGTTTCCGGCGGGTTTTGCACTGGAGGAACTTGCCGGTGTTTTGCAGCAAACTATGGATCGGACTGGCGCCAGTTATTTAATTGCTAAAGATTTAGCTGCCGATGCCCCTTTTTTTAATGACGCAGAAAGAAAAGCGGCACAGGCCATCTGTGATACTTTGGTAAAGGCTGGTTTTGTTTTGCTAGAAGGCCAGGCTGCTGCCTATGTTCCCATAGATTTTGCTTCCGAAGCGGAGTTTTTAGAGCGATTTTCGAAAAATCGTCGCAAAAATTTTCGCCGCAAATTAAAAAGTCGCAGTGAAGTTACATTGCGGCTGTTCCGGACAGGTGATTCATTTTTTCAAGATAAACAAAATCTAGACCTCTTATATCTTCTTTATAAAGCAGTCTATGATGCTAGTGAAATTCATTTTGATTTATTGTCACGCGAGTTTTTTACCGCGGCATTTCAGGACAGTCGGTCCGGTGGAGTTGTTTTTACGTACTGGCAGAAGGAGCAACTCGTTGGCTATTTTCTTGCTTATGAGCAGGGTGATTGTCTCGTTGATAAATATATGGGCGCCCTTTATCCAGCTTATCGTGACTGCAATCTCTATTTTGTTAGCTGGTTCGATTTTCTTGAATATGCTAGGCAGACAGGTAAGAAATATGTGGTTTTTGGCTGGACAAGTCCTGAAATTAAAGCAGAACTTGGCGCCGAGTTTACCTTTACGAAGCATGCCGTATATCCGAAAAACAAGTGGATGCGTAAGCTGCTTGAGCTTGTGGCCGATTCTTTTGAATCAGATCGCAAAGTTTTGGAAGAATGGCAAAAAAAACATCAAGAAAAGCGGTGAGCATTATGAAGCGACTACTAACTCTTATTTTACTATGGTGTGGTGTTAATACGGCAGGCGAGATTCTTATTAAGTTTGGATCAAAGAATCTGATCGATCCTCATTCGCCTTATGAAATATGGCTTTTGATTTTGCAAGTAATTCAAAACCCTTTAATTATGTTCGGTGTGATTATTAGCGCCTGTGATTTGTTGTTGTGGATTTACATATTAAAAAGCGGCGACCTCGGTGTCGTGGTGCCGCTTACATCATTGAATTATATTTTTGCTTTAGCTGTAGGCTGTTTGATTTTTCAGGAGCCTTTTACGTTACATCGGTTTATTGGCATTACCCTTATTTGCAGCGGCACATATTTTTTAAGTCGATAATTTTTATAATTTAAGTAAAGCAAGACGCTTGGCCCGTACTTCCGGCGGAGTTGAAGAAAGATTTTCCGGTACGTTTTCTAGTGGAATACCTAGCTCTCTAGCCAGCAGGGCTTTCACGCGAGGACGGCAAAACGCTCCTTGACATTGCCCCATACCAGCTCGGGTCCGGCGTTTTACAGCATCGACCGCTGTGACAGGAATCCCGCGGTGGAGGCTGTCGATAATTTCTGCCTCAGTAATCGTTTCGCAACGGCAGATAATATTTAATTCTGGCGAGTCGCCATCAATTTTACCAGCAAAATCGGCTGGCTTTTTATGAATAATTGCTTCGCGATAAGGATTAAAATCCGGATTTTCCTTGAGGGCAAGACCAATAGAGGCTAAAATGCCGCGTACCTTCAGGGCAATCGCTGGTGAAGCTGTAAGCCCCGGCGAATCGATGCCGATTAGATGAATATAGCCGGGGATTTCTGTCGCTTCAATGGTCCAACCGCCGTCATTACAGACGGGACGATTACCAGCGAAAGAAGTAAGTGATTGTTTGAAGTCTAGTGTGGGCAAGGATTTTCTCGCCGTTGCTGCAATAAAAGCTAAGGTAGCTTCATCAGTGCTTACATCATCTTTGTCGTCAATTTCTTCCGCGTTAGGGCCGACCATGATATTGCCATGATAAGTGGGGGTTACGAGAATGCCTTTGCCTAATTTACTGGGAACTTGAAAAATCACTGATGAGACAAGATGATTTTGATTTTTGTTTAAGAGAACATATTGGCCGCGCCGGGGATGGATCTTAAAGCCAGTGATGCCTAGCAAGGCCGAAATGGCGTCGCTGCCAGCGCCTGCTGCGTTTATCACATAACGAGCCCTAAGCTTTTCGGTTTCATTAATCGTTATTTCAAAGCCATCTTGCTGACGTGCTAAGGCGGTAACAAGGGCGTTTAAGCGCAGCTCAACGCCATTGGCGATGGCATTTTCGACTAGGGCAATGACGAATTCATAAGGAGAAGTAACACCAGCCTCTGCGCAGTAAAGCGCTCCTTTGATGGTTGGATTTAGATGGGGTTCTCTTTGTAAGACCTCTTCGCCGGAAAGTAGCGCAAGGCCATTGACGCCGTTGGTCAGTCCTGACGCTTCTAGCGCTTTGAGGCGGGGAATGTCTTCCTCTTCTAAAGCAATTACATAGGAGCCTGTTTCGCGATAACCAAAATGCAGCTCTGATTCCAATTGGGCATACAGACGATTTCCTTTTACGCACAGCTCGGCAGCTAGTGTGCCTGGTTTGTCGGAATAACCGCCATGAACAATGCCACTATTTGCTTTGGAACAGCCACAACTTACGTCAGCGGCTTTTTCAATAAGGCAGATGCGAAGTTGGTATTGGGATAATAGTCGGGCAATATTCGCGCCAATCACTCCCGCGCCAATGATACAGACGTCATACATAAAGAAGCCTCCTTATAATTCTTAAAGATTCTTTATTAGGAATTTCTTTCTTTTTCCAAACGAATCCTGCTTAGCTTACAGGAAAAATTCTTATTGTTTCAATCTGTTTTTGAATGTTTTTTAAAAGATAAAAATTTTTTCTTAAGGCTCTTGCTTTTTTATAGGAAAGGCTTTATAATTAAATCAAGCACCATCCTTATAGTGACTACAGATTCTCCGATTTGCAAGTGCATGGAATTTCGATTCTTGGTTTTGCAAGAGGTTTGCTAGGTCGAAAAGGGTTGTGTTTTTGTTTTACCCGCTTCAAATGCTTCAAATGCTTCAAATGCTTCAAATGCTTCAAATGCTTCAAATGCTTCAAATGCTTCAAATGCTTCAAATGCTTCAAATGCTTCAAATGCTTCAAATGCTTCAAATGCTTCAAATG
>NZ_JBWBCL010000014.1:0-53003 GCF_056134285.1 Pelorhabdus sp. sgz311002 | reverse complement strand
GCTTCAAATGCTTCAAATGCTTCAAATGCTTCAAATGCTTCAAATGCTTCAAATGCTTCAAATGCTTCAAATGCTTCAAATGCTTCAAATGCTTCAAATGCTTCAAATGCTTCAAATGCTTCAAATGCTTCAAACGTAATATCCTCCATCTGATATAACTCCCGTATGAATTTTTGGTTTTGAAAAGAGGCTGCTTTACCATTTTGTTAGAAAAACAAGTTTTACGAAGCTATAAGGATGGTTGCTTTGCATAGAAAAAGAAGAAGGTCTTGCGCCTTCTTCTTTTTTTGTTTTTGCCCAGGAAAGGTTTTTTGCTTTAAAAGACGAATACTACTATTACATTTTGTTGCTAAAAAGCTGCCGGAGGGGTAATCATGTCAGAGGCTTCTAGTAAACGCGTCCGCTTAGAAGTTGCACAATTTTATTTACAAATGCTTTTCGATGGTAAAGCAGAATTTATGGCTGCTTTCCAACAAGCGCAGGACGGCGAGAATGCAGTGATTTATGATCCTCATTTTGGCGAGATTCGCGGTATAGAGGCTATTGGCCAGTACTATGACCACTGCCGCGCTTGGCTTTTAGGCGAAAATGCTGTTGTGGAACTGAAACGAGAGTGGGCGCAGACGACCGCTGATAGTACAGTTATGGAGTCGGCTGAATTTATTCTTTACTTAGAGCACGGCGGTGATGTGCCTGTTCCTGTTTTATTAATTCGCGAAATGACTCAAACAGAGACGGGACCCCATGTGAGTCTGCGCATTTATTACAGTCATTGGCCGATGATCGGAAAGCATTGTTGGCGTAAGCCTTTTTTGCCTCAGAAAGAGGTAGTTTTTACAGGGGTGTTGCAGCAGTATACTGAGGCGCTCAGTACAGGAAGTTTGGAAAAACTTTTTGCCTGTTTTGATGAAACGACCTTTACGTTGCAACTGGCCACGGGAAATGTAATGACTGACCGAGAAACACTGCAGAATTTCTATAGCAATTTTTTGCAACTGGCTCACGGTGGCGCTTTTGTTCATTATTGTTCAGCTGTTGATGATGGAATTCATTGCGCTTTGGAGTATTATATTGACAGACTTGGTAAAAAAAATTGTCTGCCTCAGGCTGGCGCTGTTGTCTATGAGCGGTCTAGTACAGCCGATAAACTGATTTCAATCCGTCTTTACGATGATTTTGATCCTTTCTTGCAAATTTCAATAGAGTATTAGCGATATGATAGATAGCTGTTTTACATTGGAGGAGGAGAGACTTATGACAAGTAAATTTTCTGTAGAAGAATTGGCGATTCAAACGATACGGACGCTTTCTATTGATGCCATTGAACAGGCAAACTCAGGTCATCCTGGTTTACCACTCGGCGCCGCGGCTTTTGCCTATAAGCTTTGGACAGATCACTTGAATCATAACCCGAAAAACCCACAGTGGTTTAATCGGGATCGTTTCATTTTGTCGGCGGGGCATGGCTCGATGCTGCTTTATAGTTTGCTACATTTATCAGGCTATGATTTGTCCCTGGAAGAATTAAAGAGATTTCGTCAATGGGGCAGCAAAACGCCAGGACATCCGGAATATGGTCATACGCCAGGCGTAGAAGCGACCACTGGGCCATTAGGACAAGGAATTGCTATGGCTGTAGGCATGGCAATGGCTGAACGTCATCTGGCTGCTACTTATAATCGGGAGAATTACCCTGTTGTTGATCATTTTACTTATGCGCTGTGCGGCGACGGCGATCTGATGGAAGGCGTAGCCGCTGAGGCGATCTCTTTGGCTGGCCATCTTGCCTTGGGGCGATTGATCGTTCTTTATGATTCCAATCAGATTTCCCTTGACGGGAAACTAGACAAGTCCTTTTCTGAAGATAGTCTAAAACGGTTTGATGCTTACGGTTGGCAGGTACTGCGAGTTGGCGATGGCAATGATTTGGCAGCTATCGGTCAGGCTATTGCTACAGCGAAAAAAGATTTGACTCGACCAACTTTAATTGAAATCAATACAGTCATTGGTTTTGGCTCTCCGAATAAGGCCGGATCTTCGGCTGTGCATGGTTCTCCTCTGGGACAAGCTGAAACGACGCTTACTAAAAATGCCTATGGCTGGACTTATGATGAGCCCTTTACTGTACCTAAAAGTGTTTATGAACATTTCGGCGAGAAGGTTTTATTACGGGGTTCGGCCCAGGAAAAAGCTTGGCAAGCTTTATTTGAGGACTATAAAGAAGCTTACCCGGAACTGGCCGAAGAACTTTCTGAACGCATTGAAGGTCGCTTGCCGAAAGACTATGATGAACTCTTACCTCACTATGAAGCAGGCAAGAAGATTGCGACACGTTCTGCTTCAGGGGAAGTGATGCAGGCTTTAGCCAAAAAAATTCCGGCTTTATTCGGCGGGTCAGCTGATTTGGCCAGTTCCAATAAAACTATGATTAAGAACGGCGGCGACTTCCAACCTTTCTCTTATGAAGGGAAAAATATTTGGTTTGGCGTAAGAGAATTTGCCATGGGAGCGGCGCTCAATGGTTTGATGCTTCATGGCGGCGTAAAAAGCTACGGAGCGACCTTCTTTGTCTTTTCCGATTATTTGCGTCCCGCTGTTCGTCTCGCTGCTTTAATGGGGTTGCCGACTACCTATGTATTTACTCATGACAGTATCGCTGTCGGGGAAGACGGTCCCACCCATGAGCCAGTGGAACAGCTTGCCGCTTTTCGGGCGATGCCCAATCTGAATGTCATTCGTCCGGCTGATGGGAATGAAACAAGGATTGCTTGGCAGATTGCGCTAGAATCAGAGAAAACGCCAACAGCGCTAGTGTTATCGCGGCAGGATCTTTTAGTTCAGCCTGCCGATTCGACAGTGCAGGAAGCGGGCGTACGATCTGGCGCTTACGTTTTGGCGGGATGCGACAACCCGGCCGCGTTGATTTTGGCTTCCGGTTCTGAAGTAGAACTGGCTATGGCCGCGCGCGACGCACTGATAGCAGAGAATATCTCTGTAAATGTTATTAGTTTTCCCTCCTGGCATCTTTTTGCCAAGCAGCCGAAGGAATATAAAGAAAAAGTTTTACCGCCTAATGTAAAAGCCCGTGTTGCTGTAGAAATGGGGTCTTCCTTAGGATGGGAACGCTATACTGGCGACGCAGGGTCGATTATTGCGATTGATTCATTTGGCGCCTCGGCTCCGGCTGAGACGGTGTTAGCAGAGTATGGTTTTACAGTCGAACGAGTAGTGGCTGCTGTCAAGGCTTTGCTATAGAGAGTATCTTCAAAATGGAGTAGCGGGTTTTGCCTGACAAGCAAAAGCCGCTCTTTCCTTTTTATGCTTTTTGCTGCACTTATTCCCTGCTGCATATTTTCATTTGCAGGCGAACAGTCTATAATAAAAAAGTTAAGAGTTTAAGTAAACGTGAGGAATGAATATGAGTAAAATCGTCGTATTAGCTGAAAAACCTTCAGTAGGTCGTGATATAGCCAGAGTATTGCAATGCCATAAAAAAGGCAACGGTTACTTAGAAGGAGACCGTTACATTGTGACTTGGGCTTTAGGCCATCTTGTGACTTTAGCTGATCCAGAAGTCTATAATGATCAATATAAATCGTGGCGACTAGAAGATCTCCCCATGCTGCCGCCGCAAATGAAGCTCACTGTAATCCGCCAAAGCGCTCGTCAGTTTCAATCGGTAAAGGAACAACTGTTACGCAAGGATGTGACAGAAGTTATTATTGCTACGGATGCTGGCCGGGAAGGGGAACTGGTAGCACGCTGGATATTGGCCAAAGCTTCTGTGCATAAACCGCTAAAGCGATTATGGATTTCCTCGGTAACTGATAAGGCGATCCGTGAGGGATTTTTGAAACTCCGCCCTGGCAAAGACTATGAAAATCTCTATGCTTCAGCCGTGGCTCGGTCGGAGGCCGATTGGCTTGTGGGCATCAATGCGACCCGGGCGTTAACTTGCAAGTTCAATGCGCAGCTTTCTTGCGGGCGCGTACAAACACCTACGTTGGCAATGATTGCCCGGCGAGAAGCGGAAATTACAGCATTTCAGCCGCAAACTTATTATGGCATACAGGCTAGAACTGGCCAAATTTCGTGGCAATGGCACGAAAAAACGCAGAAAAACAGTCGCATTTTTGATGAAGCAAAATGTAAAAATATTTTTACTGGATTGTGCGGCCAAACTCTAAAAGTTCTAAAAATCGAGAAGAAAGAAAAGCAAATGCCAGCGCCGCAGTTGTATGACTTAACAGAACTGCAGCGTGATGCGAATCGCCTGTTTGACTTTTCGGCTAAAGAGACGCTCAGTCTTATGCAGAGTCTCTATGAAAGTCATAAGCTATTAACCTATCCCCGTACGGATTCGCGGTATTTATCAGCGGATATCGTGGAAACTTTACCAGAACGCATGAAAGCTGCTGGTGTAGGGCCCTATACGAAATTTGCGTTTCAATTGTTAAAACAGCCACTTAAGATCCATAAGAATGTTGTTGATGATAGTAAAGTATCTGATCATCATGCGATTATTCCTACGGAACAGTATGTAAATCTCAGCAATTTGTCAGATAAAGAAAGAAAAATTTATGATCTGGTAGTAAAACGGTTTTTTGCCGTGTTTTATCGGCCTTACCGCTACGAACAGACCACGCTAAATGGACAGATTGGGCAGGAAGCTTTTAGCGCTAAGGGGAAACGTGTGACAGATTTGGGCTGGAAGGAAATTTACGGTTCTAGCTTAGTGCATGAGCAGATGGAGGAAAGTGATGATGAACGTAGCGATCAAGAACTTCCTAGTGTGACAGAAGGCGCTTCGTTTTCTGTAGATCATTTGGCGGTTACGACAGGCAAGACGAAACCGCCAGCTCGATTTACTGAGGCTGCGTTGCTTTCCGCCATGGAAAATCCTGTTCGCTTCATGGAAGGCGAGGCCGAAGCGTTGAAACAAACAATTGGTGCAACGGGCGGCTTGGGAACCGTGGCGACACGAGCTGATATTATTGAAAAATTGTTTAATGGTTTCTTGCTTGAGCAAAAAGGTAAAGAGATCTTGTTGACGGAAAAGGGACGTCAGCTATTGTCGCTTGTGCCAGAAAAATTACGTTCGCCAGCCCTTACGGCCGAGTGGGAATTACGGCTTGCCGCTATTGCTAAAGGCGCCCTTTCAGAGCGGCAATTTGTTGCTGAGATGCGCCAATATGCCATGGAAGTGGTTACGGAAATAAAAAACAGCCAGTCTCGGTTTCATCATGATAATATGACGCGGACAAAATGTCCCGAATGCGGCAAGTATTTGCTGGAAGTAAAAGGGAAAAAAGGCAAGATGCTGGTCTGTCAGGATCGAGAATGCGGCTATCGCAAAGGGCTTGCCAAAGTGACGAATGCTCGTTGTCCTACCTGTCATAAAAAACTAGAGCTTCGCGGCGAAGGGGAGGGCCAGCTATTTGTTTGCTCTTGCGGTTATCGCGAAAAATTGTCAGCCTTTAAAAAACGGCGGGAAGAAACTGGCGGTAAAGTCGATAAAAAGGCAGTACATCAATTTTTAAAGGCGCAAGATAAACAAGAAGCGCCGGTGAATACCGCTTTGGCTGATGCCTTAGCCAAGCTGAAACTGTCTAAGTAGCGAGACAATAAATAAGAGAGAGCTTTCGCTCTCTCTGCTTTTATTCGCATAATTATTGCCGAATTTTCTAGTGGTTTTTATTCGTTAGCATCGGTGCTGTATTAGCGCCGTGGGTCATGCAGGTAATCGTATAGTCGTCGCGACCTAGTTTTTCTTTGGCAAGGCGGAGTGCTTCATCGCCTGTAGCTGCAAAGATCATGCCTGTTTTCTTAATAAAGGCTTCATTTTCTGGTTTGGTTACGAGAATCACGGTATTCTTTTTGGCAATATCGGCAAGTTTAAAGGCGATAAAGCCAGGAATGGTGAAATGATCGCGCACAGCTTTTTCGAAAGTCAGCGTATCATCAAAGCGGAACCAGCCGCTGAACTCTTCTGGCTCATAAATATCACGGCATTCTAAGAAGCAAATGATTACACCGCCTGGTTTTGTGGCCATAAAGGCGTTATCAATGGTTTTAGATCCTTGATAAAGATTAATATCTTTGGGGAAGCCGCCAGCTGAAGCAATGACTAGATCGGCTTGCTCTTCGATGGGGATGCCGTAAATTTGGTTTACTGTTTGGCAACCTTCTTGCCAGGCTTTTAGCCAGTGACCTGCTAAAAAGCGAGCAAATTTGCCATCTGGTGTAAATACGGCATTGAGTAGAAACGCCGGATTTAACATAGACGTAACTTCAGCCATGTCTTCATGTACGGGATTTTCAACGAGCTTGCCTGAGAGACATTCTGGGTTGGAGCCGAAGCCGATTTCGGGATGCAAGGCGAGGCAATGGTTAGCTTGAATCGTTTTATCACCGCTGATGCCAGGCATAACGCTCTTGCGGCCACCGCCGAAACCGCCCATTAGATGGAAGACAATACCACCTGTGAGAATGACCTTATCAGCTTCGGCAACCCGTTTGTTGAAGTAAACGGGAGTGCCCCGTTTGGTTGTTCCTTTGTAAACGAGTTCTGCCTCGTTGCGGCAGTCATGCTGATAAATTTTGATACGGTTGCATACTTCTTGGCCGCAGACGGCCAGATCTTCCTCTGGCGTATGAGGACGATGGGTCCCTTGGGCAATGACAATAGAAATTTGGCTGTCAGGGACGCCGGCGCCATTCAGTTCATTGAGAAGTGTTGGCAAAAATTCATAAGATTTAATCCAGCCGCGTGTAATATCGCTGACAATGATAACGACCGAATCGGTTTTCGTTACAATTTCTTTTAAGGGAGCTGTGCCGACTGGATTGCGAAGGGCTTCTAAAACGGCGGCGGGAATATCAGTAATAGCTGGCGCCGGAGCTCCTTCAATTTCATAAATGATTTTTTCTTGGGGCAGTGAAAGTGAGATGGTGCTGTCGCCAAAACCAAAAGCAACTTTTTTTTCTGTCATGGAATATCCTCCTGCTGCTAGGGGCTGTTTGTATTTAGAATACGTATCCCTATCTTTTTTACATTATTACAAAGAATTAGGGAAGAGTCAATGCGAGAGTGCAAATCCTTGTACGCAATTTTACTTGATTTGAGGACTTTTGTGGTAACTTATCGGGAAAGGCTGTGGTTTTTATTCTTTTTCGTAAATTTACGTTTATCCTTTGTTGCTTACTCATTTTTTCTGGGGCCGTAGAAGCGGCGCCGAACCAAAGTGATTCGGATTATGTGAAATCGATTACTCGTTATATCGGCATAGTGAATAGAACGAGTGATGGAGCGGCCGATTATATTGCCCGCTGCATCGTCCGCTCTGCAAGAAATCATCAAGTGGATCCACTCCTGTTAACGTCTTTGATTGCCAAAGAATCTTCCTTTCGCCCTGATGCGGTATCCCGATCCGGGGCTATGGGGCTAGGGCAGCTTATGCCAGCAACAGCTGCCTCAGTTGGGGTCGCTGATCCTTTTGATATAGCGGAGAATGTCGAGGGATCTGCCCGATATTTTTCGCAAATGCTGCAACAATTTGCTTGGACCAACCAGCCAGTTTCGTTCGCTTTAGCGGCTTACAATGCTGGTCCGACGACGGTACGAAGGTATGGGGCGATTCCGCCTTTTCCCGAGACGCAAAATTATGTAAGACAGATTTCGCGAAACTATGAAATCCTTTTGCAGATGCGATAGGCAAGCGAATTGATATGAAGTATAATAAGAACAACCCTGTTAGCGGGCCATTTCGATCAAACGAAGGAGAAAGAAGAATATTCTATGAAAACAATCAATCAGACAGCACTGCGTTTTATAGTTGTGTTAGTGGTTATTCTGCTGGGAGTTATGAGTTATCAGCTTAACCCTGATTTTTTTACTACGGCTGGAAATTTGCTTGTCAGCGGCGATATTGTAGGGTTGATTGATTTTATCCGCTCTTACGGCCCCTATGCCATGGTCATTAGTTTTTTCCTTGTTGTATTTATTAACATAGTTGCTGTATTGCCCAATATTTTTATTTTAGCAGCGAATGGTATTCTGTTTGGCGTGGTAGAAGGCACGATTTTGTCTTGGCTGGCCGAATCAGTGGGGGTTATTATTAGCTTCGCTGTGATGCGCTATCTGTTTCATGATTATGCCCATAACCTCATCGTACGCAGCAATGCCTTGAAAAAAGTGGATGAATTTAGCGGGAAAAAGGGCTTTCGTATTATGCTCATTGCGCGGAGTATTCCCTACATTCCCTCAGGGCTGATTACAGCTCTTGGCGCTGTCAGCAGCATTACTTTTTGGGATTACGCCGCTGCTACGCTGATTGGCAAACTGCCATCGGCTTGGATTGAAGTTACACTAGGTCATGATCTTATGGCTTATCGAGAACATAGTTTTCGCTTGCTTGTGCTTGTTGTTATTTCTTGTCTGGCTTACTATTTTTTTCTACGTTATAAAAAAACTGTTTCTGAGAAAAATAGCTAAGGTGCCATCTTGTGTAAAGTATGCTATAATGAATCTGAGTATTTAAGCGATTTCTTTGTCACTTTACTGCTAGCTTAAATTCGGCTGTTTGCGCTTTGCTGAGCTTGTTAGTTTAGGGGGGGAATCTGGTGAGATACTATCCATTAGGCAGAACTGGCTTATTTGTTTCTGAATTGAGCTATAGTCTGGAATCAGGTCAGGTAGAAGAAGGCGATTTTTCTGTTGCGTTGATTCGTCATGGTTTGGCTCAGGGGATGAATTTTATCGATATGGCGGAAACAAGCTATTATTTGATTTCCGAGGCCTTGCAGGGTTATCCTCACCCGACGATTCTTGCTGGGAAAGCGGCAGTAAAGACTTATACAGAGATGAAACTTGCTGTGGAAAAGGCGCGTCAAACCTTACATCGCGACTGCATAGAAGTTTTTTCGCTTGCAATTACTGAGGACAATCTAGCCGCTTTACAAGAACGGCGCGGTGCGCTGGATTACTTGTGTGATGCTAAGGCGAAGGGCTTGATTGAGGCGGTTGGGCTTTGCTCCAATAGTTTGTCAGTCTTACGTGAGGCGGCTGAATTTGCGGAAGTTGATCTTATCATTCCGCTGATTGATGTAGCTGGAAGTCAGCGAGAAGATTCGGCCATGGCAGAGATGCTTGGCTATGTGAATAGCGCTGGTAAAGGCGTTTATTTGCTTGCGTTACCCCATGAAGGAAACAGCTCGCTACAGACTGCTATCGATTTTTCCCGAACGCTTCCAGGCGTTGCTTCTGTAGCGATTGCTACGCATAGTGAAGCGCAACTGAGTGAAGCTACAGCGTATATACAAGAAAAGGCAAAACCTGTTTGATGAGCGGCCTGGAGGTTCTTTATGAGAATCGTCCAGGCTTTACTGTAATAAGGAGAGTAAGTAATGAAAATTTCGGCGATTTTTATCTCGATCTTATTTATGTTCTTATGGGTTATCCCTCCGGCTGCTGCGCATGCGGCAGCTTTACTGTTTATTCCACTTGATGATCGTCCTGTTTGTCGCGATTATGTAATTGATACTGCCGAGAAGGCTGGTTTTACCGTGTTAACCCCGCCAGCTGAATGGTTAGCTAGTAGAGGAAGGCTTGGTCAAGCCGATAAATTATGGCAGTGGTTAGAAGAGAATTGGTCGCAGGCTGATTATGCCGTCATTGCCGCTGATTCATTGATTTATGGCGGCTTAGTTGATTCGAGAGTACACCATTTAGATTACTCGCTGCTGGCCAGCAGGGTCGAGCGTTTCGCAAAACTGAAAGAGCAGAATCCTGCCATACGAGTGTACGTATTTAGTACGATAATGCGTTCGCCAAAAGTGAGCCTGGGCGGTGTCGAACCCTCTTATTACGAAACGTATGGGAGACAAATTTTTAAGCTGACTGCTTTATCAGATAAAGAAGTTGTCAAAGGTCTATCAGGGCCAGAGCGACAAACCCTGCAAGAACTTGTTCGGTCAGTTCCGGCAGAATATCTGAGAGACTGGCTGGATCGCCGTACAAAAAATATGATGGTCAATGAAGATTTAGTTGATTTATTGCGAGATGGCACGATCGATTACTTAATCGTTGGTCGTGATGACAGCGCCACTTTTTCGCAATCGCATCGGGAATGGCGTTTATTAAAACAAAAAACGACAGATCTTTCGATCAGTCAGTTTCAATCTTTTCCGGGAGCCGATCAATTGGCTATGGTGCTGGTAGCGCGTTCTTACAATGATCGCGAAGGAAAGCTGCCTATCGTACAAACGATTTATACGCCAGGCGTAGGCGGAAATACTATTCCGGCTTATGAAGATCAGCCAGCCAGAGCTACGATTGACGGACATGTTGTTGCTGCTGGCGGGATTGTGCTGCCGCAGCCGCAAAACCCTGACTTAGCACTCTTAGTAAATACGCCGGAAGACGGACATACAAGAGAGGCTTCTGATGGGGAAAACGGTCTGGCTTTATCGGAAGAAAAGGGCGCGTTTGTTGACGAAGTGAAGCAGCGAGTTGCACAAAAGGAACCGGTAGCTTTAGCTGATATTGCCTTTGCCAATGGTTCTGATAATGCTCTGATGCTTTCTTTGGAGAAGAATCAGTTGCTACCTGCTTTAACTGCTTATGCAGGTTGGAATACGGCGAGCAATACTGTTGGTTATGCTATAGGGCAGGGAATGATGGCTTCGTCAATGACGCCAGCAGCGCGGCGAGATTTGCTAGCTGTGCGCTATCTCGATGAATGGGCCTATCAGGCCAATCTTCGCGATGAGCTTATGGATTATTTCTTTGCTCATGATGAACGGGCGATTCAGTTTTTAGATCGCCATCTTTTGTCTGTAACGAAGGAAGCAGCGCAGAAGGAGCGAGATTTTGCCAAAGAACACTTTGCTTGGGTAAACCCGCAGCGGGTGCAAGTATCTTTTCCTTGGAATCGGTTATTTGAAATTGCTGTTTCGCTCGATTCTGATACAAGCCAAATTGGCAAAATAAAACAAGCGGTGCGTTAAACGCCCGCTTGTTTTATTTTTAGACTCTTTCGTGTAAAGCTTTAGACAGTTTTTCAAGTCCTTTGCGAATGGTTGTTTGGGAGGTGGCATAGGAAAACCGGAGATATTCCTCTGTTTCGTTTGAATTCTTTTGTCCAAAAGCGCTTCGCGGCAAAGTAGCTACGCCTGCTTTATGCAAGAGGTATTGCTGCAACTCTTTTGCATCGAAAAATCCTAGATTTTCACAAGCTTTCGTCACATTGGGGAAGGCGTAGAAGGCGCCAAGCGGAACTTGACAGGAGAAGCCGGGAAGTTGGTTGAGTCCGTTTACGATTAGATCACGGCGGACTTTAAATTCAGCAACCATTTTTTTGACAAAATCCTGTGACCCGGTTAGCGCTTCCATACCGGCATGTTGAATAAAGGTATTGGTACAAGATTCGCAGTTCGTAATTAGTTGGGCTACAGCATTGACTAAGTGACGCGGCATGATGCCATAGCCGAGACGCCAGCCAGTCATGGCATAGGTCTTGGAAAAGCCATCTAAAAGAATCGTTTGTTCTTTTAGGCCGGGAAGTGAAATGATACTATGAAAGGTTCCTTCATAGATGATACGGCTGTAGATTTCATCAGAGAGAATCCAAAGTTTATGGCGGAGAGCCAGATCGGCAATTGCGGTTAAATCTTCTTTGGTGAGAACACCGCCAGTGGGATTATGGGGGCTGTTAAGAATGATCATTTTAGTGCGAGGCGTAATGAGTTGCGTAAGCTTTGCTAAGTCGGGGGCAAAGTTTTTTTCTTCTAATAGTGGAATGGGAATCGGGACGCCGCCAAGAAAGCGAATGACTGATTCGTAAATGGGAAAACCGGGATTGGGATACAAAACTTCATCACCAGGGTTGATCAAGGCATGGAGAGTATGATAAATAATTGGTTTGACGCCAGGGGTTACAAGTACTTCTTCTTTATCTACGGTGATTTTTCGGCTCTTAGCAATATGAGCGGCAATTACTTCGCGGAAGACAGGCAGTCCAGCTGACGGACTGTAATGAGTATGGTTTTCCAAAATCGCGCGAATACAGGCGTGTTTTACATTATCAGGTGTATCGAAATCAGGTTCTCCAATGGCAAAGCTGAGAATGGTCTGGCCGGAGGCTTGCAGTCGCTGCACTTCACTTAGAACTTCAAAGGCATTTTCGGTTCCTAGCTGTGTAAGGCGCTGGGCTGTTTTCATAGATCATCCTCCTTGGTATTTTTCTACCTTCTTCTGGCTGCAATGTTCTTTCTCCTCTTTCGCTCGACAGAATAAAAATAGAGATTTTTAGCATAGTGTGCTATGATCAAAATCAAGAAGAATCAAGTGCGATTTTTAAGATGAAGAGGAAGCGAAAATGAAAGAAAAAATTTTACTCGTAGCTCCATTTGAAGATTTGGCTGAACTAGCGCAAGCTGTAGTCATGGAACAATTTGCCGATTCCGTTCATTTAATCCGCATTATTACGGGAGATTTGCATGAATCTATTTCTCAGGTGAAAGAAGCGATAGCCGAAGGCGTCGAAGTAGTTGTGAGTCGAGGCGGTACAGCCAAGTTGATCGAAAGTCAGCTGGATATACCAACTGTGTATATCCAAGTTACGATTACCGATGTATTGCGCGCTTTAAAGCGCGCAGGCTCTTATCCGGAGAAAATCGGCATTGCCGGCTTTGAAAATGTAATTTATGGCTGGGAGGATTTGGCTGATTTGCTAGGGAGTACCTTTGTGGAATTTCCTGTGCATAGTCAGGAAGAAGCCAAAGAGAAAATTATTCGTGCTAAAGAGCAAGGGGTCAAGCTGATTATTGGTGATGCGATTTCTACCAAGGTTGCTAGTCGCGAAGGGCTGCAAGGAATTTTAATTCAATCAGGTAAAGAAGCAATTTTTAAAGCGTTGAATGAAGCTAGGATTATGGCGAAAGTCCGCCGGGAGGAACGAGAGAAGGCTGAACTTCTGCGGATTGTCGTAGCGACTTCCGCCGAAGGAATTATTGCGACAAGCACAAACGATGAGATTACGATTTTAAATCCGACAGCAGAAAAATTACTTCAAGTTTCCTCACAGGCGCTTACTGGTTTTCCCTTGAAAAACGTGATTCCTCAGTTTGCATCCGTAAAAAAAGATCAGAAGAATGGCGATTTACAGCATATTGGTGATAAAACTTTTATGGTTAAATATCATGCTATTACGGTGGAAGATGAAAAGATCGGCGCTATTTATAGTTTTCAAAATGTGACGCAGCTGCAACAGATTGAGCAGAATCTTCGCAAGCGTCTCCATAAAAAAGGCCTAGTGGCCTATATTCAGATGGAGGATATGATTGGCGGCTCTAGTGTCTTTTCTGAATTAAAGCGCAAGGCGTATAAGTATGCTTTGACTCAGTCCACGGTGCTGATTACTGGTGAATCTGGCACAGGTAAAGAGATGATGGCCCAAGGAATTCACAATAGCAGTAGCTGCAAAGAGGGACCGTTTGTTGCAGTTAATTGTGCCGCTTTGCCGGAAACATTGTTGGAAAGTGAATTGTTTGGCTATGAAGAAGGGGCTTTTACTGGAGCGAAACGCGGTGGGCGCCAAGGTTTGTTTGAATTAGCTCATGGCGGGACGCTCTTTTTGGATGAAATCGGCGAAATGCCCTTGTCATTGCAATCAAGATTGCTCCGAGTACTGCAAGAAAAAGCGGTTATGCGCTTGGGCGGTGAAAGCGTTTGTCCCATTGATGTACGGATCATTGCCGCGACGAATCGTCACATACCGGATTTGATTGAGAAAAAAGAATTTCGGGAAGATCTTTACTACCGTTTGAATATTTTGCGGCTGCGTATGCCAGCATTGCGGGAACGAACGGCTGATATTCCGCTCCTTGCCAAACAAATGCTGCAAAAACTCAAATCAGTGAATCCTACGATTCGTGATATCGAAGAAGCAGCATTGGCTTATTTGGTGTCATGTGAGTGGCGTGGCAATATTCGTCAGCTAGCTAATACAATGGAGCGGGCTATGCTCTTAGCAGAAGGTTCGATTATTTCGCAAACCGATGTAGCAGAAGCCTATAAAGATGAACGGGATGATCTTGCGGGAAAACAGCGTGAGAGTTCCGGAATAACTGGCGATAATTTAGCTGTTTTAGAAGAAGATACGTTGCTGCGTGTGCTAATGGAAGAAAATTATAATGTGAAACGGACAGCTGCCAGGTTAGGAATTCATCGGTCGACACTTTGGCGTAAGCTAAAGGCTTTTGAAAACAATTGAGTTGCAAAGAAAGACGTTCTAGTTGCGAAATGCAACCTGAACGTCTTTCTTTGTTGTTAGACATGGCGGAAAATCAATATTGAATTTTGGCATAATTCTTGCAAAAGATGTTAATGAGTGCGGAGAAAGCAGGTGATATTTTGATTAAGATAGGCGTAATTGCCGATGACATAACCGGAGCAAACGATACGGCAGTGCAATTTGTTAAGCAAGGAATGAGCAGTTTTGTCAAAATTAATCTCTGTCAAAATGAACTTAACGAAAATGCCGATGTAGTCGTTATTGATACTGACAGCCGTGATATTACGCCACAGGAAGCCTACAATAGAGTGGAAACAGCTTGTCGCGTTTTGCAGCAAGCCCAGGCGCAAACGATCTATAAAAAAGTGGACTCTACTTTGCGAGGCAACCTTGGCGCGGAAATTATGGCAGCCGATGATGTTCTTCAGCCGGAACTTGTGGTGATTGCTCCCGCTTTTCCCGTAAATCATCGTATTACAGTAGGCGGTTATCACTTATTGAATCAACTGCCAATTGAATTAACGGAAATTGCTCATGCGCCTAAAAGTCCGGTGAAAGAATCGCGAATTGTTGAGCTCTTACGATTGCAGGCGGAAAGGTCCATTGGCTTTGTTGCTTTGTCTGACGTAATTAAAGGTGCTAGTGCAATTGGTGAAGCCATAGAAACTTGTCTCGCGGCAGGACAAAAATGGATTGTTTTTGATGCTGTCCAAGATCAGCATTTGCGGTCCATTGCCAGTGCAGCGAGAAAATACCAGCAGGTTTTATGGGTCGGATCTGCAGGACTTGCGGAACAATTGCCTAGTTTTTATGAATGGCATAAAAGTAGCATTATAGCACTTTCAGAGCGATCCGGTCCAGTTTTGACGATTGCTGGTAGTGTAAGTAAAGTGACTCAGACGCAGATTCAAAGTCTATTGAATTCACAGAATACTCATTTGATACAAATAAATGTGATAAATCTTTTGCGCGCTAGAAAAGCAGAAATTGCCGACTGCGCTAAAAAAGTCAAACAGTATTTAGCTGAGAATAAAGACGTCGTTTTGGCTAGCGCCATTACTGATGAAGACGTAAAAGCTGCTGTTGAAGCTGGACAAGAACGTGCAATGACAGGTTGTCAAGTGAGTGAAGAGATTGCCGCAGCTTTAGGCGAAATTGCTGCCAATTTAGCTCAGGCGCCGCTAGCGGGTATGGTGCTTACTGGGGGCGATACGGCGATTCATGTATGTCGGGCCCTACAGGCCGAAGCGATTGAGATACTACAGGAAGTTGCCGTAGGAATTCCTTTAGGAAGACTGGTCGGCGGTCCTTGCAGCGGACTGCCTGTAGTAACGAAAGCGGGAGCCTTTGGTAAACAAGACTCGCTTGTTGCAGCGAAAAAAGCAATTTTACGACAACGTGTACAGGGAGGAAATGCAATGAAACCAATACTGGGAATTACCATGGGGGATGCGGCCGGAATCGGTCCTGAGATTATTGTAAAAGCCTTGGCAGAGAAAAGTCTTTATGACATGGCCAGACCCGTTGTATTTGGCGATAAAAAAATAATGGAGCGAGCTGTAAAGATTGTTGGCTCTGATGTAAAATGTCGCAGCATTACGGCGGCCACAGAAGGCGGCCAGGATTTTGGCGTGATTGACATCGTAGATCTTGATAATTTACCGGCGGATTTGCCTTTTGCTCAGGTAGATGGTCGAGCAGGAAAGGCTGCCTATGAATATATCGAGAAAGCTGTTGCTGCTGTTATGCAGGAGGAAATTCATGCTATTGTTACAGCCCCTTTAAATAAAGAAGCCTTAAATCTCGGCGGGTATCATTATCCTGGCCATACTGAAATTTTAGGCGCTTTGTCCAATACAAAGAATTACTCAATGATGCTTGTGGGCGGTCCTCTAAAAGTGATTCATGTAACAACTCACGTAGCCTTTTCTAAGGTTCCAGAACTTGTGAAAAAAGAACGAGTCTTACGCGTCATTCAGCTTGCTGATGAAGCTGTAAAAATGCTTGGAATTGAAAAACCGCGGATTGCGGTTGCCGGGCTCAATCCTCATTCCGGTGAAAATGGTCTATTTGGCCGTGAAGAAATCTTAGAAATCACGCCAGCGATTGAGTCAGCTAGAGGTCAGGGAATGGATGTTACGGGACCTGTGCCGCCAGATACTGTGTTTTATCAGGCTGCTATCAAAAAAGATTTTGATATTGTGGTGGTTATGTATCACGACCAGGGTCATATACCCATTAAGGTACTTGGTTTTGAAACAGGCGTGAATGTAACGGTAGGATTGCCTTGTATTAGAACTTCAGTGGATCATGGAACGGCTTTTGCCATTGCCGGTCAGGGTGTGGCGGACAGCCGCAGTATGACCGAGGCACTCGTGTTAGGATCTCAAATGGCGAAAGTGAAGTTTGCCCATAAACTTGGATAAATAAGGAAGAAGGATGAAATATATGTTGAAACCGCAAGGAATTATTACGCCGATTCTTACACCCTTAACGGAAGATGAAAAATTTAATCCTAAAGAATTGAAAAATCAGATCAATCGTTTAATTGGCGCTGGCGTCAGCGGGATTTTCGCTTTGGGAACAAATGGTGAATTCTATGCGTTATCGCAGGAAGAGAAAATTGAGATTATTAAAGTGACCGTAGAAGAAGTCAATGGCCGTGTTCCGGTTTATGCGGGAACAGGCTGCATTACGACGAAAGAAAGCGTAGCGCTTTCTAAGATTGCTAAAGATTTAGGAGTTGATGTTCTTTCGATTATCTCGCCTTATTTTACAGCAGCGTCGCAAGAGGATCTATATCGTCACTTTAGTACGGTCGCTGAGGCGGTAGATTTACCGATTTTGCTCTATAATATCCCGGCTCGTACGGGCAATAGCATTGCTCCCGCCACAGTAAATCGTTTGGCCCAGTATCAAAATATTATTGGAATTAAAGATAGTAGCGGTAATTTTGACAACACCTTAAAGTATATTGAGAACACGGATCCACGCCTGAGTGTTTTAGCCGGAAGCGATTCGCTCATTTTATGGACTTTAATGGCTGGCGGTACTGGCGCTATTTCGGGATGCTCTAATGTATTTCCCGAATTGATGGTAAGCATTTATAAATTATGGGCTGAAGGAAAAATTACCGAGGCCAATGAAGCGCAGAAGAAAATCAGACCTTTCCGCAATGTTATGCAGATGGGGAACCCCAATTCAGTGGTAAAGCGGGCAGTAAATCTGCTTGGTTATCCGGTAGGACCGGCGCGAGAACCGTCGAATTGCTGCAATCCCGAAATTGATGCTGAGTTACGCAAAGTTTTTGAACTGTATAAGTAAACAGGGGGGGGTAGACAGATGAATTTTGAAGAGCAATATACGTTGTTTAATGCTGGAAAAATTACGGCAGGGCTGAATAGTGTGGAAAGTCTGGCTGAAATCATCAAAGAAGAAACTGTAAAAAAAGTATTGATCATTACGGATCAGGGCGTGTTTCATGCTGGTCTCATTGATAAACCGAAAGCAGTGATGGAAGCGGCTGGCGCTGTAGTAGCCATGATTAATACGACACCGCCAGAGCCAACGGTGCAACAGGTTGAGGAAATTGTTGCCGCAGCTAGGGCGTGTGATTGTGAAATGATTATTGGTATTGGCGGCGGTAGTTCCATGGATGTGGCAAAACTAGTGGCTGTGCTGCTAACCAATGACGTGACTTTGCCGGAACTGGTAAAAGGCGCGGTTATTACGAAACAAGGAATTCCCACAGTGATGATTCCTACCACCGCTGGAACTGGGTCAGAAGTGACGTATAATGCCATTGTGCTTGTACCGGAAGATGAGTTGAAAGTAGGCATTGTCAGCCCTAAAATGATGGCGGCCTATGTCATTCTTGATCCGACTTTGACGCTGAAATTGCCGAAAGCGATCACCGCGGCAACAGGAATGGACGCATTAGCTCATGCCATGGAATGCTATATTTCCAAAAAGGCTAATCCCTTCAGTGATACCTATGCCCTGAAAGCGATTCAGTTGATTTCACGGAGTCTGCGCACCGCTTATCGTGATGGCGACAATGTATCAGCCCGCCATGATATGCTGTTAGGAGCTATGCTTGCCGGAATTTGTATTGCTACATCGAGTACAACGGCTGTTCATGCTTTGGCTTATCCTTTGGGCGGAAAATATCGGATTCCCCATGGTCTTTCTAACGCGGTATTGTTGCCGCATGTAATGAAAGTGACAATTGATGCAGCGGAAGAAAAGTTCAAAGATATTGCACAAGCCATGGAACTTCCCGTAGCCGGTCTGTCCAGTCGGGAAGCCGCGGAAAAAATGATTGAGAACTTGTATTCACTAAATCATGATCTAGAGCTTTCGGTAAACTGGGCCAAAAAGGGCATTACGGCTAAGGATATTGATTTTATGGCTGAAGCAGCGCTTAAAGTGACGCGTCTTCTCAATAATCATCCTCAGGCTCTGGACAAAGAAGCCATCAAGGCAATTTATCAAAAACTCTTTTAGTGAAACAGCAGGCAACCGCCGCATGGTTTGCCTGTTCCTACGAAGCAAAAAAACTGATTATTCCAAAATGAACGAAATCATTGATAGCTCAAAGAAAATCAGTAGTAAAAATTTATAGAGAAATGAGTGGTGTTCATGAAAGAATTTAGTTATGCTGATACAGCGATTATCGTGGCTATGATTGTTGCTTATATCTTGTTTACATCATGGTTGACAGTGAAACTTCGCAGTAAAGACAGCGACCAGTTTATGACGGCAGCTAGGTCTATGCCGGCAATCGTTGTAGGTATTTTACTCATGTCCGAATTTATTGGCGCCAAATCTACGGTAGGAACGGCGGAGTCGGCTTTCAAATATGGTATGGCTGCTTCTTGGTCTGTTATTGGCGCGGCCATTGGCTATTTTCTCTATGCTTTCTTTATGGCAAAGCGGCTCTACGGCTCTGGCGAAATTACTATTTCCGGCGCTATTGCGCAAAAGTACGGGAAATCCACGAAATATATGGTTTCCTTAATCATGATGTACGCTTTGCTCCTTGTGAATGTTGGGAACTATATCAGTGGCGCTGCAGCTTTATCGACGGTGCTGAAGGTTCACTTGCCGACAGCTATGCTGATTATTGCAGTAGTGAGTACGTTCTACTTTGTGTTTGGCGGGATGAAAGGCGTTGCCTGGGTTACGATTCTACACAGCTTCCTTAAATATGTCGGTATTATCATTATTCTTGGTGTGGCTTTAACTATGACTGGCGGGATTAGCCCGATGATGGAAAAAATGCCGAGTTATTACTTTACCTGGGATGGGAAAATCGGCGCCACAACTATATTTGCCTGGATTATCGGCACTGTGGGCGCAATTTTTTCCACACAATTTGTTATTCAAGCTACTTCATCAAGTAAAAATGCCAATGAAGCGAGAAAATCAGCTCTCTATGCGGCTGCTTTCTCTTTACCCCTCGGTATTTTACTGGCGTTGATTGGGGTTTCTGCTAAATTTTTATTCCCTGATATGAAAGCTCTCTACGCTCTGCCTATCTTCATGCAGTATATGAGCCCGTATTTAGCCGGTCTTGTAGCAACTTCGCTGGTGGCGTCTGTCTTCGTTTCCGTAAGTACAGTTGCGTTGGCGATTGCCTCTTTGGCTGTAAAGGACTTCTATGTGCCTATTTATAAACCAAGTCCGGAAAAAGAATTTAAAGTTACCAAAATTATCTCTGTTATTATCGGTTTTATTCCGCTCATTTTCGTATTCTTTGTGCCGGAGATTCTAAAACTGTCCTTCTTTACCAGAGCGATTCGTCTGTCTATTTCTGTAGTTGCTATGCTCGCTTTCTATCTGCCGTTCTTTAATAGCACGCGCGGCGCCAACTTGGGGATGGGAATCGCAGCAGTCGCTACAAGTGGCTGGTACATGATGGGCGATCCTTATGGAATTGATAATATGTACATCGCTTTGATTACGCCAGCCATTGTTATGGTGCTTGATAAGCTGTTTGGCGGCGGCAAGAATGAATCCAAGGAAGTTCAAGCATAATTTAGAAGTTAGGAGTGATTTCTTTGAATACAGTGGAAGATAAAGACGGGAAACTTTATCCTGATCAAACAAGCGATCGGATTGATGCCTATATTCCATCGAATTGTCCGCAAAATCATGCGTCCAATATTATGCCCTTACCGAATGGCGACTTACTTTGCGTCTGGTTTGGCGGAACGCAGGAAGGAATAGCTGATATTTCAATTTATATGTCGCGACTGAATCAAGGCGAATCAGTATGGACTGAGCCTGTAAAACTTTCTGACGATGCTGGGCGGTCAGAGCAGAACCCTGTTTTGTTTTCAGCGCCGAATGGCGAATTGTGGTTGTTATATACGGCGCAGAAGTCAGGCAACCAAGATACGGCGATTGTTCGCTACCGTATCTCGCAAGATAACGGCTATACTTGGGGACCGATTGAAACTTTATTTGGTACGCCGGGGACCTTTATTCGTCAGCCGATCGTAGTATTGGAAAATGGCGAATGGCTCATTCCCGTTTTTTATTGTCACGTACAACCTGGGGTAAAATGGGTTGGCGATTACGATACAAGTGCGGTGAAAATTTCTGCTGACCAAGGGAAAACCTGGACCGAGTATGTGGTACCAAGTAGTACTGGCTGCGTCCATATGAATGTGGAAAAGCTTCAGGACGGTACACTGCTTGCTTTATTTAGAAGCCGTTGGGCTGACTTCATTTATGCCAGCCGTTCGGCTGATCATGGCCGGACTTGGAGCGAGCCTGTCGCTACAGAATTACCTAATAATAATTCTTCGATTCAGTTTACCGTTCTGGCGAACGGTCATCTTGCTCTCGTATATAATCATATCAGTGCTGAGGCTTCGACGGAAAGACGCGCTTCGTTATATGATGAGATTGAAGATGATGAGGAAACCGTAGTAACAGAACCGGCAGTGGCAGCCGCTCCGATAGAAAATTCTAATGAAAAGAAAGCTTTTTGGGGAACGCCGCGCGCGCCCATGACAATTGCTATTTCGGAAGATCATGGCAAAACCTGGCCTTACCAGAAAAATATTGAAGTGGGCGATGGCTATTGTATGACGAATAATTCACGGGAAAAACTGAATCGCGAGTATTCTTATCCTTCCATAAAACAAACACCGGATCAAAGAATTCACGTGACTTTTACGTATTTCCGTCAGGCCATTAAATATGTTTCTGTCACAGAAGCGTGGGTTAAAGAATAAAAAGTGGAAACAGAAACTAGGTAGGTTAGTAAAATCTCCTAGTTTCTTTCTTTCTGGATAGCTTTAGAAAAGGCGGTAGGTAAATTATGTTTTTACAAGGAAAAGCTGCTATTGTAACAGGAGCTACACGGGGAATTGGTCGAGCGATCGCCCTTACTTTAGCAAGGGAAGGCGCATCACTCGTCATCAATGGCAATCAGACGGTTTTGCTACAGCAGCTGGCACAGGAAATCGAAGCGAAGGGGCAAAAGTGTATTGTTGCCGTAGGCGATGTGTCTGATTATGCTGTAGCGGAACGTATTGCCAGTATGGCGCAAACACAGTTTGGACGAATCGACATTTTAGTCAATAATGCTGGGATTAATCGGCGGGTTCCAACACTCGAAATGGATCTTGCCGAATGGCAGCAAGTAATGGATGTGAATTTAAACGGGACTTTATATTGCTGTAAAACGGTTCTGCCAGTTATGATCGCGCAGCAAAGCGGTAAAATTATCAATATATCATCAACAACGGCAAAAACGCCGCATCGCAATGCGTCGCCTTCTTACGGCGCTTCTAAAGCTGGTGTAAATTATTTGACACAGCATTTAGCCTTAGAGATGGCTAAGCATAATATTTATGTTAATGGAGTTTGCCCTGGGCCGATTGAAACGGATATGAGTCAGCAATGGACCAAAGAGTATCGCAGTCAGGTTCTTGCTAGAATTCCGCTGGGGAAATTAGGAACACCGCAAAATGTGGCTGATACAGTGCTCTTTTTAGCATCGTCCATGTCGGATTTTATTACTGGAGAAACAATTAATATTAATGGCGGCACCTTTATGAATTGACTAAACAAGGAGTGGAGACTATGATTACTGGTGTTTTGGCGAATGTAGCACAAGAAATTCATTTTTATCCAAAAACCTTGCAACAAGGGTTGCAGTATCTCTTCGATACTGATTTTTCCCAAGTTGTTTTAGGTCGTCAAGAAATTGACGGTGACAAAATCTATGCCATGGTTTCTGAATACGAAACAGAGGCAAAAACGGTTAGACGACCAGAAGCTCATCAAAAATATATTGACATTCAGTATATTTTTACTGGGCGGGAAGTAATTGGTACGGCGCCGCTTACTGCAGCTGGTGAAGTAACAGAAGACCTTTTGGCGCAGCGCGATGCCATTTTCTATAAGAAACTAGACAATGAAGTGTACCATACGCTTACGGCGGGGATGTTTGCCATTTATTTTCCTTGGGATGTCCATCGGCCAAATTGTTTTGTCAACATGCCGGAAAAAGTAAAGAAAGTGGTTGTCAAAATTTTGCTTGCTGAATTAGTCGCACAATAACAGAGAGTACCCCTTTCAAAAGAAGTATATAAAAATAGAAATCTCGTACCAGACAGTACGAGATTTCTTTATGGGGATTCAAAATGCAATTTTGCTTAGAAAGTTACTTCTTTTCCCGTATAGGCGCAAGTCAGAAGTTCTTTCATTTCTTCTACCGAAATGGATCTAGGATTTGAGCCTGTGCAAGGATCTTCTAGCGCGTGTGTGGCAATCCCGTCGACACTTGTGTCAAAGAGTTCTTGAGTTACGCCAGCTTCTTTTAACGTAGCGGGGATTTCTAGTTTTTTATTGAGATTACGGATAAACTGTACGAGACTTGCTGTAAGCTCTTCCGTAGAAGCGCCAGGGAGATCAAGCTGTTTTGCCACTTTCGCATAATCCTTGCCAACGGTTTTTTGATTAAACTCAATAACGAAGGGCAGCAAAATTGCATTGGCGCAGCCATGGGGAATATGGAAAAGAGCGCCAATTTTATGGGCAATACTGTGAGTAATGCCTAACAACGCATTCGTAAAAGCCATACCAGCTAGGCACTGTGCATTATGCATTTGTTCGCGGGCTACGTGATCGCCCTCGTAAGATTTCAAAATATGTTCTTTAATCATAATAATGGATTGCAATGCTAACGGATCTGTATAGGGAGAGCGGGCGCTAGCCACGTAAGCTTCCAAGGCGTGAGTTAAGGCGTCCATGCCGGTATGAGCGACAAGTTTCGGTGGCATTGTTTCAGCAAGTTCTGGATCGACAATCGCAATATCGGGCGTTAAATTATAGTCAGCTAAAGGATATTTGATTTTGGTGGAATAATCCGTAATTACTGAGAAGGCTGTTACTTCTGTTGCCGTACCACTAGTAGAGGCAATCGCGATAAATTTTGCTTTATTGCGCAGAAGAGGGACTGTGAAGGGGTCTTTGACATCGTCGAAGGTCGTTTCTGGATGTTCATAGAAAATCCACATTGCTTTAGCCGCATCAATAGGGCTGCCGCCGCCGAGGGCTACGATCCAGTCAGGCTCAAATTCACGCATTAAAGCGGCGCCTTTAAAGACTGTTTCAACAGAGGGATCTGGTTCAACGCCTTCAATGAGTTTTACTTCCAAACCAGCTTTTTTCAAAGCGTCAGTCACTTTATCGAGAAAACCAAATTTTTGCATCGAGCTGCCACCTGTTACAATAACAGCGCGTTTGCCTGTTAAGTTTTCTAGTACTTCTGCCATGCAACCGCGGCCAAAATAAACATCTCTTGGAATTGTAAATCTGCTCATTTACGTCACCTCATCAAAAGTGTTATTTTTTTCACAAAATTGTCACAACTTCATTTTACAGCACCTTGTTTTTGCCGTCAATATGGAAAAGAAAAATATACCATTCCATTTTTTTAGCAGGACTTTGTCAAAGAAAAAAAGAAAAATAGCAACAGATTACCTAGAAAAACGCTTTGTTTATTCCTGTTTGAAGGGGGAAAAGCTATGGATATAAAAAAATTTCTTACACCCTTAAGAAAGTTAGAGTTTGTTGAATTTGACCCCTTGAATCAGTCGGTTCATATGTATCACAGCCGTATTGAGGAAATTGGTGACAAAGAAAAAACGCTGCTAGTATCAGAACCCTATGGTAAGGGGCAGCTTTTACCGCGACGCTACCAAGAACCTTATACGGTAAGAATTGTGGCTGATGACTGCGCCTATGTGTTTCAAGCTTCATTACTGCGCTACACAAGAGAACCTTTTGCTTTGTGGACCATTACTTATCCGACAACAGCCAGACGAGACCAATTGCGCGATTTTGTCCGGTTTAACATTAATCTTGATGTTGTTTTGACAGCAAAGGAAGTGGCGGCAAAAGATGGGGAGACGCCTGCTTTGCCAGTGGTCATCAAAACTCTTACGCGTGATATTAGCGGCAATGGCATGTGTATTCTTTGCCCAGAGGATAGTAAACTAGCTATAGGGTCTTGTTGGAATATTGTTTTGCCTTTATCGCCTTTTTTCTCGTTAGAAGTGGAAGGTGAAATTTTGCGAATTGTCATTACGGAAAATGAAAAAGTTTTTTGCGGTTTACGCTTTACTAAGATTGAAGAAGTAGAGCGGCAAAAGCTGATTCAATTTATTTATAAAAAACAGATCGAGCGCCGGAAAAAGGAAGATGCTTTGTTTAATGACTCAATTTAATTTTGATTGAGATTTTTTTAAAAAGCTTTCTAATTCAATAATGTAGCGTTCGTGGGTACCTTCGCCAACTTTTTCTTTTTCATCAAAGGCTTCTACGGAGAAAATCAAACGTTTTCCTTTAATTTCAGTAAGCTTTGCAGTGCAACGGACTGTCATACCGATTGGCGTCGCAGCTAGATGGCGAACATTTAGCTGAATTCCTACCGTAGCGAGACCTGCCGGTAGTCGTGGGTCGACAATAGATAGAGCCGTTGCTTCCATAAGACCAATCATGGCTGGCGTAGCATAGACGGCTGCTCCGCCGCTGCCATAACGGATGGCTGTGTTATCAGTCGTAACCTTTTCTTGTTTTTCGCTGCTTAAACCTAGCGATAAATTATATTCCATGGTACTCAGTCCTTTCTTTTCGTTTATGGTTTATTATTTTCTGCATGGAAGCGATGATTCCTACTTGAAACTAAAAAAACTTTTTATTAAGATATGCTGTTAAATGATAATTTATAGTATAATAAAGTAAAAATCACTTTCCTTTTTATTGAAGGAGCCGAAATGGAGGGATTAGCGTGGAGCTAACCTTTTTAGAACATAGTGGGTTTATGGTGGAAACCGATCACCATATATTGATTTTTGATTACTATCGTGATCCGGCAGGCAAGGTAGCCGCTAAACGAGGGAATGGGAAAAAATGGTTTGTTTTTTCTTCCCATAACCATGGTGATCATTTTAATCCGGCAATTGCCCAATGGCAGAATGATTCTTATTACTTTCTATCGCATGATATTGCAGCAGAAAGTGGTACTGCAGCTTTTATGTCTGATAAAATTAGCGTAATGGCGCCTTATGAGACTTGCCGCCAAGCTACAGTGACAGTAAAGAGCTTTGGTTCGACTGATGCAGGAATTTCTTTTTTGGTTGAAGTAGAAGGACATAAGATTTTTCATGCTGGTGATTTGAACTGGTGGCATTGGAATGGTGATACACCCGAAAATATTAAGCAAGCCGCTGCTGATTTTGCGAGAGAAATGGAAAAATTAAAGGGAGAGTCTTTTGATGTTGCCTTTTTCCCGGTGGACAGCCGCTTGGAAGAATATCGCACGCTTGGCGTTGAGACTTTTTGCCGCGATACGGATCCGAAGCTGGTCGTAGCGATGCATGCTTTTGGTCCTGTATGGGAACCACCGACGCCATTTTGTGTTGAAAATCGGGAAATTCCGCTGTGGATTCCTAAGGCTGCGGGAGAAACTTTTATTTATGAGGCGAAAGCGGTTAAATAAATGAATTTTTATTGGGTGATAAGGAGGTTTGCATGGAGGAAAAATTAAACGCGATTACTCACGGTGTCGGAACGGCTTTTGCTCTTGTTGCTTTAGCTGTTCTCGTTTTTGCCGCTTATACGAGCGGCAGTACTTGGCATATTGTCAGTTCTTTCATCTATGGAATTTCTATGGTGCTGCTATACTTAGCTTCCACGTTGTATCATAGTTTTTCCAATGAACGAATTAAGGCGATTTTCCAAATTATTGATCATTCGGCGATTTATTTATTGATTGCAGGAACCTATACGCCCTTTGTACTAGTGCCGTTGCATGGGACTTTGGGTTGGACTGTTTTTGCAGTGATTTGGTCTGTGGCGCTTGTCGGAATTGTTTTTCAAATCTTTTTCGTCAAACGTTTTAAGATCTTTTCTACTTGTTGCTATCTGCTTATGGGATGGTTTGCCGTCGTCGTAATCAAGCCGCTTATGGAAACCTTGCCCCATGAAGGCTTGTTGTGGCTGATGATAGGCGGAATTCTCTACTCTGTGGGAGCGATTTTTTACTTATGGCGCCGCATGCCTTATAATCATGCCGTATGGCATTTATTTGTTCTGGCTGGCAGCGCAGCGCATTTTATTGCTGTTTTCTTTTATGTACTGCCGCTACCTGTTGTGAGTTAGGGTTTACAAGTATTATAAATGAGTGTATAGTGGAAATGTTAACATTGGCTTTTCAGCCAGTTAACATTTCTTTTGTTTATTTGGTAAACTTAAAATTTAAATAAGGTTAACGAAAGCGGGGATTGGAATGAATCAGATTGAACAGCAAGATAAAGAGTATTTATGGCATCCTTTTACACAAATGAAAGGCTGGCTAGAAGAGCCGCAGACTGTTATTGCCGCCGCGAAAGGCATTATGTTGACAGATACAGAGGGGCGAAGCTACTATGATGCCGTGTCCTCTTTATGGGTTAATATTCATGGTCATGGTCGTGCGGAAATTGATGAAGCCATTCAAGCCCAGCTTGGCAAAGTGGCCCATAGCACAGCGCTAGGGCTGGCTAATATTCCGGCATCCCAGTTTGCCGCTGAACTCATTGCTGTGGCGCCTAAGGGGCTTTGTAAGATCTTTTATTCTGATGACGGATCAACAGCCATTGAAGTGGCTATTAAGATGGCTTTTCAATATTGGCAGCATCAAGGACGACCTAACAAGAAGCGCTTTATTTCTTTGGAACAAGCGTACCATGGTGACACAGTGGGAACAGTGAGCGTAGGGGGGATTGATTTATTTCACCGGGTGTTTCAGCCGCTTTTATTTAAACCCTTTTCGATTCCTTCGCCGTCATGCTATCACTGTAAGTTGGCTAAATCGCCGGAATCTTGTCAGTGGGAATGTGTAAAAGCCTTAGAAGAACTGTTGGCAGAGCATCATGGGGAAATCGCCGCTCTGGTAATGGAACCGCTCGTTCAGGCGGCAGCTGGCATGCTTATGGCTCGACCTGGCTATTTGGCGAAAGTACGGGAATTGACGCAGCGTTACGAGGTCTTGTTAATTGCAGATGAAGTAGCGACAGGTTTTGGACGGACTGGTACGCTTTTTGCTTGTGAGCAGGAAGGGGTAACACCTGATTTCATGGCTTTATCAAAAGGGATTACGGGCGGCTATATGCCGCTAGCGGCAACTATTACGACTCAGGCTGTTTTTGATGCTTTTTTGGGTGATATGGCGGCAAAGAAAACCTTTTATCATGGTCATTCCTATACTGCGAATCAACTAGCTTGCGCGGCTGCGTTAGCGAGTCTTAGAATTTTTAAAAAGGATCAAGTTATTGAAAATTTGCCGCCGAAGCTGGCGGCTATTGCTGAAGAATTAACTAAGATTGCGGCTCTAGAGCATGTCGGTGATGCTAGACAATGCGGTATGATTGCGGGCATTGAGCTTATGGCAGATTCAGCAACAAAGACCCCTTATGCCTGGGATCAGACGATGGGGGCCAAAGTATGCATGAAAGCAAGAGAACATGGAATTTTTATCCGTCCTGTTGGCGATGTGATCGTCTTTATGCCGCCGCTTGTCAGTACGGTAACAGAGATTCGCCATATGTTGTCGCAGGTGGCTGCCGCAATTGACGAAGTAACGAATCAAGGACAATTTTCTACCTGTGGCGGGGGGGCTCATTTTTAGAAGCAGCAGGAAGTTGTGAATTTTTCCAGAATACAAAAGATAAGAACCATTATAAACTAATGAAAGAAAAATAGCGTAAGGAAAGAAGGGCGAGCCTATGGTAAAAGATTTTGAAGGACACAGTCCGGCTCTAGATAAGAAATCATTCATTGCTGATGGAGCCCAGATTATCGGAGCTGTAACCATGAAAGAATTTAGCAGTGTATGGTTCAATACCGTTGTACGCGGTGATGTCAATCGTATTGAAATTGGCCGCTATAGCAACGTGCAGGATAATAGTGTTGTCCATGTAACTGATAATTTTCCCACTATCATCGGCGACTTTGTGACTGTTGGTCATAATGCTATTTTGCATGGTTGCACCATTGAAGATCATTGTCTTATTGGCATGGGGGCTATTGTTTTAAGTGGCGCGGTCATTGGAACGGGAAGTATTATTGCTGCTGGCGCTCTTGTTAAGGAAAAGCAGGTTATTCCGCCGCATTCTCTAGTAATGGGTCTGCCTGGTAAGGTTATAAAATCGACAGAAGCCGATTGGCCGAGTATTCATGCTCAAGCGCTCAAATATAAAACCTTATGGACCGAGCGGTATGGACTGTTGCCTGATGCCGATGGCGAACGCTATCACGGCGAAAAGATCGTTTAAAGGAGGGAAATCCCATGATTGAACTCAAAAAAATTGTAGTGGCCTATGATGGATCAGAGCATAGTAAACGGGCTCTGGATTGGGCTGTGAAATTTGCTGGCGCTTCTAAAGCGGTGATTGATGTTGTCATGGTGCTAGTACCATCATCTTTACTTGTCGGTGTCGATTATGCCGGCGTTTGCTTTTCGGAAGAGTTAAAAGAAATGGCTGAAAAAGAGATTGAGGAACAGCTGGAGGCGGCAAAATCTTTTTGCGAAGCGCAGAATGTAGTTGTTCATACTGCGACTCTGTTTGGCAATGTTGTTGACGAGATACAGCATTATGTAACAGACGTAAAGGCCGATATGGTCATTTGCGGCACCCGTGGTCTTGGCGGTTTTGAAGGACTGCTTGTGGGCAGTGTGGCTCATAAACTTGTAACGTATTTGCCTGTACCAGTATTGGCCGTTAAATAAAAATAAGCGAATCTATCAAACGTGATAGATTCGCTTATTTTGTCAAAAGTCATAAATTAATGGGCTTCATCAAAAGCTGTCAGTAATAGATGAGCACTAGTCTGGTTTGTTGCAAGGGGAATATTATGAACATCGCAAACGCGAAGCAGCGCTGTAATGTCAGGTTCATGGGGCTGCGCGGTAAGCGGATCGCGTAGGAAAATAACGAGAGCTACTTCGCCGTCAGCAATACGAGCGCCAATTTGCTGATCGCCGCCTAAAGGGCCTGATAAAAAGGTGAGAACAGGGAGCGATGTTTCTTCGGAGATTAGGCGACCGGTGGTAGCCGTGGCAATCAGATGATAATGCGAAAGAATGTTTTTATGTTCTTTTACAAAGGCGAGCATTTCTTGTTTCTTCTTGTCATGGGCAATTAGTGCTATTGTTTTCAACTGGCCTCACTCCTTTTGTTTCCTAATGTAATCTTAGCAAAGATTGAGGGCTTCGTAAAGTTTTTTACCGTAGGGAGGAGTTTGTATGGATCAAGCTTTTTTAGCAGAAAGAACAAAGTCTTTTTATGACTATGTGGCTGAGTTTCGTTCTGATGATGTTGATATTCAGCAGCATATGGATATGAAAGAATTTCATACTGATAAAGTAGCGGCTCACTGCCGGTCGTTAGCTCAAGTCTTGCAGCTTGGCGCGGCGGATCAAGCTTTAAGCGAGCTCATTGGTTTGTGGCATGATGTGGGGCGCTTTTCCCAATATAGTCGTTATAAGACTTTTAATGATAAACTTTCCGTCAATCACGCTGAATTAGGTCTAGTCGAACTGGAACGGCTGGGCTGGTTGGCGCTGATTAGTGAAGCCGATGCTGATATTGTGCGGTTTGCCATCGGAGCCCATAATGCTGTCAAAATTGAAGCAGCGCCGACGGAACGTCACTTACTTTTTGCGAAAATCATTCGCGATGGTGATAAGCTTGATATTTTTCGCGTTCTGGAACCGTTTCTGGCGCCACCGACGGAACAAGGCTGCAGCCCTCAGATTCTGCAGGATTTAGCTGTTGGCAAACAAACTTTTTTTGAAAATATGAAAACGCCTGATGATCGAAAACTTGTTCGTCTTTCTTGGGTGTATGATTTAAATTTTGACTGGACGGTGCAGAAAGTTAGGGAGAAAAACTATGTCGATCATATTCTTGCCTATTTACCTGGCACGCCCGAACTGAAAGCGATTCGTGAAGCCATGCATGCTTATATGGCAAAACGTGCTCAAAAGTAGGTATAAAATAGCTGCTAGCCCGATCAGTGTACAAATCATTTTTTGCAGCAATGCGACTTGTAATTTTTGAACGAAAGGCCCTATCACGTAACTGTGATAGGGCCTTTCGTATACTTATACTTATTCCCGATAAAAGATGCTTTTTACAGCTTTAATCTTGTTTTGATGCGTTCTACTGCTTCTTTGGTACTTTCCTGATTGCCGAAAGCGGTTAACCGGAAATAGCCTTCGCCGGCTGGTCCAAAGCCGCTGCCAGGCGTACCGACAATGTTAGCTTCCGATAAAAGTTTATCAAAGAATTGCCAGGAGTCGAGGCCTTCGGGAACTTTCAGCCAGATATAAGGGGCGTTCACGCCGCCGAATACAGTGAGGCCAAGGCTGGCGAGACCGTCACGAATGATTTTGGCATTGGCCATGTAATAAGCGACAAGGGCTTTTACCTGTTTTTGGCCTGCTTCGGAGTAAACAGCTTCAGCGCCTTTTTGAATAATATAAGGCACACCATTAAATTTCGTGGTTTGACGACGATTCCAGAGGCTGTTTAAGGGATGCCTTGTTCCGTCAGCAGCAGCAGCCATAACTGTTTTCGGTACTACTGTATAAGCGCAACGAGTACCAGTAAATCCTGCTGTTTTGGAGAAGGATCTAAATTCAATAGCTACGTCTTTCGCGCCTTCAATTTCATAAATGCTGTGAGGAATATTATCTTCCTGGATATAGGCTTCATAAGCGGAGTCATAGAGGAGGATCGAGCCATTCGCTTTGGCGTAATCGACCCAAACTTTTAGCTGCTCTCTTGTCAGTGTAGTTCCTGTGGGATTATTAGGCATGCACAAATAAATTAAATCTGCTTTTTCCTGGGGAAGTTCTGGCACAAAGTTATTGGCCTGATTGCAAGTAAGGTAGAGAACTTTGCCAAATTTTCCATTTACGAGTTCGCCAGTACGACCAGCCATGACATTGGTGTCAAGATAAACCGGATATACAGGATCCGTAATGGCAACGGTATTTTCCAAGCCGAAGATTTCCTGAATATTACCTACATCACTTTTCGAACCATCACTGACAAAGATTTCATCAACCGCTAAATCAATGCCGCGTGGAACATAATCAGTATCAATAATTTTTTGAATTAAAAAGGCATAGCCTTGCTCTGGACCGTAACCGCGGAAGGTTTTTTCATCAGCCATTTCATCAACTGCTGCATGTAAGCTGTCGATCACTGCGGGCGGCAAGGGGCGTGTTACATCGCCAATCCCTAAACGAATAATGTCCGCATCAGGATGTTCATCTTTAAAGTGCGCCACTCTACGGGCAATTTCAGCAAACAAATAGCTGCCTGGTAACTTCAAATAATTTTCATTAATAGTAGCCATGTAATAAACTCCTTTCAAACTGTAAACAATACTTAAATTATACAACAATCAAAGCTTTTACGCATTTTTTTCCTGCAAATTTCTTCAAAATCCTGTTTAGGTCTTGCAATACATGATTTTTAGCAGGGGAGTATCTTTTAATGAGATCTCATGGGGCGAACAAACCTTGCCTTCTTGATCGGTTATAATGCGAATCACCGGCTTAGACGGAGCGTCAAAGGGAACCGATACAACGAGGGCGGACTGGCCTGTATTTAATACAACCATGGTTCCCGGCGCATAGAGAGCCACGCGAGATAGAAAACGTTGTCCTAAAGCTTGGTCAAAATGCACTCCGAGACCTTTATAAATAATATCATAAGCTTGTTTGGGCGGCATTGCCCGGCGATAAGGGCGATTCGCCGTAATAGCGTCATAAACATCAGCAATAGCTAAAATACGAGCATATTGCAAAATTTCTTCGCCTTTGAGGCCGCGAGGATAGCCTGTCCCATCAATTCGTTCGTGGTGTTGCCAGGCCATATGGGCCGATAAACTAGAGAGCTCCCACCGCATTTTTCTTAAGGAATTAAATCCCCACTCAGCATGATTTTTTAATAGCTCAAATTCTTCTTCAGTTAGCTTCTCTGGTTTATTCAATAAATCAAGACTGATTTCGTTTTTGCCTACATCGTGAAGTAAGGCGCCGCAGGCAAGTTCTTTGAGTTGCGGTACTGTCAAATCGCTGAATCTTCCTAGCAAGATTGCGTAAATTGCACAATTGAGAGAATGGGAAAAGGTCGTATCATCATGGGAGAAAATTCCTGTTAAACAAATAGAAATATCCGCCTGACTAAGGAGTTCTTCGACTAAGTCGGAGGCCATATTGGATAACAGTTTTACCGAAAAAGTCCCCTTGTTTTTTAAGTCAGACATGGTTTGATGAAGGATAGACAGCGCCTGTTGTTGCATTTCAATGCTTATATATTCTGTTTCTTCAATCCCCTCATAAAGGGGGTCAATGACACATAAAGTGCTTACCTGCATGGCCTCAAGCTTGGCAATATAGCTTTGAGTTAGCACCACGTTGCGTGATAATAGAATCATCCCTGTATAAGTCATAATATCACGGGCTAAAACCATCCCTGGTTTTGCCTCTTGGATATCAATTCGTCGCAAAGACTCACTTCCTCAAAATAAAAGTCTAGTATAAAAATAAGAGTATCTCTATCAATTGTATGTCACAATAAGAGTCTTTGACTAGTAAAAAATAGCGAAATAGGAAAAAAATTTGGCGTTTTCTAGTTAAGAATAAAACCGCAGATATAAAATATCTGCGGTTTTGGCGAAAATTTGGCAATATTACTTACGCGTAAGTGTGCTATGAAATGTCCGCTAAGGAACGATGTGCCAACCCTACAGCGACCTCATTCAAATTTAACACACCGACAGCGAGAAAGAGGGCCACACACAAATGCTCGCCGTAGCGGGCCAGACCAATTTTACCGCCGACACTCATGCCTAAAGCTTTTGCTGAAACTTGTTCCAACGCGGCTTTAGTAGCACCAGCGACAGCGCCTTCTCCGACGTGGTTAGCCGGTACAAGCCCTTGACGCTGAGCGGCTACGGCAGCTCGCTCAATAATTTTTTTCATGAGGGGAACAAAATCGCCGCCAAAATCGACTGCAGTGACAAGGATCTGTTCTTTGCCGTACATCGTGCGAAGCTGCTGTTCTTCTTCGCGGCTCTGACTAAGCGCCAGACGCAACGCTGCTCTAGCAACATGAGTGCTTGATTCTGTCATGATTTAATCATATCTCCAATCAAAACGTTTTTTTGCGGGGAATCACTGAGAATCGAACGTTTATCGACAATGGCTGTGAGAGTAAAGGCGGCAAGGCAGACAACCCATTCTAGATAAATTGGGTGAGAGAAAATACGGACGGCTGGAATGAACTGCCACGCGGCTAGCGCTAAGATTCCGGCAATAGTCGTATAAAAAGCCGAGCTGCGGCGGCAAAGCCCTGGGAAAAAGAGCGTGGCCAAAAAGACAAGTGTAAAAGCTGTTGTCAGACTTAGGCCGATTAATAATGTTTTTAAAATGCCGACGGCATGGAAAGCAAAGTAGAGAGTCATAAGACCTAACACCAGCACGGAGAGGCGATTTACCAAGAGATAGGTTTTTTCGTTCACTGTGGGGTGTATAAAGCGCTTGTAAATATCTTGGCAAAAGAGCGCGCCAGCACCAAGGAGCAAATGGCAGGCCGTTGAGACGTCAACAGCCCAGAGGGCTGATAAGGTAATGCCTGACAAAACAGGGTTCAAACTCATAATGATTTGCGGCAGAGCCATAGTAGACTGAATGCCGGGATAATTTACTTTAGCGGCAAGTCCTAAGATTGCGCAGAGAAAACCAATTGGTAGAATCAGGAGCGCCCCCCAGAGAAAACCGCGGCGAGCTGTTGTGGTATTTTTAGCCGCACAGGCAACCTGGACCGGACCTTGTGCTGACAGTGTTTGAGTAATCATAACAACAAACCAGCCAGTAATTGTTGCAAGGCCTAAACCGCCGACAGGACCAAACCAATCTGTCGTAGGCGGCAGTTTAGCAGCGAGCGTGGCTAGACCGCCTTGGTTGGTGACTGCTTCAAAAGTGCTGATGAAAATACCGAAATAGATGAGTGTAATGCTTATAATATTCGCAAGGCCGGAAGACCAAAGACCGCCGATGAGCGTAACGCCGATAAAGACGACAGCGCTTGTATACATACCTGTCTCCATTGTAAATACTTCCGGCAGCAGTGATGATAAGATTGCACCGCCGGCTAGATATTGCAGCGAGGTAATAACAAGCTGAATAATAATTAGACCAAATACGCAGGCAGTCCGACCTTTCGTATCATAGTAATGTTCAAAGAATTGCGGTAACGTAGTGCACTCCACGGCACGATAGCGTTTTGCGCCGATTACGCCCATGGCAATAGCGCCTGCCGCCCAAGCGGCTGTATACCATCCGGCGGAAATACCAACCTGAAAGGCATTTTCGGCTACGCCGATCGTGGAGGCGGCGCCGACGGCCACACCGGAAATATTGACAGCCACCATGGCTGTGTTGAGCTGGCGTCCTGCTAGTAAAAAACCAGCGCTATTTTTGGAAGCCACGTGACGAGCATAGAGGCTGATCGCAAAGAGCAGCACGACATAAAGTGAGACAATAATCAAGGGAATTGACATAAATACCATCCTACCTTTCTACAAAGAAACAGTTTAGTTTTACTTGCTTCATCCTACCAAATACTACAATCCTACAGTGGTGCATACAATGTTACACAGGTTTATTTTACCGGGTTAGAGCTGTCCTGTAAAGAGGCCCCTTTCGTTAACCCCTCACGAAAGGCTTCAATGACGGCTGAATTTTCATCAAGATTGTAAATACGGGCAGGCTGACCTTTGGCATCATAATCAGTGGAACTCCACCATACGGCCAGTTTAATGCGGTCATAGCGAGGCAGAGAAGCAAACATATCTCTTACCCAGGCCGCTTTATCGCCGCCGACTGAATTAGAACCAAACTCAGCAATCATAAAGGGTTGTACAAAGAGGTCGGCATATTCTTTATAGAGATTGCCATAAATCTGATCAAAAGACCGCCAGGTTTCGCCAGGGTAATACGTGCCGTTATTGTAACCAGTTAAACCGATAATATCGACATATTCATCGCCGGGATAATACATCATATAATGGTTCCAGGCGAAAGTTGGTTTTGATGGGCTATGAGGATTCCAGACCCACAACACATTATTGACGCCGTTGGCTTGGAAAATTTGATAAATATAACGCCACACGCCTGTATAAATATCAGTGTCTTTGCTAGTGTTAAAGGCAGAATACCAGCACCAGTCGCCGTTCATTTCATTATTGAGACGAAACAGAACGGGGTGCCCGAATTCTTTGAGCTTTTTCGCATAGGAATTGAGATAGGCATCATAGCGTCCGTCGAGGACATCATACATAATACTACGGTTTACCTCATCTTTGGCGCCCCAGAGAAAGGTTTGCATCGTCAGTTCGACGAGACGTCCATTCGCGTAAGCGTTTTTTAAATCTTCCATCGGAAAGTACTGGCCGGTGAGTGATTGATAGCGGGTAACAACGGGAAACTGATAATCTAATTTTTGTTCCAGGGATTTTAAGTAGGTAAAGTTTTTTGGCGAGGTTTTTTCAAAGATACCCCAACGCAGCGGTGCTGTAGCGGCAAAATAATGTTGATAGAGAGCTTTCGTTTCGTCATTCCAATTGGGCGTAATCGCAACAGCCGGACGAATGAGATTGGCTGCACCAGAGCGTGCGGTCACTTTAAAACTTTGGACAACTTCTTTATCAATCGTAATCGGTTCGCTCGATTTGAAAAAGAGCGTGTAAACCTCATTCTTATTTTTAACAATCTCATAGGACGCGTAATAATTCTTGTCATCGTCAGCATGAATGAGTTTAGCTCGCATCCATTTTAAGCCATGGACGGGAAGTCGATGGATCGTTTGATTCGTTTCTTCCTGAATGACGTGATCCTTGGTGTTTTTCGTAAAGCTATTACCATAGGTAATATATACATCAGAATTTGTCACTGTGCCCGTGAAATCATCACGGTAGATTTCAATTTTGGTCGTTTGGTCACTAATGATCGTTCTTAGCGCCGATTCATGATCATCAACAGTCATGGTGTCAGGATAGGAGAGACTATAACCGTTGGCCTGATCCTGATAGACTGTATACTTTATTGGCGCGGGCGGAGCTGCATTTGACGCAGGCGCTGTCTTTGGACTAGCCAAGGCCATAGAAAAAGAGGTAAAATGGAACAGCAGCAAACTTAACAGAAGCAATTTTTTCATACACATCAGTCCTTTGTTCTTGAATCAATTTCATAAATTTATAATGAACGAACAAGTTGATAACTATTTTACTATAGCAAAGGGAATCTAGCTTGGCAAATTTTTCGGAAGAAGGAGAAAGAATGACAAGAAAATTGGTAAAAACTATTTGGAGTATGGCAATCGGTTTGTTTTTTTGTTTTGGTTTGATTACACCAAGCATGGCGGCAGCGGAAAGTGTTCGTGTTTTATGGGATAGTATGGCTGATGCCGCTATGTATGAAGTGGAAATTCGTGACGGGGCTTCGGTCGTTACTACTATTACGACAAGTGTGCCCGGCAAGGAAATAGATCTCACGGCTTTACCTAAATCCCCCAAACTCTCTTGGCGCGTACGGCCGTTGAATGGCGCTAAGGAGCCAGTAGGCGAGTATAGTGAAATAAAATCTTTGGCAAGGGGAGAAAAAAATCCGACAGCGCCGTTGCCTTTAACAGATTTTTCCGATCCGCAATCGACGCTGTTATATCCTGCCTATTATTGGGTGCCTGTTTTAGGGGCTGACAGTTATCGTGTTTCTGTTTATGCTGGACAGCCCGATAGTGGCAATAATCCACTAGTCGTGTCTTATCAAATTGATGGCGGTAATTCTTTTGATTGTTATGATTGGCATAGTTATAATTGCGCAGGTACCTATTATTGGCAGGTACAGGCTCTTGATAAAACAGGCCGGCCTATTAGTGATTGGTCTAAGCCTAGTACGTTTACGGTGAGACAGACGGGATATACTGTGGCTGCTTTAGGTGATAGCATTACTCATGGCGGCGGCGCTCTCTCATCGCCGCCAGGTATCGCCATTTACGACTGGACGCAGTCGGTCTCTTATCCGATAAAAAACCTTGGTAAAAGCGGCGATACGACTGAGGCGTTGTTAGAGCGATTTGACCAGGATGTACTGCCTTTTTCTCCCAAGGTACTCGTTATTTTTGCTGGAATTAACGATATTCGTGATGGCGCTAGCGCCGCCGATATTATTGCTAATTTGAAACAATTAAGGAAAAAGGCCCTTGAACATCATATGCGGCCTGTATTTGTGACAATTTGCCCAGTCAATCCAGCGAAGGTAGCTGTGCAGATTGGCCGACCACTGCCGCCTGATTGGCAGTCGGTGCGTCGCACGGTAAATCGCTGGGTTCTAAGTCAAAATGATGCTGTCGATGCGGCAGCGTTGTTACGCGACCGTAATGATATCCTGCCTGATCGCTTGTCAGCTGATGGACTTCATCCCGATAGTGAAGGGAAACGATTGATTGCCCAAGCCATCAGTGGCAAACTTTATGAGATTTTATCACAAAAGTAGTGAATTAACGAAAAAGCTGCCTTGCTTCCCTTCTAATATCAAGAAGGGATAGCAAGACAGCTTATTTAATTTTGATTGCTTTTAAAGAGTTCCAGACCTTGGCGGAAGGTTTCTTTCAAAGCTAAGGAATCATCCATACGATAATTGCGCAAAATAGCGCCAGAACTGTTATAGTCATTGTAATTCCACCAAATAGCTAATTTGATTCGATCATACTGACCGATTTGATCAAACATTTTTTGAATCCAAGCAACTTTGTTGCCGCCAGCCGAGGCTGAAGCAAATTCGCCGATGATCAAAGGCTGATCAAAGAGTCGACTGTATTCGCCATACAAGGGACGATAAATTGTATTAAACTCGCGCCATTTTTCGCCAGGCAGGGACGTTCCTGTATTGTAGCCTGTTAAACCTACCACGTCGACATAAGCGTCGCCGGGATAATAATTTAAATAGTTGTTCCAGTTTGCTTTGGGGAAGGATTCGTCATTAGGATTCCAGACCCACAAGACATTATTTACGCCATTTTTGGTAAAAATATCGTGAATATGACGCCAGACGAGTTTAAATAACTCAGGATCCTTACTGAAGAAAAAGCTTGAGTAAGGGCACCAACGGCCATTCATTTCATTGTCGAGGCGTAACAGGATCGGATGGCCGAATTTTTTTACAGATTGGGCGTAAGTATTAAAATAATCATCATAGCGGCCGTCTAAAATTTCATAGAGCACGCTTGAGTTGTCATCGTTATAATGAAAGGTCTGCAACGATAGCTCAATGATCTTTTTGTGATCATAGGCGTTTTGCAGGGATTTCACGGGAAAGGTTTCATCAAAAGTTTGATAGCGGATTAATACAGGAAAGGAGTAACGCAGTTCTTCCTCTAAGCCTGTTAAATAGCCAAATTCTTCGGGCGCATTGGCCTCATACATGCCCCAACGCTGCGGGCTGCTATCGGCCAGATACTTTTTGGCAAATTGCTTTGTTTCTTCATTAATTGGTGTTTTTGGCGTCGGTTTATAGTGTTGATATACTCCGGCGATTCCCTTTTTAGCAACGGTTTGAAAGCTATTTAAAATCTGCATTTCATTTACAATAGGCTCGCTTGATTTTATAAGTACGGTAAAGGCGTCGCGGTTGTTTTTGACGAGCTCGATGCTTACATAGTTATTTTTATCTTCCGTGACGGTTTTTAAGCGGTGGCGCGTCCATTTTAATAAGCGGACTTGAAAACCGTTTAAAGCAAAGCGGCTGTCAGCTAAAATACCATGATCATTTTGATTTTCCGCAAATTTATTGCTGTCGGTCAAGTAGGCGGCGCCAGATTGCGGATCTCCGTCTAATTTATCGGCGTAAACTTCAATTTGCGTCGTCGCATTGGAAAAGGTAGTTCGCACCGCAGATAGACTGGCATCAATTTGCATGTCGCGGGGAAAACAGATCATGTAGCCGCCAGTATAATCGGTATAGCGATTGTACCAAGGACTGTAGGATTCAATCTTTTTTAGATCTTCGTAGGGAAGCTGGGGATCGGCGTCAGCCTTTTCGCCATTGACGATATAAGTTGGTGCTGTTGTCGAACTTGTTGAAGTAGTTGATTCCGCAGCTTCAGCCGACGGCAGCCAAGCACTTAGGAAGGCCAAGCTAGCCAGACAAAAAGCAATCGTTTGTAACCTGATTTTCACTGTGATTCACTATCCTTGCAATTTATTTCAGAAGAAAAGTCGTATTGGTTAACACTATAGCAAAGATAAAAGAAGAATACAATGTAATAAGGCCGATTTTGTCGGAAACTCTTTCGGCTTTCTGGGCTTTAGAGCAGGGAAATCTTTACGTGAAGTCGAAAACTTTTAAGTCAAGAGAAAAGGAGGACGGTATTTTATGGCAAGCAACGAAGATATTTTTGAACATTTTCGATATGTGCTTAACCTCTTTAGCGATTTATCCTTAGATGACGTGAGTGTAAGTCTTACAGACAAAGAAAAATATGTTTTTTATAAAGCGGGCAAGGCTTTGAATCATGGTGTAAAACCAGGTGATGCAGTGCGTCCGGGAAGCTGCGTTGATGTGGCTATGAAAGAAAGAAAACAGATCGTTAGACGCTTTGGACCAGAACTTTTCGGCGTACCTTATATTGCTGTGGCGATTCCTCTTTATAATGAAGCGCAGCAACTCATCGGCGCAGTAAGTACGCAACATTGCGTTGATAAGCAGGAAAGTTTGCAGAAAATAGCTGACTCTTTAAATGCTAGCATGTTAAAATTAGCAAGTACGACGCAGGAAATTTCAGCGCAATCGGAAGAAATTGCGGCTGTAAGTCATAATTTAGTCAGTGCTTCGGAGTCTTCTGCCGCGAGGGTTAAGGAAACGGACCATGTTATCAGCGTAATTCGTAATTTAGCGGGCCAGACAAATTTGCTGGGATTGAACGCTGCCATAGAAGCCGCGCGAGTCGGCGAACAAGGCCGCGGTTTTGGCGTTGTGGCGGAAGAAATTCGCAAACTGGCGCAGGGAAGCGCCGATTCCACGAAAAAAATTAATGAAATTATTGCAGCCATTCAAAATGATAGCGCGCAGATGCAAGGTCAGATTCACAATATTGAACAAGTGATTAGCCAGGTCGCTGAAGCGATTACAAATACAGCCACGGCGATTGAACAAGCGAGCGCCATGTCGAAGGAATTAGATGCTTTGGCGAAAAATCTAAATAGTTAATTGGGGTTTGGCTAGGACAAAGGAGACGATTTTATGAATAAAGACAGAATGTTGCAGGAGTTTTTTGATTTAGTCAAACTCCCTTGTTCGACGGGGAAGGAACGGCAGGCGGCTGAGTTTGTAACAGAAAAGTTAAAAGCTTTAGGCTGTACGGTGACGGAAGATCAAGCAGGCGAACAGTTTGGCGGCAATACAGGCAATGTGATTGCTTTGCTTCCCGGTACGAAACAAGGCGTGCCAACAGTGATGCTTACTGCTCACCTTGACTGTGTAGAGCCTTGTAGCGGCATTGAACCTGTTATAGCTGACGGGGTGATCCGTTCGGCTGGCAATACCATTTTAGGTTCTGATGATAAAGCTGGCGTAGCGGCGATCTTAGAGGGGCTACGTTCGTTACAAGAAGCGAAACTTGATCATGGCGATATTTTGATTGTTTTCACTGTCGCCGAAGAAGGCGGTCTGAAGGGATCACGCTATATCGATAAAACGTTGTTAGCAAAAGCTGATTTTGGTTACGCTTTGGACGGCGGCGGCCCCGTAGGCGAAATTATTACGGCAGCTCCAGGGCAGGATCAGATTGATGTTACTATCTATGGTAAGACGGCCCATGCTGGTTTGGCGCCAGAATCCGGTCTTAATGCCATTGTTTTAGCAGGAAAAGCTCTTGCCGCCATCGAACAAGGCCGGATTGACGCGGAGACAACCGCCAATATTGGTAAAATCAGCGGCGGCGTAGCAACAAATATTGTTCCTGATCAAGTGGAAATCAAATGTGAGGCCCGCAGCCGCAACAGCGAAAAATTAGCTAAACAAGTAGCTCATATGAAAGAAACTTTTATAACTGTAGCACAAGCCGGCGGCGGTCGGGCTGAGGTCAAAGTGGAACGCGCTTATGACGCTTTCGTGTTGGCTGACGATGCTCCCGTAGTGGAAATTGCCGTGACCGCGGCAAAAGCGCTTGCCTTAGAGCCGAAACTAGGCGCGACAGGCGGCGGTAGTGATGCCAATTATTTTAATGTTTATGGCGTACCTTGTGTTGTTCTCGGTGTGGGCATGTCTAAGGTTCATACGACCGAAGAATTTATTGAAACCACAGAGTTATTTTTAGCGGCCGACTATGTCAAAGCCTTAATTGAGGCAGCGGCAATCACACCATGGAACGGAAAATAACACCTTGCGGTCGTTTTGCTCCCAGCCCGACAGGCTCGATGCATCTCGGCAATGTGTGGACAGCGCTGCTTTCCTGGCTATATATTCGCAGCCAGTCAGGCCGGATGATTTTGCGGATCGAGGATTTAGATCCTGACCGTTCCAAGGAAGAGTATACGAAACAGCTGATCGCTGATTTGTCTTGGCTTGGTCTTGATTACGACGAAGGCCCGGGAAAAGAAAAACCTCATCATACTTACAGACAAAGTGAACGTCAGGCAATCTATCAGTTTTATTTGCAAAAATTACAGGCGCGAGGGCTGCTTTACCCCTGCTTTTGTTCGCGCCAGGAACTCCATTCTTTGGCAGGGGCGCCCCATGTTGGCGAAGCCTATAGTGTTTACCGCGGAACCTGCCGCCAATTGAGTGAGCAAGATCGGCAGGCGCGGTTAGCTAGTGGTCGGAGACCGGCGCTGCGGCTGCAAGTGTCTGATGAGACCATTCATTTTAATGATGGTCTTTATGGACCTATAACCGAAGTTGTGGCGTTTTCTGTGGGAGATTTTATTTTGCGCCGCTCTGATGGTGTGTTTGCCTATCAGTTTGCCGTCGTTATTGACGATGCACTTATGGGGATCAGTCATGTCGTTAGAGGCGCTGATTTACTTGATTCTACAGCAAGGCAAATTTATTTGTATCGTTTGTTCGGGTTTAAGACGCCAGAATTTATTCATGTACCGCTGCTTTGCGGCGATGACGGCGCGCGTTTATCAAAACGGCACAACGATTTATCGTTGGCTGAACTGAAGCAGCGCGGCGTCACAAGCGAAGCAATTATTGGCTATTTAGCCTATTTGGCAGGCTGGCGCGAACGGGCAGAGCCGATCAGTGCTGTGAAACTTTTGCCATATTTTCGATTAGGAACTTTACCAAAGGGAAATATTATAATTCAAGAGGCAGAGATTACTGCTTTTTTGTCGGCATGATTTGCTAAGAAGCAGGATTGCCTACGGCAAAGGGCGAATACAATCGAGTCTTATTAAGAAAATGTACCATGGGATAGGGAAGATAATGACAACAAATCAGCATGAAAAACCGGCCGCTAAAAAAGATACTTTTTTGCAAGGGGCCTTAATTTTAACCATTGCCGGGATCGTCGTTAAGATTATTGGATCTATTAACTGGTTTATTTTATCACGGGTTATTGGCGGCGAAGGCATTGGACTTTATATGATGGCATTTCCTCTGTATTTATTGGCGCTCAGTGTTTCGTCAGCTGGCGTACCAACAGCGATTTCCATTATGACAGCCGAAAGGCTCGCCTTGTATGATTATCGAGGTGCTAAAAAAGTCTTTCACACATCCTTAAAACTCATGGTGGTGACAGGCGTCTGTTTTAGTCTCCTGTTATATTTTGGCGCTCGTTGGCTTATTGATTTTCATATAGTCCGTGATGCGAGAGCTTACTATGCAATTTTGGCCTTGGCGCCGGCCGTTTTTTTTGTTACGATTTTGGCTAGTTACCGCGGTCATTTTCAAGGGTTGCAGCAAATGACGCCACCGGCCGTTTCCCAGATCATCGAGCAACTTGTCCGGGTAGCGACCATGATCATTTTCGCCTCTTTGCTGTTGCCACGGGGCATTGAATTTGGCGCGGCTGGCGCTAGTTTTGGGGCGGCGCCTGCTGCTTTTTCCGCTTTGATTGTTTTATTAGTCTATTCTTGGCGCATGAACCGAAAAACGTCACAGCAACAAGGCCAGGAACGGCAAGCCGATGTACCGGTTCAGTCAAGTATGCAAATTATGAAACGGCTTATCACTTTGGCATTGCCTGTGTCTTTTGCCAGTATCATGCTGCCGATTGTTTCCAATCTTGATTTGATGATTGTGCCAATGCGGCTAGAGGTTGCTGGCTATACGGTAGAGCAGGCAACCGAATTGTTCGGGTACTTAACAGGTATGGCGGTTCCCCTGATTAATTTATTGACGATCTTGACGGCTTCGCTAGCCATTAGCCTTGTACCAGCTATTTCTGAAGCGTATACCCTAAAAGATACAGCCAAGATTCAACAACGAATTCGCTCAGCCATGCGACTCTCCAACTTAATTACGATTCCTGGCTTTATTGGATTAGCCCTGTTGGCTTATCCCTTATCGACGATGCTTTATGGTACGGAAAAAGTGGGCGGTCCCTTAGAAGTTTTGGCTGTTTCTGTGTTCCTGTTAGGAATTCATCAAGTGACCACTGGGGTATTGCAAGGACTTGGTCACACTTATATTCCCGTAATCAACATGATTATTGCCGCAGCCATTAAAGTTTTATTAAACTGGGTGCTGACGGCTATTCCTTCTTTAGGAATTTTAGGCGCATCTTGGGCTACAGTGGCTGATGTGGGGATTGCTGCTTCCCTAAATTTAGCCTATGTGCAGCACTATACAGGCTGTAGTTTGAATTTAAAAGATACGAAACGGATCACGCTATCCGCTCTCTTTATGGGAGGCATGATTTACTTATCTTACGGCTTTTTGTGGCATGAGTTAGGTAATAATGTTATCGCTACGCTGCTGTCTTCGGCAGTGGGAGCCCTCGTCTATGGTCTGTTTATTATTTGGTTTCGCTGTGTGGAAGAAACGGAAATTCAACGAATTCCTCTATGTGGCCGATCTCTTGCTGGCATATTACGCCGAGCTGGTTTTTTGAAAAATCATGACTAACTGTAAAAGATCGGTGTATACAGAAAAAGCTGTTTTGTTAAGAAATTTCTTAGCAAAACAGCTTTTAATTTTTATTAGCTTTTCAGCCGGTTTAACAACTAGTTTAACAGCTTTTTTCCACATAACCGCTGCCGCAAGCTTCCAAAACGGCTGTACCGCGTGTGCTTTCATTGACAAGCTGCAGCAGTCGATCTTTTTGTTCCGGCAAAATATTTACGAAAAAGCAGGCTTGTTCTTGAAAGGTTTTATCGGTAATGGGAAACGCGGCATGAAACAACTGATTTTCCAACGGGCCTTGATACAGGTAATCTACGTAAATTTTATAGGTTTCACTTAAAATATAGGTCGTGATTGGGGCTGACTGCAGGGCAAGAGCGGCACTTTTGCTGTAAGCCCGGACCAAGCCACCGGCGCCAAGTTTAATGCCGCCGAAATAGCGGGTTACGACAACAACAATATTTTTCATGTTATTTTTCTTAATTACCTCGAGAATCGGTCGTCCCGCTGTGCCTGACGGTTCACCGTCATCATCTGCTTTTTGCTGTTCGTCATCAAGTCCGATGGAATAGGCCGAGCAGTTATGAGTAGCGTCATAATAGCGTTTTTTCAGACTGTGAATGTATTCTTGAGCTGCCGCCTCGCTAGGAGCCGGGGCGGCATGGGCAATGAACAATGATTTTTGAATTTCATACTGCGCTTCGCAGACTGTTAAAATTGTTTGATAAGACGTAAGCATAGAATCCCTTCTTATTGCACAAAGTTTAGTAAATAGCGCCAATTAATGATATGATAGATGACAAGAGACGTTCATAAAGCAGGTGAAGCTATGTTCTATTTTATCAAATTTTTCTATACTACAGTACTGCTACCGCCGGGAATTTTTGTTTTGGCGCTACTGTTTCTGACACTGCGGCTTTATCAGCGGCAAGCTCCTTATCGTCATTATATTGCTATCTTAACCTGCTGTTTTTATTTTGCTACGACTCCGTTAGTTTCCGGTTCTGTTATCAGGGGGCTAGAATCGCAGTATATACCGCCTGATAATCCCCGCGGCGATGTAATTATTATGCTGGGCGGCGGGGCTACCTTTGATACGCCTAATTTTACCACACAAGGTCACTTATCCGGGTATGCAGCCAATCGTCTGCTCACGGCAGTTCAGCTTTATGAACAGCTTCATGTACCGATTATTGTGTCAGGCGGGCGCGTATTTGCTACAACTGGGCGCGAAGCGGAAATAGCTCGTGATATTTTGCTACGGCTCGGTGTGCCTCAGGATCAGATTATTTTAGAAAATGCCAGTATCAATACAACAGAAAATGCTTTATTTACGAAAGACGTATTAGCGTCAAGAGGTTTTTCAGCGCCGATTCTTGTTACTTCGGCCTTTCATATGCCACGGTCTGTCAGCCAGTTTACGAAGCAGGGGATTACGGTAACGCCTTTTCCGACGGATTACCTGACAAACCGCCAGCTCCATTTCGACTTTCGTAGTCTGTGGCCTGACGCCGATGCACTCAGTAACTTATCGTTAGCTTTAAAAGAATACTTGGGCCTATTAGCAGTGCGCTGGTATTAAAGAAAGGGTGCTTTTTATGTATGATTATATTTTCTTTGATTTAGATGGAACATTGACCGACTCCAAAGAAGGCATAACGAAGTCGGTGGCTTATGCTTTAGAAAAATTTCAAATTTCTGTAGCCGACCTAGATGATTTAATTCCCTTTGTGGGGCCGCCGCTAGTAGAGTCTTTTTGTACTTACTATCAGTTTAGCGAGGCGAAAGCTGAGCAAGCTGTCGCCTACTACCGCGAGTATTTTTCTCAGCAAGGAATGTATGAAAATGCTGTTTATCCCGGCATTCCGGCCTTATTAGAAGCATTGCAAGCTAAGGGGAAAAAACTATATGTAGCTACATCCAAGCCAACGTACTTTGCCAAGCAGATTATTGACTATTTTTCTTTAACTTCCTATTTTACTGCCGTTGTCGGCAGTGAGCTTGACGGCAGTCGGATCCATAAGGCCGATGTAATTGCCGCTGTTTTGGAAACGTTACCGCCTGAAGCGAAAGCACAGGCCGTGATGGTGGGCGACCGTCGCTATGACATTGCTGGTGCGCAGAAAATGGGGATTGCTGCGATCGGTGTGCTCTATGGTTTTGGCGACAGAGCTGAGTTAGAAGCGGCAGGAGCCAAAACACTGGCAACATCTGTAGGCGATCTAGGCTCTCTATTGTTGCGCTAAAGGCAATTGCTACGCAAATGTGACTAGACAAGTTTTATTTAAGCTTTGGACCAGTCCTGTATATTGGGACTGTTTTTTTATGAACAATATGACCAAAACCTTTTCGAATCTCAGAAAAAATGATATTTTTCTAATAGGCGAAATAGGCAGAATACTTAGTTAAGTAAAAGGAGGTTCTTATGAACAAAAAAATTAGAAATTCAATTATTACGTTGCTTCCCCTTGTTCTGATCTGGCTCACCCCGACGCCAGAAGGATTGAAGCCGCAAGCCTGGCATTTATTTGCTATCTTTATGTCCACTGTAGTTGGTTTTATCCTGCAGCCAATTGCCAATGGCGCAATTGCTTTGATCAGTTTGATGGTTGCCGTACTTTCAGGAGTATTAACTTTAAATCAGGCATTATCCGTTTTCTCTAATAGTACTGTATGGCTCATTGTATCAGCTTTCTTATTTGCTCGCGGCTTTATTTTAACAGGTCTTGGCCAAAGAATTGCTTTTGTCATTACTCGTTCTTTTGGTGACAGTACCTTGAAATTAGCCTATTCGTTGACGTTAAGTGATGTAATTATTGGACCAGCTACGCCATCCAATACGGCCCGCGCCGGCGGCGTGCTATTTCCAATTGTATCAAGTCTCTGTGCATCCTTTAACTCGCAGCCGGGACCAACGTCAAAACGGCTTGGTAACTTTTTGATGCTGGCTATGTTCCATGTTGATATTGTTGTATCAGCCATGTTCCTTACGGCAATGGCTGCAAATCCCTTGGCGATGGAACTGGCCAAAAAGACAGTCGGCGTCAACGTAACCTGGGGAACCTGGTTCTTGGCTGCTGTTGTTCCTGGCGTTGTCGGTCTTATTGTAGTACCGTTAGTCATTTATAAAATGTGTCCGCCTGAACTGAAAAAGACGCCGGAAGCAAAAGAGTTTGCTCGTCAGGAACTGATTAACATGGGTCCTATGACGATTCAGGAAAAAATTATGCTTGGCGTATTCATTATGGCGCTGGTATTGTGGGCAACTTCCAGCTTTACGCACATGGAAGCCACGACAGTTGCGCTCTTAGGAATTTGTATTTTGCTTGCTACCGAAGTATTGAAATGGAAACAGGTTATTGAAGAAAGTAAAGCTTGGGATTCGCTCGTTTGGGTTGGCGCTGTTGTTGGTTTGGCTGGCTTCTTGAATTCAGGCGGATTTATTGCTTGGTTTGCTAAAGGTGTAGCCCACGGCTTAGCCGGAACGAACTGGATCGTTGCCCTTGTGGTAGCTGCCTTGACTTATCTCTATTCTCATTATGCCTTTGCAAGTATGACGGCGCACGTAACAGCTATGTATGCGGCTCTTGTTGCTGTAGCTGTGGCGGCAGGCGCTCCCGTTATGGTTACTGTATTGGCAATTGCGTTCATGGCCAATGTCTGCGGTTGTCTGACCCATTTTGGTACAGGTCCGGCGCCGATTTACTTTGGTGCTGGCTATGTTGATCAAAAAGAATGGTGGAAAATGGGCTTTATAATGTCTGTTGTCCATATTGTTGTTTGGCTTGGCGTTGGCGGTATTTGGTGGAAGGTTCTTGGTTTCTGGTAAAATAGGATTTTTCATGGTGAGTAGCGAACAATAGGTAGGGAAATGATAGCGAGGAAGTGGAATGTTATTTTGCGTTTTTTACATCGCTTGCCGATTCAATACCATATTATGCTACTCACCATTTCGCTTGTCTGCTTGGTACTATTAATGGCTGGATATTTTACGGTCTCCAGTATTCAGCAGCAGGTGCAGCAAGAAAGAGTAGAACAAGCCCTGGACCTAGGCCATTTATTGGCGCAGGATAGCAGGGTGATTCAAGGGATGGAATCAGAGAATCCATCGGCGTATTTACAGCCTTTTGTCGAGCGGTGGCGCACGACTACTGGCGCAGCTTTTATTGTAATTGGCAATATGGATCAGATTCGTATTACTCATCCGATTCCTGAGCTAGTTGGAACGCCGCTCACTGATTTATATCGTGAACCGGTTCTTCATGGCGAGGATTATGTGTATTTGGGAAAAGGCACACTCGAATCATCTCTGCGGGCCAATGTGCCAATTTTTAATCAACAGGGACGGCAAATCGGTTTTATTTCTATCGGGTTTGCCTTATCGGATATTCATGAAGAAATCGCCCAAGATATTGATAAACTGTTGCCAGGCATTATTGCCGCTTTGCTTTTAAGTGTGATTGGATCCATCTGGCTTTCCAAAAAGATCAAACAGACGATTTATGGCTTAGAGCCTTATCAGATTGCCGGGCTTATGCAAGAACGCGAAGCCACATTGTCGGCTGTTCATGAAGGGCTTATATCGGTAAATCGTCATTTGGAAATTACACTTATGAATGAAGAAGCAGCTGTGACCTTTGCTGTTTCACGCGAACAAAGCCAGGGAATGGCTTTCGATAGACTCTTATCGCGCCATCATTTACAAGACGTGATCCAAACCGGTCAGGCTATGTACAATGAAGAGTATCGCGTTAATGATAGCATCATTGTCGGCAATAGTGTGCCGATTTGGGTAGAAGGACAAGTTGTCGGCGCTGTATTTACCTTTCGCGATCGTACCGAAATGTCGCGCTTAGCCGAAGAGATGACTGGGATTCATCGTCTTGTTGACGTACTGAGAGCGCAAAACCATGAGTTTAAAAATAAAATGCATACTGTAGCTGGCTTAGTTCAACTTGGTTTCTACGATCAAGCCGTTGACTTTATCGTAGAAAATACGTCCAATCAAGAGGGCGATTTTGAAAAACTACGCGGTCAAATCAAAGACTCTGTAACTTTTGGTTTGCTTTTAGGTAAGTGCAGCAGAGCAGAAGAACTAGGAATTTCGCTAGTTATTGATGACGCAACGTTATTAGGCAATCTGCCCGGTAATTTGACCAGTGGCGATCTTGTTATTATTCTAGGAAATCTCATTGAAAATGCCTTTGAAGCTGTCAGTGAAACAATAGAAAAAAGGGTACGCGTGAAGATTTTTGAAGTACCAGCAGGACTTATTATTGAAGTGGAAAATAGTGGTCCGGCCATAGCCGCAGAATTAGGCGACAGTATTTTTGCGCGAGGTATTTCGACAAAAGGGAAAGGTCGCGGCTTAGGTCTAGCCTTAGTACAGGAAAAGGTCTTGATTCATGGCGGCCGAATTTCTTATTGCAATCTCCCGCAAGGTGGGGTATTATTTGCTTTGAATATTCCGGCGGGATAGGGTGAAATGATGAATGCATTAAAAGTTCTTATAGTAGAAGATGATCCGCTTGTTGCCGATATTAATCGACGTTTTACCGAAGCGGTAGAGGGGTTTGCCATTGTCGGGATTGCCAGCGACGGGAAGCAAGCTTTAGACATGATTGTCGCAGAAAAACCGGATTTGATTCTGCTTGATGTATATATGCCTCTTATTGATGGCATAGAAGTATTGACCTTGATTCGCAAACAGGAGGTTCCTGTTGATGTAATCTTAATTACCGCTGCTAGTGACGGTGATACCATTAGCAAAATTATTCGCTCTGGTGTTGTCGATTATTTAATCAAACCTTTCAAATTTGAACGCTTTCGAACGGCCTTGGAATCTTATCGCGATTTTCAGATATCTGTACAGGGCAAACAGGCTTTTAGTCAAAAAGAACTGGACAAATTTTTAGTGCCGAAAGTGATCGGGAAAGATGTGTTGCTGCCGAAAAATTTGCAGCAACAGACATTAAAATCCATTGAAGAATTTTTGATCAGTCAGCATGAACCCCAATCAGCCGAAGATGTGGCTGAAAAAGTAGGGATTTCCCGTGTTACAGCACGGCGCTATCTTGAATATTTTGTGCAGGAAGGAAGGGTTAGCATGATATTGGACTATTTGCCATTAGGCCGTCCGATTCATCGCTATCAGATTCGATGACATTGAGTACAGGAACAACAACTAATCTAGAGGCCATGCTTCTGGCCAAAGAAAATCGTTATAATCGCCAGCTTTCCTGGATTGATCGCTGGCAGAAAACACTTGTGAGCATTACGATCAATATGCCTGGTTCAATAAAAGATAGCTGGTATAGTAAAGAGCTTCTGGACTTTGCTGTAGCGAAGGTCACCGAACAAGCGCCAGTACTTGCGGCTGAGACGGTCTATTTAGCAACAGGACCTGAAGCCTTACTCGCTGTTGATGCGCCAGGGGCTAGCGTGAAAGAAATTTGCACTGCCATTGAAGGGGCGAGTTCTTTTGGACGGTTGCTCGATATTGACGTTTTTACAGCCGAGGGAGAATTGCTGTCAGCGCGGGAACAACGTGGTCTTAGACGCTGCTTTGTTTGCGACGAACCGGCTCTTTTCTGTATGCGCGAGGCCAGGCATAGTCAAGCTGAAATTCAACAAGGTGTGGAAAAACTTCTCTATGCTTTTCTAGCGGAGCGTTCGAAGCAATATCGTGCTCAAACTGCTGAAATTGGCGCCTTAGCAGTAGAAGCAATGTTGTATGAGGTATCATGCACTCCATCGCCAGGTTTGGTGAATCGTTATCATAGCGGTGCACACCAAGATATGGATTTTTATACCTTTATGGCCAGTAGTGCGGCCTTAGCTCCGCATATGACTCGTTTTGCCGAAGCCGGCTGGCAATTCCCCGGTGAACTTTCGCAGTTGTTACCGGTATTGCGTATCATTGGTATTGAGGCGGAACAAGCCATGTTTCAAGCTACTCAGGGTGTAAATACGCAAAAAGGTTTGATTTTTTCATTGGGGATTGTTGCCGCCGCCGCCGGTTATCTGCAGCGACAAGGCAAAAACTGTAAGGAGTTCCTTTATGACGCTGTTGCCGCTATGACCCAAGGGCTCGTGGCGAAGGAACTGGCTGGAAGAACTACGCGGCCTGATGAACAGCTTACAGCTGGCGAACGGCTCTATAAAGAGTATCAGGTGGCGGGAATTCGCGGTGAAATGGAGGCCGGATTACCGGCGATCAAGTATCATGCGATGCCGCAACTAGAGCAGTCTTTGGACAAGGGGTTATCGCTCAATGACGCCCTAGGCGAAACGTTGCTTTGCTTGATGACTTGTGTCGATGACACGACGGTGATGAACCGTCATTCACCGGAGGTTATGCGCTGTTGGGTGAAAGAGCAGGTTGAACCGATTTTTACAGCGGGCGGTCTGGCAACCGAAGCGGGAAAAGTGCAATACCAAGCAATGGAAGATCTGTTTGTGAATAAAAATATTAGCCCAGGCGGAGCCGCTGATTTACTGGCTGTAACCTGGTTTTTATATCAGTTATTTCAAAAAAAATCATAAATATTATGTAAAATCTACGAAAAATAGTAAAAATTTAATTGAGAATTTGGTATACTGTATACTGATGTGAATTTATTTTGCTGTTTAGCTGACTAGAACAACAAAGTTTTCGAAGTTTTTAGGGAATGTTTTTGTCAGGCTAAAAATAAGTTACCAAGTTAAGCAAAAGAAATATGTGGAGGGATCGAAGTGAGTCAAATTGTACAAATGGCGGTTGCCGGCACGATGGAGTCCAATGATATTTATATCACGGTAGCTCCGGCGACGGCAGGAACAGGTCTTGCAATTGAACTGACCAGTCCGGTATTGAAACAGTATGGCAAACAAATCAAAGCGGTTATTGAAGCCGTACTTGCCGAAAATGGTGTTACAGAAGCAATCATTAAAGCCAGTGATAAAGGCGCTTTGGATTGCACAATACGGGCACGACTGAAAACAGCTCTTAATAGAGC
>NZ_JBWBCL010000013.1:0-98963 GCF_056134285.1 Pelorhabdus sp. sgz311002 | reverse complement strand
CATCTCCTAATGGGTAATCTGTATTTTAAGCTGGCAGGCTTATTTACAGATTACCACGTTAGGGCTCACCGCTTAAGCTCTCTGGAACCACGCGACTATCGCGTGGTTTTCTTTATACAAAAAAACTGCCTACTAAGCAGTAGGCAGTACTTGTTTCTATATGGCGGAGTGGCAGGGATTTGAACCCTGGCAGGCCTCACGACCTCTAACGATTTAGCAAACCGTCCTCTTCAGCCACTTGAGTACCACTCCATATATGGCGGAGAGGGTGGGATTCGAACCCACGGTCCCTTGCAGGATCACTGGTTTTCAAGACCAGCTCCTTAAACCACTCGGACACCTCTCCAACTTTCAAACACATTAAACAGTATAACAAAATAAGAATCTCTTGTCAATCATAACCGATTGTAAAAAGCCACCAACGATAAGCTCTGGCAATAGACGGAGAAAATTTAAACGAAAGCCCTAGAAAAGAGAACTTGTAGTAACAATTCTCTTTTCTAGACTAACTTCGCTACGTTTAACATCGCCCTGGCTTGTATCATTTCCTCGGCACAAAGCTTTTCCTATTCAAACATAATCTTATCTACTACGCCAATTAACTGTTCAATTTCTGGTTTCGTGATTTGAGCACAGGCGCCTAAAGCCTCACCTTTTTTGCGCATAGCATCATTGATTAATGAAGAAAATACAATGATTGGCAGTTCCTGCAAAGCTTTATCCTCCTTTACTTTTTTCATTAAGTGATGGCCATCCATTTGGGGCATTTCTATATCGGTAATAAGCATTTGGATCTGCTGCGTAATTGATTCGTCGCTGGTTACTAAATTCTTCATCTTTTCCCACGCGACCTGACCATTTTCCGCGGAAATCGTATTATAACCGGCAGTAGTTAAGGTTTGCAGTAATAATTCTCTTAGCATATGTGAATCTTCGGCAATCAACACCGTCTTTTTCTTGCGCAAATTGATTAATTCTTCCGTTGAAACAGGCACAGCAGTTAGTTTTCTAACGATTTCAGGATTTACTTCTGATAATATTTTTTCAAAATCCAATAGAAGAACTAAACGGCTTTCTAGCTTTACAACACCAATAATCTGCGCCGAGTCAGATACAGTGGGAGCAGGTTCCATTTGACTCCATGAAATGCGATGAATTCTAGACACATCATCTACTTTAAACCCTACAAAGTACCCATTCATTTCAGCAACAATGATTTTCGGATTAGCAGCTTGGTCATCCCCATGTAAGGATCTCGCCAAATTTAATAAAGGCATAATTTTACCGCGCAAAGTAAAAATGCCATCAACAAGGGAATGGACCTGAGGCAACTCCGTAACAGGGACGATATTAATAATTTCTCTTACTTTTGCTACATTGATACCATAGGAACGATTACCAATAGAAAACTCAATAATTTCAAACTCATTTGTACCCGATTCTAATAAAATCCCTTTTTGATTGTCCATAAAGCCCTCCAATTTCTTAATCATTTACTGCTTTCATTATTTTCAGGCACCAGTAACTATATTATCGGCCCAAATAACAGCCGCTTTATACGCCTCTATTACATCATGTTCAGCCATACCCATTTTTCCAATACAATAAAAGCAGGTCTCCCAATCCCCTTTTTCATAGCTTATCACTAAATTATACAATAATGAAAATTCATTATTATGATTAGGAGTCTCTAGTAAAGCCTGTTTGAGTTCTTCCGCTAAATGAAGCTCATTCAATATTTCCGGCAAAGGCCGTTCCAGCAGTACATCAAGGTAAGAAAACATTCCCATGAGAAAGGTATGTTCTGCAAAGGCTTTGGGTAGTTTACGCAAGGCTAATCGCTTACAGAATTCCGCTCTAATCAGTGATTGTACGATGAGTTCATTCGGCTTATCAGTCGCAATATTTTTTAAAGCAATCAGTGATATCCATTTTTTCAGCTCTTGTTCACCCAAAAGCACCAAGGCTTGCTGTAAAGAACAAATTCGTAGCCCAAAACCAAAAATAGGCGAATTAATAAATTTTAATAATTTATAAGATAACGAAAGATCCTTTTGTATAATTTTCCCAATTTGATTTAAATTCAATTCAGGCTGATTCAGTTCTTGCAGAATTCGCAGATAGTTCCCTTTATATTCAGGAATTTCCTTATGAGATGCAATCACAGGTTTACCAAAAAAATAGCCTTGAAAGTAAGAGTAACCCTGCTGTAACGCCCAGTAAAACGCCTCTTGTGATTCAACCTTCTCTGCCAAAAACTTGACGGGATAATTCTTTAATCGCTGAACAATGGCAACTCTTTCCTGTTCAGTCGTATTACAAAAATCCACTTTAATAATATCAATCAACGGAATCAGCGGTGCGAACTTGTCTAAAAGAACAAAATCATCTAATACTAATAAATAGCCATCTTTTTTTAGTTGTCTACAGACCTTAATGATTGCTTCGTCAGGAAAGACATCTTCTAGAATCTCTACGGCAATTAATTCTTTCGGCAACATCCCGGGAGTATTATTTTTTATCGAATTAGCAGTAAAATTAATAAAAGCCTTTTTCCCTTTTGTTAATCGTTCAATGCCCATCAGTAAAAAAGAATTTACAATCACACTATTTGTCGAACAATCCCCATCCAAGCCATCGTACTGATCAACAAATTTATGCCGAAATAACAATTCATAGCCAACAACATTTAATTTGACATCAAATATTGGCTGCCGTGCTACATAAGCATCTGCCAAGACAAAGCTACCCCTTTCAGCTAATAAACGGCTAATACCATGAGACTACCGATTAGATTTTATAATTTAAAATACACAACAGCGGTTTGCAGCTCTTGGGCTAGATCCGCTAAGACCTGGCTCGCTGAGGCGATCTCCTCCATGGAAGCAGACTGCTCTTCTGTGGCTGCCGAAACATTCTGAGTTTCACTTGATGAATGTTTACTCAATATATCAATTTGTTCTACAGAAACAACTATTTTCCTACTTCCACCAGCCAGATATTCCATAGAAGACGAAATCTCTTGAACCTGCTTTGAGACATTCGCCACAAGCGCGGCGATATCGGCAAAGGCCTCGCCTGATTCATTCACGGCAACGGCGCCCGCGCGTACTTCGCTACTCCCTTGCTGCATGGCAATAACAGCCTTGTCTGTATCACTTTGTATTTCCTGAATCAAGCTACTAATCTTTTTAGAAGCTTCTTGCGATTGTTCTGCTAGCTTTCTAACTTCTTCTGCTACAACAGCAAAGCCTTTGCCTTGTTCACCGGCTCTAGCCGCTTCAATCGCCGCATTAAGCGCTAAAAGATTCGTCTGCCCCGCTAAAGTAGAAATTGTGTCAACGATTTGCCCAATGTCTTTAGACCGCTCGCCGAGTTCGGTAACTAACTGCTCTGACATACCTACAGTCGCTTCAATTCGCTTAATTTGATCAACCGTCTTTAAGGCCTGCTCATTCCCTCGCTGCGCCTTAACAGCAACATCGGCTGCCGCACCGGAAGCTTGATTGACATTGCCAGAAATCTGCTCCATACCTGCCGACATATTTTGTACGACAGAAGTTGTCTCATGAGCCGCCGTCAGCTGTTTCGCTGCCCCATCAGCTACATTCGTAATGGCTACTGCCACTTGTGTTGCTGCTTGGGCTGACTGATTTGAACTTGCCGTCAATTCTTCGGAAGAAGCAGCTACCTGCTGTGCCGATTGACTAATTTTTTGTAAAAGTTGACGGACTTGCGTACGCATATCAGCCAACGCATTGGCCATCTCGCCAAGCTCGTCGCGCCGCGTTACTTTACGAGGCTTATCGCGAAAATCCCCTGCTGCTAACTCCTTGCTAAAAGCAACTACAGCTAAAATAGGCTGCACGATATTATGAGCAGCATAAAGACCTACGAGTATGGCTAAAACAAGAGTAAATGCCGCACAGATCAAAGCGACATATTTTGTATGTTCCGCCTCACTCACATCTTTTTCCATTACGCTTACAATCTGCTTACTCCGATAGTCTTGCGACTCCTTTATCTTGGCAAATAGCGCGGCCGCACGCGGCGCCAAATCTGTTGCCATAAGCTGAGTCAGCTCTTCTTTCTTGCCTTGTTGTATCAAGACAAGAGCTTTATCAGCAGCCGCAGAGTATTGATTATCAAGGGTTTTGATCTCTGCCGCCATTTTTTTGCCTTCCGGAGTAGAAGACATCGCAATTAATTCATCTTCTAAGACATCGTTCTCTTTGGCTAATCGCCGATAGTCTTCTAATACGCCTTGATTATTAGTTAATGCATAACCTCGTAACTGCGCCACCATCTTTATCGCGTTTTGCGCCACTTCCTGATTCTTCATTTGACGAGGAATATCGCGCTCCTTCAATAATACAATGCTATCGGCCGTTGCCGCTACGTTCCAAATCGTATAGGCAAAACCGAGTGTCGCCACAAGCGCAACAAATAGAAAAAAAGCAGTAATCTTTGTTTTTAGTTTCATGTCTCCCTGGGTTCTTAGTCGAACCCTCACCCTCCTCTAATCCTTTTCAAATTGTATATATGTAAACAAAAAAACGCCCGCAACAATCTAAGTTGCAAGCGTCTCACCAAACAGCTTCAGCTATACCACACTGTTTAACTTTGCTCCCAAGGACCGGATCAAAATGGTCGCGATAAGAACCAAAAATACACTGCAAGGTAAAAGTCTACACCACAGACCACCCAATTTTATTTGCCAGTCCCACGGCTTATAAACTATACGTTGAAGGTATCTAAAAAGAGTTTCCCGCTAAAACGATAAAACATGATCGCGTATCACTAAATCTCTGTCATTTATATTAGCAAATTTTAGTATATTATACTATTTAATAGTCTATGTTTCAACATTTACTCTGTCAGTTTGACAGATAAGTTTAGTACCTTCCCTGATACCATATCCTAAAAGCTCTAAACTAAGCTTATTTTGTAAGATATGTTCAGTTCCTGTTGAATCCTTTTTAGCAAAACATTATTTAAAACAAAAAGCGTCTAGAATCCTTAAAAACAAAGGACTCTAGACGCTTTTATTATTTTAACCAAACATTTTAACCAAGAATGGCTTTTAAATCTTCTTCTGGCGTCGTAATCGCCATCAAGTTGAAGTTGTCTTGCAGCACTTGCAACACAGCCGGTGTTACAAAAGCTGGGAGGCTTGGGCCAAGACGAATATTCTTGATGCCTAAGTGAAGCAGTGTCAGTAAAATTGCTACAGCTTTCTGTTCATACCAAGACAGGATCAAGGAAAGCGGCAAGCTGTTCACATCCGTTTTAAACGCTTCCGCCAAGGCAACTGCAATGCGAATTGCGGAATAAGCATCATTGCACTGACCAATGTCTAAGAGACGCGGCAAGCCTTCGATCGTACCAAAATCCAGTTTATTAAAGCGATATTTACCACAGGCTAAGGTTAAAATCAAGCAGTCATCAGGAATTGCCGTAGCAAGATCCGTATAGTAGTTACGTCCGCTCTTGGCGCCATCACAACCGCCTACGAGGAAGAAGTGACGAATTTTGCCTTGCTGAACAAGCTCAATCACTTTGTCAGCGGCGCCAAGCACACTGTTATGACCAAACCCAACGAGAATTGTTTTTTCATCCTGATCAACAGCAAAGCCTTCTGCAGCCTGTGCAGCGGCAATAACTGGCGCAAAATTGCGGTCAGAAATATGGACAACATCAGGCCAAGCCACGAGACCACAGGTAAAGATGCGGCTCTTATAGCTATCAGCCGGTTTTTGAATGCAGTTGGTTGTCATCAGAATTGCGCCAGGGAATGCGTCAAATTCCTTTTGCTGATCCTGCCATGCTCCGCCATAATTTCCAACAAGATGAGCATATTTTTTCAATCCGGGATAACCATGAGCTGGCAACATTTCGCCATGAGTATAAATGTTAATTCCCGTACCTTCCGTCTGTTTCAACAATTCTTCCAGATCTTTGAGATCATGACCTGATACAAGAATCGCTTTGCCTTTTACTGGAGTTACCCGTACAGCTGTCGGTACTGGATCGCCATATGCGCCGGTATTAGCAGCATCTAACAGAGCCATTACTGTTAAATTCACTTCGCCGACTTTAAAGGCCATAGCCACAAGCTCGTCAACAGTAAAGGCATCTTTCGCTAAAAAGCTTAAGGCTTCGTGGAAGAATCCATATACAGTTTCATCTTCCTGTCCTAATACCTGAGCATGATCGGCATAAGCCGCCACTCCTTTGAGACCGGAAAAAATCATTTCCATGAGGCCAGAAACATCGGCGCCAAAATTCTTCGTGCGATCCGCAATATAAGCAACGGTATCGCCGGCTAAAGTACTGTCATAAGTAAAATTAGCTGCAGCAGCCAATTTGTCTTGATTTACACCCGCTTTGGCACAAGCATCTTCATAAAGAGCCTTTGCCTTCTCTTTTAAACGATAGGCTTCTTGCAGCAGTCCTTGCAAACGAAGCGGATCAAAATTCACATTCGTTACAGTCGTAAATAAAGCATGAACAACAAAAAGATCTATTTCATGATCAACAACGCCTAATTTTCTAGCGGCATGAGCGTACACGGCAATTGCCTGAGCACCGTAAAGGAGCACATCCTGCAGACCAGCTGTTTCAGGGTTCTTACCACAGACACCGAAGGATTCACAGCCTTTCCCCTGGGCCGTCTGTTCACATTGATAACAAAACATAAATTCATTCCTCCTATAGCGGTTTCTTATCTTTCACTGCCTTAAGTATACAAATAAAAAAGGCAGGGCACTGTGATAGATATCACAGTGCCCTGCCTTTTTTTATTATTCTTCGTTCGTCTGTTTCTTCGTTACTAAGCTTAAGCCGACAAGAGCGATAAAGCTTACAATTAAGCCTGGATAAAGCGGATCAATTCCCTTTGGATACATCATAAACCAAATAATATTAGCCAAAGGCCCTAGTATTGCAGCAACAACACCGGCCGTAGGAGAAACAAATCGCGGCAACAGCATCGCGCCAAGTAGCGGAAACAAAGCAGCGCAACCGCGCAGGCCTTGCGATAAGTAGGTCCAGCCTAAAATGAGCGATCCCGCATTACCGTTGGCAATTACAGCCGTAATTACACAAACAACTACAATCAAAAGACGCTGTACCAGCAACGTTTCTTTGCCGCTGGCATTGATCCGGAAGAACTTTTGGTAGATGTCGCGGGTAAACATCGTCGTAACACCTAAGGTCAAACCAGCCCAAGTACCGACAACCGTAATAAGTAACGTACCTAAGATAATACCGGCAGCCAAAGGTGGCAGATAATGCATAATAAAAGCAGGAAATACTTCAGCCGAAGGTGTATTCGGGAAGTTTGCTTTCATAAATAAGCCGACTAAAATACCACCAATGCCGATAGGCGGCGCCAAAATAGCAGCCATAATTGCGCCCTTTTGTGATTCTCGCAAATTCTTCGCTGATACTACAGCCTGCATATAGGTCTGAGTCGATAAAATCCCGACAATGACCGAAAAGACAGCAGCCGTATCTTTTTCGATGCCACGACCGAAGAAGGAAAACCAAGGATATGCTGGAAACGCATTCGCATAGCCACTAACGCCGCCCATAAAAAAGTAGGCGGCAATCCCGCACATAATCATAGAAGCATATACGAGAAACAGTTTCGCCAAACCAGCATAGCCAGTTCCCCATATCCCGCCAAAAAGTACATAGGCCAAGGCAATGACTACACCGATACTTGATGATATGACGGGATTCATATGAAACATCGCACCCATTAATGCTACAAAAGATAAAACTTGAGCCACCAAGTTAAAAAAGATGCCTACAGACGTAAAAATACTAGAAATCGGGCCAATCTTATCACCATATGTTTTAACAAGATACTGTGGAATCGTTTCAGCAGAACTGGCATAAAACTTCTTAGTTAAGCCAAGTCCCAAAATAACCAAGCCAATGCCGCCGCCGATCGTATACCACCAAGCGGAAAAGCCATACTGAAAGGCCAGCTGCGCTGTCCCAATTGTCGATGCGCCGCCGACAAACGTACCTAATAACGTCCCAGTTACAAGCGACCAGCCTGCTTTGCGGCCGCCTGTAGAAAAGTCAGCCGTTGATTTTACTTTACTACCAGCATAAAGACCGGCTCCGGCTATAAGTACAAAAGCGATCACAATTCCAATAATATGTGCTGAAGAAAGATCCATAATTTATGCCCCCTCACCAAAATAAAAAAATCCATCAAATAGTCTCTCTCTAAACTCTGCGGCGCCTCACCCTCTTCTGCAACATTTGACCTCATATAACAAGGTAAAACTTTACACTTTTTATTCAAGTATACATGTACCCATGTCTTTTTGCTACTTTTTTTTTACTAATGGGCCAAAAACAACTCCAAGCGGGTAAGAAAACAAAACCAGCCGCTTAGAAAAATATCCAAACAGCTGGTTTGCTAAAACTTCATTTTTATAATATAGCAGCCTTATCTATTTTAATGAACATAAAAGATCAGTGCAGAAGCCAGAACAATCCCTGAAAAAAAGCCGTAATCAATACGATGAAGCACGGGTCCCTTTTCCGTTTTTTTCGCGGCAAAGCCGCGTAGTGCTAGCGCCATAGCCATATTTTCCGATCGACTGATTGCGCGCAGTACGAGTGGCCCAATTAAAGCGCCATAAGCAGCTAGACGAGCCAGAACGGAACTCTTTTCCTGATAACCCCGACAGGACTGAGCCTCCCGTACCTGTTTGCTTTCCTTGACAAAATCGGGAATAAACCGAAAAACCGAAGTGAGCATAAAAGCATATTCTGGCGCCAACCGAAAGGTTTCTGTAAAGAGTTGATGAAATTCACTGCTTGTTGTTGTCTTTAATAAATAAACAAAGATAAAGGTCATCGCCAGCATACGCAGTCCCGACAACAAAGCTAATGCATAAGAAGCGCCGCACAGAAGCTGCAATGCGCCGAGAAATAACGCAAAGAGGAATAAAGAACCCAATACTTTCTTGCCATCACCGAATAGCCCAACAGCAGCAAGCAGTACAAGCTCGGCCAAAACCAGTCCGCCTAAATAAAGAGGATCGGTTAACACAATCGCCCAAACTGTCATCGCCAAAGTCAGACAAAATTTTGTAATGATGCGTGGTTCCATCATGGATTCCCCCTTATCGCTCGTATACTTTGGGCTAGTTCTTCTAAGCTAGCCGTTCTTACTACGCCAAACTCTTGCAGTTGCTGTGATAACACAGCAGCTACCGGCAGTGTCATTCCCCATTCTAAAGCTTGATTATGGCGGAACAGCTCTAGTGGCTCACCGTCAAAAACAAGACCGCCGCCTTGAATCACAATGACGCGATCGGCATACTTTTCCAAAACCATCCGATCATGGGTAATGACAAGAACCGCTTTCCCCTGACGGCAAAAGTTTTTAAGAAGTTCCATCAAGTGAGTACGAAATATCATATCTTGACCGCAAGTCGGTTCATCTAAAATCAACAAATCAGGCTGCAGGGCAACGGCGCAGGCGATGGCTAGGCGCTGTTTCTCACCCTTTGTCATCAGTTTGGGATTTTGCTGCTCTTTGCCGGTAAGTTCCAGGGCGGCAAAAGCAGCCTCTGTCACTGCTTTGACTTTATCAGGTGAAAACTTAAGCTGCCGCGGCCCATAGCTTACTTCATCCCAAGCCGTATTCTGATAGAAAATCAGATCAGGATTTTGAAATACATAACCAATATGGCGCGCCTTGTCAGCCGTTTTCGCGAAAGTAATATTTTCTCCCTGAAATAAGATTTCGCCGCCATCAGGCTTTTCCAGTGACATAATCAGTCGAGTCGTCGTCGTTTTGCCGCTGCCGTTTTTACCGGCAAGAACGGTGAACTGACCAGCCTCCAGCGAAAAGTTCAGCGGCCCTAGTTGAAAATCTATGCTTTTATAATGAAAGAGTAGATCGGCTACAGTCAGCACCGTTTTTCCCCCTTTACAGCTTGCAAATAGCAAAGTAGATCCTTACTAGCTTCTTCCTCTGTCTGCCAGTAAGGCAGCGACGCATCGCCAATTCGGCTTCTGAGCTGCCACAAATCAGGCAAAAACCGCTGATAAAGGCTATCGGTTTCTAAAGTCGGCGCCAAAGAGCGCGGCGTTCCGGCAAAGCGAAGTTTGCCTGCTTCCAAGACTAAGAGCTGATCGGCCAGTAGCAATAAATCGCGTGGATCCTGTTCTGCCGCCACAACCGTCATCCCGTCGTCAGCTAAACGACGGAGCAGTTTATAAAGCTGTTTTTTCCCTTCGGGATCCAAGGCCGCCGCTGGTTCATCAAATACAAAAAACTGCGGTTCCCGGATCAGCGCTGCCGCAATCGCCAGTCGCTGTTTCTGTCCGCCTGACAGAGCGGCAATTTCTCGATCGGCGAAACCAGCAAGCCCCACAGCCGCTAAATAGGTTTCTACTTTTTCCTTGGCGGCAGCTACAGGCAGTGTATTATGAAAAGTCATTTCTTCCCAAACAGTTAGGCTAAAGAGCTGGCTTTCATAGTCTTCCAAGACAATCGCCACCTGCGGCGAAATTTCTTGTAGCGTACTTTTCACGATAGAAGTTTCATTTAAATAAATGTCGCCAGCCGCCCGCCCTCCGAAAAAGTGAGGAACTAGGCCGCAAAGACTGCGGCAAAACGTGCTTTTGCCACAGCCGCTCAAGCCTGTCACCACTGTCAATGTGCCGCTGGCAAGCTCAACCGCAATATCTTGCAGCGCCAAATTCTTCGGTCCATAGCCGTAGGAAAAATGTTCAAAACGGATCAAAGGGATTCCTCCTGACGATGAAAGAGCTTTTCAGCCGGATAATAGAGGAGCTGCGTAATCACAAGATTAATCGCGGCAACAGCGATAACGACAGGTAGCATGCCATATAAATATACGGCCCAAGGAAGCGCTAACACGAACTTTAAAATTAAGGTAAAGATCGCACCGCTGGCGATCGTACTGAGCCCGGCTGATACGCCCGGTAAAAAAGCAAACCGTTTTGTTCCGGCTGTTGTAAAGAGATGAACCAGTATGGCACAGCAAAGCGCGCCAGCAAGTTCACTCGGGATATTGGCAAAAGGAAACGCCGATTTGGAAGTGGGTATATTAATCAAACCTGCCACTAAACCAATGCCGCCAGATTGTAACAGCGTCGGCCTTGTCAAGTTAATGGCAATAGCATACATAGCGATCATAAAATTCGGCGAAATTCCCGCCACACTAGGAACAACGAAATGTAAAATAGCGCCAATGGCTAAGAGAAGCGCCGTCACAGCAATCCACCGGAAACGATTTCCTTCGCTTTGATCAAAATTCGTAAATATCGGTTCCTTTTTCAGCTCTTTTTCATTCATTTTCGTTCATCCTCCCTAAAAATGATAAATAAAAAACCCCACGTCTCCTAACAATAGGGACGAGAGGTTAACTCGCGGTGCCACCCTGATTGATGACATATAGTCATCCGGCTCTACCAAGTACGGGACAATCAAATCCGATACTGGCTTCTAGGTAACGGTAGAAGTTTCCGGCAGCGCCTACCTCACCAACAAGGTGACTCGGACTGCTTCTCACAGGCCCATTCGACAGACTGATCGGACGCCAAACTCTCACTACCATTGGCTCGCTGAACTCTTCTGGTCTTGTGTACTCTTCCTGTTCATCGAAATTTTCATTTCAATTGTTGTTATGAGTATATAAAAAAAACAGCTTTTTTGTCAAGATCTTATTGCAAAAAAATTCTTTCGTCTTTTCCTCAAGGACTAACTTCTTCATATTGTAAAAGATCACTAACTGTGACAAACTGATAACCTTCCCTACGCAGCGTATCAATAAGCGTTGGCAAAGCCTCCGGCGTCGAAAGCGGATATTGTCCGTCATGCAAGAGAACAATAGAACCAGGCTTTACCTTCGAAACGACTCGTTCCACTATATTTTCTGCTGGCGGACAACGCCAATCTTCGGGGTCAACCGACCAGGTGACCGTCGTATAGCCTCTTGCTTTAGCCGCAGCCAGCACCGCTTTATTGGCTACTCCGCCTGGCGGGCGGAATAATACAGGCTCGACGGCCGTTTCCTGTCTAACTACAGCAGCAGTTTGGTCAAGTTCTTCCCCAATCGCATCAGCCGAAAGTTTGCTTAAAAGGGTATGAGTAAATGCGTGATTTCCTAGCTCATGGCCATCGGCAATGGCTTGTTTCACTAACTCTGGCTGTTCCTTGGCATTAACCCCTAACAAAAACAACGTGGCATGAACTCCTTTTTCCCGCAGGATTTTTAAAATTTCTGGCGTTACCTTGCGATTCGGACCATCATCAAAAGTCAGCGCAACGACTTGATGAGTTGTAGCAACACTGCGAACCATTTTTTGTTCTTCCTGCAGCTTGTCAGTCGCCGCGCCTAACGATACAATCACAGCAAAAACAAGGGCACTCCAAAAAGCAGTGCGGCGCGTTTTCCAAATACACCTTTTCACCCTTTCCACCCCCACCAAACTTTATGCAAGCAGGAGGTATCCTATGTATAAAAAGGTTTTATATTTTTGTCTGTTAGTATTCCTTTCATGGCTTTTGCTCTACCCAGCAGCTTCCTGCCAAGGAGCACCGCTCATCAAAGCAGAGGCCGCGATTTTACTAGACGGCCGAACCGGTCAGGTCTTATACGAAAAAAATAGTACGAAACGCCAAGCTCCGGCTAGCACGACCAAAATTCTAACAGCTCTACTCGCGATCGAAAGCGGGCGCCTTGACGAAGTTGTAACAGTAAGCCCCGCAGCAGCGGCTACGCCAGGCTCTACTATGCAGCTTTATGCCGGACAAAAAATTACCATGAGGGAACTTCTTACAGGCCTCTTACTTCGCTCAGGCAATGACGCGGCTGTCGCAATTGCCCAACACTTAGCAGGCTCTACGGAGGCCTTTGCGGCATTGATGAATCAACGGGCGCTAGAACTCGGCGCCGCCAGCAGTCATTTTATGAATCCCCACGGACTCTCTCACGCTGATCATTACGTATCGGCTTATGATTTAGCACGCATCACCCAGTATGCTTTAATGAATCAGACCTTTGCCGCCATTGTACGTTTAAAAGAAACGCAGATTGATTGGACGGACCGCCGCGGTCAAGAAGCAGACCGCAATCTACGCAATACGAATAAACTGCTGTGGATGCTGCCAGAAGCCGATGGCGTAAAAACAGGAACAACAGGACGGGCAGGCCCATGTCTTGTTGCCAGCGCTACGAAAGACAACCAGCAACTGATTGCCGTAGTACTCCACGACAGCGCCCGCTGGCATGATGCGGCGGCTTTATTAAATTATGGGTTCTCACAATTTTCCCTAATAGATGTGGCCGCTTCCGGTGATGTTATTGCGCCTGTTTTAATAGAAAAAGGACTGGACTCTGCCGTTGATGCACTGGCTGCCGAAGACGCCGCCCTCGTCATTGCCGCTAAAAATAAAAAGAATGCCACAGTCGAATACCATTTGCCGGAAATAGTAAAAGCCCCCGTATACCGGGGGCAAAAACTTGGTGAAATCGTATTCTTTCAAGATCAGCAAGCCGTGAAAAGCGTGGACCTCATCGCGGCAAAAGATGTGCGGGAGGATTCCCTGGAACAAGCCTTTTTGACACAGCTACTTAAAACGTATCGCCTGCTGTCAAACTGCGGCTTGTAACCCTAGCGTAGCTCGCATAAGCGTAGCTAGCTTCGTCATTATTTCGGAGTGTAACTCAAGGTTTCCGATAAAAGAACGGTAAATAGTGCTGAAAACCAATATCGCGGAAATTCAAAATAGCTTCCGTACCGCCAACAAATAGAACGCCCTTTGATTTAAGCGCCTCAAAGAAACGGCGGTATAAACCATCTTTGGCTTCTTCTGTAAAGTAGATAACTACATTGCGGCAAAGAATCAAGTCAAAGCCAGTATCAAAGCGATCAAGCAGCAGATTATGCTTTTTAAATTCGATACGGTTTTTAATATCGTCATTGACAACGGCGCCGCCTTCAACAGGCTTGAAATACTTTTTCATCCGGGCTGGCGAAACGTTTTTCAGTTCATTATTAACATATTGGCCTTGCTTCGCTTTGGCCAACATTTCCACGTCAAGATCTGTTGCCACAATGCGATGACGCGTATTTGGCGTAAGTTCATCTAAAATCATGGCAATCGAATAAGGCTCAGCGCCAGTAGAACAGCCAGCACTCCAAATACTCAACTTCGGCGTAGAACGAAGCATTTCCGGGAAAACCGTCGATTCTAACTCAACAAACTTTTCAGGGGTCCGGAAGAATTCCGTAACGTTAATCGTCAAAAAGTCGATAAAATCCTTGTACATTTTCTCATCACGGTTAATGAGTTCAAAAAAGGCCATATAACTGGTTACACCGTTTCGAGTCATGAGGTTACCAATCCGGCGCTGCATCTGCGCCGGCTTATAGTCATTTAAATTAATACTTGATTTTGCAAATAGTTTTTGTTTAAAGCTTTCCCAATCTTGATCTCCACTCATAATATCCCTCCATCTTTCTGGCAAAACTGTGCTCTTTGCCTGGTCTTTCGCTTTTCGTATTCTACAATAATCTGATCAAGCAAATGGCTCATCTGCGTAACTTCTTCACAGCTTAACGCGAGGCTTCGCTCAGATTGAACCAGAACATGAAGTTCTCGCCGCAAACGCTCAATCTCGACTTCCAGTTCCCGCAGTCGCTCCATTTAACAAGACCTCGCCGTCCGTTTTTTCTGTACTTGATCCAAAAGCCACTGTCCCCAAGCGGCAAGACCATCGCCGCTCTGACAAGAAATCTCTAACAGACAAACGGTCGGATTTAAGGTGGTAATATCTTCTTTCGCTGCCGCAAGATCAAAGGGGAGGTAGGGCAGTAAATCTGTTTTATTAATCAAAACCACAGAGGCTTCCTTAAAAATCAACGGATATTTCAGCGGCTTATCTTCCCCTTCGGTAACACTCAACAATGTTGCTTTCGCATCTTCACCAATAAAGAATTCCGCAGGACAGACAAGATTTCCTACATTTTCAATAATTAATAAATCAATGTCATCTAAGGGCAGTTTGGCAAGCGCTTTTTCGACCATAGCTGCATCGAGATGACAGCCGCCGCCTGTATTAATTTGGATGACTGGTATACCCAAAGCGCCAATGCGATCGGCATCCTTCGCCGTAAATAAATCGCCTTCAATAACAGCTACACGTAACTTATCTTTAAGCGAAGCTAACGTTTTTTCGAGAAGCGTTGTTTTGCCAGCACCAGGAGATCCTAGTAAATTTAGCGCAAAAACACCTTTTTCCGCAAAAATCTGCTGCAACGACCTAGCTATACGGTCATTTTTATCGAGAATGTTTTCCATAACCTTGACTTCCATGTCAATCCACCTCCAAATGATCTACCTTAAGCTCTCTCCCTGACAGAATCGTTACAGCTCTTGACTCGCAACTTGGACAAAGGAACTTATAGTTCTCTATAGGAAATTCTTTGCCGCACTCACAGCAAGAACCAATCAAAGGCGTCTTTTGAATAAATAATTTGGCGCCACTGCAAAAAGTCCCTGCTGTTACGGCTTCAAAACAGAAAAAAAGAGAATCAGCCTCCACACCAGCCATTTCGCCAACAAGCAAATGGACTTCACGAACAATCCGAAACTCGTATTTCGCCTGCATGTCTTTTACAAGATCTAAAATTCCTTCGGCGATGGCCATTTCATGCATAATATCCCTCTCTGATTTTACTGACATTTGTGCAACTATTTGACAAGCCACACCAAGCATAATTCAAGCGCCAAATCCCGATAATAGAAGTAGTAACACAAAAGGAGGTGAACTACAATGGCAAGAAGCAATAAACCGGTTACACCGTCGGCCGAAAATGCTCTGGACCGTATGAAAATGGAAGTGGCCACAGAACTTGGGATTGCCGATAATGTTAAAAACCAGGGCTGGGCTACCATGACCTCCGCTGACTGCGGCCGCGTCGGCGGCCATATGGTCAGAAGAATGATTGCACAGTACGAAGCCAGCATGGGCGGCTCGTCAGAGGCAAATACAGGTTCGCTTACCGCAAAGATGGATCCTAACAGCTAAAGCTAACAAAAGGGTCTGATCGCAAGGACGGCTGAGGCCGTCCTTTACTTATTCAAAGATAACGACAACTTCCACCCCAGGCTCAACAACCCGATTCGGTGCTATGTTTTGATTGACGGCAGTGCCAGAGCCAACAGGAATAAAGCAAAGGCCGCTATTTGCCAAAATCTGACCGGCTTCACGAATGGTCTTACCGGCTACCGAAGGCACCAGAATCTTACCTGGCGGTACTGGCGGCAAGGAACCTTGTGAATCTTTCGGCGCTGCCGCTGTTTGAGTCGGCGGCACTTGGGGCAGTACATTGCCGCCAATTGGTCTGATTTCCAAATAACGCATAAGCTGCGTCATAATGTCGCTAAAGACAGGTGCAGCAATTTGCCCGCCATAATAAGAGTCGCCCCCCGTGTCATCAAGTACAACGAGAACCGATAGAGCGGGGTCTTCTACTGGGCCAAAGCCAACAAAAGAAGAAATGTAATGGCCTTCTTCATAGCCGCCATTTTTTTCATTTAATCGCTGAGCCGTACCCGTCTTACCGGCAAAGTGATATCCTTTTACCTGGGCTTTCACCCCGCCGCCTTCAGACACTACCTTTTCCAAAAGCGATACCAACGTATGGGCTGTTTCCGGCGTAATGACCTGACGCGCCGGATCAGGCAATTTTGTTGCCACAGTCGAACCATCAGGGTTATAAATCGCTTTAATAATATGAGGTTTTAACAACAAACCGTCATTGGCAATAGCCGATACTGCAGTAATCAGTTGCAGCGGCGTGACAGCAATACTTTGCCCAATCGACATGGTAGCCAGATCTGACGGTCTCATGTCGGCCGGATTAAATAAAATGCCCTGTTCTTCGCCTGGCAACTCAATTCCTGTGGGCTTGCCAAAACCAAAATTACGGGTATAGTCCATGAGTCGCGTAGCGCCAATACGCATACCCACTTTGACAAAGCCTGTATTTAAGGATTTTTTAATAATATCGGTAAAGGACGTATTATTTAATCGTTCTTCATCGGCATTTTGTATTTTCCGTCCTGACACCTCTACATAACCTTGATCGGTAAACCGTTCATCAGGATATACGAGCCCTTCTTGCAGCGCGGCGGCAGCTACCACCGATTTAAAGGTAGATCCCGGTTCATAGACAATAGATAACGCACGATTTCGCCAAGCCGCAGCCGTAGCCTTATCAAAATGATTCGGATCAAAGGTTGGTCGACTGGCCATAGCTAAAATCTCGCCCGTTTTGGGATTCATAACGAGAACAGTAGCCGCTCTAGCGTTAGTCATAGCAATCCCACGGTCAAGACATTGCTCCACAATAAACTGAATATTACTATCAATCGTTAGGGATACGTTCTTTACTTGTTTCGCTGGTGTAAAGGTGAAAACGGAGTTGAAAATAGGGATACCGTAGTTGTCCGTATCGACAAGCTGTTGCATATTTTTTCCTTTGATCGTACTGTCAAGGCTCATTTCAAGCCCATCAAGCCCAACGTCATCAGTGCCAACAAAACCGAGCACCTGCGCAGCCAAGCGATCATTGGGATAATAGCGCTTACTTTCATCAACAAAATAAAGCCCTTTCAGCTTATGCTGCTCAATATACGCTTTTACCTGCTTATATTGCTCTGGCTCTAATGTTCGATGTATATACACAAAGAATTTACCGGACTTTAAAACATCAACGATCTCTTCGGGTTTCTCATTGACGATTGGCGCCAGCTCCGCTGCGACCGTATCAGGATCACCGTTAAATTCACTAGGATTGGCATATAAGGATTTATTCAGACTGCTGACAGCAAGCTCTTTGCCATTGCGGTCAAAAATTGTGCCTCGCGGCGACTGCAGCTTTAAATTCTCCTGAAGTTGATTTTTCATTTTTTCACTGTATTGTTTACCATCAACAAACTGAATCCAGGCAATCCGGCCAATTAAGCCTGCAATCACAACTAAGAAAACAGTTACAGTCAGGGCAATCCGCCCTTTAAGCGAGGCCGTCTGGATACGCATCAATTCACACTTCCCATGATTTCATAAAACTTTACTTACCTATTTTTATTCCACGAAATACAGGTATTTCCCTGCCGTTTTTATTCTTCAATGCGACGTCGTACTAACTTAAGCCGCGGTCGCTCTAAGGGGACAACTTCCGATAAACTGGGTCGTTCCGCGCCGCCATAGCGGCCAATGCTCATGAGCATACCGATAGCCGTCATATTCACTAACAAGGATGTGCCGCCATAGCTGATAAAGGGCAGCGGCACCCCAGTGACAGGAATGACACCGCAGACCATAGCAATATTAGCAACAGCCTGCCCAACAATGAGCGATGTTAAACCAAGTCCGAGTATCGTACCAAAGCCATCAGGCGCTTTGAGGGCAATCCGCACCCCATAAATCCCAATAACCAGAAGTAAAAAAATAACACAGACGGCGCCAACAAAGCCCATTTCCTGAGCGAGAATCGCAAAAGCAAAATCGGTGTGAGCTTCTGGCAGATAGTAAAATTTACTTGAACCCATCCCAAAACCAGTACCAAAAAAGCCGCCTGACCCAATGGCTAGTAACGACTGTACCGTCTGATAGCCAATCCCTTGCTGATAGGCCCAAGGATCAAGCCACGCCGCAATTCGCTCGGCTCGATAGGCTGCGGCAAACACAAGATAGACACAAGCAACGCAAAAAGACACAAATAAGCCTAGTATCTGCTGGCGAGGAATTCCGGCTATAACATACAAAAACAGACTGATTCCCGCTATGACCACAGCTGTCCCCATGTCGGGCTGCTTTAATACCATAACCCCCATTAGCAAAGAAACATAAATGGGCTGAGAAAACAAGGTAATATGGCGATGACGATCAATGCGCGGCCCTAAATAGGCGGCTGATAAGAGCACCGCTGTCAGTTTCGCCACCTCGGAAGGCTGAAAATTAATGCCCGCTAGACGAATCCAACGTTTCGCCCCATTTGCGTCCAGCCCCATAATCGGCACAAGAATCAGTACGAGTAGCGTTCCTAGCATTAGATAATTAAGGGGACGACCGCGCCACCGCCGATAGTCAATTTTAGCACAAAAAATAAGACTAATTAAACCAATCCCTAAAACCATCAAATGACGCTTTACATAAAAATAACTATCATGAAATTGCTGCCCAGCCGCTACAAAACTGGCGCTAAAAACATTCACCATACCAAACAAAACAAGTAACATGGTAACAACAAGCAGCGCCTCCACGGGATTTCGCCAAAACTGCGGTATACTTCTCACAATCATAAACTCCTCTTGGTTTTTACTACACTTTCACTTCTACCTCTTCACTTCTACTTCTTCAGAAAATCTTCCTGCTCTAAACCGCTAGAGGAAAAAGTCCTGAGCTGCTTTTAGCCCAGGACTTTTTTACTGTTTTATTTTCTTCACTAAGGGGCGCGGCCATTGATGTGACCATTTCATCTTTGGCTTTGCTTCGTTTTTCTTCGAGTCTTCTTCAAGGTCTTCCCCTAAGGGTTCAATGGTATCTTCCGCTAACTCTTTGTGTAACTCTTGCGATAGTTCTGTGATAAGCACGGGAGCTGCTTCTGTCGCTTCATCCCGTTCGCTTGCCGCTGGCTCTGGTTCTTCTCGCGGCACAACTTCTTCCCATTCACCGCTATTTTGTTGGTACTGATGAGCCCATTTCGGTCGATTCGCTGTATCAAGTCCGCTATAACAGGGCATAGGTTCCTCATTCTCAGCAACAGCTTCTGCATCGCTTTCCGCCTGCAATCCAAGCAGCTCTGGCGACAAAGTCATTTCAGGCGTAAACGGATAAAGCTCCGGCTCAACCATTTGCTGTGAAGACAAACAAGCTTTCTCTAACATGGCCAGAACACTCAAATAATGCTCCGCTTCCCGTCGCAAATGATCCGCCAATTCTCGTGGCAAAATTCCCAGTAGTCGACACTGCGCAATAAGTTCTTCTGCCAATTTTTTAAAATCCCTGAGTCGCAGCGTCGCCCGTCGCGTATCAGCTAGATAACGCAAAAAAGCCGGAATATCTTGGTGCCGCCGATCCAGCATGGACACAAAATCGCGGCCCTGCAAATAAATTTCATCAAACTCCTTCGTAAAACTTCGCGCCGTATCAATCACATTGCGCTCTGACGGATCCACCAAAGCTCCCATAAACTGCGTATGATCCTCCATAATGCGAACCCAGAAAAGATTTTCTTGCGCTTTTGTCGCCTGTAGGAGCGGCCGATTGTCTCTGATCTTTTCAAATAGACCTACAGCATAAGCATTTTCCCGCAGCAAGTGATCGATTTGCAAGGGATACAAATGGCTTAAGAGTTCGCAGGTAATCATCCGGTTGAGAAGCTGCCGCTGAAACTGATAAAAATTCATCATTACAGGTAATGCCTGATCGACCACTTCAACCGGACGCCGCAATTCATCAGCACGACGGCGCAGAGCGCGAAGTTCCTGATAAAAAGCCTGCGCTTTTTCAGCCAAGGCGGACTGCACTCCCGCCAGACCGGCACGAATAAACAAAGCATGTTCTTCTAAAATGTGCAGCCAAAACCGTACCTGATCGCCTGTAGGCGGCGACAGCGGCACTGCCGTTTTGGCAAAAGGCGGACGCGGCATACTAACACTCCCCTATTGCAGTACTTTCAACTACTATAGGTTTATGCAAAAATAGCACAGAATGTTCAGGAAAAATAGACCTCACAGCGATAAATTGGCTGTCCCAAGGCACTAAATTTTGCTTCATACTCTGTTTCTACATTTTCATCCCACTCTTCCTTATGGAGATCGAGAGAAATATGCTTTAATTTTAAATTGCAGTCGGCAAACTCATTTAAAGAAAAAGCAAAGAGATCGCGGTTGTCGGTCTTAAAACAGAGCGGCGCGCCCAGTTGCAACAGGCCGCTGTAAACAGGAAAAAAACTGCGATGAGTCAACCGTCGTTTGCTGTGGCGTTTTTTCGGCCAGGGATCGCAAAAATTAATAAAAAGTCCGGCTATGGATCCCGGTGCAAAGAGTTCCGTAAGTAATTTTCCATCCATTAATAAAAACCGCACATTCTTTAACCCTTTTTCTCTCGCCTTGCGCGCGGCAAAATAAATAATATCGTGCTGAGCTTCGACGCCCACATAGAGCTTATCAGGATGAAGCGCCGCCATTTCCGTAATAAAACGGCCTTTCCCTGTGCCCACTTCCACATAAATCTCACCAGATTTGCCGAAAATCTGATTCCAATCGTCGGCACTCACAGATTCATTCAAATTTACAATTAAGTCACTATATTCCTGAATTGCTTCGACAATCCAAGCTTGCTTTCTCAGGCGCAAATTATTCACCTCGTCTAAAAATTATCCTCTGAAAACTTCAGACTTCTATTTTACGATACTTTTTAGCCTTTTGGTATCTTTCCGGCGAAAAAAGGCGAAATTTAACAGGAAAACAAAAGCTTCCGGCGAATAGTATGCCAAAGAGAAATCTTTTCAATGCAGATCGGAGTGAACAATATACATGAAAGCGACAGTAGTAAGTACTTGGATGGATACAGCAAAGAAACTATGGGGCAACGATCTGACGGGTCAAGCCATGGAATCCGTCGGCTGGCCGCGCGATAAAATTTTTCTCATGACTGAAGATATTCCTGATGATAAACCGGGAAAATTCGTAAATTTTATTGCGCAGCATGCGGGAAAAAGTGCTGATGATATTTGGCTTGAAATTGGCAAAGATAATATCAAAACGTTCTTTCGCTTCTACCCCGCCTTCTTCCAAAAAGAAAATCTATACTCTTTCCTTCGTTCTATTTACGACATTCATGTCGTCATTGTAAAACGGATTGCCGGCGCCCATCCACCGGAACTATTAATTAATCCTATCTCAGAGCGTGAAGCCATTATTAGTTATCGTTCGAAGCGAGCTATGTTCGGTTATTTCCGCGGCCTGTTAGCCGGATCAGCCGAGCATTTTAAAGAAAAAATTCAAATTGAAAAAGTGGAACAGACCAGTGATTCTTTAAAGCTAAAACTGACTTTTGATAAACCGATTTCCTATACTAAAAGCTATTTCTTTAACCAGCTTCTCGCCTTTGGTATCTTCAAATCGCTTGCGGCCAAAGCTGGCCTTGCTACAGGTTTTGTAACTCTCGTTCTTTGCGGTCTTTTATCACTGGCTGGTCTAAACGCTCCGCTGTGGCTTGCTCTCGTCAGCGGCTTTTCCGCCTTCGGCGCTTCCCAGTTACTGCTGGCGCCGTTATCGGCCATAAAACAAGACTTACAAAACTTGCAGGAACGCAACTATATTCCCGAAGAAAAAATCAAGTCCTCTGATGAATTGGAAACTATTTTTGCCATGATTCGCCGCTATAAACAACTGCTAAAAGGTGACTTTGTGGGCTTTAAAGGCATTACTGATGAAATGGGCAAATTTGCCGATGATTTTAACGGTCTTGCCGACCGCATGAGCGATACCTCCCAAGGCATTACGAATGTAGTGCAAGATGTAGCTGCTGCGGCTTCCAGCCAAGCCCAAGAAACAGAAAGCGCTGTAGAAATCTTGACAGGCAATCTTGATACGCTGAAAGATGTCATGACTCAGCAAACCTTAAATAAGCAACGTTTAGAAACAGCCGTTGCCGAAATCAATAAAGGGTTCACTGATGTGCAAGCTTCCAGCGAGAAAATCGGCGCGAGCTTAGTCCATTTTGCCAAAGTAAAAAATGCCGCCGAAGATCTCCAGGCTCAGGCTACCAATATCTCAGCAATCACAAATATGGTTGCGGCAATTGCCGGACAAACGAATCTCTTGGCTCTCAATGCCGCCATTGAAGCAGCCCGGGCTGGTGAACAGGGCCGCGGCTTTGCTGTCGTCGCCGAAGAAGTGCGAAAATTAGCCGAACAATCCCACGAACACTCGGAACAAATCTCTAGCGATCTAAAAATATTAACAGGCACGATCGGCGAAGTCGTCCTCTCCATCGAAAAGGAATTCGATATTCTCGACACAGAAAGCAAACAGCTTGGCAATGTTGTCAATGTGAACAACAGCCATGTGGAAAATATTCATTTAGTTGCTAACAACATTGTCGATATGATTGATAAACTGGAAGCAGAAATGGAAGGACTGAACCGTGTATCTGATAAAATCGAATCGCTCGCCGCGATTTCCGAGGAAAACTCGGCAGCCAGTCAGGAAATGAGTTCTGCTGTGCATATCTACGATGAAAAGCTACGCGACATGCTTGAAAAGATCACTGAGTTTAAAGCAGTCATTCGCAACTTTAGTGCCGATATGAAACATTATCGGACCTGATAATAAGAGTCCCAATTAACGCATTGTTATGAAAACAAAGAGCATTTACGGCTAAGCCTTAGGCCAAGCGTAAATGCTCTTTATATTTTATATTTACATTTAAGGAAGTCTTGATTTTTGCTCTCGCAAAAGTCGCATCCCATTCAGTGTAACTAAGAGTGAAGCGCCCATATCAGCGAAGATAGCCAGCCATAAATTGACGATGCCGAAAAAAGTTCCCACTACGAATAGTCCTTTAAGGCCAATCGAAAAGACAATGTTTTGTTTAATAATCGCCATAGTCTGGCGGCTGAGTCTGATTAAATAAGGAAGTTTACTAAGATCATCAGAGAGTAAGGCAATATCAGCGACTTCAATCGCAGCATCAGATCCAGCAGCGCCCATAGCTACGCCGATTTGCGCCGTGGCTAAAGCAGGCGCATCATTGATCCCATCGCCGACCATCAGAGTTTGCCCTTGCTGCGCGATAATACTGTTTAACGCCGTAACTTTATCTTCGGGTAGTAACTCACTATAATACTGCTGAAGTCCTAGTGAATCAGCTACTGTTTTTGCGACTAACCTATTATCGCCCGTAAGCATCGTGATGGAATCAATCCCTAACGACTGCAGCGAAGCAACGGTGGCTTTGCTTTGCTCTCGCACTTGATCTGCTAAAGCAATTACGCCATAGAACTCTTTGTCTGAACCAAAATAAACAACTGTTTTCCCCATTTCTTCTAAGTCAGTAGCCGCTTCGCTTGCTAAGGTCAGCGGCAAGTTCCGTTCCATAAAGAGACGACGATTGCCACCGTATAAAAGGGTACCGTCAGCCAGTTCGGCCCTAGCCCCTCGCCCAGGCAAAGCTTGAAAATCCTTCGCTTCTAGTGCCGTTTCTAAAGTATCGAGCCGCTTGGCTTCTACCATAATCGCCTTCGCAATGGGGTGCTCTGACCACCGCTCTAAAGCGGCAGCAACCTGTAATAATTCCGCTGTTTTCGTATTCTCACTGGGAAGTATATCAGTAACTGTAAGTTTTCCAGTTGTAAGTGTGCCCGTTTTATCAAAAGCAATCGATTTCACCATGCCAGCGGCCTCTAAATAATTACCGCCTTTCACTAAAATACCATGCCGCGAGGCATTTCCTAAGGCAGCGACGATCGACACAGGCGTAGAAATTACGAGAGCGCAGGGACAGGAAATGACGAGCAGCACCAACGCCCGATAAAACCAAGGTTGAAACGGCTCGCTAAACAGGAACGGCGGCACTGTCATCATCAGGACAGCCCCGGCTATAACGACTGGCGTATAGTAAGCGGCAAAGCGATCCACAAGCTGCTGAATCGGCGCTTTTTGCGCCTGAGCCGCTTCAACGCGTTGCTGAATCTTGGCTACAGTCGACTCGGAAGCCAACTGGGTCACTGTCATGGTAAAAGCGCCCTCACCATTGATCGTACCAGCATATACAGTGTCACCAATGGTTTTATCGACAGGCAAAGACTCGCCAGTAATCGGCGATTGATTCACCGATGTGGCGCCGCTTACAATGCGGCCATCTAAGGCAATTCGTTCCCCTGGCTTGACTAGCACATGATCACCAATCTCAATCACTTCGACGGGAAGACGAATTTCCTGACCATCGCGCTGTACCAGCGCTTCCGCTGGCGTCAAATCTAAAAGCGCGTTCACAGAAGAACGGGTCTTATACAACGTATAGGCTTGCAGTAAATTCCCTAGCGAGAATAAAAAGACCACCGTAGCGCCTTCACTCCACTGACCGATCGCTCCCGCACCAATCGCCGCCAGCAGCATGAGAAAATTCGTATCAAGACTACGCTGCTTTAGACTATAAAAACCGCTTTTTGCCACAGGATAGCCGCCAATTACCATAGTCCCAAGATAAAAGGCCTCAGCCAAAGAAATCTGACCTACCCATTCCAAGAGGTTTGCCAGCAAAAGGGCTATGCCAGAAGCAGCAACGATAAAAAATTTGCGATTTTTAAACCAGCTTGTTATAGTTTTTTCGTTGGGCTTCGCGGCCTGGCTATCAATCATTTGATAGCCCATCGTACGAACCACTTTATCAATCGCCGCCACAGTGACTCTATTTTCATCATAAATCACTTGCAGCTTACTTGCCGTAAAATTTACTTTTGCCAAAGCAACACCAGGTATTTTTCCAACTAACTCGCCAAGATGGGCCGCGCAATCCGCGCAATCAAGTCCTTCAATTACAAACGCCTTTTCCATAACCTTCCCCCTTATCACAAATGGTTGATATGATCGAGCCCCTGACATAAGAGCGCCATAACATGACCATCATCGAGGCTGTACCAAGCCTCTTTACCAGCCTTACGATATTTTACGACGCGAGCGCCTCGCAGGATACGCAGTTGATGCGATACAGCTGACTGTCCTAGTTGCAGCGTTGCTGCAATATCACACACACAGAGTTCCTGCTTTGATAAGAGATGGACAATCCGAATCCGCGTCGGATCGCCAAGAATCTTAAAGATTTCAGCAAGCTGCTGCACTTTGCCCTCAGCTAACAATTCCGCCCTAGCCAAGCAAATTGTTTCGGGGTGAAAACACAGCGTTTCACATAAGTCACCACTGCTACTATTTTGCAAGACGGGAGTCGCTTCTAACGACTCTTGTTCGATACTATGATCTTCTAATATACTTCTCATTGTTTCACTCTCCAACACATGAATATATGTTCATATGTATATCATATGGCATCACATCACTTGCTGTCAATAAGCAAAGAAAAAACCGCCAGATTCTCATCTGACGGCACTTTCCTTTGCACAACGATTCGACTAATTATTCACTGAACTCTTATAAACCGATGCCAAAAAATAGGCCTGTCTGATAGACGATAAAGGCTACAAACCAAGCTAACACTGTAGAGTAGGCGGAGCCAAAAATCGCCCACTTCCACGAGTTCGTTTCCCGCTTAATTGTAGCAATCGCTGCCAGGCACGGCGAGTAAACGAGGGAAAATACCATAAGTGTATAAGCCACAAGCGGACTAAAGGCCGGGTCTTTGCTAAGAGCTTCCTGTAGCGGCACGGTCTTTTCAGCATCGCCGCCAACGCTATAAATTGTCCCTAACGTACTTACAACAACCTCTTTCGCCGAAAAACCGGATACAAGGGCAATATTAATCTTCCAGTCAAAACCGATAGGCGCTGTAATCGGTTCTAAGAAATGACCGATCATACCAGCATAACTTTGACTGATTTTTTCCGAAGCCTTTTCTTCTTCTAGCTTGTCTTGCTCTGCTTTGAGATCATCTTTCAGTTCTACGTAGTGAGAAGCATAAGTAAACAAGTCTGGATTCGCCGTTTCTAATTCAGCAAGCTGCGCATCTCGCTCAGTCGCAACTGCCGCATACTCAGCAGAATCTTCGTCTAAATCGGCTGTTTTCTCATCAAAATCATCATGAATCGCCGTAATTTTTTCAATAAGTTCGTTGAGAGCTTCGTTCTCTTCCAAATTAGCAATAGCCAGAGGCTGCTGAATTTCTTCTTCCACCTGTTGCGTAAACGCCGCTTCAGCCTGAGCAGACAGGGCTTCATAATCTTTAGAGTAAGTTACATCATCAGGGAAATTCGTTAAAAACCACATCAAAATAGATGCTGCTAAAATAATCGTACCGGCTTTCTTCAAATAAAGGACGCTACGCTCCCACATATGGATCAAAACACCTTTGAAGGTGGGCATGTGATAAGGCGGTAATTCCATGATAAAGGGTTCTGTGGCGCCTTGAAATAAAACGGAACGAAAAATTCTCGCCATGATCAAAGCCAAGACAATACCAAGTAAGTAAATTGAGAAAAGTACGTTACCAGCTACCTCATTAGAAAAGAAAGCAGCAATTAAAACACTATAAATCGGCAAACGAGCACTGCAACTCATGAGCGGGGTGACGAGAATTGTCACAAGACGATCGCGAGGATTTTCCAGAGTTCTGGTCCCCATAATCGCCGGCACTGCACAGCCAAAGCCAAGCAGCAGCGGAATAAAGGATTTGCCATGGAGCCCTACTAAATTCATAATCTTATCCATAACAAAAGCAGCCCGCGCCATATAGCCTGTATCTTCTAGTAAAGAGATCGCAAAAAACAAAATAAGGATCAGCGGAATAAACGAAATTACTGCACCAACGCCGCCAATAATCCCATCAACTAATAAAGATTTTAAATTACCATCAGGCAAAGACTGGCCAACAAATTTACCAAAATTACCGATTGCGTCCGTCAAAGCATCTTGCGGAATTGCGCCAAGCGTAAACACAAGATTAAAAACAACCCACATAAGACCGAGAAAAATGGGAATCCCAAAGAGTCGATTCGTAAGAATCTTATCAATTTTATCAGATGTCGTTTCCTGATGAGGATTATTGACCGTAGTCACTGCGGCATAAACTTGTGAAATAAATTCATAGCGTTTCGCAGCAATGGCCATTTCCGGATCTTCACCCAATTCAGCGATAAGCTCCTGCCGCAATTGTTGACTTTGCGCTACAAGTTCTTTTCCGCCAGCGAGGGTAGTAATCTTTGCTTGTATATCCTTGTCATTTTCTAAGAGTTTTAACGCCAGCCAGCGTGCGGGAAATTTAAGTTCCGTCTCATAAGCCGCGGTTTGCGACTGCAACTTTGACAGCGCCGCTTCGATTCCTTCACCATAAGAAATAGAAAAAGCAAGCGCCTGTTGCGGCGTAACCATAGCTTGTAAAAGTTCTTCCACACCCTTACCATGGCTGCCCACGGTAGCTACAACAGGAATATTACCGAACTTCTCGGCTAAGGCGGCCCCATCAATTGTAATGCCGCGTGACTTCGCTACATCCATCATATTCAACGCAAATATCATAGGACGGCCTAATTCCAGCAGTTGCAGCGCCAAATATAAATTTCTTTCTAAGTTTGAAGCGTCAAGTACATTGACTACTAAATCAGGTTTTTCCTGTACAATAAAATTGCGTGCGACTAGTTCTTCTGGCGAATACGTTGTCAAGCTGTAGGTCCCTGGTAAATCAATAATTGACAGCTCACAGCCGCCAAAATTGCGGTAGCCTTCTTTTTTTTCGACAGTAACTCCCGAGTAATTCCCCACATGCTGTCTGGCGCCAGTAATTTGGTTAAATAAAGTAGTCTTGCCTGAATTCGGATTACCAGCAAGAGCAATTGTCACCTGTTTACGTTCCATGATTCTCTCCTTTTAATGAGTTAGCCTATCCTAACTTTTGGTTTATAGTAACTGAATTTTTTTTGAGATATACTTTCTATTTCATTGAATTGATTCTAACTAGGTTCATCTAGTGAAACCAGCTTTGCTATAAAAAATAAACTTCAATGAACATGAATATGGTGAGCAAACTGAAACGGCAGCATCAGGCGGGTTTCCCGCACCTTGACTACTAGAGAAGATGAATTTTTCTGCAATACTTCGAGTGGAGCTCCTGGTAAAATCCCAAAACCAAGCAATTGATTTTTTAGTTTTGTTTCACCACTAACAACAGATACTTGAACAGGACAACCTGGCCCAACACAAGATAAAGGCATAATAAAATCCTCCCTAGTTTTTTTAGGAAACCGCTTCTACTTCAATCATGCTTGCTTCAGCTTTTCGCAGTGACAAATTAAAACCTTTTGCCTTTACTTCTAAAGGATCACCTAAAGGGGCTAACTTTTGTACTTTTACAAGGGTCCCCGGTGTAATTCCCATATCTAAAATACGGCGTTGCAATGGTCCCGTTCCAATAATTTTCTTGACTTTCGCCTGTGACCCTGACTCTACTTCATGCAAAAACATAGTCTCGCCTCACTTTTCTCTATTCTTCAACTTGCTTCTCTGGCACAACAGCGGCAGGAAGCTGCAAAAAAACTTTTACAATATAAGGATCAAACTGAGCACCGCTATGGCGGCAAATTTCCGCTAAAGCCTCTTTGCGATTCAAGCTACTGCGATAAGCCCGTGAACTCGTCATCGCATCGTAACTATCGGCTACTGTAATGATCCGTGAAACTAAAGGAATCGCTTTGCCCGCCAATCCATCGGGATAGCCACCGCCATCCCAGCGTTCATGATGGTGTCTCACAGCGTCGGCAATAGCCTCCCAGCTCTTTACCTTGCATAGAATGTCATAACCAATCGTTGCATGAGCCTTAATCTGATCAAATTCTTCTTTCGTTAATGCTCCCGGCTTTAGTAATATGGCATCAGGAACACCTATTTTCCCTAAATCATGCAGATGTCCGGCAATATGAACAAAGTGTTGAAAGTTTTCCGAAAAACCAGCCCGGCGGGCAATCGCCAACGCTAAATCGGCTACACGATCAGAATGTCCCCTTGTATAGGGATGCTTCGCATCAATAGCCGTAGTAAAAGCATCAACAACTTCGTGAATGTCGGCCTGCAAGATAGAAGAAGGAAAATAAAACTTTTTTTCTCTATCTCCGATATTGATAATCATTATCGCAAATCCTCTTTCAGTATAATGGCCTCTGCCAAATTTGTCAACGTTAAGCGAACCGAACTGTATGGGGCTCTGGCGTTAAGTCTATATAAAAAATCTGATTGCGTCCGGCACCCTTGGCAGCATAAAGCGCCTGGTCAGCCATACTATATAACTTCGGTATATCAGACAAATCCATTTGGGGAAAGCAACAAACCCCGATCGAACAAGTAACAGCAATAGTTCGCCCACTGCCGTCAGTAAAAGAATGATTTTGTACCATTTTATGAATCCGCCCGGCTAAACCTAGAGCCTCCCTAAGTCCTGTGCCAACTAATAAAACAGCGAACTCTTCGCCACCGATTCGTGCTGGTAGATCCCCCTGCCGAACGCCAGTCAACAACAGTTGAGAAAAATCCACCAACACAGCATCCCCAGCCTGATGACCAAAAGCATCATTTACTTTTTTAAAGTGATCAATATCTAGAATTAATAACGCTACGGCATCAATGCAACAACTCTTTTGATACAAGGCACTTTCCAAATGATCAAAAAAGTGCCGCCGATTGGCAAGACCGGTGAGAGAATCAGACATAGCCAGCTCGGCTAACCGACGATTCGTTACTGCTAGAGCTTCTTTTTGTGCTAGTAAATTACTTTTTGCTTCTGATAGCTGCCCAATCGTTACTTTTAACTTAGTCTCCCGTAATTCAATCTGATGAAGCATCCAGTTTAAATCCCGCATTAATAGCTGAATTTCATTTTCATCATCTTTGCAAGCCCCCTGATTTGGCAAAGAAAAAGCAAGATAATCTCCCTGTTTAACGCGTTCGCAAAAGAGATGAATTTCATGCAAAGATTTTAAAACTAAGAACCGTGCCGCCGCATCCGGAGTTAAAAAGCTCACTAAAATTGCCGTAGATACAGCTAAAGCCACAGCTGTATCAAACAAAGGATACTGTAAAAGTCGCCCTTGCGTTACGGCTAGTAAAAGAACTAAAGGGCCCAGCGAAATGAATAAAAAAAGAAGTCGTACCTTCGAAACAACTTTCATTCCGCTCCTCCTTCCTAAAATAAACCAGTAATGATAATTTTAAATATATGCCCACTACGACATTGATAATGATTATCATTACCTGATAAGGTTAGCCTATTTTGTTAACTTTGTCAATAAAAAAGCGCCGACAGAAGTCGACGCAGATTTTCACATAATGTATTTTTAAAGCTTAGTGAGCCTGTTCTAACGCTTTTGTCGCCGCTTCGGCAAATTGTTTATAAGAAACTGTGGCGCCAGAAACAGCGTCGACTTTAGCTACATCCTGTACAGCTACAAGCTTTGATCCGTATGACCGCGCACCTTGTAAAGCCTGCTGGGCTTTCTTGTAAAACTCCGGGTTTTCAATTTTCCCGTTTGTTTTCCCATAATCAGCGTCTTTGATTTTTCCGTCTTTTTGAACGCCTTCATAATCAGCCTTACTAATCCGGCCTTGCTGCACTGTAATAGTAATTTGACCAACAGCGCCACGCTCGTCAGGACTGCTTACCCCTTTGTAAGTACCGTCTTTATAAGCGGCTACAGCCTGTTTACCCTGATTTTCATGACCTGCATGATTTTCATGAGAATCCTTAGCCTGCTGATCGCCACAACCAGCTAACAAGCTGGCTGAAAGAGTTCCGGCAAGCACAACTGCGCCCCATTTATTCATTCCGTTCAACTCCTTTTGCCTTTGCAGCATTTTTTTCATTCGCACTTTTCGCTTGGTTTTGAATCGTACGAGCAATCTTGCCATGCTCCAACACAATGCAGCGCTCAGCCTGTTCAGCTACTTCCGGCGCATGAGTTACCATGATAATCGTATGACCTTCTCTATGGAGCTCTCGAAACAGTTCCATAACAATCTTTTCATTGGCTTCATCAAGATTGCCCGTCGGCTCATCAGCCAAAATAAGGGTGGGATAATTAATGAGCGCTCGAGCGATGCAAACACGCTGCTGCTCACCGCCGGAAAGCTGACTGGGCAGATGGCGCGCCCGCTCACGCAGTCCCACTCGCTGCAACGCATCAAGGGCTTCTGTTTCATCAGGCATACTGTGATAATATTGCGCAACCATCACATTTTCCAAAGCAGTCAAATAGGGAACAAGATGAAACTGTTGAAAGACAAGACCAATTTTTTCCCGGCGCAGCATGGTAAGTTCCTTACTGCTAACTGTTGAAAAATCATGACCATCTAATTTAACTGACCCGCCAGAGGCTTTATCCATACAGCCAATAATATTCATCAGGGTTGTCTTGCCAGAGCCAGACGGTCCCATTAACGCCACCCATTCGCCTTGTTCCACTGTAAGATGAATATGTTGCAGCGCTGCCACTGTATCGTAAATCATGGAAACGTCGTTTAATTCTAATAAACTCATCGTTCTTCTTCCTTTCTACTCACCGCGCAATACGATGGCTGGTTCGACTTCAGTCGCCATTTTTACAGGAATAAAACAAGCAGCGCCTGTAACTAAAATGGATAAGGCCAGCGCTAAAAGAGCTATGAGCGGCTGAAATGAGATAACGCGGCCAAACACATTCACACTGACCGCCTGGGCAAAGAAAAAGCCCATCCCTGTACCAAGCAAACCGCCCAGAGCGCCAAGCGCCAGGCCTTCGCCCAAAAATTCAAGAGCAATTGTCCTGTTGTCAGCGCCTAATGCTTTCTTTAGCCCGATCTCTTTGCGCCGTTCCGTTACGACAGCCATCATTGTCGTTGCTACGCAAATCAAAGTTAAGAGAAGCACCACAATTGTCACAAGATACACTAGCGATTGCAGCTTGCCAAGTACTGTCTCTTCCGACTGAGTCACGCGTTTCACCAGCTGTGGCGCTACTTCCGGCGTTTTCTCAGTAGCTTCTTTGATAAAGTGATTCAATTCTGGCTCTGTTGCCGCAACACTAACCTGAGCCAAACTAATCTGACCTTCTTTATGTAGCATTGACTGCAAAAGATCGAGCGGTAAGAAAACGAAGGCTTCCTCGGAGCCGCCGGTACGGACAATGCCCGCTACTTTGACGGACTTTTCTGTCTCCCCTGTCCCCAAAGTGATGCTTTGCCCCGGTTCCGCCTTGAGAAGTTCCGCTACTTCCGCACCAAGCAGCACTTCTTGTTGCTGTTCTTTCGGCCATTCGCCGCGGATCTGCCAATAAGGGCTTACAGCCTTAACGGAATTTAGATCCGTACCAGCAGCCATCAGGGGCTGCTCATTCACCTTAATCCGTTCATATAAATAAGGAGCTATTCCCACTACTTTATCCGCAGGAAGCAGAGAACTTACCGTCTGAACCATATCACTGCCAATAAACTGCTGATCGCCTGATGGAATCAACAGAAGATTGGCGCCATAAGAACGAAATTCTCGCCCCATTTGCCGCGGTACATCATAGTAAATCGTTACAAGGCCCGAAACGACCGTTGCGCCAATCGCCACAGCCAAAAGAGCAATGAGCATACGCGAGCGCCGCCGTAGCAAAGCGCTCCAAATCATAATTCCAAACATCTTGCGTCTTGTCATGTTTTCACCTGCCATGAAGCACAGCAGCCGGCCGCAGCGACAAAAGCATGCGAATAGCCGGCAAACTGCCCAGTAGAGTTACGAGTAAAACCAGGCCGATCACCCAAGGAATCACGATCGGATCAACGGAAATAGCCGTGCCAAAAACACTTCGCCCAATAATCTGGGCAAAACCAAGCCCTAGAATATAACCGCCAAAGCCGCCGATCAACCCCGTCACAGTGACTTCCGCCAAAGTCCGCAAAAGTACAGCTGAATCAGTAGCGCCAATCGCTTTTAATAACCCAATCTCACGGCTCCGCTCCATCATGCTTGCCGTAAGCAAATTGGAAATCCCGAGAGCCGATCCAGCTAGACTAAGCAAAGTAATAAGAACCATAAGTAACTGTGTTTTCTCTAAAATCGTCCCTTCCGACTCGGCTACTTGCCTTACCGTTTTTGCTCTCGCTCCCGCTATCGCTTCTTCAATTTGATACGATATAGAGCTCACATAGGCGGTACAATACCAAGTCTCCCACTCTTTTAGGGACAAGCTTTTCGGATCATGGGCCGCTTTGCGCGCCAAATCATTTTCCGGCGTCGTAATAGCGCTCACTTCAATTTTGCCGATTCGACCAGGCACATGAAGCGCTTGTTGCACCAGTGAAAGCGAAGCATAGATCTGCTCATCTTCTGGACCGCCGCTATTCAAAACACCGCGTACGATAAGCGGTTGCTCTTGTCCGTTTACAGCGACTGAAAAAGAGTCGCCTACTTTAAGGCCTAGTTTCTTCGCTAGAGTTGCACCAATTAAGACTCCCTGTTGATCCCCATCGCTCGGCCATTGACCAGCTACCGCCCACCAGGATTTCAGTTCTTGAATGCCAGCCGTTGCAGTTTCACCAGTAGGCAACAGCAAATTATGCTGAAACCAAGTACCAATGAGCGTTACTTCACCCTGATTCGGTCCAACCTGGGCCTTAGTCTCGAGGAGCGGTGCAAAAGACACAATATTATTTGCCCAAAAAATTGTTTTTAATTTCCCAAGATCGCTTTCTTGTAAATATTTTCCGCTGCTAACGCTAGCATCAACACCGTAAAGATCTTGCAACAGTGAAGCCGAGCGAGGCGTCACTGTAATATTGGCGCCGTAGGCCTTCAATTCTTTATTCACCTTATCGCCTACATCGAACATTACGCTGAGCATAGCGGTGGTCAGCGAAGCGCCCAGTGCAATCGTAACAGCTACCATGGCCATCTTGCGGCTCTGACGAAACAGAGCCCCTTGCAGCATCCGCCAAAACATAATGATCCTCCTTATTTAAAGCGATCTTTTTCCTTTTCCAACGCGGCTTGGGGAACAACAATCTTCCCGTCAGCTACTTTATACTCCAGTGGAATCGGATTACAACCGCCTTTAAAGCCAATTGTCGCTTTATTCATTACTACGTCACACAATTTGCAAACAACTTGTCCGTCTCGTTCAAAATAACCGGTAGGACCGCAGATTTCACAAGCATCAAAACCAATGCCATAAGCAGAACCACTTTTTTTAATGACAATAAATCGTACAGTAGCCCCATTTTTCGCCTGATAAGAAAAGCGGTGCAAATGACCATCTTCGACCATCTCCAAAGCAATCTGCACGTCACTACCTGAAGCCTTAACCGCAATGGCTGGAACAAGCTCCGATTGTTTTTCCGCATAAGACATGCCTGCTGTGGAAAGAAGGAAAAAGAGTCCTAAACAAATAGCCACGGCCCCAGCCCAACGCTTTTTATGACGAGCCGTGATTAAAATTTTACGATATTGCGCTGGATTAGACCCTTGCGGTTTATCAGGTCGTTTCTGGAGGAGCAGCGTAAATGGCAAAATTACGGTCATTGCCAGTAATAAATAGAGAAACCAGACTTTATGGTTAATTAGGGGAGCCATAATTGCCATAAGCTCCCGACTAATCGGAATGAACCGACGCAACATCATAACTTGGACCAACAAAACGCCCTGTTCTGCCAAAAGCGTAATAAATTGAATCGAGAATACCGTTAAAAGCGCCTTAGTGCGTAAAGCCGCCGCGGCCTTAAACACTGCCACCCCAGCAATCCAGGCCAAAATAAAAGCGAGGAAAAAGCCGCTTAGCTTGTAAATAATAGCAGTCATAGTAAGCGTATCGGCTATAACAACAAGATTCAGCGGAAAAAGCAAAAATTCCAAGCCATGATATAAACAAAGAAAAAGAGCACTGGCGAAAGTAACTAAAGGCAAAAACTTTTCACTGAAACGAAGATACTTGCCTTGATAGCGAAAGCCCAATAAGAGCAAAAGTAAAGTCTCTGCCGAAAATCCGCCCAAAAGTACTAGCCCTTCATAAACCTCACGCTTGACAGCCCGAGAACCCAATTTGACTGTAGCAATAAATAAAGCGCCAATCATTCCCCAAAGGACACCCCGCCAAAGCCATTTTTTCATAACGGGACTTTTCTCTTGTCCAGAGAGCGCTAAAAGCAATGCTAAGGGAATTGCAGCCATAACGACATTTTCTAAAACGGGAATTAGGCTTTGTAAAAGAGCCTGTAACATGCCATTCTCCTTTCATAACAGGTAAAAGTGGTGAAAAGGCCCGAGGCACAGGGCCCCGGACCGTATTTCTTACCAGCTTCTCGGAACGTAGTCAAAGACCCAATGAAGCGTAATTGGTTTGTCCCAGAAATGTCCAGGAACGCCTGTTTCTTTATCAACATGGAGCATATAGTTTTGACGTTCAGGGCTATCGATTGTAAACGTTACATCATAAGTGCCAGCGCCAAGCATTTTTACATTGGCGCCGTAGTGAGGACCATCGCTGGCATTCATAGGCATTAAATTACCTTCGATAACCTGGTCTGTTCCCTGTTTTTTCAATGTATAATGCACCGTTAAATAAGGAATCCATTCGCCAACGCCAAAACCGGTTTCATTCCCTTCAATTGCCGCAATATCTGTTTCTAAATGGATATCAGATTTATCCGGTGTAAGACCCATTCCAGCTGGCTCCATTGGCACTGGCTGGAAGTAAACAACAGCCACTTTCAATTTTGCTTCCGGTACTTCCTGCTCTTCACCAATCGGATACTCCTGGAAGCCAGCAGCAAAGCATTGCGCAGCTGACATCGCCATAGCAAATAAAGCTAAAAAAGTCATTGATAAAAACCGTTTTCTCATGATACGACCTCCTGCATTTTCTTTTTTTGGTAAATAAAACCGGCTGCAAGTAACAGTAAGAGAATGGCTTGTGGCAGCAAAGTTTCCCACGTAGGATATATTCCCAATAAATCAATCATGGGGAACCCATCAATCGGCGTTACACCAACAACGCCGCCTTCTTGCAGCTCTTTCATACCGCCTCCGGCAAAACTAACTGCTAACAGACTCATAAAAATACTGGTTCCTTGAAAAAACGGCTTAAGCGGAATTTTCAAAGTACCATAACGAACCAAAGCAAAAATTACAGCTAAGGCCAAGCAGCCAGCGCCAAACCCAAACCAAATCATCTGCATATCATCCCCGGCTTCATTAAATAAAGCCTGATAAAACAAAACGACTTCGGCGCCCTCACGGTATACAGCTAAAAAAGAGGCCGCACCAAGGGCAAAGGCGCTTCTACTTGTAAGTGATTTTTGCACTTTGCCTTCAATATATTCTTTCCACTGTTTCTGGTCAGACTTTGATCCCATCCAATAGCTTACGGAAAGCAGCACAGCTACAGCAACAAGCATGGTTGCGCCTTCTAAAATCTCCTGATTAGCGCCGCTAGCCCCTACTAAAGAGTGGAAAGCAATTGCTGTCAGAAAACTAGCGACGATCGCAGCTCCCGAATAAGAGTAAACAATCTGTGTTTTATCACCATTACCGGATTTAATAAGATAAGCTAAAATTGCACCAATCACTAAAATCGCTTCAACGCCTTCGCGAACCAGAATTAAAAAAGCTGGCCAAAAACTTTCCCAGGAACTTTGCTCTTTATTACTGCCAGACATCTTCTTTACATCTTCGCGCATCATCGAAATCATTTCAGTGATTTCTTTTTTAATTTCGCTGGAAGGAGCTTGATTGGTCATTAATTTTTTAACAGTGCTAAATTTATACTCCGTAAGACCAGCTCGCTTGCTCGAAACGGTAGAGCGAACAGCCATTTCCATGCCATCTTTCTCATAGATCCCGTAGTATGTGTCATTGACGAGCTTTTTGGCCCCTGCTACATCGCCCGCTTCATACACGGCTAAGGATTGATTCATGGACTTTTCGATACGGGTAACCACATCATTCCATTTAGGCGCCGCAAATCCCATGCCTTGTAAAACTAACAACATCAGGCAAATAAAAACAGCCATAAATTTTTTTTGCATCTCCTTCACCTCCTCTCTCATCTTTCATCTTTCTTATGATTTTGATAGTGCTTAAAAATAAAATTCTATTGCCAAGAAACAAGTTGCAAAGATATTGTACGACGCAACTAATAACAATAATCATTCTCAATATCTAACGAAAAAAATTTATGCTTCTGGCTTATTAGGAACTTGTTGCGACTTATCAAAAGAAATAATCAAAATGGTTGTACAAACCATAGGATTCCCTTCATGATCTTTGGCTGGTTTAAACCGCCAAAGCTTGGCGGCAGCAATAGCCGCCCCATCAATTTCCTTGCGGCTCGAAGAACGAGACACAATAATATTTCCCGGCAATCCTGTCTCAAGAATCTGTACGCGCAAAACAACTTGCCCTTTAAACCCCTTGCCTGATTTAGGATCTGGATAGACGCGGGTAATTACTTCTGGTGGCGTTCCCATCGCTTTGCTTTTTCCGGGCGCCGCCACGCCTGCAGCATTAGCGGCAATTACAGGCAGCGCCTTTTCCTTGATCGATTCTTTACCTAATTCACTGACAAGAGTATCGACAACCTGTTCTTCTTGCTGATCTGCTGGTTCTGGCGGTATCTCTGGAGGTGTTTCCTGCGGCGCAGCCACCGTCTGAGGGACTGTAGCTGCGGTTTCTTCTTGCTCTGCTCCCATATCGATTATTTCCAAGGGAGTTTCTTCGTGAAGCGGCGGCGGAGCAGCAAATAAAAAAGCCTCTAAGCATAAAAAACTGCCTAAAATAAGAACATGAAACGTTAGGGATAAACACCAAGCTTTAGGCCAGCGAATCCTTCTTACCATTACCGAATACCCGCCTTTTGCTCTGTGGCAATTGAAATCCGTCGAGCTCCAGCGCCCTTCAGTTCATCTAAAACAGCCACAACTTTTTCATACTCCGCTTTTTTATCGGCTCGCAATACAAAAATCGTTTCAGGTGTCGCAGCAAGTGCCGCCTTTGTGCGATTTTGCAGCAGTGTAAGACTTAGAGGTTCTTGTTCAAACAAAACAGACCCATCCGCCAAAACAGTAATTGCCGTACTTTCCGAACGATCCATACGGGCTGCCGCCGCCTGTGGCAGATTAATCGAGATCGTATGCTGCTGAACCATATACAAAGTGCTCATCATAAAAAACACCAAGAGAAAAAAGATGATATCAATCATCGGAATAATCATTAGCTGCGGCTGCCCTTCTAGGCGCAAACTACGCAATTTCATGAAATTCCCCCCGCTCTGTTCTACCATGAGGCAAACGACTCATAACAAGGGCTACTGTTTGTTCTATATCAGTAACTAAGCTATCTAATCTCTGAGAAAAATACGTGTAAATCATCAAAGCTAAAATGGCAATACAAAGACCACTGGCTGTAGCAACTAAAGCCTCGCCAACGCCACCAGTGATCGCTCCCGGTTCACCCTGGGCCACATTAAAAACACTAAAAGAATTTATCATACCAACAACAGTCCCCAAAAGCCCCATCAGCGGTGCTAAGGTAACAACAGTACTTACATAATTGAGCCGTTCGCGAAGTTTGGCCGCCATAAAAGTAGCGGCACTCTCCATAGCTTTTTCTGCATTTCTCCCTTGTTGAAACGCTTCAATCCCAGCTCCGGCAACGACCGCAACAACGTTGGAACCGTTCTGGCAAAAAGTTTGCGCTTCACTAATCATTTTGCGTTGTAATAAGGGTTCTAATTTTTCTTTAAAGGTCGAAAAAGGGATCGAAGCCTGCCGATAATAGTAAAACCGCTCGATACCAACTGCAACAACAAAAAAGGAACTTAACAGCAGTGCATACATAACGGGACCGCCCTTATGAAATAAAGCAATACTTTCCTGTAAAAAATCCACAATAAGATCCTCCTTCTTGCCTACTTTAAAAATCCATATGAGGAATCAAACCATCCGTAGCTACGGTCTTGCCTTCTTGTGTAATAAAAAAAGCCTCGACACCAGGGAAGTTTTCTAAGAAAACCAGACTTTTCTCGATTCCCAGCGCTAAAAAAGCGCAACTCGGTAGTTTCAGCTTTTGATCGGCTTGTCGATAAATAAGCGACACGCTTGCCAATCCACCGGGCTGCAACCCTGTAGTAGGATCAAAAATGTGACTGTAGCGACTGCCTGCTTCTACAAAAAACCGCCGATAATCGCCCGAAGTTTCTACGGTGTCCCATTGATCTAGAGTAACCTCAGCAATCAGCTCGCCAGGCCGTCGCGGATGTTCAATCCCCACCCGCCATTGGCTTTGGTCTGGTTTAACGCCGCTAGTACAAATATCACCGCCGGCATTAATCAATCCAGCAGTTACGCCAAAGTCAGACAGTATACGGCAGGCTTCATACAAGGCATATTCCTTGGCCAAACCACCCAAATCAAGCATCATTCCCATTTCTGACAAGAAAGCAGCGCCACTAGCAAGATGCAACTTGCGATAATCTACCAACGCCCTAGCCTCCTGGAGTTGCGCTGCCGCCGGACGCTGTCCCTTTTTATACCCTACTTGCCACAAAGAACTAACAGGACCAATCGTAATATCAAAATTCCCCTCAAACAGCGCCGACAAATCTTTTCCCATTGTCAAAAGCTGAAACAACTCTTTGCTAATTGGTACAGGTTCATAACCAGCGGCTTGGTTGACTTCAGACACTTCACTCGTCGGATCAAAGCGGCTGCATAGCTTCTCGATTCGTTTAAACACAGCAAAAACAGCTTCACTAGCTTCTTTGGCTCGCCCGCCATATAAAACAAGACTTATAATGGTGTCCATAAAGACTGCAGCGTCTTCATAAAAGTTCGGCGCTTCCACGCGCGGGATAGCAGCAATCTTTGGCTGGCTCGTATCAAGAATAAAAGCAGCTTGATTAAACCGTATCGCTTCCATGACGTTATTCCCCTTTAACTTCCGCTTTGGACAGGGCATTTTGAGCCGCCGCTATAATTGTCTTACTACTCATGGTAGCGCCGCTTACACCGTCAATATCACTGGAATTAGCGGCAACCATAGAGCGAGCCACTTCCCTCATCACTTTCGCATCTACAGGCGACACAATTCCTTGATCCAAAGATCTTACATGGTGGATTTTACCAGACTCAACCATTACTTCTACGGAACGGGCCTCGCCTCGTTCCGTGACAGCTGACCCCTCATAAAGACCGTCGCGCCAATTTTGATGAGGTGGCTGAACTGCCGCGGCTTTCGCATTGCTGTAAAAAAGGACCCTTCCTAAAGGCAAAAAAGCAAAGAAAATTGCTGCCGTTGAACTAGCTGCCAGCACAATTTTAAACCAAGCTGCTCGCTTCATCGTAACCATGCGCCTCCATCAATGTATAAAACCATCTTAAGCCGATAACGATAATCAATATCATTTGACATGAACAAGTATAGATTCCATTTTATAACTTGTCAACCACTTATTTTAAAATAATGAAATTATTTCAATTTGTAAATGGAAATAGCAGGGAAAATTCACAAGAATTCTCCCTGCCACTCCTTACACATCTGCAATTTCGGTTACATAAGTTATATAATATTTTAAATCATACGAATCATGATTGTGATTATCATTATCACTATAGAGACAAAATAAATTAGAAGCTATGCGTATATGTCGCTTCCAGTTTTGTATTATTTACACCGGCATCAAGTGTCTTCTGATCTTTATAAACAACTTCCACGCCATCAACATCAGAGAACTTATAGGTCAGGCCATAGTATATTCCCTTATTATTATTATCAAAATCGCTTTGTCCACCCATGTCACCATTTGCTTCTACGCGAAATGCTGTCACATAGGCGCCAAGCTGTCCATCAAAATCATAGTTCCAATTCGCTGCGTATGCCTTATTTTGTTCACTACGATTCGACTTTGTATATTCCATTGTCCAACTGTGTTTTCCGGCTTTATAGGTCGTATCAACAGCCCAGTGATTTGTCGTATCACCGCCATCATAGTGATAACGGCCCAGCGTCAAACCATATGAAAAATCTTCTTCCGGCGAAAAGCCAGCTCTAACGGCATAAATTTTATTTTTTTCTGAAGTAACATTATCTTCTCTGGCCGCAAGAACAGAAAGATCTACCACGCCAGTTTTCCCAGTTACACTCAGTCCGTCAACAAATTGATGTTTCCCAATATTGGAATCAGAACGACTGTAAAGAAGCGCTGTTGTCCCGACGGTAGCATCTTGGCGGCCAAACCGATAAGTCAAATCATCTTGCTTATAACTTATGCCAAACTGATCAAAACCAACAACGGTCTTTTTACCAGATCTATAAGCATCTGGGTTAAAATCGGCCAAAACAGGATCAGTCGCATGCTGCGCGCCAATTCGACCAAACAAACTCCAACCATTGCCAAGATCGGCTTCCATTTTGACTTTGACAGTACTCATTACCCCCGAGTGATCCGCCTCGCCATCCATCGTATCTTTTTCATATTTCAATGAAGCATCGCCACTAAAATTCACTTCAGCTGCCAAAGCTGTCCCTACTCCCACTAATTGCATTCCAACAACCATCATTAATGCGAATTTTTTAACCATCTAAAAACTACTCCCCCTAAAAGAAACCCCATTATTTTACGGCTGACAACAGCTTGCCAGCAGTCAATTTTTCTTCTACGGCACTCCAAGAACGCTTCGAAAAAACAAGCGGAATATCTTGCGACTTAGCCATATTTTTTACAGTCTCAGCAGTCCGGTGATTTACGTAATCGGTCATAACCAGAACAAAGGCAGTCGACTTCGGTAGACTCACCTTATTCTTCGTTACAGCTTTTCTGCCCGAAATATGAACAATTTCCGTAACTCCGAGCGACTGCAACCGCTTTTCGATACTCCCCAAATAATCGGCACCAACAACGACAATTGACATAAAACCCACCTCACTTTCCTATCTGCTATTCTAAAATCATAAAGAAGCTAACTGCTTGCCTAGTTCACGGCATTCTGCTAAACCTATTTCATCAGGCGCATTTTGTATGGCTAAGCCTTCTCTTAGCAGTGAAAACCCCATATCCGTCATACGATCGGCCCAATCGCGCAGCCATTGACCGTCACCCCAATCATAAGAGCCAAAAAGAGCGACTTTTTCTGCGGCCCCTTTTTCGCCAGAAAGCGATTCAATAAAAGGTTCCATCTCACTTTCTTCCAAAACTTCATTTCCCATAGCTGGACAGCCAAAAGCTAACAATTCCGCCTGTAAAACAGCTTCTTTCGTCACATCAGCAACAGAAAGCACTGCCACTTCCCGGTCTGCTATTTCGCGTGCGCCAGCGCCAATTGCCTCCGCCATTGCTTCCGTATTGCCTGTGCCACTCCAATATACAACAAGTACTTTTTTCATCTTACTAACCTCTTTTCTGAATTCTTTAGTATGTATTCAAAGATTTTTTTTAAAATCAAGCAACCGAGACAGCTACATTGCGTTGTGGCTGAACCACAACACCAGATAAAATTTCGTAACAACTTATACCGGCTGCCAAAAAAGCGGCGACTTCACAACGATCTTGCATAAATCTTTCCATGCGTGCTAACGATTCGTCAGGATTGCCATAGACACACCATTCTTTGCGACAAGTCAGCGGTAAACTAGACATTCCCATAAAGCCCAACACGTCTTTCAGGGGAATTCCTAGCAATAAGCCTAGTTCATGCGGGCAAGCATATTGAAAGCGTTCTTTTAGTAAATTCAAACAAGCATGAATTCCCGCCTCTACAGGATACCCTAGACTTTCTAAAAAAAACCGGTGTTCATCGTTTTTCAAGCATTTTTCCAACACATCTGGTCGATAAAATAAAACAATATGACGCTGCTCTGTTTGCCGTAAAACTAAAAAGCGGACTTTTTCCTGACGCAAAAATTCTAATCCATAAATTTGCCACTGCGTAAACAAAGCCTGAAACGGCGTATCCACTAAAGATAAGATCGTTGAGGGTTTGCTGCCGCAAATGGTAGGCGCCAATTCGATGGTAAGCCATTCATAAAACTGCCGCGCCGCTTCCGAAAAACCGTCTTGCATTTGTCTCCCCCTTCCCTGTTTATATGATAATGATTATCATTATCATATAAACATATCATAGTGAAAATTTTCGCACTTGTCAATAGCTGCAAAAAAAATAAATCCCTTGTCGCAACATTTGCAACAAGAGATTTATGAGATCAACACCATCATACGATTCGATTTAGGCCATGTGAACTTGACGATGAGCCAGTTCAGCCTGTTTAGCATCATTAAAGTTTTCAATATTTGATAAGTAGCCAGTAATACGTCGTACCCGACGAACTGGTGATTTTTCCCAAGCCTTGACCACAATATTGTCATCCTGCAGCGAAAGCTCTACTGCCGCCAACTCCTTGTGCTTCTCCGCCCAAAGTTTTTGCTCATTACCTACCACTGTTTCAATTTCCTGCTGTGTCAATTCGGCGTCTGCTACCACTGTCACACCGTCGATAATCATTTTTCTTACCCCCACCACTTTTTCTTTCTCAATTATAGCAAAGGCAGAAAATAAGGGCTAGTGACTTAAGTCGCCTCTTTTCCCATCTATAGCGATATAGGTCCGCTTTCTTACGAATATTTCACTATATCTAGTATTTTTACCTTTTGATGATTTTAGCTTCAGACGGTATAACCGAAGGTCTTGGAAATCGTATGGGTCGCCTCTAATAGACGATGAACCACTTCTTTTTCAATAAATTCACGAGCAAAGCGCGCTGCCAAGCCGGAAATGCTAATTGCTGCAATCACTTCACCAGACCGATTATAAATCGGCGCGCCAATACAGCGGCCTTCTAGTTCGCTTTCGCGATCATCAAGAGCATAACCAGTTTGACGGACAATCCGCATTTCTGTTAAATAGCTCTCCGGCGTTGTAAGCGTATATTCGGTCCGTACGTCCATCCCCTGCTCTCGAAGAATCTTTTCGATATCACTGTCGCTATGGCCAATTAATAAAGCTTTACCTAAAGCCGTACAGTGCACCGAATTCGTTGTACCTAGCTTGGCTACAAGCCGTAAAGCATGAGGACTTTCCACCGTATCAACATAGAGTACGCGATTTTTATCAAGCATCGCCAAATGAACCGTTTCTTTCGTAAAAGCATTGAGACTTTCTAAAAAGCCTCTCGCTACATTCTTTATCTCAAAATCTTTTTCTGCCAATTGATTTAACTTTAATAGCTGCAGTCCTAGTCGATAGGTGGAATTATGATCACAAGTAATGTAGTTGCGATTTTCCAAATTGCTTAACAGCCGATATACGGTTGACTTCGGGAGCCCTGTCATCTCAGTAATTTGCTTTAAACCGACAGGTGTAGTGCTAGACCCGATGGCTTCTAAAATATCGAAAGCTCGATGCAGTGATTGCACTTCTAATGAATTTGCCATAATGCCTCCCGTAAAACCTTTTTGCTAATGCAATTTTACCGTGCTAGCCAACCGCCGTCAACAGCCAGAGTATAACCGTGTACATAGTTTGCCGCTTCTGAGGCTAGAAATACGACAGGTCCTCCCAGATCGTCGGGCGTTCCCCATCGTCCCGCCGGAATCCGTCCGAGTATTTCGCCGTTTCGCTGTTCATCACTGCGTAACGCCGCCGTATTATCGGTGGCCATATAACCTGGCGCAATCGCATTAACATTAATATTGTGTTTCGCCCATTCATTAGCCAAAAGACGCGTTACGCCCATAACACCGCCTTTGCTGGCCGTATAGGAAGGCACGCGAATGCCGCCTTGAAACGAAAGCATCGACGCAATATTAATAATCTTACCACCGCTATTTTGCTTCATATATTGTTTAGCCACGGCTTGGCAAAAGAAAAAGAGGCTGCGAATATTGAGATTCATCACATCATCCCAGTCTTTTTCCGTAAAGTCAATGGCGTCAGCCCGACGAATCATTCCGGCATTATTTACAAGAATATCAATATGCCCGAAGGTCGCCACAGCTTGATCGACAATGCCCTGAATCGGCGCTGTACTCGTAAGATCTGCCGTAACTTCTAAAAATTTTCGGCCGGTTTGCTCAATGAACCCTTTTGTTTTGGCTTGATTACGCGTACCAACACCAACAATGTCAGCGCCAGCCTTTGCCAATGCTACAGCCATCCCTTGACCTAACCCGGTACCAGCGCCAGTTACAATCGCAACTTTACCCTTCAAATCAAAAAGTCCCACATTACTCACTCCTTCGCCTGCATTTGTTAGTATTAGCGCATATCAATCATAGCGATGCCATCCATATCGTCAAAAGTCTGATTTTCGCCAGCCATGCCCCAGATGAAAGTGTAATTATGGGTGCCTACACCGCTGTGGATTGACCAACTAGGCGAAATGACTGCCTCTTCGTTTTTCATAACAATATGACGCGTCTGTGTTCCCTCGCCCATATAATGGAATACAATAGAATCCTCTGGTAAATTAAAATATAAATAAACCTCCATGCGTCGTTCATGCGTATGGCAAGGCATAGAATTCCACATATTTCCCGGCTCTAGCGCCGTCATCCCCATAACTAACTGGCAGCTTTGTACACCTAAAGGATGAATATACTTATAAATATTACGTTCATTCGATGATTCAAGAGACCCTAGATGATTGGGCGTAATCTGGCTTCGTTCAATTTTGACAGTAGGATACGTGGCATGAGCAGGAGCGCTATTAAAATAAAACTTAGCAGGGCTTTTACTATCTTTACTAGAAAAAACAACTTTTTTTACCCCTTTGCCAATGTACAAGCCATCGGTGGTTGCCAGTTCGTAGACTGTACCATCTACCTCTACCTGGCCAGCAGGACCGATATTAATAATGCCCATTTCACGTCTTTCTAAGAAATAATCAACGCCCATATTTCCTTGTACAGTCAATTCTATCGGCTTGGTCGGACATAAGCCGCCTGTAATCATGCGATCTACATGACTATAGATCATAGTCATTTCATCTTGTTTAAATAAATCTTGAATCAGAAAACGTTCTCTTAGTTCCTCTGTTGTATACCGTTTTACATCTTCGGGATGCACCGAATGTCTGACTTCCATTTTCATTCCTCCTGTGTTATAAGGCTTATATCAGATAAGCCTTTATTCCATATAGTAAAACAAAGTACCATTTTATATTAAAAATAATACGATATGGAATGGCAAAGTCCTGCTGAAAATTCCGATTCCGGCACAGTAATTCACAATATGGAACAAAATTCAAAAAAATTTGTATTTACAAAAAAATAGACAAAATTATCAAATTTGACTATACTATTCTTTTGAAACCGCATTAAAATGTGATATGATGCTACTAACGACAGTTTTGCGGTGAATGCAGGAGGGACAATATGCTACGAGAAAAACGCAACAAAGAAAAACTAAAACTCTATTATGACAAATATATAAAAGAAAATACTTTAGATCCCAATGTACATCCTTGGGTAGCCGAAGCTTGGCAGGAAAGCCAAGCCGCACAATTGGCTACAGACGGGCCGCTGCTTTTGCCTAAGATGTCCAAACCGGCTCTTACAGAACTACAGGGAAAACACGAACAGGCACTTGCATTTTTAGGCGACTACTATCAAAACGTGCATGAATATTTTAATACACGAAATCTAAGTTTACTGCTGCTTGATGAAAACTGCTACGTACTAAAAAGTTATGCTATGCCCTTTTTCCAAAAAACAGCAGGTGAAGTAGAAGGCTCGCGCCTGGCTACGCAAGATATTGGCGCTTCCAGCATCAGTATTGCCTATGAGCATCAAACACCCTTTCTGATGTTTGGTCCGGAAATGTGGCGTCAAGACGGCCACGACAGCCTAGCTTGCACTGCCCCTATTCTCGTGGAAGGCGAATTACGTTATCTCATTACACTAGTAGCCGCCGACGAAGAACTCATTGATCACAATACGCTGGTAACGCTACTGCTTTCGATGCGTTATGCCATGGAAAATCATCTGAAAACCATGGAACATCTCAATGCTAGTCATGCCATTCTTGATTCCGTTCCCCTTGCCGTATATCATCTATTACCAGATGGCAAAGTGGCTTATACGAACCAGCTCGGCCAAAGTCGAATTGAGGGACTCGTACCTGAACCGACAAAAGAGTTACCTCTCTTAAGCGATATTATTTTGAACTACAAGCACACCCCCATTAGTAAAGGCTTTTTAGGTGTTCCCTCATACAATAAGGAAGTTACTTGGATCACCTCCCAGAAAACCTATGAGGACATTACGACGGTCGTACCAATCTTTCGCGAGAAAGAAGTGCATAGCGTAGTGGCCGTATCACTGCCCATTGAAGATCTACGTACGCTAGTGGCTCACGCCGCCGGTTACATTTCTCGCTACAGCCTAGCAAGTATGGTTGGTGAATCTACTGCGTTTATTACGATGAAAGAAAAGGCGGCTAGAGCAGCCAAGCATGACCATCATCTACTGCTACAAGGAGAACCCGGTACAGGCAAACAGCGCCTAGCTCATGGCATTCATCAGGCCAGTCCTCGCGCCGCTGGCCCGCTCATTTCCGTTAAATGCGGCGATATGCCGCCAGAACTCTTAGAAACAGAATTATTCGGTGTTGTCGAAATGCAGGATGAAGCGCGGCCAGGTAAATTAGAATTAGCCAATGGCGGCACCCTGTTCCTTGATGAAATTGAAAAATTGCCGAATCATCTGGCGTCCCGCCTTGCTGATGCGCTGCTGTCCAGCACAATTACCCGTGGTAATGATACGATTATGCGCAAAGTCGATGTAAGAATCATCGCCGCCTGTGATAGTGACTTAAAACGCCTAGCAGAACGAAACGCCTTTTCAGAAAAACTTTATACACTCATTTCCCGCTCCGTAATCCGTGTTCCATCCCTAAGAGCAAGACAAGGCGATATTGCGGTGTTAGCTGACCACATTGTCACCGAGTTATCGGAACAGCACCATATTCCGACCCGCACTTTCTCGCCAGAAGCGATGCAAGTATTGACGGAATATGACTGGCCTGGCAATATTAAGCAATTACAAGGCGTCGTAGAGCAATCCTTCTTCCATACAACCAGTAACGTCATTGCAACAGAAAGTATTGTCATTCCTGGTCGTACCAACTTGGACAAGGCTTGGAAGGAAGACAAAGAAGTATTCATGACTGCCTGGCGCGCCGCTGGCGGTAACATTTCTCGTCTTGCTAACATGCTTGATGTAAGCCGTGTAACCCTATACCGTTACTTGAAAAAATACGGTCTAGAAAAACACCAATCCTAAACCGTCTTTTCCCTAAAAAAAGTCTAACTAGCTGCCATGCAGTCTAGTTAGACTTTTTTACTAGCGTTTTTTCTCTTTTTCTTCATCTTGCCGTAGTAGGCACATCGGCGCGACCAGTTGATCAAAAACATTGACATTGGCTGTTCCCGGCGACATCCCATAGGTCATACGATCTAAATGATAGTTGATGGCGACGCCCTGAATGCGAGCTAGACCGCTGGCTGTAGGAATTCCCCTAAACGGATTGTAATTAAATTGAGCGATATAGTAATTTACAATACCATTGGAATTCACCACAAGTCGATTCGGATCAAAACCATCAGATGTATAAACAGCGTCAAGCGGCGCTGCCGGATAGTAACCTCTATCGGTTATAAAAAATACGGTGTAGACCCCTAGTGGCAACAGACCATTCGCAGTAATCTCAATATGACCATATTGTTTTTCCCCGCAAATTTCGCCAGTTGCTGTCGCCTGCGACCAAAAGTTAGCTGCCACAGTAGCTGGCTTATTGGCTACAACTACAGCAAAGCTGAGCTGACAGCAGCCGCAGGGAACTTTGCGTCCTTCTTCCATGCATTTCCCCTCCCTCCCTACAGCGATAGGCAAGCTGTAAGAACTAATCGTACTACATTCTATGCATGAGTTTTTATTTTGCTTCTATTGACAAGCTGCAGGGGAGTTGCTACAGTAAAGAAAAAACGGCGGGAAAAGAGTGAGATAATGATGAATATCCAGAAAGTAAGCGAAAATGACCAAGCACTTTGCTGTATCCCGCTTGTTAGTCAATCTCAGACAGAACTTCTAACAGAATTACAAACGATCCTACCCAAAAAGCCAGATCTTGTGGAATGGCGAGCCGATTATTTTCATTCCTTAAGTGATACTGCGGAAGTTCTTTTAACAGCGAAAAAATTAAAAGAAGCCGCTCCTGATACAACTTTTATCTTTACCATTCGCTCGCTTGCCGAGGGAGGGCAAGCGACTTCGCTGTCGGCTGATCAGGCCGTTGAATTAACGGCAACCATTTGTGAGCAAACCCAGCTTGAATATGTTGATTGTGAGCTGAGCCAAAAAAGCGAAGCAAAAGCGCTGCTCGCCCAACGTGCAGCTGCGGTCGGCAAAAAAGTCATTGGTTCTTATCATAATTTTAGCCACACACCGCCACAATCCGAGTTAATTACTAAGTTTAAGGAAAGCGAATCCGCCGATTTTTCTGTGGCTAAGGTAGCGGTTATGCCGCAATCTATGGAAGATGTCCTCACCTTAATGAGCGCCGCTCTGACAGCTCGCAAAATTTTATCCATTCCGCTTATTGCGCTATCGATGGGCGATTACGGCGTAATTACACGGATGATGGCCGCTGATATTGGCTCTTCTGTTACTTTTGTTGTTGGCCAAAAAGCATCAGCGCCGGGACAAATTCCAATTGATGATTTTCGCCTTCTCCAAAGCCTCATAAAAAAGAAAGAGGATTTAACCCCGTCTTAGTAGTATAATACTGTCAAAGGAGCTGATACCATGAGTCTTGTAAATAAGTGCAGCGATGCCCTGTTACACAAAAATAGAACAAAGAAATCTTATTCACATCCTATGTTTTTGTCTCCTTCCAGCGGAAAATGGATCAATGTAGACGAAAACGAAAATATTTATGTATTAAATCGCGACGAGTGGCGATTCATCTACCCGTCCAGCCCAGAATGGCAAATCTATCTCACTGAATCAAAACAACAGCATCAAGCTAATGCATAAAAGCGAGGTGTAAAAAATGGATATAGCCGCTTTAGCAACTGTCTCAAGTCAAGTTCAGACTTTATCCACAGCTGATACATTAGTTATGAAAAAAGTATTAGAAAATATGGATCAGACAGGACAAGATACGCTGAGTCTGTTGCAAGAGGCCTTACCTCACCTTGGACAAAATATTGATATTCAAGCCTAGACGATAAAATCTTTTATCAAAACTCCACATAATGAAAATAAAAACGCCTAAAAAGAGGCGTTTTTATTTTTTTATTTAAAAATGAGCAAAATAATTTTATCCTACGATATATTTTTACTATTTCCATTTGTATTATACTAGTATATATTAAATACTAGATGGTATAAATTGGAATTTAGAAATGTTGAAAGTGAGTGATCTATCCATGGATAAGTGTGTACAACAAGGATCTATTGAAATCACCTATGCCGACAGACAGGGCCAGCAAACCACTGAACCTCAGGCCTTTCACAAATTAGTCTACTTCTATGACAAAAACAAACGTCTAGTCCAGTCAAGCCTTCATGTCCGCTTTTCCCTGCAAGACCAATGGTAAAGAAAAAAAACTCGCCCCCCGTTAAGAGTTGCGAGTTCTTCCAAAAAGTTCTACCCTATTTTATATGTTACTCAAGCAAGAGAAACAGCATAAAACAATACAGAACTAGAAAGAAGTGAAGCTAAATATCCGCCAATGACAATGCGGCTGTTACTCTGTTTTAATTTACGATCTTCTTTAGCATATATTTTAGGAGCGCAAGCGTCCAAATAACATACATTGCTATTCATATAAATTCATCCTCTCTATTCATTTACTTTTTCTTGCAGTCCCTATTATAGTACCACTAGAACTTTTTGTAAATGAGAATCATTATTGTTATAATTTTAAATGTAAAGATACTTTTTCGAAAAGTTAGAAAGGTTTTATTTTAGCGAATCGCCAAAATAAAACCTTTTTTCTATTCCTTCTTCTTAGCAGCCGCCGGTGCTACATGAAAAACCATCCGCAGAATCCACAATAATAAAACTGCGCCGAGGGTGCTGGCAAGCAGCGTTCCCCATAGACCATAAACGGCAATTCCCATCATATTAAATAAAAAACTGCCAATAAAAGAACCGACAACGCCTGTCACTAAGTCGCCCCAAAGCCCCAGACCGCTGCCTTGTGAAATCATGCCAGCAAGCCAACCGGCAACAAGTCCAATTCCTAAAGACCACAGCATTTTATTCACCTCCTCGTCCTAGTATCCGCCACTTTTATCCTTTTATACAAAATTAGAAAAAAAAGGCTACAAAAAAACTGCTGCCACGGCAAATTCAAGCCGAGCAACAGTTTTTTTATTAAGAAAATAGCAATAATAAGCACTACCTATTTTGCTTTAATTTCCCCTTGATATACAAGGCCTCGCGCCGCATCGACAGTGACAAGGTTGCCTGTCTGCAAAAGCCCCAACGCGTGATCAACACCGACAATGACTGGGATCTGTTGATGAATGCCAACGATTGCCGCATTAGAAGTAAGACCGCCTTCTTCGCAGAGAATGGCTTTTGCTTTACTTGCTAAAGCCGCCTGCTCTTCTTCCAAACCAGCTAGCACAAGGATATCGCCTTCTGTGACACTCTGCCAGTCGCTAGCAGACCGAATCACTTTTACGGTTCCAGTGACTACACTTTGGCCAATTCCAGTACCACGCAATAAAATTTGACCAACGACGCAAACACGAATCAGATTCGTATTGCCGCTTAATCCAGCCGGAACACCTGCGGTGATCACAGCTAAATCGCCTTCTTTAATCAAGCCCGCTTCCAGAGAACGATTGACGGCGCCTTTCACCATTTCATCAGTATCCTGATAATCGGTTCCTACCAGAACCTGCACACCCCACAACAGTTGCATTGCTCTTGCTGTTTCTTCATGAGGTGTTACGGCAATAATTGCCGCTTGCGGACGATATTTAGAAACCATGCGCGGGGTATAGCCAGACTGGGTTGTCGTAATAATGGCCGCCGCCTCTAGCTGTTGCGCAATCTGCACTGTGGCATGGCTGATCGCGTCAGTCATGGTATTATTCAAACACAAGCCTTTACGGCGCAAGATGTCCTGATAAGCCAAGGCAGCTTCGGTGCGAATTGCAATTTTCTCCATCATCGCCACGGCTTCGATGGGATACTTGCCTGAAGCCGTTTCACCACTTAGCATAATAGCATCGGTTCCGTCCATAATGGCATTTGCTACATCACTGGCTTCCGCGCGAGTTGGCCGAGGATTCACGATCATCGATTCTAGCATTTGCGTAGCAGTAATAACTGGCTTTCCTGCTTCATTACACTTTTCAATAATCATTTTCTGGACAAGGGGAACTTCTTCCGTGGGAATCTCCACGCCAAGATCGCCTCTAGCCACCATAATTCCATCAGAGAGGGCAATAATCTCGTCTATATTTTTCACGCCTTGAGCATTTTCGATCTTGGAAATAATCTGCATAGTAGACCCAGCTTCTTCTAAAACTTTGCGGATTGCTAAGATATCAGCTCCGCGCTGAATGAAGGAAGCGGCAATAAAATCGAGACCTTCTTTTACGCCAAATCGTACATCGGCAATATCTTGTTCCGAGAGCGGCGGCAAATTAACGGAAACTCCCGGCACTGCTACGCGTTTACGATTGCCAATGCTGCCTGTATTGAGTATGGTTGTATGAATTTCGTCACCCACAACGGTCTCCACTCGTAGGGATACAAGGCCGTCAGAAAGCAAAATCAGATCGCCTGCCGTAACTTCTTGCGGTAGCAGTGCGTGATTCACTGTAGAGATTTCTTTCGTACCACTTACCTCGCGAGATGTAAGAATAAATTTCTGTCCTTGTTCTAAGGTAACTTTTTCGTCAGCAAACAGACCAAGTCGCATTTCCGGCCCTTTTGTATCAAGCATTAACGCCACAGGCAGACCTTTGGCTTTAGCGGCAGCGCGCACTTTGAAAATTCGTTCGCCTTGCTCTGTATGCGTGCCATGCGAAAAATTGAAGCGAGCCACATTCATTCCGGCATCTAACATCGCTTCTAAAATACCCGGCTGATCCGTACTGGGTCCTACTGTACAAACAATTTTCGTTTTTTTCATCATAATAGCTTCGTTCCTTTCACGCGCATCGCTCCAGCAATAATACGGCATAATCGATCTGCCGCCACTTCAATAAAATCAGCGCCGCCCTTAAGGCATTCGTCTAAGCCCATCGGGGCAGGCACACTACTCATAACACCATCAATACCGGCTTGAAAAACAGCTTCATAGCCCTGGCCAAGGCCGCCAGCAAGGCAGAATACTGGCACATCGTACTTTTGCGCCGCTTTCCCCACACCGACAGGGGCCTTGCCAAAGGCGGTTTGAAAATCAGTACGCCCTTCGCCAGTCATGACAAAAGCAGCTTCTTTGACGAGAGCATCAAAGGAAGTTGCCTCCAAAACAATTTCAACACCAGGGCGCAGTACAGCATCCGTAAAAAATAAGAAACCAGCGCCAATTCCACCACCAGCGCCCGCACCAGCTTGCGCTGCAATGGAGCGGCCTGTGGCCTTAGACGCAATCACAGCATAATGACCCAAAGACTGATCAAGGCTCGCTACTATTTGCGGCGAAGCGCCTTTTTGCGGACCGTAAACGGCGGAAGCGCCGTTTTCCCCGCACAAGGGATTATCGACGTCGCAAGCTACAACAAGTTCTACTGTTTGCAGCCGCGGGTCCATACCGGAAAGATCGATCGTAGTCAAATCACGCAAAGCCAACCCGCCGTAAGGCAATGCTTGTCCGTTAGCATCAAGAAATTTGCCGCCAAGCGCTTGAATCATTCCGCAACCGCCATCATTGGTAGCACTGCCGCCAATTCCCACAATAATCTTGCTTACGCCATGGGCCAAAGCGGCTTTGATCAATTCTCCCGTACCATAGGTTGTTGTAATGCGTGGATCTTTCTGTCCCTCAGGCACTAAGGTTAACCCGGAAGCGGCGGCCATTTCCACCACAGCAGTGTTTCCGTCGCCGAGCATGCCCCAAGAAGCTTGTACTTTATTACCAAGCGGTCCTACGACCTCGGCAGTAATCAGTTCACCTTTTGTTGCCGCAACCAGAGCTTCGACAGTGCCCTCGCCACCGTCGCCAATGGGAACTTTCACTACAGACGCCTGCGGGAAAACGCGGAGAATTCCCCGTTCCATCGCTCGAGCTGTCTCCACAGCTGAAACACTGCCTTTAAATGAATCGGGCGCTACTACAATGCGCATGCTACCCCTCTTTTCCAGTTTATTGCACATTCATAAATTTACTTTCATTGTATAAAAAAACAAGACTAAGTACAATATTCAAACATTATAAGGAATCTTCGTGCATAGTTTATTTTATTGTGCAATATATACAACAAATAAAAATCAAAAGCAGGATTCTAGCGCTCTTTTAGAATATATTTTATATAAAATAACTAATGAAGGTGAAGTCTCTTGCTACTCTCTCCCTTGCTGGCCCAACAGATTGTTAATAAACTGCTGCCACTCGTTCATCAAAATATTAATATCATGAACCCACGCGGGATTATTATCGGCTCCGGCCAGCCTGATCGAATCAACAGTCTGCACAAAGGCGCCGAACAAGTCATCACCAGCGCCAAACCAGTGGAAATCTATCCTCATGAAGTCGACCGCTACAACGGCGCTAAACCAGGACTCAACATGCCGATTATTATTAATCGCCAAATGATCGGCGTTGTCGGCGTATCAGGCCACCCTGACGCCGTACGCTCGGTTGCTCTCATGGTCAAAATGATCACTGAACTAATTATTGAGCAAGAACTCCTGCAAGAAGAGGCCCGCTCCCAATCCCAATTACGGGAAAACTTCGCCTTACAGCTGCTTTCTCCCGAAGCGTCCTTAAATACTGATAAAATTGTCAAAATGGCAAAGCTGCTCAAATTCGATTTATCACTGCCGCGCTGCGTCCTGGTTTCAGACATGCAAAGTTTACTGCCAGGAGCGCTGGAAACAACAAATTTAGCGGAATTTGCCTTAGCCCGTTCTAAAGAAGCTCTGCTCTTGCAGCTCATTGACGCCGCCTTATTAAGGCCGGAAGATTTTGCCGTATTCCTTGAAACAAAACTGCTGATTCTAAAACATTTCTCTCAGGAAAAGAGTTTACAGCACCGTCAAGAATGGGCGCAAGCTGTCAGAAACGTCTTATCGCCAGACAAAGCTCTCGCCTTCCCGCTCGGCCTGGGCAGTTTACTAAACTCCTCTAGCAAGTTGGCACAATCTTATGAAGAAGCGCTGTTCGCCCTGGGTAGAAAACAGCCCCTGGCAACAATTCATGATCTAGATATATTAGCCGATTATGTCACGACTACCCTAGCCGCTAATCCACCGCAGCCGCTAGATCAACTGCGCCGTCAAATCGAGCAGGAACTTGATCGAAAATATAATATGAAGCAAACATTGTCCTCTTTGCTTGCTAATAATCTCAGCCTAACAGATACGGCGAAAACGCTGTTTATTCATCGTAATACACTATTATTTCGTCTGGAAAAACTAAAAGAAGCGACAGGATTAGATCCCTGCCACTTCTTAAATCACGCGCTATTATGTAAAGTTATTTTGCACAGTTAATTGCCAACTTGCCGCTTTTCGGCCAGGTCGCGCCATTTCAAACCAGGATCAACCTTTTCATAGTTTTTCATCTTGGCCACTAACTCTTGCGGATCCGAGGAAACAAGCAGCAAGTTAAAACTTGACTCATTCATAAATCCCTCTTCCGTTATATTTTTCAAGAGATTTACTAGCGGATCATAAAAAGCGGCTACATTTAAAACCGCCACAGGCTTATTATGAATCCCGAGCTGCGCCCAAGTAAGAATTTCAAAGAGTTCTTCAAAAGTGCCAATCCCGCCAGGCAAAGCAATAAATCCGTCAGAAAGATCAGCCATGGTTTTCTTTCTTTCGTGCATGTCCTTTACCTCAATCAGCCGCGTCAGTTCGCTACTAACAATTCGATCAGGAAACAGCCCTTTGGGAATAACACCAGTAACACGGCCGTTTCGTTTTAAAACCTGGTGGGCAATCTCCCCCATCAGTCCTACGTTAGAACCGCCATAAACAAGTTCTATCCCATTTTCCACAAGGACATTTCCTAAGGTAATGGCGCTTTCTCTGTATTCACTTCGCACTCCGGCATTAGAACCGGAATATACACAAATTCGTTTCACTAACAACCACCTCATCTGCTAATACACTCTAACGAAACAACCAATTTATAAAAACAAAAGCCTGCCACAAGAAAAAGTTCTCATGACGGCATCTGTTTTGCAAGAAGCTCGCTTTATTATGATTCCAGTAAAAGCAGATAATTCCTGTAAGCTATCAATATTTTAGCCGCTGAAACACACCGAGGCGCTGTTCGGCCCAATGAAAGGCCAGCTGCGTTACCGCACACAAAACAAGGTAGACAAGAAAGACGTCTATATATGCTTCAATGTAATTATAACCGAAGGAAGCGGCAATTTTTCCTGTAGCGGTAACTTCCTTCACTGTCATTAGAAAAGCCAACGAAGTATTTTTCATCAAATTGACAGTCAGATTACACAAGTTAGGCAAAGCTGATACAAGGGCCTGGGGAATCAAAATACGCCGATAAATCTGGAAGTAAGACATGCCTATAGATAAACCAGCTTCCATTTGCCCGTCAGCCAAACTCAGCAGCGCTGACCGAAAAACTTCCGATAGCAAAGCCATCGTATTTAGGGTAAATACGATATATGCATAAAAAATGGGATCCACGTCAAACACTTTGATTTGCCAGCCGAAGGTTTTCACAACGAAATTAAGCAAGCTAGGCATCAAACTATATACAACTAGAATCTGAAGCACCATGGGCGTGCCACGAATAAAGGAAACATAGAGCTGCACTAAGGGCTTAATTCCTTTTACCTCATAGATCCGCGCCAAAGCCATAAAAAAGCTAAAGGGAATCGCTACAGCAAGCGATACAGCCGTTAGTTTTAACGTGACAGGAACGCTTTGAAGAATCACCCATAGCGTCTTCGCCATAAAATCATAATCAAGTTCCACGAAAGCCGCCTCCTTTCCTATACGGTCTGCGGCCGCTTGTGCCGTGACAGTCGATGTTCCAACATAAAGAAGGCTTTTTCAAATAAAAGAGCCATAGCCCAATATATAGCTGATAAGGCTAGGTAGATTTCCAAGGCATAGGAACCATAATTTTGCGCAATGATTAGGTTGCCAGAGCCTAACACATCAATTAAGCCGATCGTATAAGCCAAAGCGCCTTCCTTTAGCAGCGAAATAAAGGAGTTGCCGAAGTTGGGCAGGGCGATGATCGCCGCCTGCGGAATCACGATGCGCCGCAGGGCTTGAACTGGAGTCAAACCAATGCTAACTGCCGCTTCATATTGTCCGCGGTCAATTGCCAGATAAGCGGAGCGCATCACTTCCGATACAGGCGCTGCAAACAGCAACGTAAAGGTTGTTATAACAAAAAACATTTTATGAAATTCATTGATATCGTAATCAAAGACCTCCAAGCAAAACTTGGGCAGTCCATAAAAAACGATAAATAACAGAATAATGGACGGTGTACAACGAATGATGCCTGTATAGGCATTGGCCAAGAAGCGGAACAAAGGCTTCTCACTCAGCTTGGCCGTTGCCAGCAAACCACCAAGTAAACTGCCTAAGAGCACCGAACTGAGGACAACAGCTAAGGTGACCCCCAAAAAGGGCAGCAACTCGGGTATGACCGTCAAAATATAAAGAGGATCAAAGGGTCTCATGGCGTCCTCCATTCGGGAAAACTTTATTTGGCCACAAGCCGCAGCAAGTCTTCGCCAAAATATTTATCTTCCAGTTCTTTTATTTTTCCAGACTTCGTTAATTCATCAATTGCTTTATCGTAAGCGTCAGCAAGCTCCTGATTCTTCTTGTTGAAAATCGGATAAGTCGGAATCGCGCTATAACGAACATAAGTCAATTGGTCATTGAACTTATGATAGGTTCCTTTTTCATCAGCTACATTATTTTTGAAAGCCAGTTCAATATCAAAGAAGGCGTCATAGCGGCCTTCCAAAACCCAAGTATAGGCGTCAGCAATCTGGAATGACTCGGAAGCCTGCAATTTAATAGGCGTATCAGGATGCTTCTTATTGTAATCTTCTACAACGGCATACTGAGCATTTTGCGGTGCAATCGGCACAAGCTTACCGCCGCTTTTCGCAAAGCTGTCCATATCGGTAATCTTATCGGCGTCACTCTTACGGATCGTTAACCCAATCACGCTGGCAGCAATATAGTTTTTCGGGAAAATAAATTTGCTCTTACGCGCTTCTGTCTGCCAGACACCTTTGATCCCTACATCATATTTGCCTGACTCCACACCAATCAGCAAATCATCGTCTGATGTGGGTACAAATTTAAATTGATAGCCTGGCAGCTTCTTTTCCACTTCCTTCATAATCTGCACTTCAATCCCGTCTTCCTGACCGTCTTTATTGACAAAGTCATAGGGCACATAATAATTCGTAAAGGCAACGCGCACTACTTTTTTATCACCGCTAGACGCCGCCGCATTTCCCGCATTTTTGTCAGCTGATTTGCCGCAGCCGGCACTTACAACCGTAGCTACGAGAACTGCCGCCACCGCCAACAGCTTTACAAATTTATTCATGATTCATTTCCTCCTCTAAATTCTTATGGCAACACAGTATCCCCTAAAGCCTGCTTTAGATCGGCAACTTTAACCGATGTCGCCCTTACAAAATCCACAGCCTTCTCAAAGCGAAGCCGCTTTTTCACGTACCCATTGAAGTCGCTGCAAATCAATATCGCCAGGAACAGTGCAGTCGGCGCCAATAATCACACCCGTTTTGCCTGCATCACGAATAATATCTGCTACAGCTGCCTCGATGTCTTCTTTTGTTCCGCTATATAACAAGCTATTCTTCGTATTGTCAAGCCCGCCGATCACAGCCCGACCGCCAAATAAAGCCTTAGCCTTTGACAAAGGGATTCCTTCGACGACAGCCGCATAATTGATGACTTTTGCTTCGTAGTCAGTGTACCAGCTTAAATCATTATGGCATCCAGCGTAGCCGCAAATATGAAGAATATTATGAGCGCTGACCTGATTCGCAGCAGCCAAAATCTTCTTTTCTGCTGGCGCAATAATCTCTTCATAGACTTCTCTGGTTACTTCCGGCTTCGGCAGATTCTGCACACTGAAATAGATTCCGTCAGCGCCGCCTTCTGTAATCACCCGTGTTGCCAGAGAGGCTAAATCCTCTGAAATCACGTCGAGAATTTCTTTAAGCGCTGCCTTGTCTTCCTTCAACAAGTTCACAAAAACACCGTTCGGGTCCGCTGCAGTTTGTAAAAACTCCAAATAGCGCGGCGCCGCAAAGACATTATAAAACAGCAGTACATCTTTGCCATAAGCATCTACCGCTTGTTTTACCAAGTTGACCTGTTCCTCAATCCAGCGAGCCTTAGGCCCAATTGGACGAATCGGCAAAGCTTCCTTAACAGACTTAATATCACGCAATGCCGCATTCGGATAGAGAAAGTAGCCATCACTCATAATCTTGATAAAATCAGGCTGGAAGCCCTCATAAAATCGTTTCAGACCTGCCAAATTGGCTGCGGCAATCGCCGGATTCCCTTCCCCTTCAGCCGTTTCCGCGTCGGGCAGGAAGTGATACCAAAAGCCAACAGGAATCCGATCTACCGGTTGATTTTGAAAAGCTGCGAGAACAAGTTCTTTTTTCGTTTGTGTCATGATTTTATACCCCTTTATCGTTTCTTTTTAGACAACATATCTTTTTTAGGCAACACAAAAAGGCTAAGCACAGAAAAATCCCTTCTGTGCTTAGCCTTCAATCTTTTTGATCAGCTAAAGCGCCTAAAAATATTTTATTTGTTCCTTATATTACACAAGTGCTGCAACGATGTCAATAGAAAATTTAGTCGTAGAGAAGTTATCATAAATTTGTCACAACCTTACGGTATGATAAGTAATACTTTCTTTTCATAGGAGGATTCACTTATGATATCAAAGGCAGATAAAAATTTTTACTTAAATATAGCCTTATTCTGTTTGGGCTTGATCAGCGCTGGAACAGGGATCTTGTTATCACTCAAACTGCCGGAACTAAGGGTTTTGCCGCTCAAACCCTTTCACGAATGGTCGAGCTATATTTTAACAGGTCTCGTACTAATTCATCTCTTCTTTCATTCTGGCTGGATAAAGACCATGGTCAGAAATAAACTTACGTCAAAATAGGAACATCCCCCTTAAAGCTCTCGGCTACATCGCCGAGAGCTTCTACTTTAGATAAAGCGGAAGCCCCCAGTCATAGATTCATTCATCTATAACTAGGGGCTAGCGGCAAATCTATATTCCTTTATTCAATTCATGCCTTGTTGAAAAGCATGGGGGCCGTGTTGCCCGGGAAATCCTTGCGGTTTCATCGCCTTATGAATACTTTTCATATCTTCTTTAAAAGTATTTTCATCGACGCCTAAAGACGCGGCCACATCCTGCCAGGAGTTATTGATCCGCTTTTGCGCTAATATATCACCAATTGATTTGCCCGTATTTTGGGCCAATGCATTAGCTACAGTAATATCACGCGGATGATAGCCTTGCCCAAGCAGATCAAGCGAAGTTTGCTTAGAGATTTTCAGTTTCTGTTCCATTCGCGTTGCAGCAATATCATTACGGGTCGCTTTCATTTGCTCTTTGCTCACACCCAAGGTCTGCGCCACATCTTTCCAAGTATTATCATACGTCTTAGCCTGCATCACTTCTGTTAAAGATTTTCCGCTGGCTTTTGCCAAAAAAGAAGCTCGGAAAATATCGCGAAAAGCGATATGCTCTTGCTGATATTTCAAAACTTCATCTTTACTTACACCAAAAACGCTTGAAACATGTTCTGCAAATTGATTCGGGTTTGGAGCAAATTTACCTTGATGCACAATTGGCGGTTGTTCGCCACCTTCAAATTGCGGTGACGCATTCACAACGAAAGGACTCATCGTTCCGGCAAGAATGGCGATCCCTGCAGTCAAACCTAAAATACGCTGTTTATTGAATATTTGTTTCATGGTCCATCCCCCTCAAGAATATTTTTAGTATCTTTAGGCTTATTATAGCCAGCAAATATGACAACTTTATGATAATCCGAAGGGGATTCATTACTTTTTATAAAAACAGTAAAAATCACTGCTAACTTAGAGGTATTCTTCGTTCTTGACGATATAAGCTTCGCCATAGCTTATAATATAAGGCAATAATTGTCCATAAGTATCACGTATAATTTCATTAAACTCTTGCTTGCCAACAACCACAAGTTTAGGTAGTACTTTTTTTAATGTTCCATGACATTCAGGAATATTTCTTACTAGCATTAGTTGCTGCCACATAAACCGAGTATTGGCATTGAAAAGTTCTTCTTCTAACGGTTCTGGCTCAAAGCTCATTGGTTTCGCCTCCTCCTTGAATAAAATTCGACATTTTCAGTCATTTTCCTTCAATGAAAATAAAATAAAACCACCGCAATAAAGCTGCTGCTTTACTCGATGGTTGTAATACATTCTACAAATGAATTTTTCTACTACTTTCTAGCTACACCAAGCTGCTTGCTGATTTCACCTTGTACCAAAAGCGTATTATTGGCTTCTTCTTTTTTAACGCCAATTACGTTACATTGCTTGCAGAAATAGTACGTATATACCGTCTCTGAATAATGATCACTCCCTGGCGCCCCCCAACGCATTACTTTTTTCCGCGGAGATTCTTCCATGGTACAATTGCATTTTTCACAAATCGTTTTGATCACCCTCAAAATCAGCTTATTATTTAAGATATACCACATTCCCAGCAATAATAAAAGCTTTATTTTCGGAAATGTCCAAATGCACCTAATAATTCCCAACCTTTTTTAAAATTTTTCTTGACTAAAAAAATACGCCAGCTATAATATAGTCACTATTTTGATAAGAACTATAGCTAAAGGAGCTCTTCTAGAAATGATCCATATCGACTTAGCGATAAGTATGAATCTGCTCGGGGTTATTGCCTTTGCCTTCGCTGGCGCAATGAAAGCAATCCAAGAACACTTAGATCTTCTCGGAATCCTTATTTTAGGTATCGTTTACGCCCTCGGCGGCGGCGTAGTGCGAGATATATTAATTAATCGAATTCCTTACGCATTTTCCGCCAATATCGATGTAGCCGTAGCAGCGTTGGGAGTTATAATGGCAGGTGTAGTCTATCGATTGCTAAAGCGCGATATATCTAACCGCTCTTACATCCTCATTCCGGATGCCCTAGGCTTAGCTGCATTTACTACTGCGGGCGCCGTTACGGCCCATCAAACAGGTATATCTGGAATAGGACTTATTTTCCTTGCCGCAATTACTGCTGTTGGCGGCGGTGCTATCGGAGATTTATTACTAGGAAAAATTCCCGCTGTTTTAAAAAATGACTGTTATGCAACTTGTTCGATTCTTGGCGGCCTTTGTTTCTATTTAGCGACAATGTGGAATGTTGATCTAGGTATCACCTCACTTGTAAGCAGCAGCATTACCTTCTTGATTCGTTTATTAGCCATACGCGGGCAGTGGAGTCTACCAAAACTAACCTGGCAAAAGACCAGTTAAAGCTCCTAGAAATTAAAAATTCATTTCAGTACTATTCCTTTATAATATGCCGCTCAGCATTGGAAACTTCCGTGAAAGCAGTGGATGGTGCGGCGCTTTTGCGCCTAACTTCTTTAAAAAGCATCAAAATCGCAAATAAAATGGCGGCATAACCAGTAATCGGAAAAAGCAAATTCACTAGTTTGTCAAAGGGAATGACACTGCCAAAAAACATACCGATACTAGTCAACACAACAGCTACAGCATTAAACGTTTTTGTCTTGTCCACAGCAAATTTGCGAACGACCATCAGTAAAACCGAAGCTACGGCTGAATAAATGCATAATACGATAATGATCGAAAAAGTGAGTCCCAGCAACGGCGAAACGTGATTCGCGATAGCCAGAGTGGGAACCTGCTGTCCTACAATAAGAGCATGATAAACAATCTCTGCCAAAACAAGAAATATAATAGCTACCGTAAACATAACCCCGCCGACAATTGCGCCGATGCGAGCTTCTCGCTGATTCGCAGCTTGACTACCACAAGTTACTTGGAAGGGGATACTCATCATTAATGCTAAGAACGCGTAGAGAGCGCCTGACCAGGCCCAATTATCAGAAGCAGACTGGAACCCAAGCGTCGGCATTAACGCATCGCCACGCATGAGCATAGCCGGTTGATCCAAAGCAGAAAACAAAGCGGCGATCCCGATTACGGCAACAAATAAAATCTTAACAGGCCCAATAACCCCAATAATATTAATGAGTCGATCCACGCCAAGCAATACGGTCAGCAGTGATAGAATCCCGATAAAGCCTGTACCCAAATAGGTCGGCACACCAAAATACTGATGGATTGTTGCACCGCCGCCAGCCATCATGACCACAAAAATGCCATAACTTAAAACAACGCTGAACCAGATATAGACTTGGCCCAAATATTTACCACAATAATACTGAAACGCATCGTAGGGATTTTCAAAATTCTCCCTTTGCCCTAGATTCCATAATGTATAGGAGAAGATGCAAGTAAGGATACAGCACAAGCCTGCAGCCCATATGCCCTTGATTCCATTCACAGCAAAAAACTGCAGAACCTCTTGGCCCGTAGAAAAACCAGCTCCAATCCAATAAGCGCATATCGCACCAGCAAGAATAAATATTTTTTTCAAACGCACCGTATGATTATCCACAATAACATCTCCTATCCTATTAAACTCGTCTCTAATTCGATCCCTTACCGATCCTTGTAATAGACAAAGAGCAGCTAAGTCATCACCTTGGCCTTTGCGGTTATAGGTATACTTAGCTGCTCTGCTAATCGTGCATTCAATTATGTACAAGCTGTATATCGTCATCCTCCAAGTATGATATTTACAATTTTCGTATTTTGCATTGTTTATTTCTCTTTTTTAAAGTACGTAATATGACAGGTCTTGCATCCCTTAGCAATGGTGTCGCCTAACTCAAAGCCGTAACCCATGGCTTTAGCAATATAACGATCGCCATCCATCGCCATGTCACATAATTTTTCACAGGTTTCATCATCAAGCCCCAACTTCTGCCAGGCTTTTAGCAGCGGACAGTAATGAAAATCCATTTCTAAAAGCTCTTGTGTTTTATGCCTGTACTCAAGCTCGAAAGTTTTTGCCACATCTGGGCCAAGAAAAACATCACCAAAACAACTTAAATTTTCAGGATCAGAACAAGCCGCTTTCAGTTCCGCGCCTTGCGTTAGTCCGGTTTCGACAATCGCCTGACGAATAAATTTTTCTGCCGCTTCCGCTTCACCGGCTTCTCGCGCTTTTACATAGGTCAAACCAGTCCAAGTGGCACGATGCTCTGTAGCACTACGCCGTACATTTACCAATTCATCATCATGAAGTTTCGCCTCATTAATTATCATAGAACCCCTCCTCTAATATGATCACATCATGTATTATTAACTCTTTAAAAAATCCGATGGACATCCATAAATCCTCTATTTACTATCCATGAGAGCTCTTGCCGTAATCATATCACAAGAAAACAATAAAGGCAATAGTTTTCATTATGCAGATTTGTTTATCTATTTATTTACACTTCAGTCCAACAAATCAAGGAAAATGCTCGCAATTTGTAATTTGCTTGCAGTATTTTTAGTCATACCACTGCGGTTTACCTTTGCCAGCAACTTGACTTATAAAATTTTTCCAAGGTATAATAAGCCTATATCGATCGAGGAGATCCACAATGAAAAATCGTCCTGTAACGACTTTAAAAGATCAAGTATATGAGGCTATGTTTACTGATATTATCAAAGGCGTCTACTCTGCCGACATGATTTTGACGGAAAAGTTTTTTATAGAAAAATATCAAGTAAGCAGAGCTCCTATCCGCGAAGCCCTACTCCAGTTAACTAGTAAGAAATTTTTAATCAGCATCCCGCGCCAAGGCTATCGAATCTTGCAACCTGATAAAAGTTATATGATAGAACTGGCAAAATTTCGCGCCGTTACGGAACCAGCCTTTTTAGAACGTTACTTTTCTAACATAGATACAGACTGTCTGGAAACGTTGCGCATAATCTGCGATAAATATGCAGCTTGCCCTGATCATGATTTCATGGCTCACTGGAAATATAACTGCGAATTTCATTTGAAATTGTTTTCCATGTACAAAAACCCCTACGCTTATGAAGCTCTGGAAAACGCGTTGTATCTTCAAACCGTGTACTTTGTCCAGACGGAACATGCCGCGACCATGGATTTACACCGAGCAATTGTAGATTATATTGAAAAAAAGGATGTTAACACAGCCATGAAAATACTACGAGCCGATATCGAAACACTTACGACTTCCGACTCTTTATAAGGAGAAACCATTCATGAAAAAACGTTGTCTTTATGTTATATTTTTATTACTACTTTGCTGGCAGACATTAGCTGCCGCTGCGCCGTTAGCGCCAACAACTAGCGCCGAGGCCGGTATAATGATCGATGGTAAAACACAGCAAGTCCTCTATTCTAAAGATGCCGACAAAATCATGTACCCAGCAAGCACTACTAAAATGCTCACTCTTTTAATTGCCTTAGAACGAGGCAAATTAGACAGCATTGTTACTGTTAGCAAAAACGCCGCCTCTACGGAAGAATCAAACCTAGGTATCCATGCTGGCGACAAACTGCCGCTACGGGATTTATTAACTGGAATGATGCTTGTATCTGGCAATGATGCTGCTGTCGCCGCCGCAGAACATATTGCTGGTTCTGTCCCCGCCTTTGCCAAACTGATGAACGAAAAAGCCGATCAACTTGGCGCAGTAAACAGTCACTTTTCCAATCCTAACGGTCTACCTGACCCCTATAATCACTTTTCTACGGCCAGCGATCTAGCAAAAATCGCAGCAGCCGGTATGCAAAATCCCGAATTTGCCAAAATTGTAGCAACACCAAGCTACACCGTTCATTTTTTAAACCGTGCACCACTGTTCGTAAAAAATATTGATAAATTTTTGCGAATTTATCCTGGCGCTAATGGAATAAAAACAGGCTACACTGATGCGGCAGGAGATTGTTTAGCCGCTGGCGCCAAGCGAAATGGCGTTGAGCTTATTGTAGTATTATTAAATGATGATGAACGTTGGGATGACTCAATTCATTTAATGAATTATGGTTTTCAATTAAAAAAAGCGCTTTAAGCAAAGCGCCAATCAATTTCATAGTATAATAACATTTCGACTGACTGCGAAATATTTCAAGCCAGTCTTTTTTTTGCCCTTTGTATTCCATTTATTTACAATTAGTCGATTTAGTATCTATTAATTTAATACGCATTAATTCATTATCGATTAATTTAACATATATTTAATTCCATATTAACACCACTTTGCTCAGTAAATGTAATAATCATGTAAAGTGTAATCACATCAATGCGGGAGGCACCTATGAATATTAAAAAAAAGCTTGTAATCTACATTTTATCGCTAACTATGGTAATGTTGCTTTCTATTTGTCTATTTAGTTATTGGAATGCCAGTAAACAACTCACTAGAGACATCAACATAAATATGGATATTATTGCCGACCAGCAGGCGCAGGTTCTTGATGATTGGTTAGTAAAAAAGGCAAAAACACTGCAAGATTTAGCCTTCGTGATCCAAAATACAACAAATGGCGAAATTCCCGCTTCTTATTTCAAACTGGATCCCAACGATAAAGAAATCTCTGATATCTATATCGGCTTTGAACAAGATGGCAAATTCATTCACGGTGAGTCCTCACCAATGCCTTCTGATTATGACCCCCGCAAACGCGGCTGGTATTCAAACGCCAAAGATAAAACCGGACTCATTTTTAGCGATCCTTATATTGATGCAACAACAAAGAAGTTTTGTGTAAGCCCGGCTATCGCCTTAAAAGATTCCCAGGGAAAGCTTAGGGGCGTCATGGCTGAAGATATTTTACTCGAAACACTGACTAGTATGATTGAAAAAGCGACCTTGAACGGCAAGGGATATGCTTATATTATTGACGGAAAAGGAACTATTTTAGCTCATCGTGACCCACAATTTATCGCTTCGAACCTTGCCGATAATGAAGAGCTAAAAACGGCCGCCACCAAAATGTTAAATACGCCATCTGGCAATATCGAGTATACGCTACAGGGAAAAGATATGATTACCGTATTTAGAAAAATCCCAAGTACTGGCTGGACAATTGCCTTTACTGTATCAAAGGCGGAAATATTTGAACCGCTGGCACAACTGAGGAACGTCTATTTGCTAATTGCTTGTTTATCCCTTTTACTCATGGGGCTTGCTACTACGTATATATCAGGGAAAATTGCTAATCCAATTTCTAATTTAACCAAAAACGCCTTACTCTTGGCCGACGGTGATCTACGCATTTCTGTCGAAGTTGCCGGAAAAGATGAAGTGGCGTTATTGTCACAAGCTTTCAATCAGATGGGCAGTAAATTACGCAAATTGATAACAGAAATATCGAATACAGCTGATTATCTATTAAAATCCGCCTCAGAAATGAATCATGCCGCTGGCGAAGCCGGTCAAGTATCGGAGCAAATTGCAATTACCATTACTGATATGGCCCAAGCCGCTACGAAACAATCCGATGTAATCACCTCTAGCGCCGCTAGAGTAAAAGAAATGGCAAATTCCGTTCACTTCATTACTAGTGCCGCACAAAAATCGAATACCACAGCAGGCGAAGCGATGACAGCAATCCACGAAGGAAATGCGACGATTGCTAAACAGGGAATATTGATGCAGGAAAATCAAAAAGCTGTTATCAATGTCCGTGATTCGATCACCGAACTAGCTGAAAAGTCCTCACAAATCGGTCATATTATAGAAGTCATCTCCACTATAGCCGATCAGACCAATCTATTAGCGCTCAATGCAGCTATCGAAGCGGCACGCGCGGGCGAACAAGGCCGGGGTTTTGCCGTCGTAGCCGAAGAAGTTCGTAAACTTGCCGAACAGTCCAATCACTCGAGTAAAGAAATCGAACAGTTGATTAAGGACATTCAAGCAACAACAAAACTGGCTGTTGAAGAAATTGCACTAAGCAATGATATTGCTCTCGACTTAGAAAAGGCCTCTCATACGAGTCAGCAGTCACTCCACGAGATTAACAATGCTGTACAAGACTTTGTTTCACAAATTGAGCATATTTCGACCGAAACAACGGCAGTCAACGAAAATGCCACTGAAGTATCTAGCTCCATCAATGAAGCTGCTGCCGTTTCTGAAAGCAATGCAGCAGCCACCGAAGAAGTTGCTGCCGCTACGGAAGAACAAGCCGCTTCGGTTCAATCTATTTTCTCGGAAACAAATACACTGTTAAAACAAGCCGAAGCATTAAAAAGGGAAATAGAAAAATTCAAGATTTAATACCAAAGGCAGCTTTCAGCAAAATGCTGAAAACTGCCTGTTTTCCACGGTTTCCGCCAGGTAATACAAAAATCAATTCTCATTATACGATCTAGCTAGCAAAGTTTTAACTCTTTCAAAATCAACGCTGGTCTTCTCCTGTCCCCAAATGGCCAATACCGCGCATATCCTGCATAAAGCCCTCTTCCAAGTGAACCTCATCAGAATCACCCTCAGATGCAATAATATTTTACCTTAATAGCTTTCGGCGCAAACTACCGACAACGATACAGATATGAAAAAAAAGCCTTCCGATTAAATCGGAAGGCTTTTCTTTACTGGAGCCGATGATAGGATTCGAACCTACGACCCCCTCATTACGAATGAGGTGCTCTACCAGCTGAGCTACACCGGCACATAACAATAGATATTATAACTTATGTATAGTAATCTGTCAATATCTTAGTTTTACTATTGACTAGCACACTTTACCCCATCTCAAAAACACGAAAAATTTTTCTTATCATATTATCGGATAGTTTAAAAATATCTTAATAATATAATTCCACTTAAGAAACCTAGTTAAAAAATACGATATTATAATAAGCCGTTGACCAAAGGCTTCATTTAGAGAAAGGTGAGACTATGAAATATACAGGAAGAATTCTCGGCCTAGCATTTACAATACTTTTCATTATTGCCGTAAGAATCTACGCTTATTTTTATCTGAACTATCCTTTGACAGCGTTGCCGCTGCCAGGTCTCATCGCGCTCACTTTCGCTTATTGGGCTGGAAAGAAATACGATCAGGTGAAATTTTATTCAGAAAGAGATTCTCTAACTGGGCTTTATAATCGGCGTATGATTGATAAACTTTCAGCAACAACTTTTGCCCGTTCGCATAAGCGTCGGGAACAAGTTGGGCTAATCCTTTTCGATTGTAATAATTTCAAAATAATTAATGATACATATGGGCATAATAAAGGTGATCTAGTCTTACAAGCCTTTGCCCAACTCCTGGTAAAGGAAACACGAAAGAATGACGTTGTAGCTCGCTGGGGCGGCGATGAATTTCTCGTCATTGTTACTAACGTAGATGAACAGCAAATGAAAGCGATACTGCAACGCATCGAATTTAAGACGTACGAGCTATCCAAAGAATTTGAATTTCCCATTTCCGTCGCTAGCGGCTTCTCACTTCATGTAAAAGAATCGGAAGATCTTGATACCTTACTGGCTGAAGCCGATCATATGATGTATCGTCAAAAACGTACAACTTGCTATTCTATTGCTACCTAAGGCAAAAAGATCTCTAAATAAAATGCAGAAACGGTTAGAACCTATTACTTGGTTCTAACCGTTTCCTCGTTTCATTAGAAATAACTATCTGCAATAATTTGCTGCTGCAAATCATAAATTTGGCGAGAATTGCTAAACAAATCCGCTGTAACACCACCATCAATCTTATGATGATCGACCATACCTTTCATGATTTTTTCTACTTCCTGTAGCGTCAAGTTCTTTCGATAAGGACGCGTTTCGGTAAGAGCTGTAAATACATCAGCCACAGCAACAATACGGGCCCCCAAGGATAACGCTTTTTCGGGAATCCGAAAGGGATAGCCAACACCATCTAATGTTTCATGATGATAGGCGGCCCATTCAGCGATCGTTTCAAATCCTTCAATTTGCTCTAAAACCCGATATGTATAATAAGTATGCTGCTTGATCATGTGAAATTCTGCACCGCTAAGATGCCCGGGCTTTTCTAAAACAGAACTGGGAATAGATAGTTTACCTAGATCATGTAACAAACCAGCAATCCGCATCATTTTGACTTCATCATCGCAAAAGCCCCTACCTTCCGCTAAAAAGGCCGAGATCGACGCTACGCTCCGCGAATGAGCTCCTGTAAAACGACTCGTTCTATCAATAATTGTGGCAAAAATCTCAGCAATATCAATCATATCACAAAGAGAAAAGTTCACTTTCCCATAATCATAAATCTGACTAAAGAAATTTTGATAGTAATGAGGATTCATTAAATCAAGCCAGAAGCTCTCTTGACTAGCGAAATCATGCAATGCCTTGACTAACTCAGGATCAAAAGCTGAGCCGCTCCTTTTGCGAATATTTGTAAGAATATCAGCACGTTGCGAAAAAACAAATTCATTATCGTGAAGCTGTATTTCTACGCGATCGGCCAAATGAATAATCCGACTGTGCAACGGTATTTTATCACCAGCAAGCCCCGAAGGACTAGACCCGTCCCAAAAATCATGATGATGCCGAATCGCTTCAGCTAAATAGCCAAGTTGCGTAGAATTTTTTAAAAGGTCATAGCCCATCTGGGCATGTTTGTACAAAAAATCGGCGCCTACGATCCGCAATTGACTTTTTTCCTGCCAATTGGATGCCGCACCAATATCATGAAGCAAGGTAGCATAAATCAAGTTATGACGTTCAAAATCTTCCATCCCAATGGCTTCGGCAATACGACTCGCAATCATCGCAGTACGCCAATGGTGACGAGAAAGACCGCCGGAAGAAAGCTCTAAAGCCATGGATAAGGCACGTAATAAATTAATCGGATTTACAGTTGAATACATAAAACCCTCCCCCAAAAATCTTGCCAAGCCGTTCAATATAAAGAAAGCCATGCGCTTTTCTGCTACGCATGACTAGTTTATAATGTCTACATAAATAAATGGAGCGGGCGACGAGAATCGAACTCGCCTAGCTAGCTTGGGAAGCTAGAACTTTACCACTAAGCTACGCCCGCAAAAATCACTCAACAAGTAATATTATACTCTAACTGAACCTTAAAGGCAACTAAGGATTGCTTTCCTGCTGGCATTTTTTCACCATTAACAATTCATTGCCTTGACGATTATAACGAACAAGATCCATCCATGCCGTAATAATCGCTAAACCACGGCCGCTTTCTTCATACAGAAAGCGCTCAAAAATCGTCCCCTGTTCTTCCCGGAGTATTTCAATCATATGATTGCCTGCAAATCCAGGCCCATCATCTTTCACACGCAAAATCAAATTTTCACCAATTTTATTCAACCGAATGCGGACGACCGTTCCGTGTCTAAGCGCATTTGACACAGCCTCGCCTAAAGCAATAATAACTTTTCCTTGGAAAACTCCTGCACTTTTGGCTAACAAATTCTCAATTTGCGGTCTAAAGCGCTGACGATCCTCTTGTTGCCGATAGTAGTACACCGCAGGAAAAGGTTTCATATTCGCTTTTGTATAGGAACCCACTTTGGAAGAAAAACCTTGCCTTGTTTTCTCTGTACTGCTCATTTTTTTTATTTGAACAATCATGCATTTCAAATTCCAGGGTTTCATCTAATGCCCCCTTTATGAGCTTTTCCAACGCCACACCTTAGAGAAAAAAACCATCTTACGTTCTTCGACAAAAATATGTTTTTTTCCTTTAGCCAAAATAAAAAAACGTCCTGTACACCAAAGGTGTATAGAACGTAGTATTGTTAAACATGGTGCCGCAAGACAGAATCGAACTGTCGACACGAGGATTTTCAGTCCTCTGCTCTACCGACTGAGCTATCGCGGCAAATGGCGACCCGGATGGGACTTGAACCCACGACCTCCGCCGTGACAGGGCGGCATTCTAACCAACTAAACTACCGGGCCTTATCTAGCAGTCTTAGGAAAGAAAATTTATGGTGGGGGATAACGGGATCGAACCGCTGACATCTTGCTTGTAAGGCAAGCGCTCTCCCAGCTGAGCTAATCCCCCGTATATGGTGACCCGTAGGGGATTCGAACCCCTGAAGCCGCCGTGAAAGGGCGGTGTCTTAACCGCTTGACCAACGGGCCATAATGTGGTGATCCACCCGCGACTCGAACGCGGGACACCCTGATTAAAAGTCAGGTGCTCTACCGACTGAGCTAGTGGATCGTGTCTCACAAGATATTATTATACAGATCGATTATACTTCTGTCAACACTTTTTTCATAACTTTTTTTATAGATCTTTTATGAACTGAGGCAAAGGTCGCATCGCCTGATAAAATAGGTAACTTAACTTATATAATCCATCGGAAAATTCCGCTGCAAAATACAGCAAGAGACCTTTTACAGGCCTCTTGCCAGTTATCTAGTATTCGTGTCCGCTTCTTCGCCGTTAACAGCTTAGAATGGTTGTTTTAAAACCATGGTTTGCTCCCGATCTGGACCGACCGACACAATTCCCAAGGGAATCTCAGCAACTTCACTCAGACGTTCTAAATACTTACGGGCATTTTCCGGCAAATCTTCATATTTACGAATATGACAGGTTGAAGTTTTCCAGCCAGGGAATTCTTCATAGACGGGTTCTACGGCGCCTAAAACTTTTAAGCTGGCTGGGAACTCGCCAATCATTTCCCCATTATATTTATAACCCACGCAGAGTTTTACCGTATCAAGATCATCAAGAATATCAAGGCGCGTGATCGCCATAGCATCAATACCGCTTAAATGTCCGGCATAGCGGACTACGCAAGCGTCAAGCCAGCCACAACGGCGAGGGCGACCTGTTACCGTACCATATTCATGACCCGTTTCACGAATTTTATTGCCGACTTCATCGTGAAGTTCGGTCGGGAAAGGACCTTCACCGACACGAGTGCTGTAAGCTTTTACTACGCCGATGATCTGTTGGATTTTGCTAGGACCGATACCAGAGCCGACACTAGCGCCGCCAGCGATCGGATTAGAAGAAGTTACGTAAGGATACGTGCCATGATCTAGATCAAGCATCGTCGCCTGGGCACCTTCGAATAGAATTTTTTGGTCAGCCTTTACCGCTTTGCTTAAAGCATAAGACGTATCAGCCACGTAAGGACGTAAGAAATCAGCATACTCTAGGTATTCCTTAAGAACCGTTTCATAATCGAAGCCTTCGACCTCGTAAACACATTTCAAAAGCTTATTCTTAGTTTCGATATTCAGTTTCAATTTAGCGCTAAATTCTTCTTCATCCATTAAATCAACAATTCGGATACCAATTCGCGCCATTTTATCCATATAGCAAGGACCAATCCCTCGCTTCGTCGTACCAATCTTAAAAGCGCCACGCGCTTCTTCTTCTACTTCATCAAGTAAGCGATGGTAAGGTAAAATAACATGGGCCCGATTCGAGATTTTCAAACCTTGTGTTGTAATCCCTTTGGCTTCCATGTTCTTGATTTCAGTAATCAGCGCTGCTGGATCAATAACAACACCATTTCCTAAAAGACAAGTTTTCCCTTTGTATAAAATTCCCGAAGGTAATAACTGCAATTTATGGGCTACGCCATGGGCTACAACGGTATGCCCCGCATTGTTGCCCCCTTGTGAACGAACTACTACATCGGCTTGTTCTGCCAAATAATCTACTATCTTGCCTTTGCCTTCATCGCCCCATTGTGTACCGATAACTACTACTGTTGACATCACATTACCCTCTTTCTCCCGGCCAAATCTAGCCATAATTGTGTCGACATGCCGCAAACAGTACCCACGTGAACCTCGGCATCGACATCTTCAGTTTTTGTGCAGACCAAAAATCGCCCTACGCTATTTAAGCAGGTGCGAAAATCACAACAATATATTTTATGCTGTCTTTAGGTAAATAGAACACAAAAATGTATGCGCGTTCGATCCCTTGAATATCATATCATTAACCCTTTTCCCTGTCAATCAAAAATCGAATATTCATAACCATTAAGATTATATCGTTCGTACTTTTTATAAAGGAAATAACGTTTGGGTTTTCTCAACAGACAAAAACGCTTTTTTAAAAGTTTATATATAACATATTTGGAATTTTCGGGGTTGAAATCGCCAAAATGTGTCTACGCAACAAAACAATAAGCGAAGCCTGTGGCTTCGCTTATCCTGGCATTTTCGCCAAATCGGAAAACTTGGTAAACTGCTTGTGGAAAAACAGCGGCACTGTATCTACAGGACCATTTCTATGTTTTGCCACAATAATTTCCGTAATATTTTTTCGTTCTGTATCAGGATCATAGTAGTCTTCCCGATATAGAAAAGCAACAATATCAGCATCTTGCTCCAAAGAACCAGATTCGCGCAAATCGCTGAGCATCGGCTTTTTTACCTGACGCGATTCTACGCCGCGGCTGAGCTGTGATAAGGCAACCACAGGCACATGAAGTTCTCTGGCTAATGCCTTTAAGGATCGGGATATCTCAGAGATTTCCTGTTGTCGGTTTTCGCTGCGGCTAGAACCGCTGCTCCCCTGCATAAGCTGCAAATAGTCAATGATAATGAGCTTCAAGTCATGCTCTACCTTGAGACGCCTTGCTTTCGAGCGCATTTCAAGTACAGTAATCCCCGCCGTATCATCAATAAAGATCGGCGCGCTGGAAAGCCTGTCTGAGGCTCGCACAAGTTTTGTCCAATCATTTTGTTCTAGTTCACCGATTTTCAGCCGTTGCGCATCAATCGGCGCTTCCGCGCAGAGCATTCTCTGTACAAGCTGCTCCTTCGACATTTCTAAAGAAAAAAAGGCGACAGCTTTCTTTTCACGAATCGCCACATGCTGCGCAATATTAAGTACAAATGCCGTTTTTCCCATACTAGGTCGCGCCGCAATCAAAACAAGGTCGGAAGGCTGCAGTCCCGAGGTTAAGCGGTCAAGATCTTTAAAGCCTGTAGGCAATCCGGTAATCCCGCCTTTAGAAGCATAGAGCTGTTCAATCTTGTTGAAAGCATCCATAACAATCGTACTAATGGGTGTAAAATCAGAACCCATTTTACGGCCTGATACTTCAAGAATTTTCTTTTCCGCTTGATCAAGAATCTGACCCGCTTCTTCGCTGCCTTCGTAACCCATGCTGGCAATATCAGTTGCCGCATTAATCAACGAACGTAGCAGTGACTTTTCTTCAATAATGCGAGCATGATATAGTACATTCGCCGCTGTCGGCACACTGTTGGCCAGAAAGGTAATATAAGAAATACCGCCAACACTCTCGAGCTTATCGACACGACGCAAGCTTTCCGTAATCGTTATCAAGTCGACAGCGTCATTTTTATTAAAGAGGTCAAGCACCGTATCATAAATGACACGGTGCGCCTCCCGGTAGAAATCTTCGGGCCGCAAAAACTCGGCTACCTTGGAAATTGCTTCTTTTTCGATGAGCATGGCTCCCAGAACGGACTGCTCCGCCTCGACATTCTGGGGTGGTACGCGATCAATCACAATACATTCCTCCCGATTTGCCCTTAGGCGCTCGCTTCGTTGCAGGGAACAAACAGAATATCAAGAGCTTGTTCGACTGTATCGACAGCATGAATAGTAAGATCAAGATGGTCGGGAGAAATATCCTTTTGATTTTCCTGCGGAATCACGAGAGTTGTCATTCCGGCCTGCTTGGCGCCATAGGCTTTTTCAAAAACGCCGCCCACAGCCTTGACCTGTCCTTGAATGCTGATTTCACCAGTTACAGCGACATCCTGACGAACTTTTCGTCCGGTAATCGCTGAAATAATCGCGCAAAGTATGGCTGTTCCAGCTGACGGCCCATCAATATTGCCGCCGCCAATCACATTGACATGAATGTCATAATTGCTGACATCTTCACCAGTAATTTTTCGAACAACAGCGCTGGCGTTAAACACCGAGTCTTTCGCCATGCTGCCAGCCGTATCATTAAACCGAATACTACCCTTGCCTTTTTCACTAGCCGGAAAAGCTACTGCTTCGATCTCAATAACCGAGCCGAGATACCCGGCCACACCAAGACCGAATACACGACCTACAGCTGCGACAGAAGAAGCTTTTTGATTGACATAGGGGCTGAGACGGCTTACCTGCGTGACCTTATACAGATCATCTGCCGTAATGATCAGCTTCTCGTCGCTGTCACCGCGCTGATAGAGCGCGAGACTGTACGCATCAGAAAGCAGATTGACGGCCTTACGGCCTTCTATCGTATACTCACTGATAATCCGAGGCACATCAGGTTCAATCTCTACTTCCAGACGTTTCGCTGCATTATAAACAATCTCTTCGATATTCATCGGTGTAAGCGGTTCAAAATAGATTTCAGCGCAGCGTGATCGAATAGCTGGACTGATATCAAAAGCGTCACGAGTCGTTGCACCGATTAAGATAAAGTCGGCAGGAGCGCCTTCTTCAAAGAGCTTCTTGACATATTTGGGCACACCAGCGTCACTGGGATCGTAGTAAGCCGAATCAAAATGAACTCGTTTATCTTCCAAGACTTTTAAGAGTTTATTTTGCAACATTGAATCCATCTCGCCGATTTCATCAATGAATAAAATCCCGCCATGAGCTTCTGTAACCATGCCTGGTTTCGGCTCCGGCACGCCGCTTTCCGCTAAATCGCGCTTCGCCCCCTGATAAATCGGGTCATGAACCGAACCAAGCAACGGATTCGTCATATCGCGCGGATCCCAGCGCAACGTCGTGCCATCCGCTTCTACGAAAGGAGCTTCCGGTTTAAAGGGGGTTACTTTCGATTTTTTCGCTTCTTCCAGTACGAGACGAGCTGCTGTCGTTTTGCCAACACCGGGCGGTCCGTACAGAATTAAATGCTGCGGATAGGGCGAAGCCAGTTTAGACCGTAGCGACTCGATAGCCCGTTCCTGACCGACAATCTCAGCCAAGGAAGCAGGCCGAACCAGCTCCATAAGGGATTTTGTCAGTTTGATTTGCTCTAGCTTTTCGAGCTCGGCATATTTTTTCAGGGTCTGAGGGTTCTCCACATTGTTTTCTTCTTTTAAAACCTGCATTTTTATTTCTTTTACATATTCTTGATGGCGTTCATCCATCTTATCAGCAATCTTTTTCTCAATTCGCTCCTCCACAACGCGGCGCGCCATGAGGTCAGCTAACTCTTCCTCAATTTCTTCTAAAATTGCGGGAATCTCAGCTGCCGTAGGAGTCTTTTCCACGGTGGGGTCTTCAAAAACGAGCTTTTGCAGCGCCAAAACCCGTTCACGGATATCGTCGCTATTCATAAGAGTCAGTGCATCCAGTTTACCAGCGCGAAGCACAAGGCGATCTGTACCGATAATCCCGGAATAAAGCTGGTACAAGGAAGCAACCTGCCGTTTTAATTGCTCATCGGCATCTAATTTATCAGAAAAGGGCATTTTTTGAACCAGCTTATTAAAAAAATTTTTCATACTAATTCCTTTCTCCTATGAGTTATCCCAGCTAAAAAGCTTATTCTTTTGCGGTAACTTTCATTTCAATTTGGCTGGTCACTTCCGGATGCACTTTAATTACGACCGGATAGGTTCCCAAGCTTTTTACAGCTTCTTTTAACTCAATTTTACGTTTATCAATCTCAATCTGATACTGTTCTTTTAGCGCGTCAGCTACATCTTGCGCCGTAATCGAACCGAATAATTTACCATTTGAACCAAGTTTAGCGGCAATAGTAACGCTCACTTTCGTTAATTGCGACGCCATAACCTTAGCTTCGTCAAGCTGCTGCTGTGCGCGGCGTTCTTCCGAAGCTTTCTTCTGCGTTGCCGTATTCACATTCGTCGCAGTAGCCACAACAGCAAGTTGTTTCGGCAAGAGGAAGTTTCTAGCGTATCCTTCGGAAACCTCTATAATATCGCCTTTTTTACCGAGTTTTTTAACTTCTGCTTGTAGAATTACTTTCATTTACTTCACTCTCCTCTAAATATTGATTCACAATGGTCAAGAGCTTATTTTTCAGCTCCTTCACTGTGATACCTTTGACCTTCACACCGGCAACCATCTGGTGACCGCCACCGCCCAGCGATTCCATGACAAGCTGTACATTAATCTTGCCTTCAGAACGAGCGCTGATACCGATAGAATCACCAGCAGGGACTAGTACAAAGCTAGCATTGACACTTTCAATGCCAAGGAGCAAATCAGCAGCCTGTGCAGCTACGACTTGCGCATCTTTTATATTCTCCGGACACACAGCAATGACAATCCCGCCGGGATAAATTTCTGTGTTATTTAATATAGCAGCCCGGGAACGAATGGTTTCAAAGTCCATACGGAACAAGTGGCGTACAATTGAAGGATCCGCGCCAGACCGACGCAGATAAGAAGCCGCTTCAAAAGTTCTTACACCTGTTTGCACGGTAAAATGTTTCGTATCAACAATAATCCCCGCATAAAGGCCTGACGCCTCTAACCGGGTCAAATCTACATTATCATCAAAATACATGAGAAGCTCAGTAACCAGCTCACTTGTCGATGAAGAAGACGGCTCTAAATAGACAAGCAAGGGATTTTGCACAAAAGATTCGCTACGCCGGTGGTGATCAATAACAATCGTCTTACCCACTTCTTTAAGCAAATCTGGCGCCGCTGTCATTTCCGGCCTGTGCGTATCTACCACAAACAGCAAGGTATGATCTACAACTAACGCATTGGCTTGTTCCGGCGTAATTAACAAATCTTCATATTCCGGATAATCCGGCAGCAAATCTAATAATTTATTTACGGCCATACAAGCAGGACTCACAATAATATGAACCGGTTTTTTCAGTACGCGAGCCATTTTGGCTACGCCTAACGCAGCCCCAAGGGAGTCAAAGTCCTCGGCCACATGGCCCATGACTAATACAAGTTCGGCATCACCAATGGTTTCCCGAATCGCCTGAGCAACCATGCGCGCCTTCACCCGCGTATTTTTTTCAATCGCTTTCGTTTTACCGCCGTAAAACTGCACTTTACTATCAATACGAACAGCCGCCTGATCGCCACCTCGCCCTAAAGCAAGATCCAAACAAGCCTGAGCGCGTTCATCGAGCTCCGACAGCGATTCTTCGCCTGATGCAACGCCAATACTCAGCGTAAGCGGAATTTTATTGCCGCCTTGAATGGATCGGATCTGATCTAAAATTTCAAAACGATCCTGCAAAAGTTTTTCTAAAGCGTGGTGATTAAAGACACCCACATAGGTATCTTCGGCATATTTTTTTAAAGATCCCTTGAGGCCAGAAACCCACTCAACAAGTCTTTGATGGACTTGGCCTAAAATTGCCGTTTTCTGCGTTTCATTGAGTCCTTTTAAGACATCATCATAATTATCAATTTGTATATAAGTAAAAACAGGCATCAACGCCTCGACCTTAAGCCTGAGCGTCTCTTTTTCCGTAATGTCAGTGACATAAAACAGCCGAAGGGTATTTTCATCACCGCTAGTGACACGATATAGAACCTGATAATGACTAGACTTTGCCGAAAAGGTGAAAGAACCGGCTAACTCCTTTAGGCTATCTAAGGGCAGATCTGGCCAAAAATCAAAAATATTGAGTCCTGATCGGCCTTGCCCCTTCGTCCATTCTGTTAATACCTGATTGCACCAATGAATATGCCCGTCTTTATCAACAAGGGCAATCGCCACAGGCAGCCCCTGCAATGCATACAGACAAGCTTCATCTACATGAGTTGTAATCGATTCCATATAAGCAGTCAAAGCCCGCTGCCGCTCTAAATGACGCTCCCGACCATACAAGTAGAGTGCATAGAGCAGTACTGCACCAAGCACAGCTGCATATTGGTTGTAAAACAGGATCACTGCTAGGAGCAGTGCGGCCACGGAAAGATAAATTCTCGTATCAAACCAAAAGGAAGGGCCTTGCGACATTTCCAAAACCTCCCGTTTACTTCAGGCGCGGGGAGCGCAAATGGCGATAATCAATAGCCATATCAAACGCTCCAGCAAGAATGACTATCTGCGTAAAGAATCCATTTGTTAGAATCAAAACAAGTATAATCCCTCGCACGAACCTTGACAAATTGTATTTTGCGGCAAGAAAGTAAAATAGCGCCAAACCTTGCACTAATAGCAGTACACTGCCAACCACCTGAACATTCGTGCCAATCATCGTAACTAGTTCATTTTCATTGGCCCTGCCTAATAGCAGCATTCCTAGCCCCACTAAGAAAAGAACTAAAATGGAACGTGGCAGACACCACGATGGAAAGGGCGGCAGACCCATATAAACATAACCGAGTTTCTTTAAAACCTTTTTAGCCAGCCAGTAATTTAAAAGTGTATCCATAACTGACGCCATGATCAACCCAGCCGGCAAAATCACTTTTACTAAGTTGACTACGACCGTCATTGTCTCAGTCATCTTCTGTAAATCAGCCTCATTATATCCCATATTTTGATAAAAACTCATGGTCTGGGAAATAGCCGTGTCAAAAGCTTCCATCTGCATATGAAGCGGATTGACACCTGTCATCAGCGCCGTAATAGCTAGAACTGCCAGTTTACAAATCAGCGAAGCAGCGGAACCAACCATGAGGGTTTTCGCCGGACTGTAACGACTGCGAAAGGCATGGCCTAACGCAATCCCGATGAGGCCAAAGCCGACAACAACAGATAGAGCTTGTAGGGGATGAATCAACAGGGCAATAAGCAGCCCAGCCACTAAAGTGGCCATAATACTATATTGATAGCCGTGCCGTACGCCAAGCAAAATAATCGGTACTGGCCAGATAAAACCAATTAAAATACCGAATACCGGTAAATAGGCGCTGATAAAAGCAAAAATAATTGCCAGAGCGGACAAAATGCCGCTCTCAACAACCGGCGTTGTGGAGCGAAACTTCATGAATTCACCTCTTCTGTCGTAAATAGCGTTCCAATTGGCTATAATCACCGAATTGCCGCTCTAACTCACTAGATTGTCTACCTAAATTTTTAACTTTCTGAAGCATAGCTTCTTCTAAAACAGAAAAATCAATTCCCATACGGCGGGCCAAAATATAGACAGTAACAGCCAACGAAGCGAGAGCTTCTAAGAGCAGATTTTCACTTCGTTCGGCAGCAGCGGATAAGACCTGTCCGACGCCTACGGCCAACTGCGCTTTCAGCCAATCCATTAATTTGATTTTCTTTAATAAATCCGGTTCCTGATGAAGCACCCTGAGGCCTCCTTCAGCGGTCTTTCCTGCAAAGCCGCCTTTTACAGCATATGTATGTGTATCATTCGGAGGAAAGAAGGCTCATTCCTGCTTTTTTGATTCCAAACTATCATAGCGCTAAAAATAGATTTTTGCAAGAAATAATCTTTGTTATAAAAAAACAGACAGAATCCTTGCGGCAGCGGCCGTAAAGTCCTGTCTGAATCATATTATTTCCGGGAAATTACCGAATAAAAGTGAGTACTTCTGCAACAGCTTTACGCGGCGGTGACGATAATTTATCAGATGCCGGATGGCCCAGCGGCGTCATCGCAATAAGGTCATAGCCACTTTTTTCAAAACCAATATATTTTGAAATGGCTTCCGCTGCGTAAGTAGGCCCTGTCATCCAGCATGTTCCCAAACCTTCACTGGCTGCAGCCAACAGCAGATTTTCCATAGCAGCGGCCACATTTTGAATGCCTGGATTCGGTTTATAATAACGATGCAATTCTTCTTTCGCCATAACCTTGGCTTCCGCCAGCATCGTACCGACTGTTTCATAGGGTCCGGCATAAGCAAGAATCAAAACAGGCGCCCCTTTAAACACGGTATGATAGGCGACAGTACCTTTAAAAGCTTTAATTTTCGCTTCATCAGTTAAAAAGCCGGCCAAACGACTGTTTTCTGCTTCCACCAGGCGGGCAATCTCTTGGATTTTCTTTGGATCTGTCACTGCAACAAAGTGCCAGTTCTGCTTATTCTTGCCTGACGGTGCCGCCGTTGCCGCCTGCACCAACTTTTCAATTAAGGCTTCGCTGACAGGCTCTTCGGTAAATTGACGAACACTATGACGGCGATAAATAAAATCATAATCCATGGGCAAATCCCTCCCTAAAATAAACTCTTTCTTTATTGTCCCATAGGGAGCTAGCGCTGTCAACGTCGCCGCAAACTGCCAGTACCACTACCTTAGTCGGCCTAATGCAAGCAAAGCACCGCCAAGAACTTTAGGAGAAGAACAAGAGCAGTAACTTCGTCAGCCACATGCCAATAGCCGCATCAATAAACGCGGTTGCTAGAAGCAGCGGCTGCCATCTACGGTTCGTATTTGATACAAGTACAACACGAACAAAATTCCCCACAAGGGTTCCCATAATAATGCAGGCTGGGAAAAGAATGGTTGCTTCAGCGGCTGTAATAACGCCATTGGCGTACAGTGTAGCTGCCGCCGCACAACCTGCAGCCTTGGCAAAAAACGCGGCCGTAAGCACAACAATCGCTTCACCAGGTAAACCAAACAGCGCCATAACCGGACCAAGCAGTTTACCGACAATCGGCATAATGCCTGTTAGATTAAGAAATAAAATGAGTACATAAGCAAATACCATGGCCGGTGCAATCATTTCCACACCGACATAAAACCCTTTTTTCGCGCCTTTTACAAATTCTTCAATTAAACTTGGTTTTAAACTAAGAAGAGCATCTTCGGTCGGTTTCACTTCAGCCATGACTTTCCAATCCTTTCACTGCTTTTTTTTCATGCCAGTTCAGATAAAAACGTACTATATTTGTGCCAATAATTTTTGAAATAAACATAACTAATAGCAAAACACCAATGGGCAGCACACTAATGGGCAGAAGCGGCCCGCCAGTACCAAAGGTATTCACAATAAAAGCTGAGCCGGCAAATTGGTAGGAGGCGAAAACCGTTCTCTCTTTATCGCTAATCAGACCATCTTCCACTAGACCTTTCGTCATAACGGCGCCCACATCGGTACTCGTAAAGGAGCTAACAAAAGCTAGACCGCTTACGCCAGGAATCCCTAAAAGTGGCTTTAATAACGGTTGAAACAAACGCTCCGCCGCCCGCAAAGCGCCAAGCGATTCAGCAACCTGAATCGATCCGAGGGCAAACATAACGGTAGGAATCAGCGTTAAAGCAAACATAAAACCGTCCTTTGCCCCAAGACCGCCTTTCCCCGTAAAAATAATACCTTTAGCAACTTCGCCAAATTGACCAGTAAGTACCATAAAATCAAGGGCCTTCCAGGGAGCTGGTGCACTCGTAAATATACCTGACAATGAAATTACGAGAATGGCCAAGGAAAGCCAACCCTTCCAGGTAACTTTCAAGGCTTGTTCATTTTGTTCTGTCAATGAAAACCTCTCCTTATATATAGTTTGTTATATAGTTTGGGGGAGCCTTATGCTCCCCTTTCTCTTCAATCAAGCGCCAATACGCAAGCTGCTAAAAGCTTGGCCCGTTCAAACAAGCTTTCTACTAACGCATACTCTTCCGGACTATGATTGCGTTCGCCTTTTACGCCCATAGCACAGACAGTCGGTACTCCCGCCATAACCGTATAAGCCGAATCGGCCCCGCCGCCCACGGCTTTTTCATAAGGTTTACCGAAACCATTTTCTTCATAAACCTTAGCCACAAGAGCAAACAGCTCTTTTACACCTGCCGTTGTTTCCATGGCTTCAATTCCAGGACGGCGCGTTACCGTCGTTGTCGTTCCTTCAATATAAGTCTTGGCTGCAACGCTGCGAATCGACTCTTCCATCTTTACAATGGCTTCCGGTTTTTTATAGCGAATATCTACGACAATCTGCGCATGTTCCGGTACAGCATTGGCAACAGAACCGCCGCTGATTACGCCGACATTCACTGTCGTCCCTTCCTCCCAGTCCGTAAGTGCTTGAATTGCAATCGCTTTATGAGCCAATTCAATAATGGCATTGCGGCCATTTTCCGGATCATTGCCAGCATGAGCAGCCACGCCCTTTACAGCTACAATAAAGCGAGCCGTACCTTTGCGGCCAACAACAATGCCGTCATCAATAAACCCAGTTTCACAGTTAAAAGCCGCTGCCGCTCCTTTAGCTTCAGCCATCATACGCTTTGCCGCCGTCGAATGTTCATGTCCCACTTCTTCGTCGCCAGCTAAGAGCACTTTTAGCGGCCGTTTATCATAGCCTGCTGCTTTTAAAGCTTTTAAAGCATATAAAAAAGCTACAATGCCACCTTTCATATCAAGAACGCCAGGGCCATAAGCTTTGCCGTCTTTAATGCAAAAAGGCCGCTGCGCTACAGTACCTGTTTTAAAAACCGTATCCATATGTCCCATAAAAATTACACTAGGAGCCTCTGTTGTTGCATCAACATGGCTTACTAACAGATTGCCAGCCTGTTCAAACTCAACAAATTCTGTTTTTGCACCAACATCATCTAAGACTTGTCCAATGCGTTTCGCCACAGCGTCTACACCCGCTTTGTGCAGCGAACCGCTCTCCATGGTAACAAGTTCCTGCCATAAACTGATCATTTCGTCACGATGCCCGTCGATATACGAAAAGGCGACTGTTTTTTGCTGATTCATACAAATTCCTCCTTTGGTAAAAACGCATAGTGCTAAAAAAAAACCGTCTAATTCGCCAAACAGAACGGGATTAAACGGCTTTTTTGTTTTTATGAACACACTATTTGTTTATTTTAGGCCTCATTTAGGCTATGTCCTTAATTGAGATTATAGTATACCTGTAACAAATCTGTCAAGTTAAAGACTATAACTCAAAAATATAAGTCAACTCTCCGGCTCCAAAATCAATCGATATAATTTCCGCGGTCTTCCTTTCAAACTGGGATTTTCTTCACCCACGGCCTCGGCATAACCGTTGCTTTCTAAGGCAAAAAGAATACGTCTAGCACTGCGCGGCATAATTTTGAGTTGACTGGCTAGCTCCTGAGCGCTAATCTCGCTGCGGGGATAACGTCGCTTTACAGCAAGCAGTTTCTCGAGTGTAGCCATACTGAGCGATGTTTTGTCGCTAATGGTCTGCAGCGCGGCAGAGTGATAGGAATAGCTGAGCTGCTCTGCTTGCCCCAAGGGGCCCATAATGCGTTTGTCGTCAAAATAAACCATCCAGGCGCCTTGCCCCTGCTGCTTAGCAGCCACTAAGGCTTTTGCCCCGTGAAATTCGGCTTCATAGGCCGATAGGCCAATCCCAATGCCGCAATGAGCCTGCTCTAATCCCTTAACAATCGCTTTTTGTGTAAACCCCTGCGTAGCCAAAGACAACATGCCTCGCGTCGTAAAAATGACATAACGCCCTGCCGTGGAATGCTTCAAAGAGCCTTGGACTTCCTTCGCATAAGCTAACAGCTCCTGTGTTATTTTTAGTTCCCGACGGTAAAGATCATCTGCTGACAGCCACTCCCCCTCGGCATCTGTCACAACGTCACAAGCAAACATCTGTACAGCAATTTGCGCATCTTTCATTCGTTCCATTTCGGCAAGACGCAGCATCGACTGAAGTACTGTCTCTACAGCTGACCGGGCTGGTAAGACGCGATAAAAGGGAACACCGAGTTGCTCTAAGCCCTTTTTCGTATTAAAAGCGCAGGTCACCGCAAGCTTTGTCTTTCCTTCCCGCCACAGACGGTAATGATAATCGACGCCTTCGGCCTCCGTCATGCCCACGACAAAGGGCCTCACATAAGTCGGCTCCTCATCAATCCCCAATTCCGCGAAAACAAGCTTTAAATCTTCATAGAGAATCGAGTCAAAACTAATTTCTTGCATTGTGATCGACTGCTTATAAAAAATCTCACAAAGCGTCCGATAGAGACTAGCGCCTTTATAGGGAAGATGAAAGCAAGGTTTAGTCAAACCACCCCAGCTTTGCGCCGTTAAATAAGGAATTCGTCCGGCAAACAGCCACATATCTACATCCTTATCATGCTCTTGCAGTATTGAGACAATTTCAGAAATCTTAGACCAGCGAAAAGACTGGCAAGAAAACTCCTTGTAATCCTTGGCGACTGCTTCAATGACCGGCAGCGAATCCTCTGCTCCCAATAAACCTAGACGAATATGCAATCAAACCGTCCCTTTCCGCTGTATAGCTTTTCTAAGTTACATTTATCGTAGCCGATTTACCAGATCGATGCAAGAATAAGCCGGAAGAACAAAAAAAGACTGCCTTGGTAAGAGACTTGCAACCTCTTACCAAAACAGCTTTTATTAACTCTATAACAATTTATACTTTAAAATGAGCAACAGAACTACGCAGATCTTCTGCCATCTTGGCCAAAGCCTGACTCGATGCCGCAATTTCTTCCATTGAAGCAGATTGCTCTTGTGTGGCAGCTGACACATTCTGAGTCTTCTGAACGGTTGTCTGACTAATTTTATCGATTTGCTGCGCCGCGGCGACAATCTGCTGACTGCCGCTGGAAGTCTGTTGGATCGCAGCGGTAATATCCTGTACCTGCAGTGATACTGTTTCGATGAATCCAACAATACTTTGAAAGGATGAACCGGCGGCGGCAACAACTTCACTGCCCCGTTTGACTTCTTCCGTACCGCTATTCATGGCCACTACGGCTTTTTCAGTATCTGTTTGAATCTCATTGATAATTTGAGCAATCTGCTGCGCCGCCTCACCGGACTGCTCAGCTAATTTACGTACCTCCTCAGCCACAACGGCAAAGCCGCGACCGGCTTCGCCCGCCCGAGCTGCTTCAATCGCCGCGTTCAAAGCAAGTAAATTAGTCTGTCCGGCAATCCCTGAAATCGTATCGCTGATTTTGCCGATTTCTTGGGATCGATCCCCCAGCTTACTCACCACTGCAGCCGATTCGGTTACAGCTATTTCGATATGAGCCATTTGCGTTGTTGCCGCGCCGATAGCGCTTTGTCCGCCTTCGGCTGCCTTCGCGGTGTCGGCGGCGGTAGTAGAAACAGTTGACGCATGAGTAGATACTTGCTCAATACTTGATGACATATGACTAATCGCTCTTGTCGCCTCTTCAATGCTCGCCGCTTGGCCTTCCGCCCCTGCCGCTACAGCACTGATCGAAGCAGCTACCTGATTGACTGCTTGGGAAGATTGATCGGCACTTGCCGTTAACTCCTCGGAAGAAGCAGCGACCTGTTCCGCCGAATGTATAATTTGCTTAACTAGTTTCTGCAGTCCAGCAACCATGCCATAAAAATGTGCAACCATTCGTTCCAGCTCATCACGCTGCGAAAGATCTGCTTCGTTTATATTTCGTGCTTGGCTGGCAACCAAAACAAGATTGCCCTGAGCCACTTCGCTAATTGCTGCATTCAGGCGAAGAATCGGTTGCGTAAATCGCTTTACGCCATAAATGCAAACAGCGCAGGTAAGCAATAAAATTACAATACTCGTCACTAGGGAGGAAAGCATTAATGGTCTTAATTTAACTGTAACTTCTTTTTCAGGTACATTTAAACCAAGGCTCCATTTTGTCCCTGGAATCGGTGCATAGGCCAGATATTTTTCCTGTCCGCCATAGACATAATCGCCAAGTCCCTTTTCACCTTGCACCATCTTTTCGCTAATTTGTTTTAGTTTTGCCTCAATATCCTGATCAGTTATTGTATTTTGTTTAAGGACCTTATTTTTATCAGAATGAATAATAACAGTACCATCCGTCCTTATGGCGTAAGCATAACCGCTTTGTCCGACTTTAATTTCGCCAAAGCGGGCGATTAAGCTGTCCATGTTTACCGTACCGCCAAAGACGCCGACAATCTGATTATTTACTCTGATTGGCGCTACAACCGATACGACAATTGACCCGTCAACTTTAGAAATAATCGGGTCAGTAACAACAACCTCGCCTGTAGACATTACTTGTTTGAAATAATCACGATCCGCTATATTCGTCTTATCACCAGTGGAGTGAACGCCGTTGCCAGCGCGGTCTACGATCCAAAACCGAGAAAAAATAGGATTGCGCTTGGTTTCTGCCGCTAAATAAGCGATTGTTTCCGGCTGTGGTCCTGCTAACACTAGCGGATTTGTCGACAAAAGCGATACTTCCCGCTTGCGCGAATCAAACCACAGGCCGATTTCCTGGCTATAGCCGTCTACACGGTGAATCAAATCTTCTTTCGCGTCGTCTACCAAAAGGTTTCTAGCCGTATAAAAATTAAGACAACCTAAAACTCCTAGCGATACAAGTAGGGCGAGTACAGCCAAACAAATCACCTTTGCCTGCAGGCTGCTGCGAATCCGTCCTATAAAATCCAATTTTCTTCTCCTCCTAATACCTACATTGAATTTGCGTAAAGAAATTCGAGAGTACTTGAAAAGAAAATAAGGATTTATTACAAAGCGCCAATTTTGCGATAAAAAAAAAGACTTATCAAAGTCTCCTATAGTGCTAGTGCAACCTGGCAGTCATCAGTACTCCTTGCGAAATACCCTTAGACCCATGGCTTTGCGTCCTTATTTTTCAATAAGTTTGCCTATAGAAATTGTATTAGCCCGAGTTCGTTTACACTCTTTATAGCATAACGAAGGAACTATCCATTGTCAAGCATTGGAAAGCCGCCGGATTGCTCCGGCGGCTGGTCTGCTCTAAGCAAAAAAGCGCATAATAAACATGGCAATAGCCGCATTAATAATACTTGCCAACATCAATAAAGGCCAATATTTTTTTGGAACATCGGCTACACCGAGCAATCTTCCCATATACTGCAATTGTGATCCAATCAAGAAAATCGCTGGAAGCAAAATTGTCGCATGCGTTCCATTTAGCGTCCCTTGATTGATTAGATTGACTGCTACCCCCACCGAAGCTGATGAAGAAAGCCAAGCTGTCATAAGTACTGTAGCCGCCTCACCAGGCAAACCGAATAGAGACATAACCGGTCCAAAGAGCTTACCAATAAAGGCCATGATCCCCAAAATACGTAGGATTTCAGCAATCACATAGGCCATTAATACATTTGGCATTAAATTATTAATAGCGATATTCCAGCCCTTGCGGGCGCCAATGACGAATATATCAAGAGGATTATTAGAAATTTTTTGGTTCTGGCTGCTCATCAGTAAAATCCCCCTTATAGACTGTATTCAAGACAAACCGGACAAACACTGCGCCGACAAATTTTAGTAGAAACATTAAAATTAACGGAATAATAACAGGAACCGTTAAAAAAGCGAACAAGGCTGAACCAATCGAAAAAAGGTTATTAATTAACCCGGCGCCAGAATATTGCCAAGCTCCCATTACAATAAGATCTTTTTCCGTAATCTGACCATTATCATAGAGTTCCTTCGTAAGCGCCGCGCCGGCATCAGTGCTTTGCAAATCGGTAATCATGGCTAGTCCCGTAAGTCCAGGAATTCCTAGCAGCGGTTTCAAAAACGGTGTAAGCAACTTATGGGCCGCTCGAATCGCACCGTAGTGGGAAAAAATTTCTAAACAACCAAGCGCTAGCATAACGGTAGGTACAAGGGACAAAGCAAATAAAAATCCGGCTTTAGCACTCGCCCCGCCGATGCCGATAAAGTTCACCTTAGCAGGATCTTTCATCGTACCAAACTGGCCGCTTAAGGACGTATAGTCAAAGGCGCTGAGCCATTTAAAGCCTTCCACTTTCATAAATAGCCCAGAAAAAAACAAAATTGCCGCAATCAGTGCAATATAAGCCCCTATTCCGACTTTCCATTTCTGCGGCGAAGAAGTATTCTTTTCTTCCTCCATCTCATCCACTCCCTTAATAATATTGTGATAGATCCACCTATATATAGATTGTAGGGGAAACAAAAGTAGCAAATTATTATTATGCAGTTTATATAAATCTTTTTATTATTGCTAAATTATACTAGATTGATTACACTTTAGCAAGGAGGGGATTTTATGGAAAATGTAATTAAATTATATGATTCACTACACGCCATGCCTGAACTAGGCTTTCAAGAGTATAAGACAGCGGCCTTTCTAGCTGACAAATTAAACCAAGCGGGTTTCGTCGTTACGAAAGGGATTAATCATACCACAGGACTCGTTGGTGAATATGACAGCGGCGTGCCTGGTCCCACCCTAGCCTTACGAGCCGACATGGATGCTTTAGGTCATAAAATCAACGGCGTGTTGTGTGCGATCCATAGCTGCGGTCATGATGCTCACTGCGCTATGGTGCTTGCTGCCGCCCAAGAGTTGATTCAAACCACCTCAATCCAACAAGGAAAGTTAAAAATCCTGTTTCAGCCAGCCGAAGAACTCGGTACAGGCGCTCTGGCCATGATCGAAGGCGGCGCCATTGATGATGTTGATATGATTTTAGGACTTCACTTACGGCAAATCGAAGATCTCACAATAAAGCAATCCGTCCCAGCTTTGTATCATGCCGCCTCAGAACGCCTTGAGGCAATATTTCACGGTGTCCCGGCCCATGGCTCACGGCCCCATCTGGGCGTCAATACCCTTGATGCAGCAGCTGCCGCCATTATGGCTGTCAATGCCATCCACATGAATCCTGTTGAGTCTTACAGCATTAAAGCCACAAGGCTCAACTGCGATTCCGGCGTCACCAATGCGATTCCGCCTGAAGCAACAGTCACTTGGGACGTCCGTTCTGAGCGCAATGGCACAATGCAAGCGTTACTGGAAAAAGCCAAACAAACCATTCACGCAGCGGCGGCTACAGTGGGGGCAACCGTCAGTGTAACAAACTACAATGGAATACCCGCCGCGGAGTATACAGATGATATGGTTGCACTCTTAGCAGAAGCCATTACTGCCGTTTATGGACCAGACGGACTTCACGAACCACTCAAAACAACGGGCGGCGAAGACTTTCACTTTTATATCAAGAAGAAACCGTCACTAAAAGCAGGCTACTTTGCCCTAGGCTGTGACTTGACGCCAGGGATTCATCATCCTGACATGACCTTTAAGAAAGAGGCCTTGCCGACAGGACAAGCCATTCTTGTTTATGCCGCGAGGAAAATACTCAAAAAAACTAAAGCTAGCGTTTAATCCCGCTGAAGTTACAAATAAGTAAAGAAGCCTCGCTGCAAGCGAGGCTTCTTTACTGGAATAAAAGGGATCGGTTAAGTTAAATTTTAATGCTTTTACTTTAACTATATTAAATTTAACACAAGATTTTTATTTCGTCAAATAAAAAGAGAGCTCACTAGAGCTCTCTTGATGTATATCCGATTTATTCTGCTGTAAACGGCAACAAAGCGATGTTTCTTGCCCGTTTAATGGCAATCGTCAACTGACGTTGATGTTTGGCGCAGTTGCCGGAAATACGGCGCGGTAAAATCTTGCCGCGTTCAGTCGTATAACGGCGTAGTCTGGGAACGTCTTTATAATCGATATGTTCGATTTTATCAACGCAGAAACTACAAACTTTTTTCTTCGGTTTTCTGCCTCTTTCGCGCTTCACGTGATAACCTCCCTTTTAAAATGGAATTTCCTCTTCAGGGAAGACTTCTTTGCCAAAGGAACTGGCGTCAATGGGTTTCGCACTTGAGCTAGGCGCCGGAGCACCACTAGCCTCATGGGAACCTTTTCGTTCTAAGAACTCCATATTTTGCGCAATGACTTCGGCAACACGCCGTTTTTGACCATCATTGCCTTCATAGGAGCGGATCGTTAAACGACCTTCTACGAGGATCCGTTGTCCTTTGGTTAGATTGTTGCCACAAATTTCGGCCAGTTTTTCCCATGCCACAATGGGTATAAAATCGGCCTCGCTTTGTCCTTGACCGGAATAGCGATTTACGGCAAGTGAAAAAGATGCCACTGCTTTGCCGGTTTGCGTATAACGCACTTCAGGATCTTGGGCAAGGCGACCAACTAGTATAACCTTATTCATGGTTTCATCTCCCTGGCCTGTAATTATTTCTCGTCTACTTTAACAACCATGTGCTTAAGAACTTCTTCAGTAATCTTAGCTACACGATCGAGTTCTTTAACAACTGCCGGCTCTGCATTGAACGTTGCCAATACATAGTAGCCGTCCATAACGTCTTTAATCTCATAAGCCAACCGTTTTTTACCCCAACGGTCGAGTTTTTCGATTTCACCACCATTGTTAGTGATGAGGTTTTCAAATTTAGCAATAACTGCATTTGTAGCCTCTTCTTCTAACACTTGGAAAATAAACACGACTTCGTACTTTCTCACGAAATCACCTCCTCCTTTGGACTAATGGCCCCGTGGCGGGGCAGGAAGGGTTTCTCGGCCTAAGCCAAAAAAAACCGATACTTGTCCTTGACTAATATAGTATAGATCATTCTTTTATCAAAAGCAAGCAAAAGCGCAAAAAGAGTTACACATTAAACCTAAAATAGGTAACATCGCCATCTTGCATAATATATTCCTTGCCTTCGAGACGAACAAGGCCTTTCTCTTTCGCCGCTTGATTGGAGCCTGACGCCATAAGATCAGAGAAAGAGACGATTTCAGCGCGAATAAAGCCCCGCTCAATATCAGTATGAATTTTTCCGGCCGCTTGCGGCGCTTTGGTATCACGACGAATCGTCCAGGCTCTAACTTCTTGTTCACCTGCCGTAAAGAAAGTCATGAGACCAAGGAGAGAATAGCTTGCTTTAATGAGCTTATCAAGACCAGACTCAGTAAGTCCTAAGTCCGCTAAAAACATCCGAGCTTCCTCATCATCGAGTTCAGCAATTTCTGATTCGATCTTAGCACAAACGGCAATTACAGCCGCCTGCTCCCCTTCGGCGTATTCTTTTACTTTCAAATAATTAGCATTGCTTTCCGGCTCAGCCACTTCGTCTTCGCCTAAGTTCGCTACAAACAAGGCTGGTTTTAACGTCAGAAGCGTCAATTCCTTTAAAGCGGCTATTTCATCTTCCGTCAGACCAATCCGTCTAGCCGGTTGGGCCTCTTCGAGGGAAGCTTTTACTTTATTCAAAAGATCCAGCTCTTCTTGCGCTTTTTTCTTATCGGCGCTTTTGAGCATTTTGCCAAGACGTTCCATCCGTTTTTCCACGGTTTCCAAATCAGCTAAGCAAAGCTCTGTATTAATAATTTCAATATCTCTAAGCGGATCAAGACCGCCTTCCACGTGGGTTACATTTTCGTCGGCAAAACAACGAACGACTTGCGCTACCGCATCAACTTCCCGAATATGGGCAAGAAATTTATTGCCGAGTCCTTCACCAGTCGAAGCGCCTTTAACCAGGCCGGCAATATCAACAAACCGCATAGCTGTAGGTGTAGTTTTTTTCGGTTTAAACATGGTTTCCAAACGAGTCAACCGTTCGTCAGGCACTTCTACTACGCCCACATTCGGCTCAATCGTGCAAAAAGGATAATTAGCCGCCTCGGCGCCTGCTTTGGTAATCGCATTAAATAAAGTACTCTTGCCCACATTAGGCAAACCGACAATACCGACTTCTAAATTTGTACTCATCAAATAGTTCCACCTTTATCTTCAAAATCTATAAAGCTATCATAGCACAGAAAAATGCCAGGGAAAAGCCTCTCTTCTCCCCAGCGAATCAGTCCGTCTAAATCATTTGGAATCGGTCGCTCCTGCTTTTCTAAGTATAGTCTTTACGGCCTTTTCAAATTTCACGCGCGGCACCATAACCTTTCGACCGCAAGTCAAGCAGGTAATGCCAAAATCAATTCCGGTTCGATAAATCTCCCACTCACTGCCGCCGCAGGGGTGAGTTTTTTTCATTTTCACTACATCGCCTACATCATAGCGTACAATCATCTACTTCTTCTCCTTTACTGCCTCAGGCCCAAAAAACTGCGGACGAGGAATTTCTGCCGCTTCAAATGCCTGCTTGATTTTATAACGCAGCAGCGTCTCAACTTTTCCTTGCTGTAGCGGTACTGTCTGCGCGAGTATTTTAATGACGAGATTCATTTCCTTAAATTCCACGACGCCAAGAACCTGCGGCAAAGCCAAAACTACATCAAGTTCTTCCTTTACATCGTGGCATATCTGATCCAGCAAAGAAAAAACTTGATCAAGATCCGCTTCATAGCTGACAGGTACAAGAACGACCGCCAACGTATGACCTCTCGTATGATTACTCACAAGCTGAATTGTTCCATTGGGAATAATATGCAAAATGCCGTTCGCATCACGCAGTTTTGTTACGCGAAAGCCCACTTCCTCAACCGTTCCCGCTAAGGAGCCACAGGCAATATAATCGCCTACGGAATATTGATCTTCTAAAATGATAAAAAACCCAGTGATGGCGTCTTTCACCAGACTTTGTGCACCAAAACCGACAGCAAGCCCCAAAATCCCAGCACCAGCTAAAATCGATGTTGTATCAATCTGAAATTCGTGGAGTACGGAAATACCGGCAAAAAAGTAAACAGAATAGCGAATAATACTCTTTAATAGCGCTGTAAGCGTTTTTGCCCGCCGTTCTTCCAAGTAAAAAAAAGTGCTCCCTGGTTTCGGCATAAACAAATGGTCGACGACCACGCCAATAAATCGCAAAGAAAAAACGGTAATGATTACAATGAGGGCCAGCCGGAACAAATGGCTGCCAATGTCTAACAGTACACTTGCCGATATAATATCGCTCACTTTACCCTCCTTTATACGTAGCAACCTATGGCTTCTCCTAAGTTGCTTTTATTAGAAAAAACATCTTATGCTTATTACCACTTAGAGTAGGCAAATTCCTGCTTACCGCCTAAAGCGCCGTCCTAATCTTGCAGTTTTTCTCATATAGTAAACCAGAAGGGAGGAGATGATTTTGGCTAACCTTTCCCAGGAAATTATTACAACCATTATGGCTGACATTAACGCTGTTATGCCAAATTATCAAGTTCTCGTCGCTTCCCAAAGGCTGCTCGTTGGCGCCGCTGAGGAAATTCAGCGAACACCTGGCGTACCAAAAGAGGTCTTTGAACGAGCCGTTCTGCGCATGGATAACGCCGGTACGTTGATTGATATTTTTCTCGATCTACTATTGTGCAAAATTTCCTTTACCAGCGACTTTCTTGGCGTAACCTGTGCGCCTGTCGACTTATTTCGAATTCTGGCAAATCGCAATATGGCGGTAGATACGCCGTACCATACAGGAGAACAAATTTTACAGCTTGAGCTCTTGCGCCGTCTGCTTGATCAAGTTCGCTGCTCCTGCGTACCCGATGAACCAGGGCCGGAACCTTCTCTAGAAGGCATTTTAACACCCAAAAATCCTGTCAAAACCAAAACGGCAGCAGCCCCGCCGCCGATGACAACCGCTCCGCCAACGCCAACGATGACACCACCGCCGTCGATTCTCAGACAAACTCCAGCCGAACAAAACGCAGAGGCTGATACACTGGTAGATCCATCTTCGGCTCAAAAAAGTTCAGCCCAAGCTGAACCACTGATAGAGCCTTCCTTAGCCTCCCAAGATCCAGTCAAATCCGCTACTCCGATAGATCCGCTCATCCCACGGAAATCGCCAACTCAATCTGATCCAGATCCCGCCTCAATAGCAAGCAACGCGGACCTTCCCCACTCACGAACCGTAAAGTCTCAAAGAGCAATCTGGCACTTTCCTGAAGCTAAAAAAAATAGACGGCCCAAGGCTTAGCCTTCCCGTCTATCCTTTCCATCTTCCACTGGCGGCAAAGGACAAGCCCCAATGCCATCGTGGTAGTCGCAAGGCTCTGTATGAATAATCACATCACATAAGCCAAAGCTTTGCTTTATTTCTTGCTCCAGCATATCACATACAGCATGGGCCTTATCAAGATGCATATTCTTATTTAATATGATATGGACATCAATCAGTCGATAACTGCCGCTGCGTCGTGTTCGTAGCCGATGAAAAGCAATGACCTCCGGATGGCTGCAAATGATTTGCTCAATATTGGCTTCTTCGCAGGCCGGTAAACTTACATCAGTTAATTGATACATACTCTGTTTCGTCATTTTATAACCCGCCCGAAATACAATAAGCGCTACAAACAGAGCTATAGCCGGATCGATAAAATGCCAGCCAGTAAGTTCCATTAAAACTAAACCGACGAGAACGCCAATGGACGTCCAAATATCAGCCCGCAAATGAAGCGCATCGGCTTCGAGCGCTGCTGATTCGGTTTCTTTCGCTACTTTCAGCAAGCGATCCGTTACGAAAAAATTTACGATGATCGAAAGCGCCATAACAGCAATGCCATAAGGCAAATTTTCCGGTGGCGCCGCTGTATAGAACTTATCAACCGCCTCATAGACAATCCATAAAGCCGCCGCAATAATCAGAACAGCTTCCACCATAGCGGAAATGTTTTCAATTTTTCCATGGCCGTAGGCATGATCCGCATCAGGCGGAACGCTCGAATGACGAACGGCATAAAAAGCGATAATCGCCGCCATAAGATCGACCGCGGAATGGGCTGCCTCTGATATGATACTGACAGCACCTGTCATGATGCCTACAACAAGTTTTGTTAAAACAAGTAAACTATTGGATATTACAGAAAGTCGGGCAGCTCCTTTCTTTAACCGAGCCGCTTCATTGGCATTCATCCTATCCCTCCAAAAAGTTAAAATCATCCTGGGGATACCACACTAAGGTGGTCCCACAGGATGATTCCTGCTGCTTTAGCCCGACTGCACCGAAGGTTCGGTCGTCTGATCCTATTTTATTATATTAGCATATTCAAAAATCGGTGTAAATCTTTTTAGCCGATCTGTGCTACATGAAGTACAGGGTAGCCTTTTTCGCCCAGTTTCTTTGTGAGCAGTGGCAAATCATCAATATCAGCGCGAATAATCATTTCGCTTTTAACGCCTTGGCCAGCAAGCAAAGCTAAACTGCCAATATTAATACCAAGCTCAGAAAATACGCCGGTAATCTGATGAAGTACGCCGATCTGATCAGGTACCCCAATAGTTAGGCGGGTCTTCCCTTCGTTCAATCCCATAACATCAACAAAGCATTTAAAAATATCCGTTTCCGTAATAATCCCGATAGGCGCCTTCTGCTCATCCACGACAATAAGGCCGCCGATTTTCTCCCGATACATAATCAGAGCTGCCTCTTCAATGGTTGCATCAGCGGAAATCGTAAGCACATTTTTCTTCATAATGTCAGAGACTTTCATTTTGGCAAGTAGGTAGTTGAGTTCATGAACCGATAAAGTCGTAGCCGGCGATGCTGAAGCTGCCCGTAAATCGCGGTCTGTAACAATCCCCACGAGCTTTCCGTCTCTTACAACAGGCAGACGGCGAAACTGATGAGTTTTTAATAGCTCCTTCGCTTCCAAAACAGGTATATCCGGTGCAACCGTAACTGGATCTTTCGTCATCCGATTTGCTACAAACATGACACTCACCCCTTATTAGTCTTTTGCTTTAACCATTGCAGCCGTCAAAGCATGCCGCTTTAGCCGCCGAGATAAGCCTTGCGGACTTCTTCACTAGCAGCTAGTTCCGCCGCCGGACCAGACAGTGTGATTCTGCCTGTTTCCAATACATAAGCATGATGCGCAATCGATAAAGCCATATGTGCATTCTGTTCTACAAGCAGAACCGTCGTTCCTGTCTTATTGATCTCTTGGATGATCGAAAATATTTCTTTTACGAGCAGCGGCGCAAGTCCCATACTTGGTTCATCTAATAACAGCAGCCGCGGACGACTCATTAAGGCGCGCCCCATGGCCAGCATCTGCTGTTCGCCGCCCGATAACGTCCCTGCTAACTGGCTCTTTCTTTCATTGAGACGCGGAAACCGCTCAAAGACCATTTTCATATCTTCGGCAATTTCCTTTTTGTCACTGCGAATATAAGCTCCCAGCTCAATATTCTCTAATACAGTCATATTCGCAAAAATTCGCCGACCTTCCGGCACCTGAGAAATCCCCAGCTTTACAATGCCCGGGGCCGCCATTCCCGCTATATTTTTCCCTTCAAAATTGATTGATCCTTCTTTCGGCTT
>NZ_JBWBCL010000012.1:0-118556 GCF_056134285.1 Pelorhabdus sp. sgz311002 | reverse complement strand
GCTTGTTGTTACTTATCCATCGTTTAGTTTTCAGAGAGCCGCTACCGAAGCAGCTTAGATAGTTTACCATCTTTCGAACCAGTTTGTCAAGCACTTTTTTCAAAGTTTCTTTTTTAACCGTTTCGTCTTCGTTTTCAGAAGCGATGATTCTTTTCTGTTTTCGTGTCGCTCAGCGGCGACTTGTATATAATAGCACAGCAGATTCACTTATGTCAACACTTTTATTCCTCTTTAATTTCATATTTTTATCATCTAAATTGCAATGATACATGCAAAACTTAGTGAGAGACTTGGCAATGAATGAAATGAGAAGTCCGTTAGTCTACTTACCATTACTTCCCTCGCCAGCAGAGTTTCCTGAGTTAGAAGAACCAAGCAGACCTGCCTCACTTAACATTGGCAGAGGAATTTGTACATATGTTCCAGGTACATCGCCAACTACTACATACTCGGCAATCGGAACTTGTGTATTCACACTCACGCTTTTACTTACAAGCGGTACTACAATCCGGACCTGTGTTGTAGTCATCAAATAAACCATATGACGTGTTTGATTAATACCGGCTTGTTCAAATTTATCAACAACCTGGACCTGAACCGTTCCCATGGGAATAACAATGACTGTAATCTTGGGTCCCATACTAGCCAAAAGCTGGCTGCCTAAAACCTGTCCGATCGGGATGGATATTTTCTCTTCAGTAATTTTTTGCAAAGCATCCTGCACTTTAATCGTTGTATCAGCAGCCAAACGGTTAAACTCAATCGTATTAGGTTGAATCAACGCAACTCGTCCTTTATTGTCTAAATGAACCTGCACCAAATTTTGCGGATCAATATTCAAACTCGTTCGGTCATTAATAACGCCATTAATCACCTGCGTTGCAATCATGGTTGCTTTTGCTTCGGCAATGGCTAACAAAGTTGGTTTTAAGTGCACCTCGATGAGTCCCACAGTAGCGCCTGACAATATCAATAAAATAAAGATAACCGCTGGAATAGAAGAAATCCGCTTGCGTCTGGCAAGAGAAAACCGCATTCTTTCTTCCTCCTATTTTTTCTCCCGTTTTCATCCAAAAACCTTTTGCTACTATATATATGGAAATTTGCAATAAAGGTGTTCTTTTTTATAAACAAAAACTGTCAGATTGTTTTTATAGAAATAGGTCATGCTATCTTTAGAAAGAAAAATTGGTTTTATACTTGGTAAAGGAGGTTAAGCTATGAACTATACAACAGATAAATCAGAAAATAATCCCCAAACAACACAAAGCCTAACAAAAACGAATCAAGAAAAGTTAGTTTCTGCTTATACCAACACGTTAAACAACGCCACTGGGCCTCACCATAATAAAGAACAGCAACAAAGTTCCCAGCTTACAACTTTATCACAAGCCTCGAAGTCCAATGAAAATATCTATCTATCGCGAAGCGAACTAATTACTGCCGCCGAATCGCAAATGGCGCCTGTTGTGCCGGAAGCTTCTCTCAGTAAGGAACAAATAAGAAATTACGGACCGCCTCCCACTCGATAGAACAAGCGATTCATTTTGTCCCTTTAGACGAAGCAGCTAAACACTGCTTCTTTTTTTGCCGTTTTTCGGAAAGAGGAAATTCCCTTCTATTTATGTCTCCCTGCTATTTTTTATGATATAATATCTTACAGATTGGCAAATTAGGAGGAAACACATGAGTACTGGCCAAAACGGCGGTTCCCGTTCGGATACACGCCGAAAGAAAAACTATAAACCAAAATATTTCATTATTGGCATTATTGTCTTCGTTGTTATGCTGGCAGGCGCCGGTCTCGGCTTTCTTACAGCAAGCATTAATTCTATGCCTGATCTCAAACATGAGATGCGCCCACCAGCTTCGTCACAAATCTTTGATGCCCACGGTAAATTAATTGCAACAACTCGTTCCGTAGAAAACCGAATTCCCGTACCTTTAAGCAAAATTCCGAAGGATTTGCAAAACTCCTTCATTGCCGCAGAAGATGCCCGTTTCTATAACCATATCGGCATTGATCCGCGCGGAATTTTACGAGCAGTTTGGGCCAATTTAACCAATCATGCCGTTGCAGAAGGCGGCAGCACAATTACCCAGCAGCTCGCCAAAAATGCCTTGCTCACGCAGGAGCAGACTTTAAAACGAAAAATTCAAGAAGCTGTTTTAGCTCTACAAATCGAACGCCAATACACCAAATCGGAAATTCTTGAACTGTATTTAAATCAGATTTATTTTGGCCAAGGCGCCTACGGCGTCCAAGCAGCTGCTCAGGTCTATTTCGGCAAAAATGTCGATGAACTAAACATGGCTGAATGTGCCATGCTTGCTGGCATACCGAAAAGTCCAAACTATTATTCTCCCGCTACAAATTTGAAAGCAGCGAAAGAAAGACAAAATACGGTACTGGATCAGCTTATAAAGTATGAATATATTGATTCAGCTACAGCTAACAAGGCTCGTCAAACAGAAATAAAAATTGTTACTAAAAAACAAGATGACGTGGATGATTTAGCTCCCTATTTTGTCGATTATGTTATTCAACAGCTTATTGATAAATACGGTGCTGATGCGGTCTATAAAGACGGTTTGAAAATTTATACGACTCTGGATTTATCGATGCAAAAAGCGGCAGAGCAGGCCATGACAAAACTGCCAACTTATCGAACTGATAGTTCCGGCATCAAACAGCCGCAAGGCGCTCTTGTAGCCCTCGAACCACAAACTGGCTATATTAAAGCTATGGTTGGCGGCAGAGGCAACGATCAATTCAATCGTGCTGTTTTGGCCGAGCGCCAACCAGGTTCTGCTTTTAAACCTTTTGTGTATGTAGCAGCCATCGAAAATGGCATGACAGCTGGTTCAACCATCGAAGATAAGGCCGTAACCTACGGCAACTGGTCGCCACAAAATTATGATCGACGTTTTCATGGCACAGTAACGCTTCGTGCTGCACTTGCTCACTCTCTCAATGTACCGACTGTAAAACTTGCCAATCAAGTCGGTGTAGAAAAACCGCTCTATTACGCTCAACAGTTAGGAATTTCAACACTAGTTTTAAATGGTTCTGTAAATGATCAAAATCTGGCCATGGCTCTCGGCGGTTTAACCCGTGGTGTTAAACCGATAGAAATTGCTAGCGCCTACGGTGTATTTGCCAATCATGGCATTCACGCTGAGCCCATTGCTATTATGAAAATTGTTGATCGCAATGGGAAAGTCATTGAAGAAAACATTCCAAAAGAAAAAGTAGTCCTTAACGAAAAAAGCGCTTACATTATCACCGATATATTAAAAACAGCAATCACTAGCGGTACTGGCGCTGGCGCTAACATTGGTCGACCAGCAGCAGGTAAAACTGGTACCACCAGCGACTATAAAGATGCTTGGTTTGTTGGTTACACCCCTGATCTCGTTGCTGCTGTATGGATGGGAATGGATAACGACGGCACCTTATCAGGAATTACGGGCGGCGATTTGCCAGCAACAATCTGGCGTGCTTTTATGACAACAGCCGCGGCCAGCTATCCTTCCCGTGATTTTCCAAGACCGAGCGGCGTCAGTGACGGACAGTTAGCCGCTGACAGCTCCTTACGAGAAGAAAGCACGGATCCAAATCAACAAAAGCAACCGGAAAAACCGGGACAAACCACGCCGGGAAAAGATCCTAATGGCTCGCCTAATGCTAATGCGGAAGGAAAATCTTCTTCTAGCACCAATGGAAAATCCGAAAAAGTTCCTACTCCTAATCTGCCGCCACCGCCCGCAAGGCCGGAAGCGCCGAAAAAAGAATAAAAGAAAACACGCGTTTTTACGCGTGTTTTTTTTCTGTTTTGCATATACATTATAAAGTAACCGACGTATCATCCTCGAAGAAGAAGAACAATAAAAGGATAATCAGGATAATCCAAATTCCATTACCGCCACAACCAAACCCTCTTGCCATAATTTTATCCTCCTTTCCCTGCAATCCTAAAAAAGCTATCCGTTGTATAACAGGCATTTTCACTATATCTTATGATCGCTAAAAATAAAGAGTGCCTACCAAGCAATAACCAAAAAGATTATTCAAATAATTTACGAATATTCCGTGGTGCCTCAGCAGCCGACTGCAGTGATCGCATCGTAGAACCAAGAACATCAGTAGCGGTTTTTACTTTCTCGATGGTCGTACTCACATCGGCAATCTGCCGATCAATTCGCATCTGATCCGTATTGGCAAAGGTCATAAGCAACATAAATGCTTGATAGGAAAAATCAGGCTTACGCACGACTTCACGCAACAACTTAAATGGAGCAAGTCCTTTACGCTTTGGCTTAACTACTGGCTCCGGCTCATAAACTGCGTCCTTCGTCTCTGAAACTAGAGCAGGCAAAAGATTTGCTGTGTCTTCACGGGAAAACTTTTTCTGCCTCCGCCGTCGTATTTTCATCTGAATCCGCCACCTTGCAGTTTCTTTGTTAATCCAATATATGCTGAACTTATTTGAGTGTTCAAAAAAGCTATTTTTCCCACACAAAAAAAACATCTTTTGCATAGATTATTTTCATACATAGATATCCATAAGTTTCATTTTCAGAGGAGGAAATCATATGTTTGAGCAGTTCGGTAACCTCATGGAAATGGTGAAAAAGTTACAGCAAAACGTAAATGAAGTGCAAGAAAAGCTGAAAGAAGAGCGAATCGTTGTAACAAGCGGCGACGCCCTTACCGTAACGATGAACGGCCAGCAAGATCTCGTAACCATAGAGTTAAACCCCAAATACTTAAGCCCGGAAAATGCACCGTTATTGCAAGATCTGCTTGTCGCTACCATCAATAATGCTGCGGAAAAATCAAGAGAAATCAGTCAATCTGCTGTAGGTCAACTTTCTTCCGATTTAAATATTCCTAAAATCCCCGGACTCTTTTAAAAGAGGTGTTTATCATGCCGACAGGAATCCCCTTTTTCTTGCCGCTCATTGAAAAAATCCTTGATATTGCCGCTGCCGATCCAAAAGACTCGTCCCCCTTAGTAGAACTATTAGCCCTTTCCTGCTTACTTTGTATTATATTGGGCCGCACAGCAAAAAGCGAAAGACTGTCGGCAAAAGAAGAACCGCTCTTAGATCCAGGGGGAAGTACAGCAGCGCCGCTACAAAAAACATTAACTGACTTACTAAAAACAGTGTCTGCATCAGGCGGTTCCCCTGCTTCCAACACAAGCGGCGCCGCCGGATTAGGTAATAACCCTGATCTACTTGGCACACTTTTGCCGCTACTCAGTAATCCACAACTGAAAGCTAAAATGACGCCTACGAATATGGCTGCTATTTTTGGTCTCTTAAATAGTCTCGGCGGCAGTGAAGACCGACCTAAAAAAGAAGAAAAGCCCGCCAAAAAAGAAGCCCCCGATAATCAATCTGACTCTGCTGCCTCTACTACTGAACAATAAAAAACCAGAGTGGAAAATTTCCGCTCTGGTTTTTTATTGAACAATTCTTTTATTGTTACGACATCAGCCACCGCTTTATTTCAGTTTAACAGCAGTAGCCCCATCGCCGCCTTCATTAAGTTCAGCTACATCAATTTTCTTTACCGATGGATGCTGCTTCAAATATTCTCTCAAGCCTTTACGCAGAGCCCCTGTTCCTTTGCCATGAATGACAAGAACTTCACCAAGTCCAGCCATAATAGCATCATCAATAAATTTATCAATGACCTCTTGCGCTTCTTCCACCGTAGTACCGCGCACATCAATTTGCCGTGCTGCTGCTTGTACAGCAAGACTTACCTTCGGCGGTTTCACGCGGCGCAGCGTCCGACTTTCTCTCGCCGGTTGATTGGTCATGCGACAGTCCGCCAAAGGAACATTCATTTTGAGAATACCTACTTGCAGTAAAAGATCATTTCCATTAATTGCTAAAATAACACCTTTTTGGTTAAGCGATAAAACTTTCACAGTCATCCCTACAGCCAAAGCGGCAGAATCCAAGGGCGGCAAATCAGTTTCATCACTGCTAAAATCATTGACGAGACCTAGTCCTTCCGCTAACTTTTGCCGCGACTTATGAATATTTTTCTGCCTAGCATGCTGCTCTTTTTCCGAGAACTGCTTTTTAATTTCTTCAATTACTTCCTCAGCAGTACGACGGGCTTGCCGTAAAATAGCTGCCGCTTCTTTCTTACTCTTATCGAGCGTATCTTTGCGACGTACTGCCAAAGCTGTCCTCTCTTGATCCAGCGTATGCTTTAAAGTATTAATCTCCCGTTCTAACGCAGCCAATTCTTCATTTCGCTGCTCATATTCTACTGTTTTTTGCTCAAGCTTGGCCAAAACAGACTCAAAGTCAGCATGGCTCTGCGTAATAAGCGCTTTAGCCCGGTCAATTAAAACCTCACTTAAGCCCAGTCTGGCGGAAATTGCAAAAGCGTTAGAGCTTCCAGCCCGTCCAATAATCAATCGATAAGTTGGCCTAAGCGTCTCAATATCGAACTCTACACTAGCATTTTCAATTCCCTCGCGGGAAAAGGCAAAAGTTTTTAATTCACTATAATGGGTCGTAACAATAGTCCGGCAGTCAAGCTTATGAAGTCGCTCTAATATCGACATGGCTAAAGCAGCACCCTCATCAGGGTCTGTGCCTGCACCAATTTCATCAATTAAAACAAGATCGCCTGGCCTTACCTCATCAAGAATCTTAACTAAATGAGTCATATGCCCGGAAAAAGTACTTAGACTTTGTTCAATACTTTGTTCATCGCCAATGTCAACAAAGATTTGCGGAAAAACCGGCATAGCTGATTCGGCCATAGCCGGAATAAAAAGACCGGCTTGCGTCATCAAAGCAAATAGTCCGACTAATTTTAAGGTAACCGTCTTCCCGCCAGTGTTAGGCCCTGTAATTAACAGCGTTTGGAATTCCTTCCCTAACCGCACGCTGATTGGCACGACACTATCCCCATCAATTAAAGGATGACGGGCATTGACCAAATTAATATAGCCTTCGCTATTTAATTGTGGTCGATAGGCCTTCATATCAAGGCTTAACAACGCTCTCGCAAAAATCGCGTCAAGAGCGGCTGCGGCTTGAGCGCTCTGATAAATCGAATCACTATAGCGCCCGATCTCGCCTGATAATAGTGTTAAAATCCGTTCGATCTCATGCTTTTCAGCAGCTAAGAGCTGTTTGATTTCATTATTAATCGTCACAAGCGCCATGGGCTCAATAAATACGGTAGCACCGCTACCTGACTGATCATGAACAATCCCGGGGAAATGATGACGATATTCCTGTTTTACTGGAATTACATAACGATCTCCCCTGACAGTAACAATGGCGTCTTGAAAATATTTTTGGTATTCAGCGGAACGCAAAATAGCATCAAGGCGACTTTTCACCTGACTTTGCCTTGCCCGCATTTCGCGGCGAATTCGACTCAGTTCACTACTGGCTTCATCCCGAATTCTCGCCTGCTCATCAAGAACGGCTTCAATTTTCTGTTCAAGCGGTCGCAAGGGAATGAGTTCATCACGGTAGGTAAGCAATGCCTTCACTGGCAGCTCAAGCCGTTCCAAAAAGGCTTTCAGGCGACGTAACCCTGATAAAGTATTGCCTACAGCCATGATTTCTTCTGGATCAAGCACTGAGCCCAATCCAGCTCGCCGAACGGCGCTGCGAATATCTAGAATTCCCCCAAAAGGCACCGATGGTTCGCTTACTATGATCGTTCGCGCTTCCTCGGTTTCGTTAAGCCGTTCCTCAACTGTTGCAAAATCAAAAGCTGGCAAAGTCTGCTGCGCCAATTCTTTTCCCCAGGAAAAATGTGTTCTCTGCAGCAGCATGGCCTGAATTTTAGGAAACTCCAAAATTCGTAATATATCTTGATTCATATGACACTCCTTACAAGACACCTCTAAAATAATGCCCCCGTGTAAATTCTTTCGGTTCGAGTGATTCTATCTGCCCATTAAGAAAAGCAGGGTGACTTTCGCCTTGGTCTAAAACCTGCCGATAGAGTTTCGTAACTTTTTCTATCGCATCTGGCGCTAAGGTCTTCGCTTCAAGCCGCACACGATCCACACCAGCAAAAGTAAACTGCGGCAAGTGGGGCAACATACTGAGTTCTTTTGAATTTAAAACATGCATCCGGCAAAATTGATCTGTTTCTACCGGAAACAGAGCATTCATGCGATCCTTTAAATAATACTTTCCATTTAAGCAGGCTTGACGGCACTGTTCTTTGCCTAAGCCGCCCAAAAAACTGCCAATTACGCAATACTCGGAAACCATCATTTCCAAAGGACCATAAACCAGACATTCGATAGCTGTTGCTTTTTGTCTGGCTAACTTCTCAATCTGGCTAAAGCTAAGTTCCGGCGATAAAGTGACGACTTCGATGCCTTGACTTTGCCAAAAATCAAGCGACAATTTATTAAATACATTTAACCCATAATCAGCCATAAGACTAAATTTATGAGACCGTAGCAGCTCTACTGTTCCGAGATTATTAACAGCGACAGCATCAGGAGCCAGGTCATCAAATAAGAACAGCTGTGCTTTAAAAGCAGCGATCTGCCACTCTTTGATAATCCGCGGCGTATTAAAGGTAATTTTCTTACCGGCTTCGCGAACAAGCTTGATGGCCGAACGGTAGTCATCGGCGGTTAGGCCTTGATGTCCATAACACTCGCCGCCAAAGAGAATATGATCGGCGCCCCCAGACAGAGCTGCTTTTACCTTCGCCACACGATCTACATTGACCGTTAATAGTGGGATCTTTTTCTTGCTTGGCTGCGCTGGTAAATAGAGCGAAGGAACACTTTTCACGGCTGCTGCAAGCGGTTCTCGTTGAAATACATTTAGCCGTTCTTGTTCTAACGCTTCAATGGCTTTTCGCCTAGCTTCATTGATTTCACTGACAGGAACCATCACTTCGCCTTGAATATCACAAGTCAGTTCCTGCAGCGAAAACATGGTATTACCAAGACGTTCCACTTGTTTAAAAATCGTCTCCTCCGTTAAGGGACGATTGCGTGCCGCTTGGCCGATAAAGTTTGTTACAGCTTCCCCGCTATAGCCATCTTCATCTGTTAGCATGATCTTTAGCGGCTCTCCCACTGCAGCCCGTACCGTTCCATAAAGAGCTTTTTTCGGCAAAGCCTCCGGTTTGGCAAAAAAGGCTCTAGCTCGCTCCATTAATTTGACGTCAAAAGTTTTGAAAATCCGGTCGCTGCTGCGAACCGTGGCAGGCATATTGATCGTTACAAGTGACTTAGCCGGCGCTGCTTCGACAGCTTGTCCGTCTAAAATAATTTTGTCTACCGTTACATTCACCCTGCCGCCAACTTTTACCCATACGTCAAGAACATCGCCCATGGTCAGTCTCTCATCAAGCTGAATCAACGCCTCTTGCTGACTCCTATCATATTCGACGACACGCCCCGCTCGCGTTCCTCTATTATTAGGCCGACGGTCGCTCATCATGGTTCTTCCGAGCTTCTTTTTTAGATAAGCCGTCGTAAAATCGCGGTTAAAAACCTGAGCCAATTCACGTTGCTCTTCTTCCCCAGCGGAGTAGTTTTGTCCTGCAATGACGCTGTCAATGGCCCGTCGATATGTATCAACAACAACCGCTACATACTCCGGCCGTTTCATACGGCCTTCAATTTTAAATGAGGCTACGCCAGCATCAATGAGCTCTGGTAATAACTCTAATGTATTTAAATCCTTAGGACTTAATAAATACTCGCCAGCATCTTTTCCGGCTAACACATTTTGCCCATTGGCATCAACAAGTTCATAGGGGAGTCGACAAGGCTGGGCACATTTGCCGCGATTGCCGCTGCGCCCGCCGATGAGGCTGCTCATGAGACATTGACCGGAATAACAGACACATAAAGCGCCATGAATAAACGTTTCGATTTCTACAGGACTATGCTTACAAATATGCCGAATGTCCTCCAAAGAAACTTCACGGGATAAAACGACGCGGGAAAAACCATTGCTTGCTAGAAACTCAACACCCGCTAAATTGTGAACTGTCATTTGCGTACTACCATGCAGCGCTAAATGGGGGACAACTTCCTTAGCGATCCTTGCTACAGCAAGATCTTGTACGATAATTGCATCAACCCCGACATCATAAAGCATACGCAAGTAATCAGCCAATTCTTCTAATTCACCTGTATCAATCAAAATATTCACAGTAACATGCACAGCTACACCGCGTAAATGAGCATAGCGTACAGCTGATCGCATTTCTTCTTCATCAAAGTTCGGTGCATAATGACGAGCGCCAAACATCTTTCCACCTAAATACACCGCTTGCGCACCGCTTTCTACGGCAGCGACTAAAGCTTCCCAACTCCCTACAGGAGCTAATAATTCAACCATTTTCTCTCTCTCCTTGCATTACAGAAAAAATTGCCTGTGCCACTGACGAAAAATCAGTTATCTGTTCTGCCAGCTTTCGACTGGCAGGCCCCATAAGCAGCAAAGGAACTTTGTTTATTGTATGGGTTTTCACCGACAAATCTTCAAAGTTTCCGTGGTCACTGACAAGCAACAGGGTACAATCGCCTGCCGCTTCTCGCCAAAATCCCCATAATAGTTCATCTATATATCTTACTATTTTCTCAGCCATCTGCCAATCTTGTTTATGACCATAACGATCTGTTTGAAAATATTCATAAAGTGTAAAATGATGCTGCTGCGTAATCTGCGCCAAATTTTTCCCAGCCTGACAAGGTGATATAATAGGGACATCCGATTCTAAGGCAGCTGCCATTTCATTCGTTATATCTTGATATACGGCTTTTCCTTGTCTCAGTTCCTCAACGGATGCCAGCGGCAATCCAGCGCCTAGCAGCGTCAAAGTCGTTGCAGAATGTCGATATTTTCGGCTGGCAATTAAATTTTCATAATTAGAAAGATAAGCATTTGCCCCCTTCACTCGATAACCGGCTTGAACGAGTTTAGCTAACAGCCCTTCGGCAAAAATTAGCTTTTTAAGCTGTGGCCCCGGAAAGGCTTGCACATGATGCCCCATAGCTTTAGCGGCATTAATACCGGTAAATAAAGTTGTTTGACCTGTAGCGCTTTGCGGCAAACCTGCTACTCCCAACGTCGCATCAAGCGGCAGTAAACAAACCGTATCACTAATAATAGGCCGCAGTTCCTCCGTTAAGGGCTGCTTCAACCAAGCAGAAAAAAAGCTAGGAGCAAACCGAACCAGAGGATTTATCGCTGGATCGCTCTTACCTATTCCCAGCCCATCAATAAATAAAAATAAGAGCTTCACTACCATCCCCTCTTTTCTATAGAAAGAGAGAGCCCACTTTTAGTGCGCCCCCTTCTTTGTCACAAAATCATGGACTTCATCTAGCGTGTTTTCAAATTTCCTCCACTTAGCACCAAATGGGCTAAGTGGGTTTTCCATAATATTTTGCAAGTACACTTCTAAATCTCGCTTCGTTAGCGGCTCACACTCAGGATCTTTAATCACACTAAAAGTGCCACAACTTTCAATTCTTGCCGTCTTAATTACAGGTAGATTCGTAAAATCCATTCCTTGCTTATGAAGTTCCTGGCGAAGATCATCATAATTAAATTGCGTTTTCACTAAATTCGCTTGTTGAATCTTCCCTTTGTCAATAAGAACAACAGGAGCTCCTTCAAACCATTTCCGCAGCCGCTTGCTCTTTAAAGCAAGCCGTGCTAGAAGTTGTTGCAAGAGCAAAAAAGACACCAAACCTTCAATTCCAGCAAAAACACTTTTGTTAGTCTCCATCGCAATGGTTGTAAGCATATCGCCGATTCCAACCATAATGACAAAATCAAAGGGAGACAATTGGCCAACAGCACGATTTCCCATAAGCCGTACTACAATCAAAGAACAAGTAAAGAGAATTACGATCCGCAGAAAATACACTCCAAGTTCATCATAGTCCATGCTACCACTCCTGTCGGAATTAGTATTCCCTGCTATGACGAAGCTATGCGAGTCTTTAACGGTCTTCTTTGATCAGTTCCATAAGCTCTTCATAATCTTCCTTTAAACGCAAATATTCATCAAGCGTATTCAGCGCTGTTAAAACAGCTACCATTTCAGTCGAAAGACGATAATTGCTCTGGGCCAGTTTACGCATGCGATCATCAAGCATTTCTGTAATCATTTTTAGCCTAGTCGGATCGATATCGCCTTTAATGTGATAAGCCCGCCCTAATAATAGAACAGACGTTTTATTTGTTTTTCCGTCCATATACTCACCCTTATTGTAACAAATATTCTAAAGTATATTCGACTAGGAAAAAGCCTTTTCCTGCCCCCGTTTTCAAGGAAAAAAAGAGGAGCCAGCAAAATGCCGCTCCCCACTTTTTCTCAACTTACTCTTCATTCGTCGCGATAGCACCCTTATTTAAAGTACTGTTACGATAGCTATAGCCAAAATATACGACAAAGCCAATGGCGCTCCAGATAAAGAACCGTTCCCAGGTCTCCGCCGGCAAATTATACATTAAATAACCGCAGGAGAAAACAGCTAATGGAGCCACAATCGAAACAGCCGGGCAACGGAAAGGACGCTCTAAATCAGGCCGTACATGCCGCAATACCCACACACCGATAGCGGCAACAACAAAGGCAAAGAGAGTGCCGATATTGGTAAGCTCAGCAATAATACCGATTGGCGTAAAACCAGCAATCAAAGCAACGACGACACCGGCAACCATGGTAATGATATGAGGCGTACCATATTTAGGATGAACTTTGCAAATGGAAGCAGGAATTAAACCGTCACGTGACATCGCGAAGAAAACGCGCGTCTGTCCATACATCAAGACTAACAATACTGTAGTAATCCCACAGATTGCGCCAGTTCCCACTAAAGCAGATCCCAAATTATAGCCAATTGCGCGTAGTGCATAGGCAACAGGCTCTGCATTATTAAGTTCACTATAAGGAACAACACCGGTTAAAACTGCCGCTACCGCAATGTAAAGCACGGTGCAAACAATTAAAGAACCAATAATTCCAATTGGCAGATCACGATTTGGATTCTTACATTCTTCTGCTGCTGTAGCTACAGCATCAAAACCGATATAAGCAAAGAAAATAATAGCAGCGCCACCAGCTACGCCAGCAAAACCGAAAGGCATAAAGGGTGACCAGTTTGCCGTATTTACATGAGGACCGGCTAATAGAAGAAATAAGAATACAGCAATAAGCTTCACACCAACAAGAATTCTGTTTAAAGTTGCACTTTCTTTCGTACCGCGCACAAGTAATAAACTAAGAAAAATAGCAATAATCATCGCTGGCAGATTTACGATACCACCATCAGCCGGTACAGCTGTAAAGGCTTTCGGCAACTCAATGCCGCCAGACTTCAAAAGACCTACTACATAACCAGACCATCCCGCAGCCACAGCACTAGAGCCAACAGAATATTCTAGAACCAGATTCCAACCAACAATCCAGGCAATAATTTCACCAAGCGCCGCATAGGAATAGGTGTAGGCGCTACCAGCAATTGGCACAATAGCTGCCAATTCTGCATAAGCCAGAGCCGCAAAAGCACAAGCGAGGCCCGATAAAACAAAAGAAAGCATGATTCCTGGTCCGGCGTACTTTGCCGCTGCAACCCCGGTAAGTACAAAAATACCGGTCCCAATAATACAGCCAATACCTAAAAGAACAAGATCAAAAGCGGTTAAGCTCTTTTTCAGCCCATTTGCCGCCGCCCCTTCTTTTAGTACGTCAATACTCTTTGTCCGCAAAATGTTCATACGCGTCTCCCTTACCTCCAATAAGTACAGATTGATTCTTCTTGATCGTATCGACAGAGCGGACAAAGGCCAGCTTCGTCCGCTACAGGTAACAGTTTAACACAATCACATGGAAAGGTAAAGAGGAAAATGTGTTTTAGGAATGAACACTTGTGACTATATTCTTGTTTTCGCTTGTAAGGTTTCCTTAAGCGCCGCAACAAGTTTATTGTATTCTGGTTCTACCTCAGCATCAGTAAGGGTTCTTTCATTGCTACGATATACCAGGGAAAAAGCTAGGCTCTTGGCTCCCTGTTCCACTTGCTCGCCAGTGTACACGTCAAAAAGGCTAACATCTTCCAGTAAAGGACTCTTTGTTTTGCCTATCACATCAAGAACACTCTTTGCTTCTGTAGACTCAGGCAATACAAGCGCCAAGTCACGTGAAATAGCCGGAAATTTCGGCAAGGGAGAATATTTCTTAACTTCACCCATACCCAGTAAAGCTTTCATAACATCCTCTTGACTTAAAGCCGTAAAGTTCAAATCAAATACATAGACTTTCCGGTTAAGACCATAGGCCTGTTGCACTGTAGGATGAATTTCTCCTACATAGCCAATAATCTCTCCGGCATATAAAATAGCGGCGCATTTTCCGGGATGAAAGGAAGCAGTTTGTGCTGCCTCAAAAGAAAAATCTTGAATTCCTAAACTGGCAAAAATCGTTTCAACAACGCCCTTGGCATCATAAAAATCGACTTCTTCTTTCCCTTGATTCCAAGCTGTAAGTTGTCGTTTCCCCGTTAGGGCCCCTGCTAAACGCTGCGGTTCTTCCGGCAAAACATCTTGTTCTGCCTGCGGCAAATAAATCGCGCCTAACTCAAAAATCTTTACATCAAGATTCTTGCGAGACACATTACGCGCTACGGTTTCCAAAAGATTCGGCAACAAAGTAGTTCGTAAATCAGAGAATTCTTCCACGATCGGATTTAATAACGGTACCGTATTTCGCAGCGGATCAGCAGCGTCCAAACCAATTTTGTCAAAAGCGCCAGGATGAATGAAACTATAAGTAATAATTTCGCTGAAACCGTTCGCTGTCAACGAATTTTTTACTTTATCTGCGATCAAAGCCTCATAGCTTTGCCCACCTTGTACCACAGTCCCTTGTGGCGTCGTAGCAGGAACTTGGTCATATCCCTTGAGACGTGCTACTTCCTCGGCAATATCAGCCATCCCCGTCACATCAGAACGCCAGGAAGGAACCGTAACAGTAATATCGCCATCGCTATCAGGACCGACAACGGCAAAGTCAAGCTTTTGCAAAAGATCTACCATATCGCCTACGAGAAAATCAGTGCCAAGATAGTCATTAATTTGCTTGCCTGTAAAGCTAAACTTACTTGGCATAGTAACATTCGGGTAGATATCGACAATGCCAGTACATACTTTAGCCGCCCCCATATCAACAAGAAGTTGAGCCGCTCGGTCGAGTGCCGCCGTAACAGCGCTTACATCAACCCCTCGTTCAAAACGACCTGATGCTTCGGAACGAAGTCCCAGTTTTCTAGCTGTCTTACGAATTCTAGCACTATGAAACGCGGCTGCTTCCAGCACAATTGTACGGCTCTGATTCGTCACTTCACTCAGTAATCCACCCATAACACCAGCAACGCCTACAGGCTGCAAGGCATCGGCAATAACAATCATTTCGTCCGTTAATTCTCGTTTCGTATCATCAAGAGTCGTAATCGTTTCACCCTGGTTTGCCAAACGTACTGTAATCTGCTGTTTCGATAGCATAGCATGGTCATAGGCATGCATAGGCTGGCCAAATTCCAACATAACAAAATTTGTTACATCGACAATATTGCTGATGGAACGAATTCCTGCGGAACGAAGACGCATTTTGAGCCATTCCGGTGACGGACCTACCTTCACATCTTCCAAAACCCTAGCAGCAAAGCGGGAACAAATAGATGGATCGGCAATCGTAATGGAAATCTTATCACTTGCCTTACCCGCCCCAGTTTCTTTTACATTTAACAACGGCTTTTTCAAAGTACCGCCCGTAAGAACAGCTATCTCTCTAGCTAAACCAATCATGCTGAAACAATCTGCTCGGTTTGGTGTTAATTCAAATTCCAAAATCACATCATCGAGACCTAAGACCGTGCGAATATCTTCGCCAATAGGCGTATCAGAACTTAACAGAAAGATTCCATCTTTTTCTTCGGGCAGTAGGGTTTTTTCATCAAGAGCCATTTCTTTGGCTGAACAAAGCATGCCATAAGAAGGCAGCCCACGAAGCTTACTTTCTTTGATTTTCATGCCATTAGGCAATTTTGCCCCAATTTTTGCTACGGGAACTACAGCGCCTTTTGTTACGTTTTTAGCGCCTGTGATAATAGTAAGAATCTCAGTTTTCACATCTATTTTACAAATACTGAGCTTGTCGGCGTCAGGATGAGGATAAATATCAAGTACCTTGCCTGTTACTACGTTTGTAAGATTCTCTCCTAAGTGTTGAACTGCTTCTACCGGAATTCCCGCCATAGTAAGCTGTTCTCCTAGCACATCAGGATCAACCGTAAAATCGACATATTCTTTAAGCCATTTAATCGAAGCCTGCATAATCTTCCTCCTGTTACTTTCTCTTAATACTGTCCTAAAAAGCGCACATCATTTTCAAAGAAGAGTCTCATATCGTCAATTCCATACAAAAGCATGGCAATTCGTTCTACCCCCATGCCAAAGGCAAAACCACTGACAACAGCCGGATCATAATTATTTAATGTAAGTACATTAGGATGAACCATACCTGATCCTAGGATTTCTAGCCAGCCCGTTCCCGAGCATACCCGGCAGCCCTTACCGCCGCACATTACACAAGAAATATCTACCTCAGCACTAGGTTCGGTAAACGGAAAAAAGCTGGGACGAAACCGTACAGCTACAGAATTACCGAAAATCTCATGAATAAAGAGCTCTAAGGTTCCTTTTAAATCAGAGAACCGAATATTTTTATCAACAACAAGCCCTTCTACCTGATGGAACATGGGCGAATGAGTCGCATCATAGTCACTGCGATATACTTTGCCTGGAGCTATAATTCGCACAGGCGAATTCGGTTCCTTCGATTGCAGCGTGCGGGCTTGTACTGGTGAAGTGTGAGTCCGCAGCAAAATACTTTCGGTTATATAAAAAGAATCTTGCATGTCCCGTGCTGGGTGTTCCTTGGGAAAATTGAGCATTTCAAAATTATAATAATCCTGCTCGACTTCCGGACCTTCAGCAATTTGAAAGCCCATTTTCATGAAAATATCTTTAATCCGCGTAAGTGTAAGCGTTAATGGATGTAAATGCCCTTGTAGCGCCTTGCGCCCTGGCAGTGTTACATCAATCTTTTCTGAGGTCAGCCGCGCTGCCAGCGCCGCATTCTTCAATTCGGCTGTTTTTTGATCGAGAATTCCTTCTAATTCGGTGCGAATCTCATTGACTACTTGTCCCATCTTCGGCCGCAATTCAGCACTTAAAGAGCCAAGGCCGCGCAACATTGATGTAAGACTGCCCTTTTTCCCTAAGTATTTCACACGTAGATCCTGCAACAATTCGAGACTATCCGCAGAATGAATCGCTGCTAAAGCCTCTTGTCGCAAATTTTGCAATTGCTGTTCCATATAATACCTCCAAAAATAAATTAGGGTAAAAAAAAAGCCTTCACCCCACCAAGGGGCGAAAGTCTGACTTCCGCGGTACCACCCAAATTACCTCTTTGCTTTCAATAACGCCGAAACCGCGTCTGGCCTAATCTCAGTTCAGCCAAAATGCTCCAAAGTGAACTTCAGACAGCCTGCTTGAGAATTGCTTTCAATCTACGGCAAATTCCTCCCTGTACAAGCACAAGCTTCCTACTCTCTTTATCATCGCATATAAAACTATTGAAGCCGCATTTTTCGATACCATAAATAAGCTACGATAGAACCTGTCTGTTTAAAGACGCTCCAAAAGACTTCAGCGGGGATCATGTGTAACCACACCTTCCTTGCTAGCTTTAGGAATAAATACGATTCGTTATCAGTATAGCATAGGAAAAAGCAAAGTTCAAGACGAGAAGCGGCGCTGCCTGAGGGCTTCATACAAAATTACCGCTGCTGAAATGGACACATTTAAAGATTCCGCTTTGCCAATCAAAGGAATATGGACAAAACCGTCGCAATATTCTTTTACGAAAGAACTCATTCCCTGCCCTTCATTTCCAAAAGCAATACAGCAACTAGGGCGCCAATCTACATTATAATAGGAAACGGCATTTTCTACAGATGTGCCATATAAGGAAATTTTTTCTGCTTGCAGCCATTGCAAAATCAAATCTGCTTCCGCTGATAATACCGGAAGATGAAATAACGATCCCATCGACGCCCTCACGACTTTCGGATTATAAACATCTACGCTCTGAATTAAGAGAACGCCGTCACACCCTGCTGCATCAGCCGTCCGAATCAGAGTTCCTAAATTCCCCGGATCTTGTATGCCATCGGCAAGCACCCAAAAGGGATTCGCTCCAGCCTTCGGCAAAGCTTGCTCTTTCTGTTTGACTATTGCCACAATTCCCTGGGGTTCACGGGTATCGCTGATTTTAGCCAGCAAGGCTTCCGAAACTTCATAAACATGACTACATTCTTCAGCCTGCTTCAGCAAAGCGGCGCTACGCTCTTGTCCGCCAAAGCTATCGGCAACAAAAATACTCTCACAAAACCAGTCAGAAGCTAAAACCTCTTCCACTAAGCGAACGCCTTCCACAAGAAAAAGACCCGTTTCTTCCCGATATTTTTTTTGTTTCAACGAAGCAGCAAGTTTTATATTTTGATTTTGAGGGCTTTGTATTTTCTCACGCATAGACCTCATGCCTCCTTTAAAAATAGGTTAATCCATCCTAAAAAAAACAAAAGATTGACAAATTTTTCAGACTATATTAGCATAAAAGTAAGAAGAAGTATCTTCTTTACATGGTTTGGACTAAAAAAGTATAAGGAGGGTGTTACTATGGTTCATGTACCCAATACACTTCAAACTGGAATCTATTATGAAGTACAAAAAACGGTTGATGCTGCCGATGTAGCTGCGAACTACGGTTCGCACGAACTCCAAAATCTCCTTGCAACTCCTGCTTATGTCGCCATGATGATTGAAGCAGCTACCCAAGCTGTTGATCCCCTACTCCCTGATGGATTGGTCACCGTGGGACAGTCCATGGAATTTATCCACCAAGCTCCTACTGTTTTAGGAATGAATATTACCGTACGAGCTACCTTAAACAAGTTGGAAGACAATAAACTGTCTTTCATTATCACAGCTCATGATGAAATCGGTGAAATCGGCCATGGAAAACATGTTCGTCTGATCGTAAATCGAGATTCTCTGTTAAAACGTGCTTATGAACGCGCCGGTGTTTACGGCGTTAAGTAAAATCTTGCGACAAAAAAGGGCTTGCTAAGCAAGCCCTTTTCCTTTTATTCTGCTAAGTCTTACCGATTTTCTTTAGCGGTAGCAACAAGCTGAGCAAAAGCAGTCATGTCGTTTACAGCTAAATCAGCAAGCATTTTACGGTTTACTTCTACACCAGCTTTTTTAAGTCCGCTGATCATTTGGCTATAAGAAATACCGTTCATGCGGGCTGCTGCATTGATACGAGCAATCCACAATTTGCGGAAATCACCTTTTTTCGCGCGACGGTCACGGCGAGCATAGTAAAGAGCTTTCATTACTGTTTCATTTGCTTTTTTGAACAGTTTGCTCTTAGAACCTCTAAAACCTTTTGCTAATTTTAAAATCTTTTTATGACGACGATGTGCAGTCACGCCTTTTTTTACTCTCGGCATCTGCGATCCCCCATTTCGATTATAAGTTTATTATGCGTACGGCAACATTTTTACTACGCGGTTATGATCGGATTTGCTAATAAGCGTAGCTTTACGCAAATTGCGTTTCCGAGATGGAGACTTTTTCTCCAAAATGTGGCTTTTAAAAGCTTTAGCACGTTTAAATTCGCCAGTTCCGGTTACTTTAAACCGTTTGGCTGCACTTCTCCGTGTTTTCATCTTAGGCATACTGAGAATCCCCCTTAGGTTAATTATGTTGCTTTGGAGCAAGAATCATAATCATATTTTTCCCTTCAAGTTTCGGGTCACGCTCCACATTGACCGTCTCTTTTAATATACCGGCCATTTTGACAAGCAATTGACGGCCGAGTTCAGGGTGAGAAAGTTCACGACCACGGAACATGATCGTCACTTTCACTTTATCTCCGTCAGCTAAAAAGCGCTGCGCATTTTTTAGTTTGACTTCAAAATCATGATCTTCAATGCCTGGGCGAAGTTTTACTTCTTTTACGGTAACAGTCTTCTGCTTTTTCTTTGTTTCTTTATCGCGCTTTTGCTGCTCATATTTAAATTTACCAAAATCCATAATACGGCAGACCGGCGGTTTCGCAGTCGGTGCTACTTCTACAAGATCCAACTGTTGTTCGGAAGCAAGACGGACAGCCTCTCTCGTAAGCATAATTCCTAACTGATCGCCAGTACTACTTACAACACGAACTTCTCTGACTCGAATCTCCTCATTCACCCTCAAAGTATCTTTGCTAATCACCATTCACCTCTTTCAATTCAAATAAAAAACGGGCGGCATAACCCACCCGTTCCACGACGACATTCATCTATGAAATCAACTACCTTACGAACAGCTCGTTGTAAGGTGAGAAGCGGATGGCCTCTGCTTAGTTATTCTCGTTTTGACTTATTTAGTTTACCACTCTTATTTTACACTGTCAACAATTTTATTGAATTTGTTACCAAGCTTTCTTAGCCGCAATATCAGCCTGAAGGGTTTGAATAAACGTATCGACTTCCTGGGTGCCAATATCGCCTTCGCCCCGTTTTCTGACAGCAACTAGACCACTTTCCATTTCCTTATCACCAAGAACTAGCATATAAGGCGTTTTCTGCAATTGCGCTTCCCTGATTTTATAGCCAATCTTTTCACTACGGACATCAACAGCAGTGCGAATACCTGCTTTCTTCATCTTTGCCGCCAATTCTTTCGCATAAGCAGCCTGACGATCCGTAATAGGCAGGATCTTGACCTGTACTGGTGAGAGCCATAAAGGGAAAGCCCCAGCATAATGTTCAATCAAAATTCCCATAAAACGTTCCATACTGCCGTAAGCAACGCGATGGATCATAACCGGACGATGTTTTTGCCCATCTTCGCCGATATAAGTTAGATCAAATTTTTCCGGCATCTGCATATCTAACTGAATCGTACCACATTGCCAAGTTCTGCCGATGGAATCAGTAAGATGGAAATCAATTTTCGGACCATAGAAAGCGCCATCGCCTTCATTCACCTTATAGGTCATTTTCCGATCTTCTAAGGCATCACGCAGTGCGTTCGTTGCCACTTCCCATACTTCATCAGATCCCATAGAATCTTCCGGCCGTGTACTAAGTTCCGCATGATAAGTAAGGCCGAAAACGCTATAAACAGTATTGAAGAGATCAATGACTTTTTGAATTTCTTCTTTAATCTGCGACGGCAACATAAAGATATGAGCATCATCTTGCGTAAAGCTTCTTACGCGCATCAAGCCGTGCAAAGCGCCGGAAAGCTCATGGCGATGAACCAGACCGAGTTCACAAGTGCGAAGCGGCAAGTCACGATAACTATGATGCTGCGTCCGATATACAAGAATACCACCAGGGCAGTTCATGGGTTTTACGGCATAGCCTTCCCCATCAATCTGCGTAAAGTACATATTTTCCCGATAGTGATCCCAGTGACCGGACTGCTGCCAAAGCGCCTGATTTAAGATGATCGGCGTTTTAATTTCCTGATAATCATATTCATTATGAATCTCACGCCAGAAAGTTTCCAATTCGTTGCGAATAATCATGCCATTGGGATGTAAGAACGGAAAGCCCGGACCCTCTTCTTGAATACTGAATAAATCAAGTTCCTTGCCAAGTTTACGATGATCCCGTTTGGCGGCTTCTTCGAGCATTGTCAGATAGGCGTCAAGTTCTGCTTTCTTTTCAAAAACAGTACCATAAATACGCTGCAACATTTTACGTTTTTCATCACCGCGCCAGTAAGCACCAGCCAAGCTCTGCAGCTTTACCGCTTTCAATCGGCCTGTAGAAGGCACATGGGGGCCAGCGCAAAGATCCACAAAATCCCCTTGACGATACAGTGAAATCTGTACATCAGGCGGTAAATCATTGATTAGTTCTAATTTATAGGTTTCGCCAAGCTCTTTAAAAATTTGAATCGCTTCTTTACGGCTTACGACTTGCCGCTCGATTGCTAAGTTTTCTTTAACAATCTTCTCCATCTCAGCCTGAATTTTGGCAAGATCTTCGGGCGTAAAGGTATGAGTTGTATCAAAATCATAATAAAAGCCATTAGCAATAGCTGGTCCAATACCAAGTTTTACATCAGGAAACAGGTGTTTTACCGCTTGTGCTAAAAGATGTGAGCCACTATGACGGAGTGCATCCTTGCCTGCCTGGTCTTCAAAGGTAAAAAACTCAATCTTGCCGCCTTTATCTAACTTATGCATTAAGTCCACAGTCTCACCATCAAGCTTGGCTACAAGAACTGCTTTTCCCAAGCCGCGGCTAATCGATTGGGCAGCCGCTAATACGGTTGTACCTGCTTCAAATTCTCTCGCTTGTCCATCTTTCAAAATGAGTTCAATCATTGTTTTTCTACCTCCTAATCAAATACCCTCAGAGACCTTCAGACAAAACAAAAAAACCCTCTATCCCTGTAGGGACGAGAGTTGTTGCCCGTGGTTCCACCCTGATTCTGCGTACCAAAACGCAGGCTCTTCGATTTTGTAACGAAAATCACTCGGCTTCTTATACTCGTTGGGTTCCAAGAAGCAGTTTAGAGGTGGTAATCGCCAAGAAGTCCTGCGAAGATGGTTTCAGCCAAGCCATCTCTCTCTGCACGCGGCGCTTTCTGTGATCATGTCCTCGTCATTACTATTCGTAGCTTTATACTGTAAATTCTAATTTAGTAATTATTATAAAACGCGTAGCCGCAAAAGTCAATGATTTCCCCTACTAGGACGACATAAACTGCAGCCATCACATAAAATCACTCTTCCCTCAAAAACACTTTGAATCGTACTAATAATTTCAAAATTAGCCAAAGCTCCGGCAAAGTGAACCATAACGGTGTATGGCGCGAGTGTCACCAATGCACTAATTAAAGCATCTTGATCGTTCATGGCGCCCGTGTCGCCAACCATATCCAAAAATGTTTCTTCTAAACTTTCGCCCGCTTCATTTAAAATCTGAAAATGCTGATTTTCTAGGACAATGACATGAATCTCTTCGTGTTTCGGCTGTTGGGATTCTACAAAGTACCTCAGTACGCGAATAAACTCCTGATATTCCAATTCCATCATAAAATCGTCCACCGTGCGGTCAATGACCTGAGCCAGCTTTTCGTAGTAAGACTTCAGACGAAAATGCATAAACCCTTCTAGAATTAAATCATGACCATACTCTAAGTACTCAGTCATTTTATCAGCAATATATTGAAACCGAACTGTAGAGGGATAGCTGGTATCGGCAGTCGTGGGGACTTCAATGCGCTTTAACACTTTTTGCAACAAACTTTGCCGTTCAGAACTGCTAAAATACTCATAGCGTCGTTCAATCATTCGCTGCAATAGCGGCTGTTCAGCAACTGTTACGATATATCTAGCCAAAAGCGCCGTAATTTCTTGTTTCACGAGCCGCTTTACCCGTTCATAGTTACGAAAAGACAATTCCCCTTCGTTGACATGACAGCTAATAAATTGATAGCTTCCTTTCACCTCATTATGGACAGCTACCTTATAACCTTTATAGGCTAAATTAGCACAGACTGCCTCAATTTCGACATTTAAGCTTCGATCACTATCATCAGAATGACGAAGCCCAATTGTCAGTAATTTCACCTCTGCCACCTCCTTCGCTGCTATTATTATATGTCTTTTGCCACGAATGCATACGAAGGAAGAAGGGTCTTTCTACTTTAAGCTTGTTGTTCGGTCTGCTGAATCGCCGCTTCAATAGCATCATACCAGGAATCGCGTTTTCCTATCCCTACGCGCCATACTACATCTTGAATACTACGAATTACTAATACATTAGGAATAATATAAAAAGTTTTTTCTTTTTGTAGTTCGGCAATATGATACAATGACAAATCTGTAGAAAATTTATTCTCAGCATTTTCCAATAAATATCCGACAAATACTAGCCGCTCTGTTGTTAAGTACATAGCACCGTTTAGGACGGAATCTTCTATCGTGAGGTTGCCCAGTCCCTTTTTTACAACCTTTTCACCTTCAAGCAACTTAAAAGAATACATATAAGCGCTCCTTTCTCCATTGACTTTCTATTTTATCATTAAATATATCTTCTTATTCTCTTCGATTTTAACAAAAAAACCGCCGCAAAGAAACCTTGCAGCGGTTTAAAAAATTTTATTTTCCTGATAACGCAGCAAGCTGCTGTACCAAAATATCCTCAAAGCGTTCTGTTTTCTTCTTTTTGCCACTTTCTAGGTTATGAGGAAGATTCGGCTTTTGAAATTCCACTTTCTGAATCGGCAATACTCTTACTAAAGCATCCATTCCTATCGCCCTCCTTGGCTAGGTAATAAATCCCTTTTTAATAGTATCGAAGTCCCAGAAAAAAACTTAAGCTTTTTTTAACCACTTTTTAACTATTTTTTAATTATTTTTCAATTTTTGTTTTAACAGCCATTTTTCCGCAGCCGCTAACAACACATTTTTTTCGTTCACAAGCTCACCGTCTTGAACACGCTGCAGCAATATTTTTAAGCAAGAACCGATTGACTGCGGCTCAGGCGCCCATTTGCAAATCTCTTTACCACGTATAACCAAATCACTCGTATGAACAGGCATCTTACAAGTAACCTCTTCTAGAACCGTCAAAAAATGCTTGGAAAAACTGGCCTGATCCTTGCTGCTCTTTCCTGTCGCTATCGCATCAGCAAAGCAAAGTTGCGCTAATTCTACAAAAGCTTGCTTCAACTCAGCTTGATCACGAAACCGTCCGCTGCGTGCCTCCTCTCGAAGCCAATGCACTAAACTGCGAGAATCATTTTCGACAACAGTACGATAAAAAATCACATGAAACCGCATATGCTTCTCTACCAGCCAAGAAATACGGACGACAAATTTAGGTGCAAACTCCAATCTAGTCAAAATAGCTTTCGCTATAGTAGCCCCCGCTTTATCGTGACCATAATCCGTAATTCGCCCTTCAGCTGTGATGCTTCTCACGCCAACGCTTCCTTTGGCAACATCATGAAGCAAGGCCGCCCAGCGTACCGTAATATCGGTGGATGAAGCAACGACAGCTGCCACCGTATGATACCATACATCAAAAGAATGGAATGCCGGATTCTGTGGGACTCCCAACAAATCTCTTAATTCAGGCAACAGCGCAATCTCATAGACTTGACCTTGCCGCTTGACTTGGCAAGTACACTGAGCCAAGCCGGAATGAACCAAATAATCAAGTCCCACTGCGACCTGACCAGATAGCAACAGCTTATTGATCTCCGCCTTCACGCGCTCTAATGATAACCCTTTCACACGTTCTAAACAACGAGTCATAGCCTCATACGTTTTATCTTCAAGGCGAAAACCTAATTGTGCCGCAAACCGACAGGCGCGAAACAGGCGCAAGGCATCTTCTTGAAACCGTTTTACGGGATCTCCTACCGTTCGCAGTAGTGCCAAGTCCAAATCGTTTCGACCGCCAAAATAGTCAATAATTTTGCCGGTCCTAGTAAGAGCCATAGCATTGATTGTAAAATCACGCCTTGCTAAATCCTCTTGTAGTGATTCTGTATACCTTACAGTTTCCGGACGATGGGCATCGTCGCCGTAGCACTCTGTGCGAAAAGTAGCAACTTCCCACGTTTTATGTTCAAATACCAAAGCAACAACACCGAAATTCGCCCCAAGTTTTTCAACAATCCGCCAGCCCTTGCGACGGCAAAGCGTCAGCACTTCCTCCGGCTGAGCATTTGTAGCCACATCAAAATCCTTTGGCACAATGCCAAGCAAAAGATCACGTACAGCGCCACCGACAATATAGGCAGCAAAACCAGCCTCTGACAAGCTTTCAACTATAGTTAAAGCCTCTGATGGTATTTGGGCTGGCGAAATAACAGAAACATCTGCAAAGCCCATCGGCTGTACCTCCTTTTTCAAAAGGATGTGCTGAATAAGAAAAAAGGAACCATTTAAATGGCCCCTAAAAACGTCCTATTATGCTGATTTCTTTTTAAAATACCAGAAAGCGGCAATCGCGACAAGGGCAATTGCTGTAATTACACTGGCTTGATGACCATAGCGATTCATAATTTCCCAATTGTAGCCAAGCATCTTACCAATATAAATGAGCGCCACTGTCCAAGGAAAAGAACCGACTACCGTATAAATAACAAATTTGACAAAGGGAACCTGGGCAAACCCGGCTGGTAATGAAATAAAGGTTCTTACTACAGGCATCAGTCTAGCAAAAAATACTGCAGCCAGACCATAACGGTCAAACCAGCGTTGCGCTTGGTCCAAACGCTTCGGTGTAACGAAAAAGTATTTTCCATAGCGAAACACAAAAGGCCGTCCGCCATAATAGCCAATACCGTAAGAAACAATCGAGCCAGCCAAACCGCCTAAAACACCGTATATGGTAGCAGGCCAAAACTCTAATCGACCTAAATAGACCAAATATCCGGCAAAACCAAAAATTAACTCGCTGGGTATCGGAATATTGGCACTTTCCAAAGCCATTCCAAGAAAAATAGCCCAATAACCCCAAATATCAATAAAATAAGTTACCGATGAAAAGAACTGTTCCACTCACTCAACTCCTAACAAAACTTAGACAATCATCACAAGAATTGTATCATAGGATCGAGAGGTGTGTAAATAAATTCACTCTAAGTCAAATTTTTAATAATCAACACTTCATTACCGCGTTGACTATAAAGTACTTTATCGGTCCAAGCCGCCATAATTCCTAAACCACGGCCACATTCCGCATCTAGTTTTGTTTCAAACAGCTCTGGGCTGGACTGATTGCCAAGTGATTCTATTGCTGCATTACCAAGAAAACCAGGGCCATCATCTTTCACTCGTATCACGAGACGCTGGCCAATCTTCTGGATCGTAACTTTTACTTTTGTACCATAGGCCAGCGCATTATTGAGCGCTTCACCAAGCACAATTTCGAGCTTAGGCCCCTCGTTTCCCGCCAACTTATATAGACTTTTTTTCACTTGATCGCGACGCAAGGCCGTATACTCATCGTTAGAAAAATTAAAATACTGCTTTTTCTCAGGCCAAGCTCTAACTTCAATACATAAAGCGGAGCAATCATCAAAACGTTGTCCATCCTGACTCAGTCGTTTTAAAGCTTCAACCGTTTCAGAAAACTGGCATATGCCGTTAAAAAAGGAATCTGGCAGTCGTTCATAAATTCCATCAGTCATAAAATAGAACAGATCACCATGCTGCAAAGGAATTGTGACAAATTCAAAATCAGGATCATTAGTAATCCCAAGATACAAGCCACGTAAAGGCATTAACCCGATATCCGATTGCGTACAAGCAATAATATAATTGATTCCCCCTGTGATATAAGTGAGGGTTTGTTTGGCAAAATCAAAAGTAAAGGCAATCATGGCTACAAAAGCATTTTCCGGGAAGTATTCTAGACAATACCGATTCAGTTCCAAAAAAGCAGTCGGCGTCCATCCCTGCTCTTTTTCCATCGTTTCATTTAACAAACTGCTGATTGACGCAGTATGAAGCGCCGTAGCAATTCCGTGTCCTGTCACATCAATGATATAACCATGCAATTGCTGCTTTGATCGCGACCATTTATACCCATAATAATCGCCGCTAACAAAATGAAGCGGTTGAAAAACGGTTCGAATCGCTACTAGCTCATTGTTAGATTCTGCTGGCAACAACGATTTTTGCATAGTTCCCGCCAGCTCTAATTCTCCCTGTAGAATCGCTTGCAATTTTTGCTGTTCTGTTACATCGCGATAAGAGATCAAAATAAGGCGTTTCCCACTATATTCAACTAAAGAAGCAACCCGCTCCAACTGAATTTTACTGCCATCTTTACGACGGCATGAGCGAATCGCAGCAGGGAGTCCGCCAAAACGAGCTAACATAGCCACAAGACTTTGGAGAGAATCTTCACTAATCATAAGTAAATCAGATAGAGGCATTGACAAAAGTTCTTCCCGCTCATAACCAAATACACGGAGTGAAGCATTATTGGCTTCCGTAATGATCTTGGAATTAAAATCTACAACAAGAACCGCTTCCGACGATTGCATCATAAGCGCCTCATAGCGGCGGCGATTTTCTTCCACTTCCGCCGTTATCCGCCTTTGCTCCGTAATATCAGTAATTAAAGTAGCCACATAATAAGGTTCAGGGCTATAGGCGGAAATTTGATAGCATTTGTCACCCACTTCCAAAATCCGCTCAAAACTCAAACTTGTCGGCTGCAAAACTTGCGAACCATACTCTTTCAAGCAATCAAAAACCAGCTTCAGTTCATTGCAAGATACCTCGGAAATTTTTCGTCCGCTCCAAGAAAAGCCTGGCACGAGGCGACAAAATTGTTCAATAAAAGAATGGTTTACATCGAGAATCTCTCCGTCAATCACTGCTCCATCGCGATCTAACAAAAGCTTACAATAGATAAACGCCTTTTTCATATGATCGAAGAGACCACGGTAGCGATTTTCACTCACCAGGAGCGCTTGATGATTTTCCAAAAGCAAGTCCTCTGCTGCCTGACGTTCACTCACTTCTTCTTCAAGCATGGCATTCATATCAGATAAAGCAATGGTTCGCTCATAGACTTTTCGTTCTAAACCTTCATTTAACTCTTTTAACGTGTCTTCCTTGCGCTTTCTCGCCTTTAGGTCCAGCACTAAAGCTGGAATAATAACAGCAAGCAGCCCCAGACTTAAAAAACCTCCAGCAATTAACATCTGTCGCAAGCGATTCTTACTTTCTTCCAAAATCAAAGATCGATCAGCTAGTACTTGCCGTTGATCAGCCGTAATGGATTGCAAAATGGCGCGCATTTCATCCATCTGCCGCTTCCGCTCAAACATTATATCATTATCAGGTACTTTACCTGGCAAAAGTATTTTCTGATTCCACTCTGTTTCCAGTCTTTCTAGTTTTGCAATACGACTCTGCAACAAAGGGTCGTCTATCACAAGATTTTTTATATCCATTAAATGCTCTTCAAATTCAGCTTTTCCTTGTTGATAAGGGCTTAAAAAAAGCGGTTCCTCCGTCACTATGTAGCCGCGAATTCCTGTTTCCATATTGATTAGGCTCACCAACAGCCCATCAGTGCGCTGCATAATTTGATAAGTATGTCGATTGCAGTCAAGTATTTTCGACTCTTCTTGACTATTGTGATAGGCATAACCGATCATAACTACAATCGAAAAAATAACACCAGCAAAACCAATATAAAGTTTTCGCACAACCGATGTATTGACAACAATATAGCGAAATGGCGACATACAAGCCCCTCCTCTAAAGCTATTTTTCGCTATATCTAGGAAAAAACCTCTTTATTATACAAGATTCTACAAACAAGAAAAACTGTCAGCTAGAATGCCTTAAAAGACGCGGCAATACTAGGCTGACAGCTCTTTATCAAAATTTCTACATCATGAAGACACTACCTTAACCAAGTTAACCAAGAACTTCTGCCAACGAAAAATAAGGGAGATTCAACCCCTTAGCCACTGCTTCATAGGTGACTTTTCCTTGATAAACATTGAGTCCTTTCGCTAAAAAAGCATCCGCTTTTAGCGCCTGCTCTAATCCTTTACCAGCAATAGATAAAGCAAAAGGTAAGGTAGCATTTGTCAAAGCTAAAGTCGATGTTCTGGCCACAGCGCCCGGCATATTCGCCACAGAATAATGTAAAACGCCATGTTTACTATATACGGGCTCGCTATGGGTCGTCACCCTGTCAATTGTAGCAATCGATCCGCCTTGATCAATTGCCACATCAACAATCACAGATCCTTCGGCCATTGTCTGAACCATTTCTTCGCTAACGAGTTTCGGCGCTTTAGCACCAGGAATCAATACGGCCCCAACGAGAAGATCAGCCTGTTTCACCCACTGAGCAATGTTATAGCTATTTGACATAACAGTAACAACTCGACTGCCGAAAATATCATCAAGATAGCGGAGGCGATCTAGCGAGCGATCAATGATTGTTACTTTAGCTCCCATACCAACGGCAATTTTTGCCGCATTCGTACCAACAATCCCGCCGCCGATAATCACAACTTGGCCAGGGGCCACACCAGCTACCCCGCCTAATAAAAGCCCTTTACCGCCATAGTGTTTTTCTAAAAATTGCGCACCGACTTGAATCGACATCCGTCCAGCAATTTCGCTCATTGGTGATAACAGCGGCAGCGTACGATTAGCTCCCTCAATGGTCTCATAGGCGACTCCAGCAACTTTTTTTGCCAATAATGCTCGCGTCAATTCTGGTTCTGGCGCCAAATGAAGGTACGTATAAAGGATCTGCCCTTCATGAAAGAGCTCATATTCCGGTGCTAAAGGTTCCTTAACTTTAATAATCATTTCCGCATCATCAAAAAGCTGCTGTTTATTCTTATAAATAACAGCGCCAGCTTTTACATATTCTTCGTCGGCAAACCCGCTGCCGACTCCTGCACTTACTTCCACTAATACTTTGTGGCCAGCTTCCCGCAGCGCTACCGCTCCTGCTGGCGTCAAGCCCACGCGATTTTCATTATTCTTGATTTCTTTTGCTACTCCAATGATCATCGTAAAACCTCCCTTATGATTAAAACGTCAAGCTCCCCATCTACCTATATTAAATATTTGCAAAAACCATGCCAAAAAAAGTAGCCGTTTCTAATAGATAAAAAAAGCCTTTGTAAGGAAAAGTTTCCAGACTCCGGAACTAAAAAATTCCACTGGAATTTTTAGTTTCCAAAAAGGACTTTTGCTATGATTTAGCCAATTAGCACCTTAACGTAAAAGAAAAGAGTGATATCCTTGCGCTTAAAGCTGCCAAATATCGACCGTGTCGGCTTGATTCTTGATTTATCGCGTTGTCTCGCCAAAGAGCATATCAATATCATTTCCATGGAAGTTGAATTAAAAACAATTTATTTAGAGGTGGATATCACAAATCCTGACGAAAAAGAGAAAATCATGGCCAGACTACAAGAAATCGAGGGTATTTTAACAGTCAGCGAAATTGATCTTATGCCGCACCAACTAAAAGCGGAAGAAATACGCGCCGTCCTTACGGCCATTGGCGATGGCATTTTAAGTATTGATCAGCAGGGACGCGTTACCCAATATAACCCAGCCGCCGAACGCATTCTCCGTGTACCAGCCCACAAAGTAATCGGTCACCCCTTAAGCAACTTTCTACCAGAAGATATGGCCATTTTTGCGGCACTTCGCTCCGGCCATGTTTACAACAATCAGGAAGTCATCTTAGAAAAAACCAACAGTCATTATCTAACAAGCGGTCGACCCATTTTCGATCAGTCAGGGCGTATTATTGGCGCTGTAGCTATTTTAAAAGATATCAGTGATGTTCGAGCCCTCGTCCAAACCGTGACCGCGCAGCTCCCCTTGACCTTCGAGGAAATTACCTATAGCAGCACAGAAATGCAGCAAGTCATTACCTTAGCAAAAACCTATGCTCGCAGCGATTCGACTGTACTGATCCGCGGCGAAACAGGCACAGGCAAGGAGCTCTTTGCCAGAGCTCTTCATGCCGCTTCACCGCGCAGCCATAAAATTTTTATTCCCGTCAACTGCGCCGCTATTCCTGATACGCTCTTAGAAAGCGAATTATTCGGTTATGAGGAAGGCGCTTTCACTGGCGCCAGTAAAGGCGGCAAACAAGGGCTGTTTGAATTAGCCCAAGATGGAACCTTATTTCTTGATGAAATTGGGGAAATATCCACCCATCTTCAGGCAAAGTTACTCCGTGTACTTCAAGATAAAAAAGTCCGCCGACTAGGAAGCCCTCGCGAAAATTCAGTAAATGTACGAATTTTAGCGGCCACCAACCGGAATTTAGAAGAAATGATTCAAAAAAACCAATTTCGTGAAGACCTTTATTACCGTTTAAATGTAATTCCTTTATTTATTCCACCGCTTCGCGCCCGCCCTGAAGACATTCCTCAGTTAGCGCAAGTATTTTTAGATCGTTTTTCAACTCGTCTGCAAAAACAAGTAGACACCATTAGCGAAACAGCTCTCCAAAAGCTTCTTGCTTATAATTGGCCCGGCAACATCCGAGAATTAGAAAATGTAATAGAACGAGCGATCAACATTGTGACAGGAAATATTATCTTATCTGATCATATTATTCTCCACCATACACTTCCACCGGTATATGCAGCAGCAAATCAAGCAAAGAAAAAAAACAAGCTGCTAAAAGCCCAGCTTGACGAAACAGAAAAAGAAGTGTTACAACTTGCCCTGAAGGAACATCATACTTCTCGACAGCTCGGCCTCGCACTAGGCTTATCCCATACGGCTGTATTAAAAAAATTGCGTAAACATAACTTAATACCCCTGAAAGAATAAACCGGCAAAGAGAGATCTCTCTGCCGGTTTATTGCCATCCTACTATTCGTTGCCGCTAAAAGAGCGGATATAAGGCGCAATGAAAGCATAATCCATTGCCTTCATCGTCACAGGCACCTTATCAATCCCAATAACACTGGCTAATTTAAATCTCGCACAAGATTCAAACGACGCCTTATAAAGCTGCGCCGGACACTGTTCCCAACATTGATCTTGATAGGGGCACATCGTCATCCCTCCAACTAAAAAACCACCTGTATAGCTTACTTTGGTCACAGGGAAAACAGTGATGTCCTATTGCTAGTATATGCGCCATTGTAAAAAATACTCAAAAACAAAAAAACTTCCCTATATAAGAGAAGTTTTTCTGCTACATTCATTCATGATTTGTAACACCGCTCGGCACATGGCCTGTCGGTACGACACGAGCTGCATTCACACAGTAAGTATGTTGATCATCAAAGAAAATATGTGGTGCAAAACTTTCTAATATATCAGCCTTATCAAGACCGCCAAGGAAAAAAGCCTCATCAACACTAATTCCCCAGGCACGCAACGTTTTAATCGCCCGCTTATGAGCAGGCGCACTCCGCGCTGTTACGAGAGCCGTTCGAATCGGTCGCTTATGAAACGGCTTATAAGCAGCCTGCAGACGATTCAAAGCCGCTAGAAAGGCTTTAAACGGACCTGGCGCTAACGGAATTTCTGATTTTTCCGCTTCGCTTTTTTTAAACTCTTCCAACCCCTGCTCCACATTGACACGTTCCGCTTCATCACTAAAAATTACGGCGTCACCATCAAAAGCGATACGAATTTCCCCATCGTCAGCGCCGTTTTTTTCTTTTTGCTGTAAATAGCCGCCGGAAAAAATTGTCGCACTGGCATAACCGTTTTGCAAAGCCAGCTTTACGTCCTCTGAATTCGCTGATAAAAACAGATCGGCTTTAAAAGCCTTTAAATACTTGTAAGGCGGGCGCCCCCGCGTAAAAGCGGCACGGGTAATATCTAATGAGCGCGTTTCAATGGAATTAAATACCCTAAGACCTGTATTCGGATCATTTTTCGAAAGCAAAATAATTTCAACCATATTTTGGCCTGTCTGCGGGTCTTTCAAGGCTAACAGTCGTTCAATCAGCGGAAAAGCTACGCCGCAGGCAAGTAATTCATTCTCGCGATCCATTTGAAATTTAGCATAGGCCTCTTCGCCCTTCTCTTCAAAGACCCGATTGCTTTCATCAAGGTCAAAAAGGGCGCGCGAAGAAATTGCGATCACTAATTTTCCTTCAAGCGTAACTGCCATACTGATCTCCCCTGCTGTAATAAATTACAATTGACGAGCTACCTGTTCAACCTGAGTAGCCGATGAGGCTAGCGATTGCATCGACGCGGCAATTTCTTCCGTCGCAGCTGCCTGGCGTTCCGCCACTGTCACATTTTGATCAACTGTATGTTTCAAATTTTCGCCTTCTGCTTTAATTTTATTTAATATCACTTTAATATCCTTAACGGCATCAGCACTATTTACAGCCATCTTACGAATTTCCTCTGCTACGACGGCAAAGCCTCGGCCGTGTTCACCAGCTCTAGCAGCCTCAATGGCGGCATTTAAGCCAAGTAAATTCGAATTTGCTGCTACATCGCTAACAAATCGTAAAATTTCATCAGTATTTTTTACTTCTGTCGCTACTTTTTCACCGATCTGTCCAATCGTTGCCAAGCCTTGCGACAAATGAGTGGCCGTCGCAGCAAGTTCTTGCGTTGTTGCTGTCATTTGTTCTGACGTCGAAGCAATGGTTTCCGCTACTTCCATTAAACCTTGCTGATTTTTTAAGCTAATGCCAAGAGCAATGCCCCCAACTAACTTTCCGGCTTCAAGAATTGGAAAAGCCGTTGCTTTAATCGGCACTCCATAAAGGTCTTTCGGAACAATCTTGCTAACAGGTCTCCCTGTATTCATGCAATCGCCCAAAGCTCCGCCTTTAGCAGCGCCAGTCCCTTCTTTTACCTGCATATCAAAGGTTTCTGCTGGAACAAATTTTACAATAACACCTTCGGAATTACAAACCATAACACAGCAGTCTAAAGGAATGATTTTTTGCATCATTTCCGCTGCTCCCACTAATGCGTCAAACTCTGATATGCCTGCCATTTTTCCACCTCATAGAGTAATAGATTTCTACTTCATTATAACATAAAGGCATACTAAATTTTACTTTACTGCTAAAATTTGCAGAAATACAACTTATGGAAAATGACTAGATATAGAACAAAATAAAAAGGCCTCCGAAGATCGGAAGCCTTTTCTTTGAATAAATTATAACTGACGAGCTACCTGCTCGACCTGAGTAGCTGATGAGGTTAGCGATTGCATGGAGGCGGCAATTTCCTCTGTTGCCGCTGCCTGCCGTTCCGCCACCGTCACATTTTGATCGACCGTATGCTTCAAATTTTCGCCTTCTGCTTTAATTTTATTTAATATGACTTTAATATCCTTAACAGCATCTGCGCTATTTACAGCCATCTTGCGAATTTCTTCCGCTACGACAGCAAAACCACGGCCATATTCGCCAGCTCTAGCAGCCTCAATGGCGGCATTTAAGCCAAGTAAATTCGAATTTGCTGCTACTTCACTGACAAACCGCAAAATTTCATCGGTATTTTTCACTTCTGTCACTACTTTTTCGCCAATCTGTCCAATCGCGGCTAAGCCTTGCGACAAATGAGTAGCCGTAGCAGCAAGTTCTTCCGTTGTTGCTGTCATTTGTTCTGACGTCTCAGCAATTGTTCCCGCCGCTTCCATTAAGCCTTGTTGAGTTTTTAAGCTAATGCCGAGAGCAAAGCCTCCGACGAGTTTTCCAGCTTCTAAAATGGGAAAAGAGATTGACTTAATTGGCACACCATAAAGTTCTTTCGGAACAATCTTAGTGATAGGCTTCCCTGTGCTCATGCACTCTCCCATAGATCCGCCTTTAGCAATGCTAGTCCCTTCTTTTACCTGCATATCAAAGGTTTCTGCCGGAACAAATTTAACAATCATTCCACCAGAATCACAAACCATAAGACCGCAATCTAAAGGAATGATTTTTTGTATCATTTCTGCTGATTTCACTAATGCATCAAACTCTGATATGCCTGCCATATTTGCACCTCGCAAAGTAATAAATTTTGCCTTTATTATAACATAAAGGTATACTAATTTTTACTTTACTACTAAAATTTACAAAAATATAATTTATAGAAAATAGTCGTGTAAAGCAAAGAGACTTTCAGATAAAAATCTGAAAGTCTCTTCTTTGTTGGTGGGATTAACTGGACTCGAACCAGTGACCCCCACGATGTCAACGTGGTACTCTAACCAACTGAGCTATAATCCCATAATATTTACTTGTGTCAGAACACTTTTATATTATAAAGGATCTACCTCATAAAAAGCAAGTATTTTTTATGTAAATTTTATAAAAGAAAAACCCCTGCCTCAGCAAGGGTTTCTTATAAGCTTAGTATAAAATTTGGTTGGCAATAACAAGACGTTGAATCTGGTTTGTGCCTTCATAAATCTGCATGATTTTAGCATCACGCATATAGCGTTCTACAGGATATTCTTTAGAATAGCCATACCCGCCAACAATTTGTACGGCATCTGTCGTAATCTTCATCGCTGCATCGGCGGCAAAACATTTTGCCATCGCCGCTTCTTTCGAAAAAGGCATATTTTGATCTTTTAACCAGCAAGCTTTATACACCATTAATCTAGCGCCTTCAAGCTGCATAGCCATATCGGCAACCATAGCTTGTACTAATTGAAAAGATGCAATAGCTTTACCGAACTGTTGCCGTTCTCTAGCATATTTCACAGCAAAATCGAGAGCAGCTTGAGCAATCCCTACAGACACAGCGCCTACAAACGGACGAGCAGCATCTAACGTTTTCATCGCAATTTTAAAGCCCTGACCTTCCTTACCTAAACGGCGGGAAGCAGGTACTCTAACATTATCAAGAATCAGTTCACATGTATTGGAAGAACGAATTCCCATTTTTTCTTCGTGCTTGCCAACGGAAAAACCAGGCGTATCGCGGTCAACAATAAAAGCAGTAAGTCCACGAATCCCTGCTGATTTACGGGCATTCGCAAAAATAACAAAAATATCAGCAATGCCGCCGTTAGTAATAAAACACTTCGTACCATTTAAAATATAATCATCGCCATCTTTGGTAGCAGATGTTGCTACACTACCGGCGTCAGAGCCTGCTCCAGGTTCTGTTAAAGCAAAAGCAGCAAGTCTTCCCGAATTTAAAAAATCAAAGAAGTATTTTTTCTGCTCATCATTACCATGAATTAAAACTGGATATGACGCTAAGGCATTAGCAGCGATTGATGTTGCCACACCAGCATCGCCCCGACCGAGTTCTTCATAAAGCATTGCAATCGTAAGCGCATCAAGACCAGGTCCATCAAACTCTTCTGGAACTGTTAAATTTAATAAACCAGCGTCATTCAGTGTCTGAATCAGTTCAGGTCTCAGTTCTGCTTTTTCGTCCATTTCCCGGGCGTAAGGAATAATTTCTTGAGCAACAACATCCTGCACCATACGCAGTAAGGCTGTTTGATCTGACGAAAGCTCAAAATTCATAGGAAACCTCCTAAATCGTAATCATACGGAATATGTAAATAAGCCAATATGCTTTATTGTAACAAAAGTTTACCGCCTATGGCAAGTAAAACCAGGCCGACTCCTTGGCGGATCACAAAGTGATTTTCTTCTAACCCAAATAGTCCAAAATGATCGATCACTAAAGCGGTCAAAACTTGCCCGACTATAATCGCCGTCGTTGCCGTTCCTACACCAACGTTCGGAATACTTGCAGCCACAAGATAAACAATAAGTACCCCAAGCAAACCACCCAAGTATAAGTACCAAGGTACATTAGGCAGAGAAAAAGCTCCCTTACCAAGACGAAGGCCAAAAAGAGCTACACTTAGCACGATAAGACCAGTAGCATGAACAATGAAAGCCGCCTCTAACAGACCAACGACTTTACCTAAAGCTGCATTTAACGATCCCTGCACCGCCATTAGAATGCCTGATAAAAACGCAAGTATCATAAAGCGTCCACACTCCTACCATTTCTTACGAAATAGTATAGAAGCTTGGTAAACTTTCTATTCAGCTTATTCTAACCCTTTCAACCACTGGACCACAGCAACTCTAGCTTGGTCGGCTACTTCTTTAAACTGATGATCACCAGAGCGAATAATAACCAACTTTTTCGGCTCTAAGGCCGTTTCGTACATTTTATGAGCCTGCTGGACTGGTACGACTTGATCTTGATCTCCATGCAGCACAAGTACAGGTACCTCTCCCAATTCTTGCACATAACGAAATAAAGGATAATTGACAAAATCCTGTATAAAATCAGGCGTCAAGGTAAGTGAGCCGGTATCATCGCTTACTGTAATATTTTCACCCGCTGCTAATTTATTGTAGTCATCACCTAAAGCAAGGCGAAAGGTTTCCGGTAGATCGCCTGGCGTTGCCCACAGACACAACGCTTCAATCGCTTGATCTTGATGAGCAAAAGCTAACGAAGCGCTGCCGCCCATGCTGCGGCCTAAAAGATATAGTTTAGACCCAAGATTCTGCCGTGCATACAAAGCGGCATATCCGAGTTCCTCAATTTGACAAGACAACTTTTGACAAGGCGTGAATTTATAGCGAAGCACATGAAACCCGAGCTGAGCAACGGCTTCCGCTAATAGTTCAGCCCGACTTGTCCCATCAATCGACCCGTTAAAACCGTGAGAAATGATAAATACTTTCTCAGTTTTCGCCGAAGCTTCGTGCCAAATTCCAGCGAGTTCCCCAGTGTCGGTAGGAATCACAATTTCCTTCAATCCAGTTCATCCTCCTCAATGAATCTGCCTACGACAAAAAAAGTTCCGCGGCTTTTCGCTAACAGCTTGCCTTCTTCGCTAAAAATACCAGCGTCTACTACAATGGTGCTTTTCCCATGATGGAGCACTTCCGCCTTTGCCGAAATAGTCCCCCCTGGCCTAGCTCCCTGCATTAAGTTAATATTCATATCGACAGTAACGACTTTACTACCAAGGGTACCGCAGGCAACACCCATTGCTGTATCTGCTAGCGACGCCAATGCTCCACCATGAGCAATTCCATGCAGATTCGTATGTTTATCCATTACGACAGGCATGGTCAAGACCGCTTTACCACTTTCCAGTTGAACAAGCCGCATCTCTAACAACTGTACAAAGGGGTTTCGATCATAAATAAATTCCAAGTTTTCTTTCAAGCGGTCCATATACGCGTTCAAAGGGAATCCTCCTTATAAAATGGTGAAATGATAAAAAAAGAAACAGGCAAAATGCCTGTCAGTCACAAATGTATACAGTCACAATCTGCCTTCCAAAGGAAAGAGCTTCACCATGACTATCAAAAGCCAAATCAATAAAATTACCTCTTATGCTGCCGCCTGTATCATCAGCCACAGCAAAACCATATCCTGGTATATAAAGACGAGTTCCCAGCGGAATCACATTCGGATCCACTGCTACAAGGCCTCGCCGCAGTAAATGCCCCTGCGAGGTGTAGCTTCCGTTTCCGGGATCATAAGCTGAATAGCCTGTAGCATTCATTACTATCGATCGGTTATATCGGCTAATATCTGTACCTGCACGTTGTAAATAAAGAATCGTATCACGATTGATGACTCCATTTGCCGGTAAGTTGACACTGCGCTGAAAAGCAATCACTGCGTGAAGCGTCATGCCGCCAAAAACCCCATCAATCTCTCCCGTGTAGTAACCGGTTTCGGCAAGTAACTTTTGCGCATAATGCACATCATTGCCCCGCATTCCCCGTATAAGCGGCGTATCGCCAGGAGCGGCGAAAGTTACTGTCGACGAAACGAAAAGGACCAGGAATACCCATAGTACCACTAAAGCGTTTCTCATCGATTCACCTCTCTTTTTGCGCCCTCCAAAGTATTTCCATCTAAAAAAATGAAAAAACTTCAAAAGCGTCTAGCCTCCGAAGTTAGCTGTCGTGCATTGCCATGCATAAAAACTAACTGGGGCTGCTGCCTCCGGGGTTAGCTGTCGGATTCGGGCAAAAGAGAATAGTCAGAACGCCCTACCGCATATACGCGGATTCACCCCTATCTATATCGGTTCCCCCGTACTTATTTTTTAAAATAAGATTCGGCTTTTATTATTTTACTATAAAATTGTAAATTAGTCAATTTTCCCGCTATTGGAATCCCATTTTTTTCCTAAATACCTAGTTTTTCTGCTAAATTTTTATCCACAATTCCATTAGAAAGAAAACCGTTAGCTTCTTGATATTGTTTGACAGCGTCTTCTGTAGACCGTCCAAAAATCCCGTCGGCTCGTGATAATAGATAGCCCATACTTTGCAATTTAAGTTGCAAAATTGCCACATCAGGGCCTGTCATTTGATATTTTAGAACACGGTTGACTTTTTTGCGTCGATCTTCAATCCGTACAGTTGTGCCAATCGGGACTTTTTCAAAAAGCTCTTCCACATCTTTATTGCGCATACGAATGCAGCCGTGGCTCGTGAATTGACCGATAGACCAGGGTTGATTCGTTCCGTGAATGCCATAGGTACCCCAAGGTACATTCAGTCCCATCCAACGTGTCCCGAAACCGCTGCCCCAATTATAATCCTTCCAAACAACAACCCATTCGCCAATCGGCGTCGGCGTGGAGCTTTTCCCCACAGCAATGCGGTATTTTTTGATAAGCTGGCCATTATCATAAACTTCTAAAATCCGTTCCGCCACTTTAATTACTAAACTGACGGAACCGCTTGGTTCGATCGGCCCTGTCTGATCTTCCAAGGTAAAATCTAGCTCATCGAAATAGTCATAGCTTACAATCCCTAGCGCAAAGGTTACTAGCAGTAATAAAACCGTTCCATAAAATAGAGTCGGTCTTGTCAAACGAACTGTCATTGCCCTCACTTGGATGCCCCCTTGAAATTGCTATTCAAAAGATCATATGCCAAAAGACAATGCCATATCCCCATAAAAAAAGAAGCCGGTATAAATACCGACTACTTCAATACATAAATTTGTACATTTTTGATGCCATAATCTAAGGCATCCTGACGATTCGGGAAAAATAAGTCAATATGGTTGCCCTTGATTGCACTTCCCTGGTCATTGGCAATTCCATAGCCATAGCCTGGAATCCAAAGTTTGGTTCCCATCGGAATGACCGCAGGGTCGACAGCAACGATTCCCTGATGCAAAGGATTGCCAAAATAATCATAATTTCCCCAATGCCCATTATCAAGCGTACCGGGACCATAGGCCGTAGTCATCACCGAAAGAACCTTACTGTAATCGCTCGGCGCGCCAACAGGTGCTGAAGTAGACGATCCTGTTGCAATAGACGGCTCCAGTTTGGTTTGCCCAAAAAGCTGTGTCAAAGCTTGAATACTATCTTTATAAGGAGCTAAAACGCTACTGACTTCCTTAATAAGTTCGGTTTGGACCGATTGCTGCAAGACCTCGCTCACTTTATTGCCGCTTACTACCTGAGGTAAAGCAGCAGCCGCTTGGCCGCTCGGGATTTGACTTGCCGCAACAGTTTGCGCGAGAGTCGTAAGAATATCTGCCTTTTTACCTTGCTCCAGCTTTTGTTTTAAATTTAGGATCTGTTCAATGCTCTGCACGGTCTGATTGGAAGCCTGCCCAGCCAATAAAGCCACAAGCTGATCCGCTGGAGCGCTTGCCTGAGCCTGCTCTAGGGCCAGCACAGAAGTAGAACAATAGACCATAGCAGTAACTAAAATAACATGTATAGTTCGTTTCATTCAGGCACTCCTTTCACACAAATTTAATACCATCATACCATTGAGTTTACATAAATACTAGACGGTAATATTTCTCATGTGTAAAAGGAGTGCTTGTTTTTTAGCTGTTCAAACTATTTCGCTTGTTCATATAGCGCTTCTGTCAAAATCTCTACGCCATATAAGATATCTTCGGTTGCGGCGTATTCTGCCGGATTATGGCTGATCCCTTCTTTGCAGGGAATAAAAATCATAGCGGTCGGCGTAAGTTTTGCCATATGCATGGCATCATGACCAGCGCCGCTGTGCATTTGACGATAGGCCGCTTTTTTGCGGCGGCAGATTCCCTCTAACAGACCAATCATTTTTTTGTCAAGCTGTACAGGTCGATCAGACGTAAGCACATCAATCGCCACAGGCGTCTCCTCTTCTTCTGCCAAGTTGCTGATAAAATCTTTCAAATCCTGAATTGAAGTAAGAATACTTTCCGAATCAACGCCGCGAATATCAATTCCCAGTTCCACTTTTCCTGGCACAATATTCATTGCACCAGGTAAAACCGTTGCCATCCCTACTGTTCCAACCGTCCCGCAATAAGACTGTTCTAACGCAATTTCCCGCACAGCTAATATAATTTTCGCCGCACTAACTAAGGCATCACGACGACATTCCATAGGTGTCGCCCCAGAATGGGCCGCTTGCCCCTCGATGGTTACTTTAAGACGCGTTGGTGCTGCAATGGCCGTAACAAGACCAATCTTTTCCTTGGCCGTTTCTAAGATAGCGCCCTGTTCAATGTGAAGCTCTAAAAAGCATTTAAATTCATCACGGCTTCGGGCAGCACTGCCTAGATTCTCAATAGAAAGCCCTTGTGTAGCGAGAGCCTCTGGCAAAGTAATACCTTGCTTATCTACAGCCTTTTTCCAAGTATGTATCGGCAGAGATCCAGTCATTACTTTACTGCCAATTGTGGCAAACCCAAAGCGTCCGGCTTCTTCACAAGCAAAGACAATCACTTCTACTGGATGGGTAAGTTGACCTTTCGCCTGAAGTTTCTTCACGGCCAACAGCGAAGCAACAACCCCCGCTACGCCATCATACTTTCCGCCTGCTGGGACAGTATCAATATGGGATCCTGTAGCTACGACTGGAGCCGTTGCATCGCTCCCTTCTAGCCGGCCAATAATATTACCGGCAGCGTCACGGCGAATCGTTAATCCTAAATTCTGCATTTCTTTTATAATATACGCGCTAGCTGCTTGATCGTGCTGTGTATAAGCCAGACGAGTCACGCCTTCTCCCGGTTCACTAAAACCAGCCAAAGCCTCTATGCGTTCTTCTACCCAAGCTTTATCCATATAAGCGCCTCCTTGCATTAATGCCTTTCTTTTATTATAAACTGAGAAACATAGTATAAGCAAAATAAAAGATACCGATTAAGCCAAACGCGCCGCCCATATACCAATAAGCAGCCGTCTTATTGATGGACGCCAGTGATGTTAATAAAATTCCGACTTGCAAAAAAATCAAAGCTTGTCCAAACATACTGTTAAAAACTTTGGCCTGATCGCGCTCTTGTTCAAACTTTTTGGCATCAGCCATGATCTCGTCTTTTTCTTTTGAATAACGCTGAACTGTCTTATCATATTCAGCTATTTTTTGCTGCAGTGCTTCATTCGAAAATTGCCCCAACACTAACAGCATCATATCACGTTGTGTCTGATATTCCGTCTCTTTAATTCCCTTAGCTTGATAAAAATTCCACTGATCTGACGCTTGATTTTGCATGAGAACCATTTTATTACCATACCCAGCCGCTTTGAACGATGCCAGAGTAGCTACTACGGCTAATATAACGGTAGTAATAGCAATAAGCGTTGTCAGTTTCTCTTTTACATAATATTGATGCCATTTTCCTAGGTTCATACCTATCGCCCCTTTCTACCACTTTTATTTATTCTACCATAGCTAAAGCGCTTCTTTAAGCGCATGAAGCTGACTTTGATGGAGCCGTGCATAAAAACCTTCTAGTTGCAACAATTCTTGATGCGAGCCGGATTCTACAATCTCCCCTTGGTCCATAACGAGGATTTTATCAGCTTGTTCAATCGTAGATAGTCGATGCGCCACTACGAGCATCGTCCGTTCCTTAGACAACCGCGCAAAAGCTTCTTGGACTAGTTTTTCTGTTTCACTATCAATACTTGATGTCGCTTCATCAAGAGCTAAAATTTGAATTGGCCGCAATAAAACCCTTGCTAGCGATATAAGCTGTCGCTGGCCTGCTGATAACAACGCGCCTTGATAACCAATCAACGTTTCATAAGAATCGGGCAGTCGTGCAATAAAGGCATGGGCATTGGCCTGTTTCGCCGCTTCGACAGCTGCCTCGCGGGAAATCGCATTATCATATAGCGCAAGATTTTCATAAACAGTTCCTTTAAATAACCGAACTTCTTGAAAGACAATACCAATCGTTCTTCTGAGCACTGCCAAGGGAATATGGCGAATATCCACCTCATCCAAGTAAATAGCGCCTCGCTGCGGTTCATAAAAGCGAGCCAGCAAGTTAACTAAAGTTGATTTGCCGGAACCGGAAAACCCGGCAATACCGACAAACTCTCCTGCTTCCAGTGAAAAGCTCACATCTTTTAACACCCACTCTTCGCCCTCATAAGCGAACCATACATTTTCAAAACGAATGCGTCCTTGAAAATAGCAATCCGGAGACTCATCTTCATGATTTTCTGCCGGTTTATCCCCTTCAAGCAAAGCCGCAACTCGCTCTGCCGCCGCTAACGCCGATTGCAACAGATTATATTTTTCCGCAATATCTTTTATCGGCCAGAAAAACATTTCCACATAGCGTAAAAAAGCAACAAGAACTCCCACTTCCAGAGGACCTTTCTTATGGAGGAAGCCGCCATAAGCCAACACACATAAGACAACAGCCGTATAAATGAGATCAACTAGCGGACGAAACAAGGCAAACGTACGAACTTCCTGCAATCCAGCCTGTACATAGTCTTCACTAACAGACTCAAATTCCTGCTTCGTGCGTCGGAAGCGGGCAAAAGCCTTCACGATCATAATATTGGCGCTATATTCCTGCAAAAAACCATTTAACGCTCCGGTTTTCGCTCGTACCTGGCGATAGGCGGCCCTAGCATACTTTTGATAAGTTAGCGCCAACACAGCCATAATTGGCAGGGCAATCACAGCTACACTAGCAAGCTGCCAATTCATCCAGAACATAGCAATTAAGATACCAGCTAAAATCAATATATCGCTGATAAACGCAACAATAACATCCGTATAGAGGTCACGAATGGCATCGGTATCATTTGTAACTCGTGTTACAAGTTGCCCCACCTTTTGTCGTTCTAGTTCACTAAACTTCTCATAAATCAGATGACAGAATACTTTTTGCCTAATCTGATAAATAATAAGCTGACCAATATACTGCAAAATATAGTTTTCACCATAGGAAAGAACCACACTACCAACAATTGTCAAACCATAAAGCAGTGCGGTTTCCTGTAAACCAGCCAAATTCAGACTCGTAATTTGACTATCAATCGCTAATTTCAGTAAGTAAGGGCGGTAAAGTTCTAAGGCTGTTCCCGCCAAAATCAACAAAACAGCTAAAATAATCCAGCCAGTAAAGGGCGCGGCAAAACGCGACAAAATGGCAATCATTTTTCGATCGCTAAAGGTCTTCACAGACTTTCACCATCCCCGACAGCGAGTTCTTCCGTTAACAGCTGCTGCTCATAAATTTCATAGTAAAGACCGCGCCGCGCCACAAGTTCTTCGTGCGTTCCTTGCTCTTTAATTTCACCTTGGTCCAAAACTACAATACGGTCACAGCGTCTTACAGCAGCAATCCGCTGCGAAACAATCAATGTAGTCCTGCCCGCTGTAAACAAGTTCATATTTTTCAGCAGTCTGGCCTCGTGTTCATAGTCAAGCGCTGAAAAAGCGTCATCTAAAAGTAAGAAAGGCGCATCCTTAATAATAGCTCTAGCAATTGCCACTCGCTGCTGCTGTCCGCCTGAAAGCTGCTTTCCTCTTTCACCAAGCTCTGTATCGACGCCTTCTGGCTTGCTGTCAATATCCTCCGTAACGACAGCTAACTCGGCAGCGCGCAAAATATCAGCTTTACCATGTTCTCGATCAAAAGCAATATTTTCGCCGATCGTTTTAGAAAAGAGGCTATTGTCTTGTGGTACATAAGCAAAAAAATTTCTAAGATCACTAAAGGAATAACTATGAATTTCTTTGTCGCCCAAAAATATGGTTTCTGCTGGCGGCTCGTAAAGGCGAAGCAGCAGTCGAAATAAGGTGGACTTTCCCGCACCAGTCCGACCAACTATTCCTACCTTCTCACCAGGCAGGATCGTAAGATTTACATTTTTCAAAATAAGATGCGGCGACTGTTCATAGGCAAAGCTTACATTTTGCAAGGTAAGAATGGGCGCCGAACGATTCTCACTTGCGCCAGAACTGGTTGGTAATGGTGGTTCCGTTTCCATCTGGCCCAAAGCCTCTAAGAGGCACTTTTCTTCTGCTTCATAGACTGGCTGATCTAAAAAATCACTAATTCTTTCCATGGAAGCCAACCCGCGTTGCGCCATATTAATCAAAAATCCCAAGCCCATAACTGGCCAGATAATAAGTCCAAGATACCCAATAAAGGCTGTCAAATCACCGACAGTGAGCTCACCCGCCATAATTAGACGTCCGCCAAAATACAAGGCGATAGCAAAACAGACAAAAGGCAGAACATGCGTAACAGGCACATAGGCTGCCTGAATATTTGTTAAGCTCATACTGGCGGCAACAAACGAACGATTCTTGTCAGCAAACCGTTCGGTCATATTTTTTTCAACAGCAAAGCCTTTTACGACTTTAAAGCCTGCGAAAATTTCTTGTGAAAAGTCTGTTATGTCACTAAAAGATTCTTGCACACGACGAAAACGTTGATGCACTGACTTTCCCATATACGTAGCAATACATAAAATCACAGGTAGAGGTAAAATCGACCATAGCGAAAGTTCAAAATGTATTACTTTTGCCATTACGACAAACGAAGCAAACCCCATAATAACGGCATCGACAAACAAGATACTGCCAAGTCCCAGAGCGACACGAATCGCTGTAATATCATTCGTCATAAGCGCCATAATATTGCCAGGACCCTTTTGATCATAATACGCTAAAGGCAAACACAGTCCGTGGAGGAAAATCCTCTGACGCAGATAGGCCTCCAATCGCCGCGTTGTCCCTAAAAGCAGCTGCCTGTAGCAATAACGCCCCACAAACATCAGTAGAGCTGTCACTGTAAGCCACATAATATAGACTGAAAGTTCCCCTGAGTTCGTAAGAAATGTATCGATACTTTTGCCAATAAACCGCGGTATAGCCAGTTGCAAAATATCAACACCGATTAGCAGTAGTAAGCCAAAGGAATAAGGCAGCCACTTAGAGCGATAGAACGGTTGCAGCAAATGAAAGGCTTTTGTATATTTCATATTTTTATCCATATAAAAACAATTAGGCGATTCTAAAAGGAATCCTCTTTTATCGCCTAAGAAAAACACTGCTTTGATTACAAAATAGTCTCCAAGCAAAAACTTCGCCTTAATAACAATTATCGTTTACACATTCCTATTATTATGCTAAACTATGAAATATGGATATAAAATACAATTCTGGAGGTTTTCATAATGGAAAAACGTACAGGAATTATTACATTTGCAAAAAATCCCTTAACCCTTGTTGGCACGCCTGTAGCTGTCGGCGCAAAAGCACCTGACTTTACGGCCTTAGCACCAGATCTTTCCCCCGTTTCGTTGAGTGCTTTTAAAGGCAAAGTTGTTATCATTAGCAGCGTCCCTTCCATTGATACGCCAGTTTGCGATATGCAGACCCGCCGTTTTAATGAAGAAGCTGGAAAACTTTCCGATGCAGTTATCATCACAATCAGCAACGATCTTCCCTTCGCACAAGCTCGCTATTGCGGCGATAAAGGCATCGACAATGTGAAAACCCTCTCGGATCACCGTGATCTCAGCTTTGGCTTACAATATGGCCTCGTTGTTGAAGAACTGCGCCTGCTTGCTCGTGCCGTTACGATCATTGATAAAGACGGCGTTGTCCGCTATAGCGAAGTCGTACCAGAAATGACAAATCATCCTGACTATGATGCCGCCTTGGCAGCAGCAAAAAAACTTCTATAATTTTTAAAAACACAGAATAAAAATCAAAAAAACTATTGCCATCTATAGTTCACTATGTTATAATACTTTTTGTTGATGTGATGCGGAAGTAGCTCAGTGGTAGAGCATCGCCTTGCCAAGGCGAGGGTCGCGAGTTCGAATCTCGTTTTCCGCTCCAATGAAAATAATGCCTGATACTTATGTATCAGGTTTTTTTATGTCTAAAATTCTTATTTATTCCTCCCTAAAAAAACGTACAGATACAAAAAAAAGAAGCCCGCAGGCTTCTTTTTTATTACTCATTTTTAATTAAAAAGCGTCAACTTACAGTTGGTTTGCTTTATAAGAAGCGTAAAGATCTTTTAATTCTTCAATCAAAGCTCCAATCTCAATCTGCAAATCAGAAGCAGTCTGATAATCGCCGTCAGCCATAGCTTCTTTCATACGAGTAAAGAGGCATTTCTGAGCTAAGCTGTCTTTCGCCAAGCTGGTACGCATCGTTTTAATTTGTTCCCAGTAGTAAAGGTCCATATCATTTGCAGTCTCAGCTGTATGAAGACAGGTAAAGGATTGGATTAGCGTCAAATATTCCGGAATAATGCGGTTCAGAATTTCGGTCTTCCAACGAGTCAATGCGCCAGCAACAAACGCATCAATAATTGCCTGAGATAAAATATCGCCTTGTTTCAATACAGCTACTTTATCAGGATACTGTTTCAAAGCTTCGAGATTTTCCCATACAGTAGCAGGCGGTTTGCTAAAGAGACGATCTCTTTCTTCTGGCGTATAATCTTCGAATACGTCATGTTCGCTGCGATATGCACGGTCTTTTTCCAGATAGAAGCCTTCGGTGCCAGCATCTTTGGAAAGTTCCGCCAAAATTCCTTCTGTCGTTTTGCCACTTGTTACACAAGCTTTAATGCCGTCAAACATACTCAGATAGAATGCAGCCATTGCTACATAGGAGTTCGTGTAAGGATTTGGGGCGCGAACTTCAAAGCGAGTTGCCAACGGATTATCAGTACGAACAAGACCAGCAAGAATTGTACGGTTACGCGAAGGAACAGCCGGGCTGTGACCCAAAGAAGTTACGATGCAAACAGGTGCTTCGAAACCAGGTTTCAAACGGTTCAAGGAATCGTTTGTGGAGGAAACGAAAGGATTGATTACTTCGTAGTTTTTCAAGATACCCATGATAGCGCCATAACCAACTGCGCTGAGGAAGTCTTTTTTCATATCTTCCGGAGCGTAGAGATTTACGAATTTACCGGATTTCAGTTTTGCACCAATGCCAAGGTGAGTATGTTCCCCACTACCAGCAACGCCAATGATTGGTTTTGCTTTGAATGTAACTTCCAAACCGTTTTCACGGAATACTTCTTTTACAATAATACGAGCTTGCAGTTCATTGTCAGCTGCCTGAAGCGCCGTAGAGAATTTCCAGTCGATTTCAAGCTGTTCTAAAACATAAGCCAGATGGCCCGTTTCATCAATTTTAGCTTTAATGCCGCCAACTTCTTTATGGCCCATTTCTGGTTCCATACCATATTTAGCCAACATATCCATCGCTTGCTCTAAAGCAGTGCGGACTTCACCACGAGTTCTCTGCCAATATTGTTCCTGCATAACCTGAGAAGCCGACATTTCCTGTACATCAGCGCGGTTAGCCGGAGTTTTTACCCAAAATTCAAGTTCAGTACCAGCGGTGAATACAATTTCCTCAATATCAGCCAAGTTAACATGGCTTAAGCCTGCAACATTAGGATATTTTTTGAAAAGATCCATCATGCCTTCTCTTACGTATTCCATGGAAAGAGCTAAAATAGAACGAGAATCAACACGTTTGCCTTCATGCACTAAGAAGGAAGGAATGCGAAGCGTACCAATCGGTTTGCCTGTTTCTTCATCAATGTGTTCAAAGTTGTAATCAACAAACCAGTTTACATCACGGTCAGCGATCATATCAACTTTCGCATTATTTAAAGTAGCAATGCCTGTAAGTACCACGGAAGAACCGTCAGTCTGTACAGCCGTGCCTGCAAAAAAGTCAGCAATATCTTTTTGGAAAGTTGACATAGGAATTTTTTCGTCAGTGTCATTACCGGCAAGGTCGACACCAACAAGAGATGCAAATTGAATTTCCGGATGATTCTTCAGAAGTGCAACTAAATCTTCATTACTGTACTGGCTTGGTTTGATTACATAGAGTAAATCTTTAAGCATTTCCTTCACCTCTTCAAAATTTTATCAAACTAAAAAGACAGAAATCCCCCTTGCATCAATACAAGGGGGTCGCCATTGACCAAAAAATATTTTTCTTATCAATGATTATACCACAAATAAGCATTTTGTCTAGCTATAAGCAAGTATTTTTTATCTTTTTGATAAAAATAGTTGTTATTTTTTCGTAAAATGCAGACAGTCTTCGCCGGAAGAAAGCTTTACTTCGATGCAAGGCTTATTGCGCGTTTTAAAGCGAAAAGCCCGGCAGCCGTAGGGAAAATGCTTATCGTAAGTAATATAATAGTGACAGCAATAACGGCAGTCAACAACTTCCTCAGTCATCTTTTCCCCTCCAGTCGCCTTTTATTGTATCATATCAACACTCATAATCACATAAGTATATGTTGAGTTTTAAATACAGAGACCATTAGCTTGTCGCTATAATATAAATTTATAATAGTAATCGTTTTATTCTGTTATACAAAGTAAATTTTTAAAGCTATAATGTGGAAACACAAGCACCAAATAACGCCACAAGCTCGCAGGTATTGTGGCGAATTGGTTAAGATAGGATTATAAGTTTCGGGGTGATTCGCAATGAAAGCAGCAGGCATTGCATTTTTTGAAAAGCATGCAATAAAAAACTTATTTGAAAAGTTAGAGCATGGTGGGATACGGTTGCGGTTTTGGGATGGTGAAGAAACGATTTATGGTGATGTCCTGCCGAAAGTTACCATACAATTTAATCGGCCACTTGATAATCTAAGTTCGCTTCATGATCCAGCGATGACGTTTGGCGAGGCCTACATGGATGGCGTTTGGGATTATGAAGGGGATTTTGATGAATTATTACGCTTGCTGAAAAATTCGTCGTTATTTACTCCAAAGAACAAGGTCATGGCCAAGGGCTTACGCCTGGCTGGAAAAATGGTAGAGCGTACACAGGCAAAACAGAATATTGCACACCACTATGATTTAGGCAATGACTTTTTTTCTTTATGGCTTGATAAGAGCATGAGCTATTCGTGCGCGTATTTTAAACAGAGTACGGATTCTTTAGAGCAGGCGCAAATGCAAAAAATCGAACATATATTAAAAAAAATAAATTTAAAACCCGGTGAAAAACTCTTAGATATTGGTTGTGGCTGGGGCTGGCTAATTATTAAGGCAGCGCAGCTGTATCAAGTGAATGCGCTCGGTATTACACTTAGCGAAGAACAATACTGCAAAGTACAAGAACGAATCAACCAGCTTGGGCTGGAAAAACTAGTCAAAGTGGAGCTGGTGAACTATTTAGATCTTGATGAAACAAGATACCAGTTTGATAAAATCGTTAGTGTTGGGATGTTTGAACATGTAGGAAAAGAAAATATTCCCTTGTATCTTAATAAAGTCAATCGTCTATTAGTGGACGGCGGCCTATCTTTACTGCACTCAATTACTTCTTTTGAAGAATCACAAGAAAATAGCTGGATAAAAAAATATATCTTTCCTGGTGGTTATGTACCATCTGTACGAGAAATTTTGCAGCAATTTCCAGAAAGAGATTTTCACTTACTGCATACCGAAAGCTTGCGGCTACACTACGCATTAACGTTAGATCACTGGTATGCTAGGTTCTCTGAGCACACGGAAGAAATACAAAACCAATTTGGTGAACGGTTTGTCCGGATGTGGCGCTTGTATTTAAAAGGCTGTGCAGCGGCATTTCGCGTAGATGGACTGGATATTCATCAATTTCTATTTTCTAAAGGGTTAAATAATAATTTGCCATTAACGTATTCTCGTTTAGGGTAAAACAAAAAAGTTCTATTTGATGATTAAGGGACTATCGCATGATCAGATCGATACATGCGATAGTCCTTTTTTGCTATTACCGATGTTTTAACGCGCAGCAAGGATTTATCATAGACAAGCCGAATTCATTACCAATAAGCAGATGACACGACTAGCAGCTTTGTGCCAATAGGGGGAAATCATGGCAGAATTACCTAGCATTCAACAATTGGAGAATTTTATTATTTACGGCAAAGTTAGAAATTTTACCGCTGCCGCAAAGCAGGCCAATATTACCCAATCCGCCTTTAGTTCCCAAATAAAAAAACTGGAAGAGCTTGTGGGCATTCAACTTATCACCCGCTCGAACAAGGGCAGTGATTTAACCGAAGCTGGCGAACTATTTTTAGTACAAGTACAGAAAATAATGGGTGAACTATTTGACTGTATGTATGATATGAAAAAATTGAGCGGTACCAAGGTCACGTTGGCAATTGGCGCCTTAATCGCACTTGGTGATGTTTTAATGAATCAGCATTTGGCGTACTTTCAGCAGCATAATCTAAATATCACAATGAATGTATATAATTTAGAAGCGCATGAGCTGTTTAGATACTTAGCTGAAGGTAAGCTTGATATTGTATCGACCTTTCTTTTGCCGGAAAACAATATGGGGAAATTCGAAAAAGTTTTCTTCTGTAATGATAAAATGGTCTTTTATGCACCTAACATTAAGACTGCGCACCAGAATATTTCCGTAGAGTCGATAGCGTCATACCCATTAGTACAGTATTCACCGCACTATTTAATGAATTCATTTGTAGAAAATTATTTTCAGATGCATCACTTTTCCCCCATGGTTAGAGCATGGCTGTCAACGCCTTATGCCATTATGAATTATTGTGAACAAAATGAAATGGGAGCCCTTTTATCCGAGCGATTATTGAATGCCATGGGGATTTTTAATGGTTATTATGAATTGGCAGAGCCGTTTAATCTGCAGTGTTATTTATTGTATAAAAAGAATAACCCTAAACATAAGGCAATTAAAGTATTTATTGATTATATTCTAGACTTTTACAAAGTAAAGTAAGACTCACTAGCAAAAAACCAGGCCAGTAAGGGTCTGCTGAACGCGCAAAACGGCAAGGCCGGAATTCTCCAAAGCCTTGCCGTTTTTGTATATAGTTGGTGCACCAGAGAGACTCGCTCCCCCTCATGACGCGGTTTAGAAAGTATGATTTTTTTCTATTTGCTCTCTACCTTTTTACTGAAGTTTAATAAAATCAGCATTTTCCCATTTGTCATTTTCTCTATTTTACATATCTGCCAATTTCTAATTTTAGGAACCATGGGCATCTAAGCTTCGCTGTTTGTCCATTCGCTCCTGTATTTATTTTTCCGCTACGAGATCCGCCAAAATTTGTTCGATTCTCGTCCATGCTTTATCTGCCGATTCTTTATGGTAGCTTTTAGAAAACGGATTAGCAAAACCATGCTGACCAGCTAGCTTTTCCGCTTGAACATTTTTGATGGTGCGTAAACATACAAGCAGATCATCAACAACAAATGATTTCTCTATTTCAGGAAAAAATAATACCATATCACATTTAGGCTGCACTCTAAGATAATCACGAATTCTCGAACCATAAAAAGCAATACATAAATCGCACAAACCCGTTTGCGCTGCCAGCCATGCAAGCGTTGCACCAATGCTATAGCCTAACACATATACATTTTTATAATAAGGCCTAACACTAGTAAGAACCCTATTTACTTCTTTAAATGCCTCTTCAAAACCAATACTGCTCATAAAGTAATTATATGCTGCCTGCTCTTCCTCTGTAGCATATGCTTCTCTACCATTAAGAAGATTAGGTGCAATAGTATCAACCCCATAACTTTGCAGCTTTTCACATACATCAATTATATGTTTATTGACTCCGTAAACTTCATGGAGAACAACAATAATGGTATCCTCAGTATTATGATTATGACTTTTCATAACTATATAAAGCTCCCTTATCTTTTTGAAAACTATCTTTAAAATGCTGTTTCATTTTTGTCTTATATTGCAAGGAGAAGCACTGTAAAAAAACGCCCCAACTACATAATTAAATTATATCATTAGAAATATAAGAATAAAGGCTGCTTAATTCGGCACTAATGAGAAAAAGTATGATCCTCACATTGATATCAACTTGGGCAGCAAAGATAAAAAAACTCCAAGGATTTTCCTTGGAGCCGTCGATGTATCTATGTTCCACATTATGCAAATCATGTTTTTAGAAAACCGCGCCTCAAAAAGCAAGGCGCGGTTAAAATTAAAACTATTAAAATTCACTGAATCATAGCTTATAAAGTTTCGGTACCAAACAGCGGCGTTGACAAGTAGCGTTCGCCCGTATCTGGCAACAAAACTACAATCGTTTTGCCGCGATTGGCTTCTTCTTTTGCCAACTGGGTTGCCGCAAAGAGAGCGGCGGCGCTAGAAATTCCAACAAGAACGCCTTCCGTCTTAGCAAGGTCACGCGCTGCCTGGAAAGCCTCTTCCGTTTTAATCGGAACAATTTGATCTACGATCTTGAGGTTCATTACACTCGGCACAAAGCCAGCGCCAATACCTTGAATTTTATGCGGCCCCGGTTTATTACCTGCTAATACTTGGCTGTCAAAAGGTTCTACGGCAACAACTTTAATCTGGGGATTCTGTTCTTTTAATACTTCGCCTACACCGGTAATTGTACCGCCCGTACCAACACCAGCCACGAAAAAGTCTAACTGACCATCTGTATCAGCTAAAATTTCTTTGCCTGTCGTTTTGCGGTGAATTTCTGGATTTGCCGGATTTTCAAACTGTTGCGGAATATAGGAGCCTTCAATGGATTCACCCAATTCCAAAGCTTTATTAATAGCGCCTTTCATGCCTTCTGCGCCGGGAGTTAAAACAAGCTGCGCGCCTAATGCTTTTAACAAGTTGCGCCGTTCCACACTCATGGTATCAGGCATAGTTAAAATCACTTTATACCCTTTTGCCGCACCCACGAAGGCTAAACCAATTCCGGTGTTGCCGCTAGTCGGTTCTACAATCGTCGCGCCTGGTTTTAATTTGCCGCTTTGTTCCGCTGTTTCAATCATGGCTAAAGCGATGCGGTCTTTCACGCTGCTTAGCGGATTAAAGTATTCCAATTTAGCTAGAATCCGTCCAGCAAGACCTTTTTCAGCGTCATAATTTTTCAATTCTAATAAGGGCGTATTCCCAATCAGTTCTGTAATATTCTGAGCAATTTTTGACATAAGAAACAACCTCCTAAAATTTAAACTTTACATTTCATGAGTTTACATAAGAAAAACAGCTTGCGATCAACGGCTTTCGTAATAAATAAAAGGCTAAGGATAGACCTACTCATCAAGTAGATAATTCCTTAGCCTTCAGTCTTCTGATCAGCTATTCTTATTATGTATTTTTACTTATCATACTATGAAACAATCGCTTTGTCAATTAAATTCCATCGCCATAAAGGTTTTCCCAGGAAGCATAGCGTTGCTTTTCTGTCCGTTCTACCTGCACAACCTTGCCAGCCTTTACGACAATTACAATCTGTCCGAACTGCATACTCGCTACAGCCTCGCAAATTTTCTCCCTAAGCTTCTCATTGCGTACCTTTGGTTTTACTTCTTTCATATTACTGCCCCTCCTTAGGAGTGTAAGCGGATCTTATCTAGTTTATCCATTTGAATTACACGGCCATCCTGTACAATCAACGTCAGCGAGCCAAATTCAATATCTTCAATGGCCGCTTCAATCCGATCTAAAGATTCTTCTGATAAAGCCGTACTTTTTATATCGCTGGCGACCGCTTTCGTCTCTTTTCGTTTAGCCATGGTTTCTCTCCTCTACTTTGGGCGCCTCATCTAATCCTAGTAATAATTCGCCGTCTCTCGTATCAAGTTCCTCTATTTTACTGAGTTTACGATTAATCAGTTCCGAGCGGCTCTTGACATTTTCCACGGTTGTCTGCGCCTCATTTAACTTCTTTAGCGATTTATTCAACAAATCATTGAAGATTCCGTACTGAGACTTAATCGCCCTTAGCAGCTTCCAGACCTCGCTCGATTTTTTCTCTATCGCTAGAGTAGCAAAACCTAAACGCAAACTGTTTAAAAGCGCCGTCAAGGTAGTCGGACCAGCCAGCATTACCCGATAATGGGTTTGGCAGTATTCTGCAAGCCCGGGGCGACGCAAGACCTCCGCATAAAGCCCTTCCGTTGGCAAAAACATAATTGCAAAATCCGTCGTATCTGGTGGCGAAACGTACTTGTCATGGATCGTCTTAGCATCAAGCTTTACACGATTTTCCAACGCTTTGGCGGCTTCTTCCACAGCAACTGCATCCGCTCTTTCTGAGGCCTCCACCAGCTTTAAATAATCTTCTTGGCTAAATTTAGCATCAATGGGCAGCCAGATAGCTTCATCACCGTCAGCTTTACCAGGAAGTTTAATGGCAAACTCCACACGAGCATCACTATTTTTCTTCGTTGCCACATTTTTAGCATACTGCTCGGCGGACATAGTCTGTTCCAATAAATTGCCTAGTTGTACCTCGCCCCAAGTTCCTCGAGCCTTTACATTATTCAATACTCGGCTTAAATCATTGACACCACTGGCTAAAGACTGCATTTCCCCCATGCTTTTATAAAGAAGCTGCAATTGATCGCCAACTTGTTTAAACGAAGCATCAAGTCGGGTTGCTAAAGTAGCTTGTAGCTTTTCATCCACAGTCTGACGCATCAAATCCAGCTTTTGCTCGTTGGAATTTTGTAATTCCTTCATCTGTATTTCTAAAGTCGAGCGAATCCGCTCCTGCTGCTCATAGTTTGTTTTAAGCAGTTCATTCATTCCTCCGACAACACGTTCCATCTGCCGTGACTGACTCTCAGCAATACCAGATAGCTGCGCACTCATTAGAGTGCTAATCCGCTCAAAATTACTGCCAACTTCTTCACGCAGGCCCTTATGCTGAGCTTCCCGCTCCTGCCGCAACAGAACTTTCTCATCATTTTCCAGCTTACTATAAGTCTCAAACCGCATGGCTAATTCTTGAAGTCGTTGCTGCATCTGTCGCTGCGCTCGGCTCGAACCGCTTGTCATGACGAGAAAAATAAGAAATAGTAAGAGAAGCAAGTTGGCCCCTAACAGCCCTAGTATCATTGTATCCATTCTGTCTCTCACCGCTCCTTTGTCTACCCATTATATACTAAAAAAGAGTATAAGAAAAGGAGCTCCGCCCTCGGAGCTCCCTAACCTACAGCAATACTTCAACGAAACAATCAGCCTCTTTCGCTAGCAGCTAGCTTCATGCTCTGCGTCTTACGCCAGTAACCAAAGGCAACTACAAAAGCCGTCAGCCCTACTTTGAGCATAATATGGTAATGCGCTAAAAGTACGCCCACCCGCTTATCGCCTAAAATCATTTCAGCCGCTGCATAGCCAAGAATCGCAGCACCCACATAAATAATAACTGGGTAGCGGTCCATAAGTTTCATAAGCAGTTGAGATCCAAATACAATCATCGGAATGCTGGCCAGAATGCCGAAAATGATTAAGAGATATTTGCCGTGAGGCGCTGCCTGCGCCATTGCAGCCAAGGCCAGCACGTTATCAAGACTCATAATCACATCAGCGATCAGTATAGCTTTAATCGCCGCTATAACACCTTGCACTTTTGCCGTACCTTCTGGTACTTTTTTATCGGTCTTCCCAGCTAAGTGAACCGCAATCCACAGCAAAGCCAAACCGCCTAAAAACTGGAGATAGGGAATTTCCAGCAAAAAAGAAGCGACAAAGACAAGGAAAATACGAGCAAAAATGGCGCCAACACTGCCCCACAAAATAACCTTCTTGCGTTGTTCCTCTGACAAGTTTTTACTTGCCATAGCAATCAAAACAGCATTATCGCCACCAAGCAACACATCAATTAAAATAATGCCGCCAAGAGCCAGCAGCCATTCGCTTGAAAAAAACATTACATCCATAGCCATGTCCTCCTAAAATAAATTTAAACAATACAAAAAGCCAGACTTTTGCCTTACGGCAAAGGTCTGGCTAAACATACTCATGTCAGTAAAGCCGGTGGCTAACGCCACGTAATGACGACTTTACTTCAGGTTTCCCTGAAAGCTACTCCCCTTTGGGGTAATGTATTATCTTTATTTAAAGTATATACTGGACAAACTAGGTTGTCAATGTCTTTCTCTTGACAGGCCTTTTCTCGTTTGATATTTTCACAGACTTTCAAGACCTGCTTTTATTCTTGTCAAAGCTTCTTGTAACACACTGCGCTGTGTAGCAAGATTCAGTCTAGCAAAACCAATTCCTTGCGTCCCAAAAGCGCTGCCAGAATTCAACCCCACCTTCGCTGTTGACACCAAAAAGCGGTCTAACTCTTTTTGATCAGTAAAATAGGCGCGAAAATCAAGCCAAGCAAGATAAGTACCTTCTGGTTTTGTGATCTTCACTTTAGGCAAGTTTTCAGCAAGATATGCTACTACATAATCAGCATTCTGCTCTAAGTAGCAAAGAACGCTTTCCAGCCAGCCTTCACTTGTTTCATAAGCAGCCCTTGTAGCTAAAACGCCAAAGAGATTATTTCTACTTAAATGCAGGTTATTTAACTCTTTTTCAATCAAAGCCCGCCGCCGCGAACACGGAACAATCATATAGGCCGTATTGAGACCGGCGATATTAAAGGTTTTACTTGCCGCCATAAAGGTTACACTGGCTTTATTAACACTTTCGCCTAAATTAGCAAAAGAATAATGGCGACGTCCTTTATACACTAAATCATTATGAATTTCATCAGCGAGTACAGTAACCTCATATTTTTCACTAAGCGCATATACCGCCTGTAGTTCCGACTCTGTCCACACGCGCCCGACTGGATTATGGGGGCTGCACAATAACAAAAGCTTATTCTTAGGATCGGCCAACTTAACTTCTAAATCAGCCAGATCCATTTCGTAGCGCCCAGCTTTTAGTTGCAAAGGATTTTCTACAATTTTTCTGTCATTATCTTGAATCGAAGCAAAAAATGGTGGATAAACCGGCGGTTGAATAATCACGCCATCCCCTGGCTCTGACAGAGCCAAGATTGATACAACAATAGCTGGAACAACACCAGGCGACTGGACAATCCAGTCAGCGGAAATATTCCATTGATGCCTTTTTTGTACCCATTTGACAACCGCTTCATAAAAAGAAGCGTCATAGCCATTGTAAGCGTAAAAAGGATGTTTTGCCCGCTCGGCCACAGCCGCAACAATCCCCGGCGGTGTAGCAAAATCCATGTCGGCAATCCATAGCGGCAAAATATCATCGCTGCCAAACACTCTACCTATATCGTCCCACTTTCTACTGCCAGTCCCTTTTCTTTGCAATAGCTGATCAAAATCAAAGCATTCAGTAGTTAGTTCCATCCTGTTTCTCCCCTATTCTTTTTTCTGTAGCAATTTTTTATAGTACGAATGCGCTGTGTATAACGCAGCTACCGGATTATGGCCGGTAATACGGTCTTTCGTCACAAGCGTCGTAACCGACGCCTCGGAATACTTGATAAATAACGAATCGTGACCGACACATAAACCGACAACCACATTGAGATCCGTTTTATGATAATTTAAAATTCGCGCTTGCAAAATGGGGTTACACATGGATTCATGGCTGCCGGGGCGAATTTTCTCTTCTTCTTTAATCCCGATTTCCGTTTTATCGACAGAACCGACCTTACAAATGGCGCTATAATGTTCAAAGCCCTTGGCTTCCAAAATATTAGCAAAGATCTTAGCTTCTTCAATCAAACCAGCGCAAGTGGCAATACCAATCTTTTGTGCGCCAATCCGGCGGGCAAACTCCATAATTTCCTCAACCCGCGTCAATTTGCCATAAAAAAGTCCTTCGACTTGAGCCGAAGCTCTAGCTATAACCGCATCTTGTTCATCACCTTGCAGACGTTCTTTAATTTCAGCTATATCAGCCGCAATTGCATGGTCTTCATTGTCTTTTGTTGTTAAGCAAAACTGCGGAAACTGACTGTCCCGTGTGCGGCAGTTATAAACACTGCAATCAGTACAGCTTAAAGATTCAATATTCTTCTTTTGCGTCATTGGTTGCTCTCTCCTATCAAATTAAATATTATATTCAGTAAAAGAAATATAGCGTGATAAAAACCTCTTAGTTCTTTCTTCCTTCGGTTCGTTTAAAAGTTGCTGCGGCGATCCCTGTTCGAGAATACGCCCCCCATCCATGAAAATAATCTGATCGGCTACTTCTCTGGCAAAATTGATTTCGTGAGTCACAACAACAAAAGTACTCTTTACTTCGCGTACCGCCTGTTTCATGACTTCCAAAACTTCACCAACTCTTTCAGGATCGAGGGCCGATGTCGGTTCATCAAACAGAATTACATCAGGCTCTAAAGCAAGAGCCCTAGCAATGCCGATACGCTGCTGTTGACCGCCTGATAACTCATGGGGAAATGCTTTAGCTTTATCTTTGAGGCCAACCTTTTCTAAAAAAGCTTCGCCACGGGCCACAGCTTCCCCTTTAGGCATTTTCTTGACAACAAGCAGCCCTTCCGTAATGTTTTCTAGGGCCGTTTTATTTTTAAATAAATTATACATCTGAAAAACCATGGCTGTCTTACGGCGGAGCGCCTGGATTTCTTGTTTCGTCGCTTGAGCCACATTGACAGTTAGGTCATCTATCGTAATTTCGCCCTTGTCAGCCCGCTCTAAGAAGTTCAAAGAACGCAGTAAAGTTGTTTTACCTGAACCGCTCTGCCCCAAAATAACCGTAACCGATTCTGTTGGAATTACGCAGCTTACACCTTTTAGAACCTCATTTTGTCCAAAGCTTTTATGAATATCTTTAAATTCAATCATAACTCGGCTCCTCTCCGAAAAAATCCAATTCTTTTTTCAAGCAATAAAAAACACCGTTCAAAGCCAAGACTAATTCCCCAATAAATAAGAGCGACGACCAAGTAAGTTTCCAGATAACGATAATTTTCGGCACAAGCAATTTTCGCTCCGCCCAAAAGCTCAATCACGGTAATCGTAAACACAACAGACGTATTTTTTAATAACCCTAAAAACTCATTAGCCATAAGCGGCAGGGCAAACAACGCCGCTTGCCTTAAAATAATACGATAAAACCCTTGAAACCACGTCATGCCAACAGCTAAAGCAGCTTCCATCTGACCTTTTTCCACCGATAAAAAAGCACTGCGAAATATTTCTGCTAAGTAGGCGCCTGTATGAAGCGTTAAAGCTACAATCGCAAAAATCATCGGCGGAATATGCTGAAATCCTGTATCAATTCCTGTTTGGTTTGTAAAAGCCATCAGAAAAATAGGCAACCCGAAATATACAAGATAAAGCATAACCATCGTAGGCGTCGCTCTGCCCAGCAGGATATAAATAGCTACAAGCTGGCGCAAAACCGGAATCTCCTTCACAATGACTAGAGCACTGAACAATCCCATTCCGATGGCTAAAACCATACTGGAAAAAGTTAAAAAGAGAGTTACGGGCACGAAATGCAGCATGTCAAAAAAGGTTTCCGCCATAAAAGAAAACTCCAATAAATCACCCATCACAAGCTCCTTTCTCGGCTAAAAAGGTAAGAACGGCAGCTGTCATTACAGAAATCCCCGTTTTTAAAGAAGCGTCAGCTGCTGTAAACCGCGGACTATGCGCTGCAGCACTAGGTCCTAACCTTGCATCATGAATTCCCAGCCGGAAAAATACGGATGGTACGGTTCGGGAAAACTGATAAAAATTTTCCGAACCATTTTCCGGCAGCTTAGCTCGTAATACATTTTCTTCGCCAATCATCAGTTCACTGGCTTTAATAAATAGCTGTGTCAATGGAATATCATTATAAACAGCTCCCGAGCCCAAACGAAAATCGACCTCAGCTTCTACGCCGCTAACCAGTTTTTGCGCTGCAAGAACCTTGCGGATTTCCTCGTGGATCACCAACCGCAAACCATCTTTTTGTGTACGAATAGTCCCTTGCAACACGACTTTTTCGGGAATGATATTGCCGCGAGTTCCACCATGAATACTACCTACCGTAATTAAAGCCGGCTCAATATGGTTAATTTTTTTACCGGCTATCGACTGTAAATCAAGAATCACTCTGGCTGAAGCTAAAATAATGTCCTCGGTCTCATGCGGCGCCGAAGCATGACCGCCACGCCCGCTTAAAGTAATAGTAAACGAACTAGCTGCCATCATAACTTCTTGGTCCTTAATCTGAATTTGACCGACCGGTATGGTTTCCAATACATGAGCCGCTAGAAAAGCTTGAACGGGGGGATTTTCGAGTACTCCCGAAGACAAAATTTCCTTCGCCCCGCCACCTACTTCTTCAGCAGGTTGAAATACCAGTTTTACAGTACCGCCAAAGAATGGTTTCATTTTTGTTAGCACATAGGCAGTACCCAATAAATTGGCTGTATGAATATCGTGTCCACAAGCATGCATGACACCGCGTCGTTTCGATCGATAAGGCACAGACGCTTCTTCTTCAATTGGTAGGGCATCCATATCAGCCCGTAGACCAATACACTTCTCACTATGAAGTTCCCCTTTGATTTCAGCCAGAACAGCTGTAGATCCAGCGAGACGCCGCGAAGGAATCTGCCAATTACTTAAAGTTCTTTCAACAAGTTCAGCCGTTTCAAATTCTTCATAACTTAACTCTGGGTGTTCATGCAAAGCATGGCGAATTTTTATAATCTCTTCATAGATTTCCTCAGTAAAATAAGAAATTTCTCTTTTTATATCATTCACGTTGTCCCCCCCTTCCCAGGTACAGGATACTGTTTCTCTAAGAAACGAGCCCCGCTACTAACTAGCAAAACAAGCAGAATATAAATGATTGCCACATCAATATAAAGCTCAAAACTACGCTGACTATTCGCTCCCATCAAATCCGCTTTGCGCATCATATCAATGACGCCTACATTAAAAACAAGTGAAGTTCCTTTAATCGTAGAAATTACTGTATTACAAAGCCCAGGGATCGCCATAGCAAAAGCCTGCGGTAATACAATACGGCAATAGGCTTGCACAGATCCCATCCCCATCGCATAAGCTGCTTCTAACTGCCCTTTATCAACCGCGGCAATGGCGCTGCGAAATATCTCTGCCGTATAGGCGCCAACATGAAGCGCAAAGACGAGAAAAACATAGAAAAGCGGTGGAATTTCCCGTACCCCATCATAACCAATTTTACGCAGTACTTCTGGCATACCAAAATAAACCAGGAAGAGCTGAACTAAGAAAGGCGTACCTCGCATAAACGAAATATAAATTGTCACTAATTTTTCTAGTCCCTTGACCCTATTCAGCCGAATCAGAGCTGCTACGATTCCAATCGCCAAACCAACGAGAATCGCAACTACCGTAATTTCAATCGTAGTATCTACAAAAGACAATATGATTGGAAAAGACTGAACCATGTAGGACAAGTCAAAATAAGTTCCCATAGAGCCCCCTACTTAGGTTGTACCGTGTAATCGGCGCCTAAAAATTTTTCTGATAGTTTCTTTAGCGTACCATCTGACTTCATATCTTGAATGGTCTTGTCAATGCGATTTGCTAAGGCTTGGCTGTCAGCATCCTTGCGCAAAATAAAATACGTAGGCACACTGGAAATCACAGACCCAACAGATTTTAAATGAAGCCCCAGCACCTGATTGGCTTCTCTTACCGCCACTTCATAGTCGCCGCTAGCGTCAGCCCTGCCGGTAGCAACAAGGTTCAAAGTTTCTGATGACCCTTTGTCTGTATATAAAACATTAATTTTAGGTTCTGCTGTTTCATTATATTTCTTAACAAGACGAGCCACTTCACTAGTAGGCGTTAAGGCCATGCTTTTTCCTCTTAAATCATCAAGGCTCGCAATATCATTTCGACCTTCTTTTACCGTAAGCTTACTGCTCGTATAATTATTTACTTCTTTAGTAAAGGTATATTTAGCAGCTCTGTCTTCATTCAAGGCCATTTGATTCGCAATTAAATCAATTTGGTTGGCTGTTAGTGCAACAAACGCGCTTTCAATACTCATCGTTTTAAACTCAAACTTAATATCAGGATTGCGCTTTTCTACTTCCCTTAAAATTTCAAGATCATAGCCAGTCAACTGTCCTTTATCATCCGTATAAGTAAAAGGTTTCATTGTCCCCCGAGTTCCGACATAATACGTTTTTACCTTTTGGTTTGAATCACTTTGATTCGCTTTCTCCCCAACACTTGAACCACAGCCAGCAAGGAAAAACAGCGAAGTCAGAACTGATAGTACCAATAAAAAAACTTTTCTTGCTTGAATAAACATAAAAATCTCTCCTCATTTCTTCTTTTGGAATTTGGGGTTTAAAAAATAAAAAGGCCTAATCGCTCTTTTCAAAAAAGAGAAATTAGGCCTTCAGTATTTCTGATCGGCAATATGAATTTCTTTGTATTATAAACAAGGATCGCACTTTTGTCAAATAGATCTAGTCATGAAAATTTTTACACTTATTCATTAACAGCAAACGGGTATACTACCTAATGGAGGTGATACGCATGAAAAACGATTGCTCTAAACAAAACGAAAGTACAAAAAAAGGAAAGAATCTAGAAGCTTCTTGTGAAATAGGAGTGAATAAGGAAAAACTGCCTAACAAAAAAAGTTGTACTTCCAACTGCAGCCGCTAATCCTATCTCCTCCCAAAAGCGGTAGCTTCGGCTATCGCTTTTTGCTATCAAACAACTCCGCGAATTACGAGGTGATTTCTATGCACCAAGAAGATACTGAATCCTTTACTGTAAACAATCATCCTGCAAAAAAAAGCAAAAACAACAGCACCAACAAAAATAAAATATCAGCCTCCGAAAAAACACAGATAGAAGCCGTCAATGCCCTAGCTTCCCATGTTAATAAAGCAGAGTGCGAAACGTAAAGGGGGAATCTGGATGCCCATTTACCGCATCTTTATCGATGGCATCGAAACAGGAACAACTGTTGATGCCAGTGATTATGTAAACGCTTATTTTAATGTGGCTAGCAGCCAACCCATTCCCTATCGCAACGAAATCAGCCTCGTAGAAATTACAGACCAAACCGAGGATATCCCTTAGTCTTTTAAGTATTCCAAAGAAGGTGAGTGCATAATATGGATAAAGAAAAAGAATCGTCTTATTATATGACAAAAGGACAAAAAAATGTAGCAAAAAATATGCCTTATTGCGATACACCTTGTCAAAAAGCAAAAGAAGCACCACAATCAAACCATAACGCCAAAGCAATCAGCCGTCCTTAACGGACGGCTGATTTATTTTACTCGATACATAGAATTAGCAATTTCAGAAATCTCAATGGCGGCATTGGCAAGACTTTCACTCGCTTTTGCCAAAGACTCAACAGTTGCTTCTTCTTTTGTAAGATTTCCATCCATTCCATTTAATTCTTGCAACAGAATCTGAACGATGGAGCTCATTTCCTCTAAACTTTTAACAATGCTGCCCACAGATTCAGAGCTTACTGTAGCAAGCTTTCTCACTTCTTGTGCTACAATAGCAAAGCCTTTGCCTGCTTCTCCAACACGAGCTGATTCAATCGAAGCATTCAGCCCTAACAAGTTAATCTGCTTCGTAATCGACTGAATTAAAGAAATGACTTGATCGTTTTCGGCAATCGCTCGGTTTAAATCACTGCCAATAGAAACAATTTTTCGACTGCTCTTTGTGAGCAGTTCGGAGTGATGATTGAGCTCGATCATGCCTGTAGCAAATTCTTCTGAAGAGCCGGCTAATTCTTCAGCAACGGTTCGAATTTTCTCCTGTATTGCAATAGGCTGCGTAACTGTAATACAGCCTACGACCGATTGATTTTCTTTTATAGGTATGGCCCGCGCTACGTAAGGAATACCATAAGAAGATTTTTCCCGCGATACTAAAGAAAACTGCGCTTTGCCAGTTTCTATACACTGCTTACTAACAATCCCTTTTACAGGATCGCCTTTTTTATTACCTAAATTCAATTTTTCAGCTGGAATATATTCTAAATAGACAGAATCGGCTACTACGGAAATTCCAATATCTTCGGGCATACTTTCTTGAATGTAAGAAGCAAGATCGGCATAATGCTGAAGAATTTCTTTAGCAGATAAACTAGCCATACTCTCCCACCTTCTAACAATAAGATCTTGAATTCATTGTAACTTTTCTACCAATCTTCACGAAGTCCTGCTACTGATTATCAGTGAATTCCAACTTTATCTACAGAACCTGGCCTCTGTTGAAAAACACTCCCCCTAGATGTAACAGCCTGACAATAAAACTCATAAGATAAAGCAACAAAAACAGATACTACATAAAGGGAGGAAATAGAATGGTACACGGCTGCCACTTCGACTCCGATACCCCGTCGGGACCAACCGGCCTATTTATCATTATTGCCATTATTGTACTCTTATTCGCTTTAATAGCTAACGATCATAGTACATCCCGTTTCTAAAAACTATATAAGAAGGTGATTCTATGAGTGAACAAGATGAACAAAATCCTCTGTACGGCAAAGATGAAGCTGTTTCGGCTAAAGCGTCGCAAGAGTCTTGGCGACAACCGCTTTTCTCCGATGATATCGCCTGTCATCATAATTGTCCGCCCGAACAGCCCCTTGATACCAATAAGACAATTCACTGTTTTTGGGAGCTCCGCCAGTTATCTCAGGAAATATTTCGTAGCATCGGCTGCTCGCCTAGTGAAAGGCGTCTCTTAACCTTATTTACCTGCCTCATCTTAGAAGACCTCAATACGATTTATAAAGAAGTAGCAGAATGTAAAAGATTACTCTGTTGCCTAACTTCCCGTGATGAGTAAAAAAACAAAATTCCAAATAAAAAAACTAGACAGCCACGTATCTGTCTAGTTTTTTCTTCCCAGAAATCTAGTCATACAACCCTCCGTGCATCTGTTCATGATTTCTACTTGTAAAAAAACTCTAGGAAAGGATCGGAAAACGGATCGAAAAACAAGTTCCTGCTGCACTACTTGCCACCTGAATCGTAGCCTTATGTCGTGCGGCAATCCGATAGCAAACACTAAGCCCTAGCCCTGTACCATTGCTTTTTGTTGTTGTAAAGGGAGTTCCAAGCTTTGCTAAAATATCCGTAGGTATTCCCGGTCCATTGTCTTCTACGCCAAGTATTACGTACTTTCCTTCTGTCAAAACAGAAACATGAACTTTCCCGGCAATCGGCACAGCGTCTAATGCATTTTGCACAAGATTCGTTAAAAGCTGCTTGATTTCCCTGTCGTCTGCTAATGTATTCGGCGTATGAAGAATATCAATTGTAAAGGTAATTATTTTTTCTTGTTCACGTGCGTAAGCTTCCATCAAATATTTGAGCTCTAGAACCACAATTGCTAAGCTTCGAGGCATTAAATGGGAAGCCTTATTCTTAGCAAGCGATAAATATTCAGAAATAATAGAACTGGCTCGATCCAATTCATCAATCATTAAACCATAGTTACTCTTTTCTTTAAATGGCAAATTTCTACTGTAATATTGTAAAAATCCTTTGACAGTTGTTAGCGGATTGCGCACTTCATGAGCAATGGTTGCCGCCATTTCACCCACAAGATCGAGATTTCTTAGCCGTGATAGTTCCATTTCAATCTGTTTCTTTTCAGTTAAATCATAAAAAACAAAAGTCCTAATATCACCTCTGGCAGTTACGCGGGTAGACATGAAGATTTGAAGCGGTATCAATTCCTTGCCCGCCACCACTGCATCCGCAAAAAAATTCTGATGTACTTTTTCTGGCCCTTGGCGACAATTCTGTAGCAATTTTTCCTGAAAGTTTAAAATTTCTTTTAATCTTTTACCAATGACTTGAATTTTAGGCAACCCAAAAAGATGCTCAGCGCCTTCATTCCAAATAATAATTCGTTCAAAAATATCCGTAGCAACAATAGGAAATTCTGCAGTCTCTACAAGTAGTTGGTAATTTTCTTCGGCCTCCACAAAAAATCTAGCTACAAGTTCAGACGGGTCTGGCAAAGACTTCGTTTGTATGGCAACTTCAATAATGGCAAAAATAGCGCACCAGTGCCCTAAGTACTGCATTGTCCTTCCTAAGATATTCCAATAACCGCCAACAAGTTTCTGCGGAAAAATAAAAGCAAGCCCCACTGTAATCAATAAAATGGACAAGCAAAACCATAAACTAAAGCGAATCCTGGTTCGAATATATCGTAAAAGCAAAATGACAAACGTCTGAGAATACAATATAACGGCTAAGCCTAGTATAACTTGACGAAAAGCAGTAGCACCCTGATCAGGCTCAAAAAACGGCGGCATCATTTCTGTAGTAGTTAAAACAGCTATCGTGACCATAAGAATAAAAGAAACGCTATAAGTGCCCCAGATGGCTTGTCGAGGATTCTTCAAAAAATATTGCTTACGCAACATCGGTAAAAATCCGCTTAAAAAGAAGAATAGCGAAGAAATTACGACTCCCATATTATGAATTGTTACAATAATATTTTGCGATCTATAGTAAACAAATGTTCCTCCCGCCAAAAAGGCGCCAACGCCGCTAATAAAAAAAGCACAACCAAATAACAGTAACGGTAAAGAGTAATTTTGTTTTACAACCTGAATGGAAAGGTAGGCAATGATAAAGGCAGGTACAGTAATGAATAGAACATTTTCAAAAAACATAACAGGAAAAAACCACTGATTGGCAAAAATCTTTTCTTCGCCAATAATAGCCCCTAGAATAACAAGAAAAATCAATAGAAGTACCATATTCCCCTGCAAAGGTCTTAATCTTTTCATAGAACCCCTCCCGCGCCAGGAAAATTTTTACTTTTAACTACTTATTATATAAATTTTTCCATAATCCTTCTAAACTTCTCTTTAAAAACCAATTAATTACAAAAATAAAAAAGCTTAATTCACAAGAGTGTGAATTAAGCTTTTTATGTTTAAAGTTACATTCAATAAATTTAGATTCTCACATCAATAATAGCAGAGATACCAACACCTTGTACCCGTGAAAAATGTAAGGGATTCTTACTGTTTATAGGAATTAGCCCTTTCACTCTAAACTGTGCGCCATTGAAATTTCCTTCTAACTGTAAGACAGCCTCTGTTTGCGCTACAAGGTCAGCATCGCCCGTAACTTGAGCAGCGCCAATATACCCACCGGAACCAACCGTAATAATTGGCACTACCTTTGTGGCATACTCGGTACCGACTCCTTGTTTTGCCATTAAACCATTAATAAAATTGTTTAATGGCGTCGCCATACGGTCTACGATAAAACCAATACCGCCAACTTTTAAAATATCGCCTAAACCAAAAGCAGCTACATTCGCTGTAAAAACAGGAAGTCCCAGTAAGGCGAGAGCTAACAAGCCAATGAGAACTTTTTTGTGAAATACTTTTTTCATGGTCAAGCCTCCTCTTATCCTTGATTGAGAATAATTCTTGTTATTTATATTTTACCACATAAAAAAAAGTAGTCCAGCGCTTTGATTTTTCATAACGAAATAAGACCTCGCGATCGCCGCGAGGCCTTATTTCTTGTGCACCTTTTGGTGCCGAGGACCGGAATCGAACCGGTACGGAGATCACTCTCCGACGGATTTTAAGTCCGTTGCGTCTGCCAGTTCCGCCACCCCGGCATGTGTGGAGGCGGCACCCAGATTTGAACTGGGGGATAAAGGTTTTGCAGACCTCTGCCTTACCACTTGGCTATGCCGCCATTGGAGCGGAAAACGAGATTCGAACTCGCGACCCTCGCCTTGGCAAGGCGATGCTCTACCACTGAGCTACTTCCGCATAATTGGTGCCGCAAGACAGAATCGAACTGTCGACACGAGGATTTTCAGTCCTCTGCTCTACCGACTGAGCTATCGCGGCAAATGGCGACCCGGATGGGACTTGAACCCACGACCTCCGCCGTGACAGGGCGGCATTCTAACCAACTAAACTACCGGGCCATTCATAAGTTACTTTGTTAGTATAACACCTTCAACTTACTATGTCAACAACTTTTTTTATTCATTTGAAACTCGAAAGTTATTTCCACAGCAAATAATATTATAGCAAAAAAATAAAATTAGTCAATAGTTTTCCAATCATTTTCTTATTGACGCCGCAAAACTTTTTGAATCGTCTCTAAAACCTGTGCTGGATCAAATGGCTTGACTAAAAAATCGGATGCTCCTGCCTGCAAGGCGTCGCTAATAACTGCTTTTTGACCGATTGCAGTTACCATAATAATGACGGCACTAGGAAATTCCTCTCGAATCATCCGAACTGCTTCAATCCCATCCATTTTAGGCATAGTAATATCCATTGTCGTCAGCTCAGGTTGAAATTGCCGAAAAAGCTGTACGGCCTGCTTGCCATCACCAGCTTCACCGACAATTTCATGCCCATTATCTATAAGCAGCTTTTTAAGCATCATCCGCATAAATGCCGAATCATCACATACTAATATTTTCGCCATTTAAAATTTCCGCCCTTCTCTCAGTTAACTATTAATCCGCCGCTTTAAACCGTTTCTCCAAATTGTTCAAAGTGTCTTTCAAATGAGTTTCTAGCTTTTCTTCTAATTCTTTCAAGTTTTTCGCATCAAAATCAAAAATCATTTCCGGTGTACGGTGAAGGCGAATTTCACCAAAATATTCATCCCGATAAATATTATAATACAGCAAAAAATTGCTTTCTTCGGAAAAACAGCTGTAGTCTAGAACAATGTAGGAACCATTAATTACTTTAACTGGTTCCTGCGGTGAAATAAATAAAGAAAAAGGCCCTATTGCATGAGGTAATTTTGTTCCATACTCCCATGTAGTAATCTTCGTTTGCAAAAGCACGCTTTCTAGATGATGCTCTTCAAATACAGCTAATTCGTGCAACGTATTTTCCATTCTTTCCTGCAGCAAGCTTTCAAAAGCGGCTAAGTCTGTCACGATATAACTTACATCATTATACTCAGTCAGTCCGATAATAACACGGACCATAAAATCTTTCGTCGCTTCATCATAGAAAGCAATAAATCGGCGTCTTTTAGCGGAAAACTCATAATTAAACAAAATGGTCTGCGTCCCACTCGTTTCACGTAGCGTACTCAGCTCAAACCCCAGCAAATTTTGCGGCAGTTTTTCCGGATACGTCCAAGCCTCTAGTTCTTCTTGAATTGACATAAATTCTAGCCTCATTTTATTGTAAGATAGCTTTAAAACCTTCTAAATTGAATCATCGTTAATGTATTCTTCACAAACTTGCCAAAAACCTGCTATAACGTCACCAATCTCCTTAGCTTTGCATAGTAATACATCGAATGAATTATAGCGGGAGGATATAGGATGAATTACCTAAAAAGCTTTCGTTTACTCACCTTGGTTACACTAGTATTTCTGCTGTCCGCCTGTGGTCTGAATCAAGGAACTCAGACTACGAAAACAAGCGAGGCGCCACCGCCCGCCTGGGCGCCGACCTTGTCGCCGCTTTCGTCGCAGGCAACAGTAAAGGTAGGCATGAAACAGGTCATATCTGATGCTGGTATTTTAATTGGTATGGCCAAAGGCTACTATCAAGATGTCGGCATTACCATCGAAGCGGTTCAATTTAATTCTGGTCAGGAAATGATCAACCAATTAGCAGCAGGACAACTAGATGTAGGTGCAACCGTAAGCGCCTCAGGCCTCTTCAACGCCATGTCGCGGGATATCCCGGTAAAAATTGTAGCTGATAAAGGCATTAATGTCCCTGGCAAAGGTTATTATCGGCTCGTAATACGCAAAGATTTAGCAAACAGTATTCAAAATTATCAAGATCTGCGCGGTAAAAAGCTCGCCATTGTCGGCACAGCTTCACTTGATGAAATTTCCTTAGACCGAGTATTACAGAAAGGCGGCTTAACCGAAAAAGATGTTCAGATCGAAGTTATCCGCTCTTTCAGCGATATGCTTGTTTCCCTGGCCAACAAAAGCATTGATGGCGCTATGGTCATTGAGCCATTTATTGCTCAAGGCATAGCTAAAGACCTCATTGACCCTTGGAAGGATCCCTCAGAATATGATCCAGACGCGCAAACAGCGCTTCTCGTGTTTGGCGCCAGTTTAACCAAACAGCCTGATGTAGCCAATCGCTTTATGACAGCCTATGTAAAAGCGCTCCGTGATTATAACGATGCTTTTTTCTACAATAAAAACAAAGCAGATATCGTTTCCATCCTTTGTAAATATTCTGTTATAAAAGATCCACTGTTATACGAAAAAATGTTTCCTACAGGTCTGAATCCCAACGGCTATGTCCGTCTCCACGGCATAGATCTGGATCTTGCTTGGTATCAAGAACATCAATTGATAAAAAGCCTTGCCACTTCTGATGTTGTAGATAATCGTTATGTTGATTTTGCTATAAGTAAACTGGGAGATTACCAGCCAGGAGGAAATTAATGATGAAGCTGCAAAGAGCTCAAATTCTTCACCTTCTCCCCTTACTCTCCCCTTTAACGCTCCTACTTTTCTGGGAAATCTTAGCTCGCACTGGCTTCATAGACATTCGCCTTTATTCTTCGCCCACGCTCATTGCTAGTACCTTTTTGCCGCTGCTTTACTCAGGTGAACTTGCTTATAATACACTTATCAGCGTCCAAAGAGTTCTCCTCGGCTTTCTATTAGGATCTTTGCCAGGAATTCTACTTGGCATCAGCATGGGACTGTCCCCGGTCATTCGCACTCTCATTGAACCGCTCATTGCTGCAACTTACCCCATACCGAAACTTGCCGTAATGCCGCTGATTCTCCTTGTATTCGGCATTGACGAAACGTCGAAGGTTTTCACCATAGCGATTGGCGTATTTTATCTTGTTGTCATCAATACCTTGGCAGGTGTTGTAAACATTGACAAGATTTATTTGGATGTGGCGAAAAATTTTGGCGCCAATCGAAAAGACTTTTACCTTACCGTTGCACTTCCCGGTGCTTTACCTATGATTTTTGCTGGATTAAAGTTAGGTATGGGCATGGCTCTGATCCTCATCGTAGCTGCTGAAATGTCGGCTGCAAAAGCCGGTGTCGGCTGGATGATCTGGCGTTCTTACGACATGTTTGATATTGAAACCATGTTTGTCGCGCTCATCACGCTCTCGATTCTTGGTTATATTTTTTCCCTCGTGCTCGACGGAGTCGAAAAAATCGTCCTCCCCTGGAAAAAACAGGATTACTAGGAGGTCTCGCCCTTGAACAAAAACAAACCTTGCATCATCCTTCAAGACATGGAAAAAAGGTTCGCAACACCAACTGGCTCGATTACCGCCTTAAGCAAAATTAATCTCGTCGTAAATCAGGGAGAGTTTGTCGTGATTGTCGGACCGAGTGGCTGCGGCAAAACCACATTATTACGTATTCTAGCAAATCTAGATCGGCAGAGCAGTGGTAAAATAAAAATCTTACACCAAAATCTTCACCAACCACTTACCTCTATGGTGTTTCAAGAACAATCTATTTTTCCCTGGATGACTGTGATTGAAAATGTTTCATATGGTCTGCGTCTGCGCGGCATGAAGAAAAAAGACCGCTATGAAATCGCCGACCGCTACATTTCTATGATAGGACTACAAGATTTTTCCTCAGTCTATCCACATCAGCTTTCCGGCGGAATGAAACAGCGCGTAAGTGTGGCAAGAGCTTTTGCCAATGATCCAGAGATTCTATTGATGGATGAACCCTTCGGCGCCCTTGACGAACAAAACCGCCTGATTTTACAACAAGAACTTTTAAAAATCTGGAATCAATATCAAAAAACGACTGTTTTCATTACCCACAGTATTGACGAAGCCCTGGTATTAGGGGATCGAGTCGTTCTCATGTCGGCTCATCCCGGCACCATTAAAACGATCATTCCTGTTGATCTGCCTAGACCACGGGAAATTTCAGATCTTCGCACCTCGACTCACTATCAGGAACTCTTTAAAAAAATTTGGCTCCTCCTAAAGGAAGAAGTCGTTAAAGTAAACCGACATACTCTACCACATCCCAAGGGAACATAATAGTAAACCCAAAATACTAAGAGGCCAAACAAAAAAGAGCTAGAGCGAAAATATCTCATTTCGCTTATAGCTCTTTGTATTATTCTACGCTAACCATCTTCTGTTTATCACATCATTAGTCTTTGATCTGATCGCGTTTCAGCCAATCGATTAAAATAGTTTCTCTAAAGCTTTTAATTTTTTCTAACGACTCAGGCGTCCAGTCATAAAGACCTGTACCAGTTTTGGCGCCTAGTTTTCCTGCAGCCACAGCTTCCTGCAATAATTTTGAGCCTGTTGTCTCATTGCATAAATCAGCTAACAAATAGCTGGAAATATTATTAAAAATGTCAAGTCCGCCTAAATCAGCGCTTTCCAAAGGACCTGTTGTAGCTAAACGACGGCCAAGACTATATTTCATGGTTGTATCAACCGCTTCTGGCGTAGCAATGCCCGATTCTACAATATACAAAGCTTCTCGCAGCAAAGCCAGCTGTAGTCTGTTACCGATAAAACCAAGAGCTTCCCGTTTTAAGGCAACAGGTTTTTTCTGAATGAGTTCCATGAGCTTCCAAGTGATTTGTACGGTTTCCTCAGAAGTTCCTTTACCTGGAACAACTTCGACAAGTGGAACTAGATGAGGCGGATTCCAGAAATGAGCTACGACGAATTTATCTTTGCGCTGCAATGGTTCAGCAATCGCAGTAGGACTCAAGCCAGACGTATTTGTGGCAAAAATGGTATGAGGCGCGCAAAGTTTATCAAGCTTACCCCAAATTTCCTGTTTAATAGCCAGTTCTTCGGCAACAGATTCAATAATGAAATCAGCCTTTTCAGCAACGGCTTCCAGTGTTGTTACACCTTCTACACGCGCTAAAATAGATGCTACATCATCCTCTTTTACCAAGCCATTAGCGACATAAGTTTTTAAGGCGCCTTTGATACTGTTAACGCCGCGCTCAATACTGCTTTCAGACCGACCATACATTTTTACTTCATAGCCGGCCATGGCAAAGGCCAAAGCTGTACCAAAACCCATGGTTCCAGTACCTAGGTTCCCAATGACTTTAATGTCTTTTACATCCATTCTGTCTCCCCCTCATCAACTCAGTTGCAAAAGCGTTTTGTAATTTTACAAATTATAGAATAATTATAACATTTTTAACCGATTCTTGCACTGTAAAAATTATTACGACTAAATATATTCCTTATTTTTAAATTTTCGTATAAAAAAGAGATGCATAAAATGCATCTCTTTTGAGTTTCTGGCAGGGGCAGAAGGACTTGAACCCTCAACCAATGGTTTTGGAGACCACTACTCTACCAATTGAGCTATACCCCTATGAAATTGGAGCGGAAAACGAGATTCGAACTCGCGACCCTCGCCTTGGCAAGGCGATGCTCTACCACTGAGCTACTTCCGCAATATGGCGACCCGGATGGGACTTGAACCCACGACCTCCGCCGTGACAGGGCGGCATTCTAACCAACTAAACTACCGGGCCGAACCAGCTTTTATATAATAACATATTATATATACTTTGGCAAGAACTTTTTACTAGTACTTTTTCTTCTCGCATTTACCTTAGCAGCAGCTTTGACAAAACTGCTTGGAGACAAGAACTTCCTCTAAAGATGCAGGTCTCCCTAAATAATAACCTTGCCCACAATCAACTTCTAATTTCTTTAAAATATGCCAAATGGCATCATTTTCGACAAACTCAGCAATCGTTTTCTTTCCCAACGTATGGGCTACCGCATTCATCGCTTGTACAAGAGCCTGTTGCTTGGGATTATTCTCTAGGTTTCTTACAAAGGATCCATCAATTTTCAAATAGTCAACTGGCAGCTTTCCTAAGTGAGAAAAAGAAGAGAAACCGACACCAAAATCATCTAGAGCAAAATGACAGCCGAGCTTCTTTAAACCATTAATCCATTTTTCTACTATTGATAAATCCTTGATTGTCGCACTTTCTGTAATCTCAAAACCAAGTCGATTTGGCTCTATGCCGCTTTCTAGTATAGAGCGTTCAATCCAGCTTAAGAGCCCTTCATCACTCAGGGTAAAACCTGATAAGTTCACAAAAATTCTTAACTGCGGCTGATTTTCAAGTACCGAAAGTGTTTTCGATATCACCCAGCGATCAATAGAGGCTATGAGACCACTCTTTTCCGCCACAGGAATAAAGTCAACTGGTGAAATAATATGGTCACCATCTATTAGCCGGATCAGCGCCTCATAATGAATAATGCCCTTGCCTGACTGATAAATAGGCTGAAACACTAGTTTAAACTGATCACGTCGTAATGCCTGATAAATTAAAGCCACTTTGCGATTCATTTCAAAAATACGACGACGGTCATCAATATCACTGATAAGCATAACCCGGTTTTTTCCGGCTTCCTTAGCCTGATGAACCGCGGCATCTACATAAGAAAAAATACGTTTTACTTCAACCGCTTCATCAATATAGACAATACCAATACTTGCCGTAACGCGAAGAGGAATTTTGCTGGCATCGACATAAAAGTTTTCTTTTTCTAATGTTTTTAAGAGCCTTGTAGCCATGCAGTTCGCCTTTTCCAAGGTAGTCTCATACAGAAAAATTAAAAACTCATCGCCGCCTAAACGGGCTAAAAAATCACCTTTACGCAGGTTGCGCTTCAATAATTTTACAGCCTGTTGCAATAAACGGTCACCCGCCTTATGGCCATACGAATTATTGACAAGATTAAAATTATCAAAATCAAGTAGCAGTAACGCGCTTTTTTGCGCCACACAACCATTTGTGCCTGTCTTTTTCAAATGTTCTTCTAAATAGTAGCGGTTTGGAATATCTGTAAGATAATCATAGTGGGCCAAATGCCATAGTCTTTCTTCCATCTGCTTGCGATGACTAATATCACGGATAATACTCAATAAAACAGGCACCCCAGCTACAATGCTTCGTTGCGATTGAACCTGCACGTAAAAAACCGTACCATTTTTCCGCTTATGCTTTGCTTCAAAACAAACGCCGGCGGCTCCGGCTAATTTCATCTGTTCTAAAATTAGAGCTGCTTCCGTACCGTCTTCCCGCACATCAAAAATCGTTAAAGCTGTGAGTTCTTCCGCTGAGTAGCCATAGACACGAAGCGCAGCATCATTACCTGCTAGAATTTGCCCTTCTAAAGCTATAAATAAAATAATATCTCCTGTCTTTTCTGCGAGAACCTGATATTTTTGAATCTGCGCTTCTATTTCGGCAAACAAAATCTTTTCTTGCGCCTTTCCTACCGACTCAGAATCATTTTTCTTCACAAAAAATCCTCCTACCTCGCGCTCTCAAAAAAATAAAAGACCAGGCCTGACACCTGGTCTATCTATACAGGGAGCAACCTGGCAATCATAGACATCCTGTCTTTAGACCCATAGCTTTGCGTCCTTATCTTTCGATAAGTTTGCCATATTCATTATCTTTATTTATATCATAACATGCTAATAACTGTCAATTCAGGACTTCTTAAATAGTTTACTTAAATTTTCCGACTGCCCCGTTTGGTAATAGGAGTTCCGGCTTTGCAAGCGGGACATTCTTCTGGTGCAAAAGACGCCACATCAAGATGCAACAACGCCTCAGTCGGCGCTTCAAAGGAAGCTTTACCACCGCTGCGATCCACAAGAATCCCCACCCCAGCAATAATTCCGCCTGTTGGTTTAATTGTGTCAATCACTTCCTGCACCGAGCCACCTGTTGTAACGATATCTTCCACGACGAGAACGCGTTCACCGGGATCGACGTAAAAACCGCGCCGCAGTGCCATTTTGCCGTTTTCCCTTTCCGTAAAGAGCGCTCTTGTACCAAGCTCTTTAGCCACTTCATGAGCCAAAAGAATACCGCCAGTCATCGGTCCGATAACTACGTCAATCTTAGCATCACGAAATTTTTCAGCTAAAGCTTTGCATAACGTTTCGGTATGTTTCGGCTGCTGCAGTACCTGAAATTTCTCAACATACATCATACTATGACGGCCAGAGGTCAATAGAAAATGGCCTTCTAAAATCGCCCCAGTTTGTATAAATAACTCTTTTACTTCTGCTTCAGTCATCATACCGTCTCCATTTCTGCTAGTATTTTTTCTACGGCCAAGTTCTTGTCGGCCGCCTGCGTAATAGGCCGCCCAATAACTAAATGCGTTGCCCCTGCCGTAAGAGCCGCTGCTGGCGTACTGGCGCGACTTTGATCTTGCAATGCTGCTCCGGCTGGTCGAATTCCCGGCGTGACGATCAAGAAGTCGTCGCCGCAGGCTTTTCGAATCATCGCGGCTTCATGAGGCGAAGCGACAACGCCGTCCATCCCCGCCGATTTAGCTAGCTTAGCTAACGTTAAAACTTCTTCACCAATCGCAAGCGGGCAGCCCACTTGCTTCAAAGCTACCTCGTCCATACTTGTTAATATAGTAACAGCTAAAAGTTTGGGGACCTCACGATTTTCCGCCGCAGCACTTTCCTTCACAGCTTGAGCGGCGGCCTGCATCATAGCAAAGCCGCCAAGAGAATGAAGTGTCATTAGCGAAACGCCTAACTTCGAAAGCGCTGCCGCACTTTTTGCCACAGTATTAGGAATATCATGAAGCTTCAAATCTAAAAAAATCGATTTGTTTTTGGATTGCAGATAACGCAATACCTCATTGCCTTGACTATAGTAAAACTGCATGCCTACTTTATAAAAGCTGACAGAATCGCCTAGTTCGTCAACAATCTGTTTTGCTTCCTCAAGCGTATTTACATCTAAAGCAACGATACAGCGTGAATTACTTTTCGCACTCATACCTGTTCTCCTTATCCAAATTTCACCTTACCAACAATCTCGCTAATATGGGAAATGCCCCGTTTCGCCAAATAATCGTCAAGCCCTGCCGCCACATCAACCATAGCAGAAGGATTCATAAAATTCGCTGTTCCTACGGCAACGGCGCTGGCGCCAGCCAGGAAAAACTCAACAGCATCTTCTGCTGTCATAATGCCTCCCATACCAATTACAGGGACAGAAACGGCCTGAGCTACCTGATAAACCATACGCACAGCTACAGGTTTCACAGCAGGCCCTGATAGACCTCCCATGCCGTTCCCTAGAATGGGTCGCCAGGAGTGAATATCAATGGCCATGCCCAGAAGTGTGTTAATTAAAGAGATCGCATCCGTTCCGGCTTCCTCTACCGCTTTAGCCATAGAAGCAATATCCGTAACGTTCGGCGAGAGTTTCGTAATGACCGGTTTATCTGTATTGGCTTTTACTGCCCGCACTACGCTGGCGGCGCTTTCTTCCTGAACGCCAAAAGCCATGCCGCCTTGTTTGACATTCGGGCAGGATATATTGATCTCAATACCGGCAATCGGCGCATCAGCCAGTTTAGCCGCTAATATACCGTATTCTTCTACTGTATTCGCCGAAATATTAATGATGATCGGCGTGCCATACGTAGAAACCTTCGGCAGAATTTCCGTTAAAAAAACGTCCACACCGGGATTTTCCAAACCAACAGCATTCAGCATACCTGCTGGTGTTTCGGCGATGCGATGACCGGCATTGCCAGCACGAGGTAATAGGGTCGTACCTTTGACGACAACAGCGCCTAAATCTTCGAGCGGCGCAAAATCTTGATATTCCAGACCGAAACCAAAAGTTCCCGACGCGCTCATAACTGGATTTTTCATGGAAATCCCAGCAATTTCTGTAGCTAAACGGTTCATAAAGACATCACCTCGCTGCTAAAAAAGACAGGTCCATCGGTACAAACCTTAACGCGTTTTTCGCCTTTCGCCGCACAAGTGCAGGAAAGACAAGCCCCCACGCCGCAGGCCATATATTCTTCTAAGGAAACTTGGCAAAGCACACCCGCTTCTTGCGCCGCCTTCGCCACAGCCTCCATCATAATTTTCGGACCACAAGTATAAATCATGTCATAGCCCTTTGTTAAAATTTCCGGCAATAAATCAATACACAGACCTTTTGTACCACAAGTTCCGTCATCCGTAGTAATCTGTATATCTTGGCAAACACTTTTGAAATAGTCCGGCCAAATCATTTCTTCCGCTGTTCGTCCGCCCATGACGACAGTCATGGGTTTTGGACAAAGAGATTTTGCCAGATAAATGAGCGGCGCAGTACCAATCCCGCCGCCTACCAGCAGAATTTTTTCGCCTTGCACCGCAAAAGAGTTTCCTAATGGGCCTAGCAGATCCACTAGTTCACCAATTTTTTTATCAGCCAGGGCAATAGTGCCCTGGCCTGCTAGTTTATAAATTAAAGTAATCGTTCCTTGCTTCGCATCGGCATCAGCAATACTGATGGGGCGCCGCAAAATATGAGTCGCGCCGACGGCCACATGAACAAACTGCCCCGGCTGAGCCATAGCCGCAATCTCCGGCGCTTTTAGCACAAGCTCGCGCAGAGTCGGCGCTAGAATCTTGTGAGATACAATTGCCGCTTCTTCTCGAACTTTAGCCAAAATAATCCCTTCCTTCTACATAGTCCTGTAGAGCAAGAACATAGGTAAGACGCCGTTCACGCATAACTGTAAGTACCCGCAGAACAGAATTTGCCGTATCAAGCGAAGTAAGACAAGGAATTCCATTTTCGACAGTGGCCCGACGAATCTTGTAGCCGTCACGTTCCTGTTCCTTGCCACGTGTTAACGTATTAATGACAAGATTGATTTTGCTGCTACGAATGAGATCAAGAATATGCGGCGGCGCTTCGCTGACTTTCGGCACACGACTCACGGCGATTCCTCGATCAGTCAAGTACTTCGCCGTTCCTTCTGTCGCCATGAGCTGATAGCCCAGTTCTTCAAACCCTTTGGCGATCGACAGAACTTCCGATTTATCTTTATCATTGACAGTGATCAAAACAGTTCCTTCGCGAGGAATATTCATGTTTGATCCGATCAGCGCTTTGTAAAGAGCCCGTTCATAGTGATAATCGAGACCCATAACTTCCCCAGTTGATTTCATTTCAGGTCCAAGTGAAATATCAACTTGCTGCATTTTCGCAAAGGAGAAGACTGGCGCTTTTACTGCTACATAAGGTTTTTCCGGTAACAGGCCGATTGGGCAGCCTAGCGACTTCAGTGTCGCGCCCATAGCAACGCGCGTAGCTAAGTTTACCATGGGAATGTTGGTTACTTTGCTAAGGAACGGAATGGTGCGGCTGGACCGAGGATTTACTTCGATAACATAAACCTGTTCATCCACAACTACATATTGAATATTGATCAAGCCTTTTACGTTTAATCCGGTAGCTAATTTCTTCGTATAGTCGACGATCATATTAAGAACCTTATCAGATAAGGTCTGTGCCGGATAGACAGCAATACTGTCGCCGGAATGAACCCCAGCTCGTTCAATATGCTCCATAATACCAGGAATCAAGAGATCCGTACCATCGGATATGGCGTCAACTTCGACTTCCCGTCCCTGCATGTAGCGATCCACAAGCACAGGGTGTTCATGCGACGCTTTTACGGCATGTTCCATGTAATCAATAAGCTCTTTCGTGCTATAGACAATTTCCATGGCCCGACCGCCCAACACGTAAGAAGGACGAACTACTACAGGATAGCCAATACCTTCCGCGGCAGCAATTGCTTCGTCGACATTAGTAACCGTTTCACCTTTCGGCCGTGGAATGGAGAGTTCTTCTAACAACGCATCAAATCGTTCACGATCTTCCGCTCGGTCAATATTGTCAACGCTTGTACCAAGAACCTGAATACCCCGTTTGGCCAGAGGCCCTGCCAAATTGATAGCAGTCTGACCGCCAAACTGCACAATAATGCCGTCAGGTTGTTCCTTATCAAGGATATTTAACACATCTTCGACCGTAAGTGGTTCAAAGTAAAGTCGATCTGATGTATCAAAGTCCGTGCTGACTGTTTCTGGATTATTATTGATAATCACAGATTCATAGCCGAGCTCGCGCAAGGCCCATACAGAGTGAACTGAGCAATAGTCAAATTCTACGCCTTGGCCAATTCGAATCGGTCCGGAACCGAGTACAACCACCTTTTTCCGTTCCGTCGGCTCTGCTTCATCTTCTGTAGCAGCGTAAGTTGAGTAATAGTAAGGAGTAGCCGCCTCAAACTCAGCAGCGCAGGTATCCACCATTTTGTAACGCGGAACAACACCAAGACTCTTGCGTAATTCTCTGACAGCAAACGGATCTTTACCAGCAAGTTCACCAATGGTGACATCATTAAAGCCCCATTTTTTCGCCTGATCGAGAAGACCTGCCGTAAGTTCTTCTTCGCTAAGACGCTGTTCCATTTTGATAATGTTAAGAACTTTATAGAGGAAAAACGGATCAATCTTGGTAATCTGATGAATGGCGTCGACGGAAATGCCCCGACGCAACGCTTCGGCAATCACAAAAAGTCGTTCATCGTCAGCCAGACTAATCAATTCTTTAACTTCTTTCGTTGAAAGCGAATCCAGTTCAGGCAAATGCAAGCGCTGCAAGCCAATTTCTAAGGAACGTACGGCTTTCATCAATGCGCCTTCTAATGTCCGATCTACTGACATCACTTCGCCGGTGGCTTTCATCTGGGTTCCCAGATTACGATCCGCTAAAACGAATTTATCAAAAGGCCAGCGCGGGAATTTTACGACGACATAATCAAGGGCTGGTTCAAAGGAAGCCATTGTTTTTTGCGTAACAGCATTGACGATTTCATCAAGATGATAACCAATCGCGATTTTACTAGCTACTTTCGCAATAGGGTAACCTGTTGCTTTCGAGGCCAAGGCGCTAGAGCGGCTTACCCGAGGATTTACTTCAATAACATAGTACTGTTTGCTTTTGCTATCCAAAGCGTACTGCACATTACAGCCGCCTTCAATGCCAAGGGAGCGGATAATTTTTAAAGAAGCAGTCCGCAGCATTTGATACTCAAAATCGGTAAGCGTCTGAGAAGGCGCTACGACAATACTATCGCCGGTATGAATCCCTACAGGATCAAAGTTCTCCATGTTGCAGATGGTGATGCAGTTATTGGCAGCATCGCGCAGTACTTCATATTCAATTTCTTTCCAACCAGCTACACTGCGTTCAATCAGCACCTGATGAATCAGACTGGCTTTCAAGCCGCGCTGTACAATGTCTTCCAATTCGGCTTCGCTGTAGGCAATCCCGCCGCCAGTACCGCCAAGGGTATAGGCAGGACGAACAATGACCGGATAACCAATGGAATTGGCGAAGGAAACGGCTGCTTCCAGTGTTTCCACAATATCGCTTTCTGGTATCGGCTGACCGATCTCTTGCATTGTCATTTTAAACAGTTCGCGGTCTTCTGCTTTTTTAATAGATTCCAACGGCGTACCGAGAAGGCGTACGTTAAATTCTTCAAAGACGCCTCGTTCAGCTAATTCAACCGCTAGATTTAAACCAGCTTGACCGCCAAGAGTCGGCAGAACGCCGTCAGGACGTTCTTTTTCAATGACTGCCGCTACAAAATCAGCCGTTAACGGTTCAATATAGACGCGGTCAGCAATATGCGCGTCGGTCATAATAGTAGCCGGATTACTGTTGATAAGAACAACTTCCAAGCCTTCTTCTTTCAAGGAACGACAAGCCTGCGTGCCGGCATAGTCAAATTCCGCCGCCTGACCGATAACGATCGGGCCTGAACCAATTACGAGGACTTTCGATATATCTGTATACTTAGGCATGAGACTGACCTCCTGTCAGCAAAGTCATGAATTCGTCAAAAAGATAGGTGTTTTCATCAGGCCCCGGTGAAGCTTCTGGATGATACTGCACAGAAAAAACAGGCAGTGTTTTGTGTTTTAAGCCTTCTACTGTTTTATCATTTACAGCGAAATGCGTAATTTCTAACTCTGTTTTGGTAAGCGATTCTGGATCAACCGCATAACCATGGTTCTGCGATGTAATATAAACGCGATTTTTCGCAATATCTTTTACGGGATGGTTGGAGCCGCGATGACCAAATTTCAGTTTGTACGTATCGGCGCCAAAGGCTAAGGCTAGCAGTTGATGGCCGAGACAGATGCCAAAGGTTGGCTTTTTTGTAACAATCGTTTTTACTGTCTCAATAATTTCTGGCAGATCTTTCGGGTCTCCTGGTCCGTTAGAGAGAAAAATCCCATCAGAATCGTAAGCAAGAATCGTCTCAGCCGAAGTGTTGGCAGGGACAATTGTTAGCCGACAACCGGCTCTTTGCAAAGAATCCAGTATATTTTGTTTTACGCCGAAATCCATTACGACCACATGAGGGCCTGCACCGTCCATAGTATAGGTCTCTGGCGTAGTAACCTGAGCCACTTCATCGTGAGGCAGAGTTTCCGCCATAAGCGCCTTCGCTGCTTCGTCGGAAATATCACCGGATACGATGATTCCTTTCATGGTACCTGCTGACCGGATCTTCCGTGTAACAGCCCGCGTATCAATCCCATAAATAACCGGAATGTTTTGCTCGATAAAAAACTGTTTCAAGGAATCTTCCGCCAAGTAACTATTCGGTTGCTGGCAAAGCTCGCTGATTATAAAGCCACGCACAAAAGATTTCCGCGACTGATTAAAAAGATCATTCGTACCATAGTTTCCAATTAACGGGTAAGTCATGGTAACAATCTGACCACAGTAGGAAGGATCTGTAAGCACTTCCTGATACCCCGTCATGCCTGTATTAAAAACAACTTCACCGACGGCTGCTGTTGTTCCTAGTGTTTTGCCTGTAAAAACCGTTCCATCTTCTAAGACCAGTTTTCCGATCATAGTAACACCTCTCCGTTTTCCATGATAAAGCGTCCGCCTATAATAGTACCAACCGCTTTACCAGTCAGCGTCTTCCCCTGGAAGGGAGTGCTCTTGCCTTTCGTATAAAACTCTTTACTATCGACCGTCCAAGCCTCATCAAGGTTTAGTATAGTCAAATCAGCAATTTGTCCGACTTCAATCGTCCCAGCGTCTAAATGCAGCAGTTTTGCTGGCGCTGTAGACATTTTATCAATAATCTGCAACAGAGACATTTCTTTCGTATGATACATTTCGGTTAGCACCACGCCGACAGCCGTTTCCAAACCGGAAAAGCCATTTGGCGCATCACGAAACTCGCAGTCCTTTTCCTCAAAAGCATGGGGTGCATGGTCTGTAGCAATTGCGTCAATCGTTCCATCAATGAGTCCTTGGCGTACGGCGTCGCGATGTTCAGCCGAGCGCAGCGGCGGACAAACCTTCGCCGCAGACGAGTACGTAATAACCGCTTCGTCCGTTAAGCTCAAATGATGCGGCGTAGCTTCTGCCGTCACTGCAAGGCCTTTCGCCTTTGCCTGACGGACTAAGTCAATAGCCGTCTTCGAGCTGATATGGGCAATGTGAACAGGAGCCCCCGTGTATTCTGACAGCATAATACTTTTGGCTACAGCAAGATCTTCCGCTACAGCCGGACGACCTTTCATGCCAAGTCGCGCTGATACAGCCCCTTCATGCATAATGCCGTCTTCTACTAAAGAAGCATCTTCGGCATGAGTAATAAAAATCCGGTCAAACATGGACGTATATTCAAGTCCTGTCTTAAAGAAAGAAGTCTTGCCAGGTTCAACACCATCATCAGTGATGGCTGCTGCTCCTGCTAAAATCATATCGCCGATTTCGGCCAATTCATGGCCAGTGCCGCCTTTTACAACTGAACCGATAGGAGCGACGCGAACAACACCTTCGCTAGCGGCTCTGGCCAAAATTCCTTGTATTAAAATGGAACTGTCGACAATCGGCTTTGTATTTGGCATGCAAGCAACTGTGGTAAAACCACCTGCTGCCGCAGCTCTCGTCCCTGAAGCAATATCTTCCTTTGCTTCGAGACCTGGATCACGCAGATGCACGTGCATATCAATTAAACCAGGAGTCACAACAAGACCTGTGAGATCTTTTATTTCAGCGCCTTCAGCAGTTAAGCTTTCTCCTAAAGCGACAATTTTTCCATCTTCTACTACAATGTCAAGAATGCCATCAAATTGTTTTGCGGGATTAATCACACGCCCGCCCTTAAGCAGATACTTCAATGTTTTTCCCTCCCAACGTTACCAAGAAAAGTACAGCCATACGTACAGCCAACCCGTTTTGAACCTGTTCCGCAATCATAGATTGATCCGAATAGGCCACATCGGGAGCAATTTCCAAGCCGCGATTCATCGGTCCTGGATGCATAATAAGCGCTTCAGGACTAGCCAGTTTCAGCCTGTCCCCATTCACACCAAAGATTCGCGCATATTCACGCGGTGATGGAAAAAGTCCTTTTTTCTGACGCTCTAATTGAATACGCAGTACGTTTACAACGTCGGCGTCTTTTAAGGCCTCTTCCACGTTGTAGTGAACGGTTACACCAAGTGATTCGATGTCTTTAGGCATAAGTGTTTTAGGCCCAGCTACATGGATATCGGCGCCAAACTTCTTAAGGCCCGCAATATTAGAACGGGCAACGCGGCTATGCGTAATATCGCCGACAATTACCACTTTTTTGCCTTCTAAAGAATCATATTTCTGCCGCATCGTAAAAAGATCAAGCAGACCTTGCGTCGGATGAGCGTGAGCGCCGTCACCAGCATTAATAATGACAGGTTTTACGCACTGGGTCGCTAATAAAGCAGCCCCTTCCGCACTATGACGCATGACGATCACATCCACTCCCATGGCTTCCACCGTCATGAGCGTATCACGCAGGCTTTCGCCTTTTACCACACTGCTAGTTGAAGTAGTAATATTCACAACGTCAGCGCCCAAGTACTTACCTGCCAGCTCAAAAGATGTACGCGTTCTTGTGCTTGGCTCAAAAAACAAATTAATAATCGATTTTCCTCTTAGTGTCGGCACTTTTTTGATATCGCGCTTAATGATATTTTTCATTTCTTTGGCTGTATTTAAAATAAGCTCTATTTCATCAGTTGTTAAACTTTCCAGATCAAGAATACTTTTTTGTCGTAGCGAAACTTGATTTTTTTTCATGGTCTGCCTCCTTATTTACTATAGCAATTCTATAAAAACTCTTACTGACTGCCTGATCAATCGCAAGAAAATAGTTTGAAATTTCTACATCCTTCGTGAGTAAGTCTACTAATAATTATTCATATTTTATTCATATATATACTAACAGGTTTCTTCATGTCTGGCAAGAGCATACAAAAAAGCCTTTTCATCTCTCAACACGTCATATCGGCTGAATGATAAAAAGGCTTATAATTCTTCATAGTTCCACGCTCCTTCCTAGCCTCACAGGACTAGTTTTAAAGGTTAATTTTTAACTATTATATAGCAAACTCGTTCATCTGTCAATGAAAGATCTTCGCTCTTTTAGGCTTTGTTTCTGTCGCGGTTTTTATTGCGCTGTAAGTGCTGTTTCGCTAATTTAGCTTGGTTGGTCGGCTCAATTTTGCTGCCGAATTTCGCTTGCAGCATCTTTTCCACTTCTTCAGGAGGCAATACATAAGTGTTGACGCCTTTATTGTCGGTCATGTAGCCATCTCCTTTCATCGCCTGGGAAAATCAGGCAATCGTTCTCGGGAAAATAACAAGAAGACTTCTTGTTGATTCAAGAAGTCTTAGTTTACTTTTTTTGGTGCGGTAGAGTGGATTTGAACCACCACGAGGTTGCCCCCGCCAGCCCCTCAAGCTGGTGCGTCTGCCGTTCCGCCACTACCGCATATTAAACTGGTCTTGTATGTGGTGCGGTCGAGTGGATTTGAACCACCACGAGATTGCTCTCACTAGCTCCTGAGGCTAGCGCGTCTGCCGTTCCGCCACGACCGCCCATTTTTTTATCTTGTCAGTCGACCACTCACTGTTGGTCCGCTTGCTACCGACAAATAATATTATATCCATTGCATAACAAAATGTCAACAAGAATTTTTCACTTTTTTATTTTTCCGGAAAAATTCTTACTAGGGTTTGAATCGCGGCTTGAGCCATAGCTTGGTAACCACTCTTATTAGGATGTATTCCGTCATAATTAAGCGTCCTTGGAATCTGCCCGGTCTGGTCAACCACACAACTATAAAAATCAATAAGCGGCAAGCTTGCTGCAGCGGCAAAATTCCTTAACAACATTCGATATTCTATCAGCAGCCGTTCTTCGCCTTCATCATTGCAAGGAATAGGAAGGCCCAGTATGGGCCGAATATTTGCCTGGAGCGCTGCTTGCGTCATTTCTTCCATATTACCCATGATTTCAGCAAGATCAACGCCTTCATAAATATCATTGGTGCCTCCCATCAAGATAACATAATCCGGATTTACCTGCAGTACGTCACGACGAAATCGGGCTGCCATGCCATTCGTGGTATCACCATTGATTCCCTGATTTAAGTAAGAAAACGAAAGTCTTAGCGCAGCGAGCTGAAGCCAAGAGTCTGATGGCGTATAAGGAAATCCATAGGTTAACGAATCGCCAATCGCCACAAGCTCCACGCTGCTATTCATTTTTCCCGCCACAAAACCACGCCCCTTCGCTTGCCCAGCACCTGCCTATTTTCTGCCTTCATAAAGCAGCCGATACGTTTCACGATCACGCAGAACCTTTTTGACATATTCCCGCGTTTCCTTAAAAGGTATTTCGTCAATTTCATGAAACTCATTAGACCAGCCGTATTTCTTCATCCAACTCTTTACATTGCCGCGTCCGCCATTGTAAGCAGCAAGCATGAGAACTTCATTCCCGCCAAACTCCTTTTCGACTGAGGCTAGGTACCAAGTACCAAAACGAATACTCACGACCGGATTATTCAGTTCGTCGACTGTAAAATTCGGATATTTTATTTCCTGAGCCACCCATTGCGCCGTATCGGGCATCATTTGCATGAGTCCCATCGCGCCTTTAGGCGAGCGGGCTAAATGGGAAAACTTACTTTCCGTACGAATCACAGCTGCTACTAAATAAGGATCAAGATCATGTCTTTCAGCATAGCGAAAAATTTCATTTTGATATAACAAAGGATACACATATTTCTTCTGGAACCATTCACTTTCATAAACCACATAGCTAGCAATCATAAAGATGCAAGCTAAGGTAATAATGCGTCTGGTCCATGACCATTTCCTCAAACCAATCACTCCGTTATAAACATTCCCCAAAACAGGCCTCATCATAACTTCAATTTATCTTTTGCCAATAAGACAGCCTGCTTCAACAAGGCCCTTTCCTGCGCCTGCTCCCAAAGAGCCTCCACTTGTCGGTTTAATGATGCCAGATCACCGCTATTATCAATAACCTGGTCAGCTAAACGAACTTTCTCTGACTGTGACCATTGCGCCGCCATCCGCGCCCTAGCGTCTTCTTTGGAAAAGCCATTTCTATCCATCAGACGCTGCAGTTGGACCGACGGATCTTGAATCGTCACCACCCAAACTTCATCCATCTTTTTATGCCAGCCACTTTCAAACAAAAGTGGCACATCTAGAATAACAAGCGAAATTCCCTTTGCGGCAGCCGCTTGGATCTTGCGTTGAATTTCCGCCAAAATAGGCGGATGAGTAATCGCATCTAACTGTTTACGCTTATCTTCACTGGCGAAAATTTCTCGAGCAAGCTGCTGCCTGTCTATCGCCCCATCGGCGCCAAGCACAGCCGAACCGAAAAAATACAAAATTTCATGAAAAGCCGGGGTATTCGGCTCTACCACTTGTCTGGCAATTTTATCAGCATCAATCAAACAAGCGCCTTTTGCCGCGAGTAGAGCCGCTACTGTACTTTTTCCGCAGGCAATGCCGCCAGTCAACCCAATCAAATGCATAATAACGCCTCGCTTCTATTTTTGGCAGTGGGGACAGAAATGTGTTCCGCGACCAGCAACGACAATTTTTTCAATAAGCTGGCCGCAGCGTTGGCAAGGCCGACCAGTTTGGCCATAAACCCATAAATGGTTCTGGTGTTGACCAATCTTCCCTTCACTGTTGCGATAATCACGAAAGGTCGTACCGCCATCGACAATGCCATCGTGAATCACTTGATTCACGGCGGCATATAATCTTGCTACTTCCGCCTGCGACAATTCGCAAGCGCGCCGCTCGGGATGAATCTGAGCCACAGCCAAACTTTCATCCACATAAATATTGCCAAGTCCCCCTACAATCTGCTGATTGAGCAGTAAAGATTTAATCTTTCCCTGCCTATTTTGTAGTTGACTGGCAAAATATTCAAGAGTAAAGTCCGCTGCTAAAGGTTCCGGACCTAAAGTAGCCAAACCTGATATGCGAGATATTTCCCCTTCGCTAACTACATATAAGGTGCCAAGAGTACGCGTATCTGCGTAAATCAAAACATTCCCTTGCGATAATTGAAAAACAATTCGCGTGTACGCATCGCGCCGGGCAATGGCGTCCTGATAATAAAGACGACCAGTCATTCGCAAATGAATGACGAGAATTCGTCCGTTCGAAAGCCGGAAAAGAAGGTATTTGCCTCGTCTTTCTAATGCAGTAATGGTCTGATGCAACAAATAGGCTTTGGCATCGCTAGCTTCCGGCCACTTAAACAGCCGAGGCAAGGAAATCTCTACATCTTCAATTTTTTGTCCGATCACATGTTTTTCTAACTGCAAACGAATCGTTTCTACTTCCGGCATTTCTGGCACAAAAAAATCCTCCTCATTTTGCTAGAGCCCAATTCTTTCCGAACTTCACATCAACTTCTAACGGCACCTTTAATGATACAACCTGCTCCATCGTCGTTTTTACAAGCTCGCTTACAGCTAAAACTTCTGATTCCCGCACTTCAAGCACAAGTTCATCGTGCACTTGCAGTAGCATGCGGCTCTCCAGCCCGGCTTCCTGCAGACGCTCATACACAGCAATCATAGCCTTTTTAATAATATCGGCTGCTGTTCCTTGAATGGGCGTATTCATAGCTGTCCGTTCGGCAAAAGAACGCAAGTTGAAATTTCGACTGTTAATATCAGGAAGATAACGTCTTCTGCCAAATAAAGTCGTGACGAAACCAGTTTCATGCGCTTCGGCAATTAATCGATCCATTAGTCCCTTTACGCCGCCATATAAGGAAAAATAACTATCGATATAACTAGCTGCTTCTTTTCGCGTCACATGAATATCTCGAGCCAAACCATAATCACTAATTCCATAAACAATCCCGAAATTGACGGCTTTCGCTCTGGAGCGCATCTCGCTTGTGACTTCACTTTCAGCTACACCAAAAACTTTTGCCGCCGTTTGAGCATGAATATCCTGCTTTTCTTCAAAAGCGCTGATTAAATGAGCGTCACCTGACATATGCGCTAAGACGCGTAGCTCAATCTGCGAATAATCAGCGGAAAGCAAGTAATCCCAAGGTTTCTGCGGCACAAAGAGACTGCGAATTTTCCGTCCTTCCTCCGTCCGCACAGGAATGTTTTGCAGATTAGGATCAGAACTGCTAAGTCGACCTGTTGTTGTCACAAGTTGGTTAAAGCTCGTATGAATCCGCCCTGTAGTAGGATGAATCAATGGCTTTAAGCCATCAAGATATGTCGATTTCAATTTCATGAGAGTTCGATACTCTAACAGATTAGAGATTAAAGGATGCGGATACTCTGCCGCTAAAGTTTCTAATACTTCAGCATCGGTAGAATAGCCCGTCTTAGTCTTTTTTATGACAGGAAGTTGCAATTTTTCAAATAAAATCAGTCCCAATTGTTTCGTCGAATTTACATTAAACTTCTCTCCAGCGGCTTCATAAATAGCTGCAAGCAGCAAAGTTACCTTCGCATCTATTGTCGCTGCTAAAGCGTTTAAGTTCACCTCGTCAACAAAGATTCCGGTAACCTCCAAGTCAGCTAATACTTTCAGCAACGGCAGTTCGATTGATTCGTAAAGTGACAGCAAAGAAGCGTCCGCTAGCTTTGTTTCCAGTAATGGATACAGCTTAGCTAAAGCTGCGGCACTGCGGACTGTTTTTGCGAGTTCTTCTTCTGCCGGGAGAAAAGCCTCCCCTAAATATTTTTGACTCAAAGTTGCCATATCATAGGAAGCCGCTGCAGGATCAACAAGATAAGCCGCTAAAGCAGCGTCAAAAGCAATATTGCGCAATGAAAACTGATACAGTTTTCCATATTGATAAAGATACTTTGCCTCAGAAGTAATTTTTGTAATCTGGCTATCAGACCATAACTTAAACAAAAAGGTACAATGGGTCTTTTCAACCAAATACAGAGCGTCTGCTGTAGCTATCGCAACGGCTTCTAAGGAAAGATCTGGACCTTTCCCCTGCCATAACGGAAAAAAAACAAGCTTTTCCGCTTGCCGAATCAACCTCTCTAGATGAGTACAGACTTGCTCTGAATTCACTTTTTCGTAAGTGCAGGCTATCGCATTGCTACAAACTGCCTGGTCTTCGGGCAGCTCATTGTTGCTGACAAAACGTTTAAATAAAGTTTTAAACTCCAATTCGTCAAAAAGCGTCTGGAGTCTTTCATAATCCGGCTTTATCTCACAAGCTAAATCAGCTTCGCTTAAAGGTACCTGACAGTCAATTGTCGCTAACCGTTTTGACAGTCGCGCTAAATCGGCATGTTCTGCTAACCGTTCTTTCAACTTGGCCCCAGAAACGTCAGGAATATGATTTAACAAGTTTTCTACTGTTTCAAACTCCTTGAGCAATTTGACAGCTGTTTTCTCACCAATACCAGGAACACCAGGGATATTATCTGATGCATCCCCCATCAAGCCCTTCAAATCAATGACCTGCCGCGGCGTCAATGAATACTTCTCAAATACAGCCTGATTATCAAACCATTCTAGATCGGTAATGCCGCGTTTCGTCATAAGTACCTTGACTGAATCGCTCACAAGCTGCAGCGCATCACGGTCACCTGTTACAATCAGAGCCTCTTCACCAGCGGCCTCGGCTTTAGCGGCTAAAGTTCCAATAATATCGTCAGCCTCATAGCCCGCCAATTCTAATACAGAAATGCCCAAGGTTTCCAGAACCTTTTGCATGAGCGGAAATTGCGGCGATAGCTCTGACGGAGTTGCCTGACGTTTTCCTTTGTATTCAGCATACCATTCATGGCGAAAAGTTATTTTTCCCTTGTCAAAAGCAACAACAGCCTTATCAGGCTGCAGTTCTGCTAGTAACTTCGCCAACATAGAAGTAAAGCCATAAACGGCATTTGTATATTGTCCTGCTGCTGTAGTTAATAAAGGCAAAGCAAAAAAAGCACGATACATAAGGCTGCTACCGTCAATAATGAGTATTTTTTTCTTAGGCATCGGCCCACTCCTCACAAAATAAAAATCCTTATCCTGTTTATATTGGCTACTTTCTGCTATAATCCTTTAAAAATTTATTGTTTCTCACTGCAAACTTAAAATCTGCTGATACACCTTGGGGAGGGCACTTTCTCGCCGATCTACTACAGGAAGATAAATATTCACTTTCGTGCCACCACTGCCTGCAGCATTTATATTAATAAAACCGCCATGTTCCGTAACAATTCGATGAGCTATGGGCAACCCCAATCCCATATGATCAAGTTTTGATGTATAAAAAGGTTCAAAAATCTTAGAAAGAATTTCCGGTGTAACACCAGGTCCCGTATCATTGATGGACACAACAATCATATTTAGATCGGCATGCAACCATGATTTCAAAGTAATCACACCGTCTTCGGGCATAGCTTCCAATGCATTTTGAATAATATTCACAAAAGCCTGTTGCAATAAATTGGGATCAGCATGTAAAACTGGCAAGTTTTCCGCCAACCGCTTATCAATCTCGATATTTTCTCCGCCAAAATCACGAAAATTCAGCAGCAAAGCCTCTTCTAAAATCCGATTTATTGCTACAGCATTTTGCTTGGCTACTGGCGGTTTGGCAAATAAGACAAGATCTTTAATCACTTGATTAATATAAGTCGTCTCGCCTAATAAGACTTCTAACACTTCGCGTTTTACTACGTATTGTTCATCCTGCAAGCGGTTCATCATGACCTGCAAATAGCCGCTAATCGTTGTCAAAGGCGTTCGAATATGATGAGCGACTCCTGCCGCCAGTTCACCTAATGACAACAGCATTTGCGTGGTCTGGATTTGCTTAAACGCCGCATGCACAGCCGTAACATCTTGAAGAATCACAATATAACCCATAAAAGCCCCTAGGGTACTATGAAGCCGCAGTGTATCAATGTGAACATAGCTACACCCTTCAGCAGTTGTCAGCTTAACACTGGCCGAATAGTCTTCATAACGACTCACGCGAAAAATTTTAGTGAATTTTTCACCTAAATGTTGAAAAGCCCGCTCCGCTTTTAAGCCAATCACCTGGGACCGTTTTACAAAACAAATCTGTTCTGCTTCTTGATTTATATCCATCACATATCGTTCTTGGTTTAGATATAAAATTCCCGATTTCGCAGCATTAAGGTATTCCCGTTCGTTATCCGCAATCAGCTCTGGCATGCCTTTGCCTAAAAAATCTGTCGCAATCACGGCTATCACCACCTATAGGATTCCTTTTTTCAGGTGATGATAACATTCTTGTAAAATATTGTATCTCCTGCTAAATGACTTGACAAAAAAAACAAACAAATCCGACAAAAGCAGTAAAAATAAAATGTCATCAGCAATAAGTCTGTCGAATCGCTTATAAACTCAACCGTTCTCTCTTATTTATTTATGCCTTTTCTGTCTTTTTTTATGACATCTAGTCGATAAAAAACTATGTAATAAATAAAAAAACAGGCAAGAGATCTGCATCTCTTGCCCTTCAAACTTATTTTGCAATTTCAAAACGATCCACTCTCTGCCCATCTGTTTTGCGAGCAGTCTGGCGACAAGTGAAAGCAGGATTCATGGCTTTAACAAAAGCATTCAGCCATACTTCATAAAATCCATCCATCACGTTTACTGCAATACCAGCGCGCTTCCAATTCACTTCAGCTAAGTTTTCAGCACTTTGCCAAATAACGCTTGCCGCACTTTCCTCAACAAGTTCATCGCTTTGATCGCAAGGCATTCCATTTAAACGGTAATCGCTAAGCGCTGTAAAAATGCCTTCGGCGGACGCCGTGTCATATTTTCCGGAAAGCTTCGCCGCATTGCCGCAAGCCTCGCCATGCTCGGCAAAACACGCCTGAATCCATTCTGAAGCATTGTCACAGCTATCTAGGAGTTCCTTAATGAAAGCAGCTTCTCTTGACTGCGCTAAGTGAATCTGTCGTTGTAGCCAACCGTGAATATTGCTTGTATCAATCAAGTCTTCCAGCGGCGTATCGCCGGGAGGCGTTCCATAGGCTTGCCAAACAAGGCTGCGGAGTTCTTCAGCTGTGTCGCCACAAACCTCACTAGCTTGATGAAAGAGAAGTGTTTCCCTCTCATTTACCAATTGAATCTTACTGTACAGCCAAAAATGAATATGACCTAAAAATGCGCTCATCTTACTCCTCCTTGCCAATCACTTTATTTAATTCTTTTACAAGCTCTGCTACATCAACGCCATGGATAGACGCCGCCTGAGAAATTGGTTCCGCTGTAGCAGAGGGACAACCAAGGCACCCCATGCCAAAACCTCGTAAAGTCGGTACAGTCTGAGGATAGACGCGGATAATATCACTAATCACACTATCCGGCGCAATGGGATCACCAAGTACTAGCGTTCCCTCAGTCAAGCCGCCAGGAACAGGCTGAAGCTTTTCTTCACTCATGTTTGGCTCTGCATCTTCCGCACTAACCCCTTGATAGAAAGCAGCCAAAACATCGGCCTTGAATTTCTTAAAACCGATTCGGTCAATAAACTGACCAATCCGTTCAATGTCAGCATGATTTTCATAATAAGATAAAACAACTGATACAATTTGCAAAACTTCTTCGTGAGAAAGATCACTGATTAAGAGCTCGCCGATACGAGGATGGGCTCCCGCACTGCCGCCTACATAAACATTCCAGCCTGCATCAGTTCCGAGAACGCCAATATCCTTAATATAAATTTCCGAACAGGAATTCGGACAGCCAGCTACGCCCATTTTCAAGCGCGAAGGCATTTCTTTCTTATGGTACAGTCGATCTAATTCCAAGCCTAGTTTCACACTGTCTTGTTTGCCTCGTTTACAAAAAGAAATGCCAGGGCAAACTTTAATGCTACGAACACAGTTGGCAAAACCAATGGCCGGCTCTACACCGAGCTCCTGCCAAGCTGACTCAATATCTTCCGCCTGTAGGCTTGTAATCATAATCCGCTGCGCTGAGGTGCATTTTAAAACACCATGATATTTTTCTGCTACATCAGCTAATTTACGAAGAAACTCCGGTTTGACAAAGCCACCGGGAATATGTGGCGTAATGGCGTAAGTCCGTTTTCCGTTACGAATCTTTTGCAAATTTGCGCCTTTCGGTAACATGAAAACTCCTCCTTTTATTTCAGCTTGAAACCGCTGCACTTACTAGCGGTTTTTATCATGCAAGTAGTATAAACTGTCTATGGGTACATTATAAGAGAAAACCAGCACAAAAAAACGGAAATAGGTCACATGCTACTGTGATATTTATCACAAGGAATTTTCCAGCTTGTCCATATCAAGGATAATAATTTTATGTTCGATAAGATCAATCGTCCGTTCTTTTTTCAAAGACCCTAAAGCGCGCGTAACGGTTTCCCGCGAAGTCCCCACTAAATTGGCTAAATCTTGCCGCGTCATGTCAAGGTCAATTTCCACCCCAGCTTTTGTAGGCTTCCCATACTGCCTAGCTAGCTTTGCTAAGTTTTGGCCAGTACGTACATAGGTATCGGAAAAAGCCAGAGTTTTTATCTTCATTTGCGCATTCAACAGTTTTTGCGTCAGCACCTTAATAATATGTAACGAAATCGTGGGATGACTCATAACCGCTTTCTCAAGTTCTTTATTTTGAATCATCCCAATTACAGAATCCTCTAAAGCCACAGCTGTAGCTGGATAGCCGCCCCGGCGAAATAATAGCGCTTCGGCAAAAACTTCGCCTGGCCCTAAAATATTAATAATATGCTCACGCCCGTCAGAAGAAGCCTGGACAATTTTTACTTTACCTGATTTTACGTAGTAAAAACCCTCACCTGGTTCCCCTTCCATAAAAATAATCATACTTTTTTTATAATTTCGCGTTACCGTAAGCTCAGCAATCAGAGCTAACTCTGTCTCACCGAGTTCCTCAAAGACAGGAATATTTTTCAAAAAATCCCATAAAGCCATATTCTTCTCCTCCGGGCTTTTATTATCTAATTATAAAAGCAGTGCAAAAAAAGGGATAGTACGAGTCCAACAAATCCGCCCACCAATGCACCGTTAATTCGCACCCACTGTAAATCAGCGCCTACCTTTTCTTCGATTAGTTGATTGAGCCTCGCGTCTGACAAATGAGTCAGCACTTCATAGACTAGCTCGCCGATCCATTGGTGATGGCTGCTAACAAGTTTCTGCAAAAATTCCTGAACGAGTAGCTCAGCCTGAGACTGGCGCGGCGAATCTTGCAAAAAGCGGGACCAAAACCGTTCTAGCTCTAATACAATCCAGGCCGTAACCGGTCGCGAGAGTAACTCAGATTTCCCCTGCTTTGTCGCTCTATTTTGCGGTGATACGTCTTCAATCAAGCTTGTCACCAATCGGTCAGTCAGATCACTAAAATCAATTTCGGCCACAAGCTCTCTCTGCCACGCTAAAAAAGCACGTTGTTTCTCTTCTTGTTCAGAAAGATTTCGGAAAATTTCATAAACCTCACCCCTTAGCCATAAACGTACTGGATGCTCCGGGTTTTCCATCGCTTTTAGCATCACAATCAGTTCTTCCTGCAGCGCCCGCGCCGCATCAGCAAAATTAATCATATTAAAAGCTTTCGCTCCCTCATACAAGAGGGACTTCAGCCAGCCAAAAGCATCGTTAGATTGCGGTTTACTGGTCATTTCGCCATAAGCCGTTAAAAACTTCTCCATCTTTTGCCGTGTTTGCGGCAAAGCAATTTCTTTCTGAACCTGCTGCAAAAGGAAAAGTACCAGAGCTTGCTCTTGACCATTCTCAAGCACCTTAATACCGCTGTGACACAAAAAACCCAGGCCGTTCCAGTCTGCTAGATGCCGATCAAGCCAAACTTTTAACTGTTTTTCCACTTTTTCGCCGGAAATGCCTTGCAAAAGAGAAGCTATTTTTTGCTGCAACCACTGACGCAGCTTTTCCTTACCGCCGCGTTTTTCCATAAAGAAAATAAAGAGCTTCACAAAATGAATCTGGCGCATTTTATTGCCAAGGCTTGTGGCACTTAAAAGTTCATTCTGTACCATAGCTGCCATGGCACGAGCCATGCGCTCGCGGTTACGAGGAATTAATGCGGTATGATAAGAAAATCCTAAGGGTTTTCGAAACAAAGCGGTAACAGCAAACCAGTCAGCTACACCGCCAACCAGAGCAGCTTCTGCTACAGCTTTAAATATAGAAGCTCCCGCTGATTCATGAAACGAAATCGTTAGATATAATGATGCAAGGTAGCAAATAAAAGAAAGGGCTAGCGCCCAATTCGCAATCTTACGACGCTTTGTAAATACTTGTTGTTCTGTCATAAGCCACCTACTGCTATAAAAAATTTATCGATAAGATACAATATAATTCCTAATAGAGCACCAACCAATGATCCATTGATTCGAATCATCTGTAAGTCGTCGCCGACTTTTTCTTCGAGAAAGGTAACAAGCCGCTCATTAGTGTATTGCTCCAAACTATTACGAGCCATTTTTCCTAGTTGAAAATGATAGCGTTCAATCAGTTCATTGGCAAAGCGCCTAAGTTGTTCATTGACCTCGAGCTGTTTTTGTTCATCCGCCAATAGTGAGTTTAACCACAGCTCACCTTGATAGAGGATTTTCCCTGCCACAACCGATCCAATACCGCCTTTACCACGCAAAGCAGCTTCGCCTTCTTGCACCAAAAGCTCCAGCCACTGACGCAAAGGTAGCTGTCTGATCAAATAAGCCTTAACCTCTTCCGCTTTGCTTTGCGTCAATTCATCATGACAAAGCTTGTCCGCCCAGCTTTCGAGCCATAGACGACTCATAGCTCCAAAGGACGAATCAGGCTGTTGCAGCGTATCAAGAAAGCCAATCAATTCTTGCTGCATTTTGGTAGCGATTTCCTGGTTTGATAAATTACCAGACTCAAGCAAATCAAGAATCGCTTTGCGACCACTATGGCCCCGACTGTAAGTCTCTTTCGTTTTTACAACCATCTCCTCTAGCATCTGATGCAAAGGTTTGGCACGACAAAGTGTAATAAGTTGCGCTAAAAGAAACTGCAAAATACGTTTATCATAGTTTTGCTGTATTAGCCACCGCAAAAAGGCGCCAGCCAGCGGTCCTGCCGGTAAAGCTCTAAGCTGCCCCGCTAAAAACTTCTCAGCAAAATAGACTATTTCTGTCGTTTCAAAACGATTCTTCCCCTGCTCTACAAGCTGGTGGCAAAGCGATTCGAGAAAATCTTTTCCTGGCGGACTTGTCAAATAAAGAGCTATGGTGCGAACTAAATTTTGCCCAGCTAGTTTTGCTTTTAAATGCTCCTTTGTTAAAAGCGTATTTTCCAACATATCGATGAGTTCCTGAAAAATCCGTTCTCTGTTTCGTGGTATAATCTCCGTGCGAAAAGCAATGCCGAGCGGACGACGAAACAGTGCCGTTACAGCAAACCAATCGGCTATGCCGCCAACAAGAGCCGCACTAGCCGCGCCCAAAAGTAAACCACCTGCCAAGGATTCCCGATAGGGAAGACTTACTAGAAATAAGCCCGCAAAAAAAAGTAACAGCCCTGTAGCTTTCCTGCCTTTACTTTTCATATATTACCCCGCTTTATTGTTATAAACTATTTCCAAGAGCGACTTTCTTCAAGCCCTGTGTTTCATAGATCTGAAGAGTCATGGAAGTACTTTGGCCCCAGCCATTCATTTTCAACGTATACTCTCCGGGTAAAAATAGAAGCTGATAAAATTGAAATTTGTGGCTGCGCCCATCCCAGCGTTGAATCCACCGATCACCTTGCCAAAGCTCATAGGTTAAATCAGGCAGGTCACCGGCAGTTGTAGCCAAGCGTAAGAGTTCTAACGCTCTTCCATCCGAAAAAGCGGACTGCTCTACGGTGATTGTCGCTACCTGAAGCTGCAATACCGTATGAAAGTCCCACGCCTTTCGCCATGGCGCACTGCTTCCATCTTGATAAACTAAAGTTCCTTCTGCTGCGACATGATAGGTCTTATTCCAAGCCAAGGGCTCGCGGGGAATCAAAAAAGCATGTTTTTTCTCTGACTCCATCGTTTCCATGGATGAATCGACTTGATAACAAGCCACATTCAAACCATTTTCATCTGTAAGAATTGCCTGTTTCAAACGCAACTCTCGCACCTTACTGCTATGAACACTTACAGTAATGGGATAGCCTGTCACAATATTTTCTTTGTTCCAAAACCGCAAGGGATTCGGAACTTCACTAACAAGCCAGCCAAGTTTTGCATCCTTCTGTCCATCATAAGGATAAACTACAAGCCGTTCGTCCTTTGCTGCTTGTTCCGTTCCAGTTGCTAAAACTAAAATATTATAATTGCCGTCTTTTTCTCCAAAGCCGACACCAATGTCGTTAAAATTAGGATTTACTAATAGCAAGCGATGATAGGGGCTGTCCCACAATCCCATAACACCTTGCTTTACTGTAAAAGCGCCGCCAGGATCAAGCGCTTCACCGACAGTACCAAAATAACCAAAATAAGCGCCTCTTTCGCCAATGTCACGACCAATAAACCCACTGCGACCTAGCTGTTCACGGTGGATATCAAGGGTAATCCTTTGGGGATAATTGCGAGTAATGTAGTCGCCATGCCCTTGCGCAGCCTTTGCCAGACGAAAATCCTCCTTAAACGGAGTAAGACCAGCTGCTTGCCGATAGGAATTAAGAGTTTGCACTGTTTCATGGCGCAACGAGGTCACTGTTTCACTAGTTTCACGATCAGAAAGCACCGCCGGAGCGGCAATTGCCAGCCCCCAAAACGCCAAATACACTAGAAGACTCATCAAATAACAAGATCCAATATATTTCCAGCGCTTATTCATCAACAAGCCTCCTGAAAACAATTTTTCTACGCCTCTATTCTTTGACGATTTACAAAGTGGACTACTGTAAGATCACAGGCTTTTGCTAGCGCGTCGGCCTCTTCTAAGGCCCGTCCAACTTCGCTGATCCGGTGGGCGTCAGAACCAAGCGTTACATAACGCCCCCCAACTTCCCGAAAACGCTGGTAAATGGGCATAAGCTGCTGCACCGTCTCTTGCTCGGTAAAGCGCCGCGTATTTATTTCCAGGGCAATATCTTTTTTCGCAACAAGCCGCAACACTTCATCAATCATCTCAGGAAATTCAGAGTAGTGGATCTCCGGATCGGAGTAAGGTGCGTAGCGCGCTATATAGTCAATATGCCCTAAGCTATCAATACAATCAAAAGCACTCAGGCATTCCCACATTGCCTGAAAATATCTTTCATAGGCTTCCTTCTTACTTCTTCCTTCATAAAAGGGATTATAATAAAGATCCTTCTGATCCACGACATGAATCGAGCCAAGAACAAAATCAAAGGGATAGTCTTTAATCATTTGACGAAATTCTTCGAGGCAATCAAGACGCAAACCAATTTCAATGCCTAGAAGAATTTGCTTGGAACGATATGGCCCAAATTTAGTAAAATAATCCGACGGCGAAAAAACAAATTGGTTCGGTTTCGGATATTTTAAATCCATATGCTCTGTAACAATAACTCCCTGTCCATAGTTTTGAACCCAGTCTTTTAGTTCCTTAAACTTCATTTCCGAATCTGTGGAAAATTCTGTATGTAAATGAGTGTCGTAAAGCATAGCTTCCTCCTCTTAATGGTTTACTACTAACAACTTAAGAACCTTCAATGCGCTGCAAGACAAGTCCTGACTCCTGACAGTCAAAAACCTCGGGCGAAAGCTTACGTAAATCTTCAATTCGCCAGCCATTTCCCTCTTTTGCCAAAAGAGCTAACGCTTCTTCTAATGAGCTTGCCAAAACAGCTGCTGTCGCGGCTGTATAAAAATCCTGATGAACGCAAGGCTCCTCAATCATGCTATAACTATGAAATTTTCGATTATGGCGCCACAAATAAAGTTTCACTTGCCTCACCTCGTTTTATTGACTTGAGTATTACTTGTAGTATTATAATAGCATTGATTGTAGAGCCTTACAAATGAAAAGAGCGCCACTGCAGGCGCCCATGCTTCGTGGTATACTTCTTATTTAGCATGTAGAACTTTCTTCTTCTGCCCAGAAAAAGAGCAGCACTAGAATGATGATGATAATAACCCAGTTGTTTCCTCCGCGAAAGCCGCCGCCGCAAAAGCCCATAAAGACTTCCTCCTTTTTGCCTCTGTCTCATTACAGTGTATCCTATGCATAGAGAAGGTGCGGGGTTCCGCAATCTAAGACCATATTTTGACCACAACAACTCCTTTTTAGCCAGCTATAATATACATGTTTCACGCTGGTATAACTCCTGGAATAGCCATCGAAGATCAAATAGTCAGTAAGCTTTTCTCTAACAGTCTGTTGCTTTATTATGCCGATGCCTTCATATTTCCAGAAAGACTTATTACGCTTACAAATCCAAATGACCTAGCATTCGTGAAATCTCCAACACTTCGGATTTAAAAATGCTGCAAAAATTTTAGATCCATTATTAAAATAGAAACGAGGTCAGTGGATTAGTATTCCACTGACCTCATTCTTTTATTTATCTGCTAATTATTCATAGAATATATAATAATCGCTTGCTTAGAGTACTATCATTTTACGTAATAACTATTTTCCTTATCTAATAATGCCTGATTCCAGAAAATACCTGCCTCATTGAACCTTGGCTCAATAATCAGCTGCCCCTTAGTATCCATATACCCCCATTTACCGTTCTTTTTAACTGCTAACAAATCAAAGGATCCGCCCATAAGGTCTGATGAACTGCTATACTCCGCCGGAACAACCCATTTTCCGGCAGTATCAATTAGGCCCCACTTGCCATAAGCTTTAACCTTAGCAAAACCGCAGAAGAAGCCAAGTTTTTCTTGTAACGCTTCCGTCTCAGGAAAACCTACCTCATCATAGCGGAAAGCAATAACCGTTTTCCCTTCGGTATCAATAAACCCCCACTTCTCGCCTATTCTAACGGCGGCCAAACCATCATTGCCAAAACTTGAAACTTCATCAAATTTTAACAAAGTCAAAGGCTTACCCGTTGTATCAATAAATCCCCATTTATCATCTTTTTTGACCTGGGCAAATCCTCTCCGAAAAGCTGACATCTTGTCATATTGGGCCGGTACGATAAATGCCCCCGTCCTGTCTGCAGCTCCCCATTTTCCCTTTACATTAACAACAGCGAGTCCATCATGAAACTCTCCTGTAAAATCATTTTTAGTCGAAAGAACTTCTTTACCGGTTTTATCAATATATCCTCGTTTCGTATTCTCTGGCAAAAGGTCATTAGTACGGATATCTACCACACCTGCAGTAGCCCCTACCACTACCATGACCGCGTCAAAAATGTTGAACGATCTTTTTACAACTCTGACTTCTGCTAATCCGTTCTTAAATGGAAAAACACTATCGTAGTCAGAAGCTAACACGGTGCCACTGCGATCAATGTAACCCCAGTTTTTATCAGTCTTAACCATAGCAAAACCGTCTTGAAATCCATTGCTTACTTCAGGAAACTGCTCTTTGATAATCATTGCACCAGTTTTATCAATAAAGCCATACTTTCCCTTTCTTTTGACAGCAGCCAATCCTTCGTTGAATTTCAAAGCATCTTCAAATTGAAAGGGGATAATCACTTTACCATTATTGTCAATATAACCCCATTTTCCATCGCTCTTTACCGGTGCTATCCCATCGCCAAACAGCCCTGCTTCCTTATAGCCAGGAATGGTTAACATTTCTTTTATTTTGTAATAACCCCATTTACCACTATTTTTAACAACAGCAATATTTTCGCTTATACCAGCTACTTCATCATATTCTACCGGGACAACAATTTTCCCTTGCGTATCGTAATATCCCCACTTACCTTTATACTTTACTGCTACGAAACCATCCTTAAAAATTCCCACCTCATCAAACTGACAAGGTATCACCATGACTCCTTTTTTATCATAAAAGCCCCAGCCCAGTTCCGTTTTTACTGCTATTAAACCATCTTGGAAGGCTCTGATTTCTTTACATTCGGCTGGAATTACAAATTGCCCTTGCGGATTAATAAACCCCCACTTGCCATTGAGCTTTACACCAGCTAACGCAATATCAGAAGAGTTGCGATTATCCTGAGTTGGTTCCCCCTGCACCACAGGTTCAGTAATTATCGGATCAGCTGCACTGTTTTCAATTTGTGCAGCTGCTTTTACAGGAAAACTGCCTAATAAACATACATAAACAGTAATTAATCCGACAAAAATTTTAGTCCATTCTGTTAACCTCATGCTAATAGTTCACTCCTATTCCTAAATTTTCCTACAACAACAAAAGACATTATATTCCAATTCATACTAATTTGCAATGTTTTTTTGCAAGATAAATACAATTTTCGACATTTAATCAAATGCCTTTTATGTTATAGATAAGCGTTAAAAAAGCCGTTACCCTGACAAAGTCAACTGGATGCGGCTTGTATCTTGCATTCATTAAGAGCATTCATTAGTAATAGTTTTTGCAGTATAGCAGCATCAGAAATATCCCAGTTAGGTGCGTTCTTCAATACATAATTTAAATATGCATAAGGATTAAGATGATTTTTCTTCGCCGTTTCCACCAGACTATAAATTATACTACTAGCTGTTGCATCTCGCGACGTATTAGTAAACATAAAATTTTTGCGACCAATTATAAACGGCTTAATACTTCGCGCAATACAGTTGTTATTAATTTCAAGCTAAATGCTCTATCTTTCGTACTCTTCGAGTTAGGAACAGACTTAAGACGCTCTGAACTACTAGCGTTTCATTGAAAAATATGGATTTTAGCAAAAAAACTTTAACGATCGAAGGTAGTGTAACAAAATTAAGAAAGACTGCGTATCTTTTCTACCAATAACAAAAACGATTCATCTAATCGTTTTGCTACTAGACATAGTGATTGAAGAATTGAAGCAGTATAAATCAGAGCAAGGACCAACTACGCCTGATGACATCGTTTTTAAGAACCGTAAAGGAGGCTACATTCGTCCTTCCACTTTTAGCTATACAGTTCCATTATACTTGGCTAAAAAACGCAGGACTGCCTCATACTCGCTTTCACGATCTAAGGCATACTCATGCTACAGATACGCTTCAACAAGATGCTGTAAATAAATTTGATGATATTCTGCAAATGACTACGCCTAAAACTCACAAAAAATAATTTGCCATAGCACTCCGGTAGCACTTTTAAACATGAAAAAAGACTTCCCAAACTGGGAAGCCTTAATCTTGTTGGTGCCGAAGGCCGGACTCGAACCGGCACGAGGAGACCTCGTCTGATTTTGAGTCAGGTGCGTCTGCCAATTCCGCCACTTCGGCATGTCTTCGTGCTGCACATCGCAGCGACATAAATAATAATAACATCCAGAACCTATTATGTCAAGCACTAAAATGCCAGTTTATAAAAAAATTATGAAGCATTTTATAAAACCCTATGGTAAAATCGTAAATAAACCACTTTCGCGAGGTATTTATGAATATATCATTAAACGGACAGCCCTTTTCCTTTGACGTAGTTTTTGTGCCGCGTCGAAAAACCTTACTACTAAGAGTAGTTTCGGCAAGACAGCTCGAAATTAAAGCGCCAAAGAATTACCCGCTTGCCCAAATTCGCGCGCTGCTACTTGAAAAGACTGCCTGGATCATAAGCCATGCCGCCCATCTGGAGCAATTGTCACACGCCACTGTCAATCAAACAATTGCACCGGGTCAAAAAATTTTATTTCAAGGGACGCCCCATGAACTAATCTTCCATGAACATGCCACAGAAACGAAAGGCATGATCGAACAAGACGCGATTCATTTATATTTTGCAACAACTTTACCGCAAGCTCCCAAGGCGATACTAGCCCAGCTCTTCCAAGAGGCAGCGCAGACCAAACTAAGAGAAACTACCGAAACCTGGGCAAAAAAGATCGGCGTCTTTCCCCGCAAGATTACCTTAAAAAACCAAAAGACTTTATGGGGAAGCTGCTCTTCCGCTGGAAACATAGCTTATAACTGGCAGATTATTATGGCACCGCCGCAAGTGATGGATTATCTCGTTATTCACGAACTAGCTCATTTACGTGAACCAAACCATTCCAAACGATTTTGGCAGATCGTAGCCACTTTTGACCCAGCTTATCAAAAACATCGCCTTTGGCTGAAAGAAAAAGGACTTCTATTACGGCGTCTTTTTTCAAATTAAGAGGAAAAACCAGCTTATATGGCGAAATTCCTTAACAGACTACTCAGTCAAAAACAAAACATTTAGGAGGTTTGAACCTATGAACCGATTGAAAACTCTTTTGCTCCTTTGCTTTTGTCTAGCTTTCTTTTTGCCAACAACTTGGGCTAGCGAAGCGCCGACGGTAACCGTTCAGGGAACCAGCCGGATGGAAATAGAACCAGACCAAGCTTTTATTACTTTAGGCGTCGTAAGTCAAGCCGAAACGGCCGAAGCCGCCAGAGCCCAAAACGCGCAAAATTCCACTGCCGTCCGTGACAAAATTGCCGCACTCGGAATCGCTGCGCAACAAATTCACACATCGCAATTTGTGATTTACCCTGTCTATGCTAATGAACCAGATAAATCCACAAAAGTAGCGAAAATCATTGGCTACCGTGTAACAAACAATATTACCGCACAAGCTGATGATATTGCCAGTGTAGGCACAATCATTGACTCAGCCTTAGCTGCAGGCGCCAATCAAGTCACAAATGTACGTTTCCAGAAAAAAAATGATACTGAACTAAAAAAGGCACTGTTGACAGAAGCTGTACAAAACGGCTTAGAAAAAGCCCAAACCATTGCGGCAGCTCTCAATAAAAAAATTAAACGCGTTTCTTCCGTAACAGAACAGGATCTTAGCTTCCAACAACCTGATTCGCCTCGGTTGATGCTGAAAGCGGAACTATTCAGTAGTAATGCAGCTACACCGATTTCCCCAGGAACCATTATCGCAACTGGCACTGTCTCGCTCATTTGTGAACTAGAATAAAACTTACTGTCTATCCTAGCTAAAAAAATGGGATGTCTCGCTATCGGTAACCCGATGTATGAGACATCCCGTTTTTATTTTGTATAAAATTTTGCAAACCACTTGACTAAAAAAAGCGCTAAAATTCCACCGCCTACCCCAGTAATAAACTGTGGCCAGCTCATTACAAACAAAATCGCCTTTGCTGCCGGTGCTGGCAATGTCAAAAAAGATAATAACCAGACAAAAGAACTATACATCATTACGGTTTTAAGCGTCGCCGCTCCCAAAAGCCTCAACCAACTTGCCCTATGACGTAAACCGTAAAAACTCAACAGAAAAACTGAATTGGCAATAGCCACAGGCAAAATGAATACAGGCAAAGGCAGCATTTGCTGCGCAAAAGCTACAAGCGGTGTAATCCAAGCAATAAACAAAGCGGCTCTAAGCCCTACCATTTCACAGGCGAACAGCAAAACACTGTTAACTAGCGTTCCGATTAAAAAGGTCGTGAACATCGGCGGAATCGGAATCATCAGCCGCAAGGACTGAAACACAAGCGCTAAGGCGAGTAGCAGTGATCCGCGTACAAGCTGACGAAGTTTCATTTGTGCCACTTATGACGCAATCGCCGCACAGTCGAACGAGGCGGTCGTAAGTTTCCGCCCAAAAAAATCCAAACAAGTAAGGCCAACAGCAGCAAGCTCGCCACTACACTTCCAATAATATCTAGATCTGATAAGACATTGACTATGGTCAACCCAACTAAAAAGGTCAAACTTTTTCCCATATCAATATAGGGATGGCGTTTTAAAACAAGATAGCAAACAGCTAACACGCCTACATCAATCAACACCCAAGCAAACATGTGTACAAAGACATTTTTCAGTAAGCTGCTGCCAATCATAATCGCAAAAATTAACAACCAAGCCTGATTCATCGAGTATCTCTCCTTTCTTAAAATAAGGCGATCTCAGAATGCAGTTGCGGCGCCAAATTAAATAAGGATTTTTGAATCAGTTCCGCTTCCCCTTGCGTGACCGCTAGTTTTACCCAATACTCACGGCCATCGACAAAGTGAAAATAAAACTGATACCCTTTCGTAGCTTCTTCACAGGAAATTTTATCTAGGTCCGTCAAAAAAACATCATCATGCTTGACAAGGCCCTTCATGAATTTTTTCCGATAAATCACAAGACGCTTTGCTGTAACTAAAAAACCCGCATCGGGAATAGAAAGCATAAAAAAGGATTTTTCTAAGGGAACAATACAGGGAATTTCTTCTGGCGGAAACAAATTTGCTCGAAGAAAATCAACCCAAACGCGTTCTGGAATCTTTTCCATTTCTGTTAAAACAGGCATGCCTTTCACCTCACTCTTCTAATCCTAACTGATTGCATCACTTTCGTCAATTCTTTCGAAATTTTGAAAAAAAGTTTATTATTTCCGTTTTCTGTGCATACTTTGATTATATAGAAAATTATTGCATAAAGGAGTGTTTTTTATGAGTTTTTCCTTTCAGTTATTCGAGCCGAAAAAACCTCGCACGGTGCCAAACACAGAACCACTTGTAGAAGTTCGTCCCAATGGCCGCATCGTTTTTAATAAAAAAGCGGCTGATCTTTTGGCAAACAACCGATTTTGCATGCTTGGTTATGATGCGACGCAAGAAGCCGTCGGTATTCTCCCCTTAGAAGAACCAAAAACAAATTGTTTTCCCATCCGTTTCGCTTCTAAAGGCGCTTATATCGGCGCCAAACGCTTTTTTAAACATTTTAACATTTTACCGGAAGAATTAATTGAAAATCAACCGATTCAATCAGGTAACTTTTTAGGCATTCCTCTGAATCAACAATAAAAACACAGCTGTCTCCCAGGCAAAACGCTCTTTGTGAAAGCTTTGCCTGGGAGACAGCTCTTATTTAGGGCAGGAAAATAGCCATAAAGCGAGAATAATTATAAGGCACAGGCCGCGAGGACTTCCTTTGCATGGCCTTGTGCTTTTACTTTGCGCCATACTTTAGTGATTTTACCTGTCTCATCAATCAAAAAGCTAGATCGTTCAATTCCCATTACTTTTTTTCCATACATATTTTTCTCTTTCATAACGCCGTAAAGTTCGCATACCTTGGCGTCACTATCGCTCAGTAAGGCAAAAGTTAACGAATGCTTGTCTTGAAATTTTTCATGAGTAGATACGGTATCGCGGCTCACCCCTAGTACCACAACATTAAGTGCTTCCAATCTCGCAACAATTTCATTAAATTCTTGCGCTTCAATAGTGCAACCCGGCGTATTATCTTTCGGATAAAAATAAAGGAGAATCCGCCGTCCTTTCAAGTCCGATAAGGTAATGGTTTGCCCGCCTGCAGCTGGTAAAGAAAAATCAGGCGCTATCATATTTTCGGTAATTTCGCTCACTCTATTCCCTCCGTTTCTCCTAACTCGCTCATCTTATTCGACATAGTTTAACCAAATCCTGTTATTCTACACCATTTTTACTGTTTTGTAAGGAAAGGACTTTATTATGGCAAAACAACGCATTTTATCTGTTGAATATATTCGCGGCATTGCAATGCTCGGGGTAGTAGGTATTCATACCGGAGCTTACTCACTCACAAATCCTAAAGTAAATATACAGCTTTTCGCTTTACTCGAAATCGTAAGTCGCTTTAGCGTACCTATTTTCTTCTTCGTTTCTGCTTTTGGCCTCTTTTGGGCGCAAAATTTAACAGCGCCCTTTTCTTATGGCGAATATCTGCGAAAACGCGCTAAAACCGTTCTGATTCCCTATTTAGTCTGGTCTTGTCTGTACTTGCTTCATTCCACTTATCTAACTGGCGATACAAGCTTTTGGCGACCACGCGAACTATTTGACACGCTTTTTTTCGGACTGGCTTCTTACCAACTCTATTTTCTCGTCATTTTATTATGGTTTTATCTATTCATGCCTGTTTGGCGCTATTTGCTCAAAATTTTACTTTCCCATCCTGTTTATTTTATCCCTTTGCTGATTCTGCAAATCGTCTTCGATTTTTATTCTAGTTATTGCATTCCTGCCGTTACAGGACATCGCTTTGTAGATCATTTGATTGACTACCGTTTGAATTACTGGGTTTTGCACTATGTATTTATCTTCCTTTTGGGCGGTTACTGTGCTCAAAACTTCGTAGCGGTATCTCAAGCAGTAAAGCGTCATAAAAACGCCGTCCTTCTCTTCATTACGACAACCTTGATCGCGATGCTTGGCTTGTACTACTATCTGCTGTTTGGGCTGCACTATACGCCGGAACAAGCTGTGAATACAGGACACCAACTCAGCCCTTTCGGGATTCTCTATACAGTAGCGGCAAGCTTGTTCTTTATCATGTGGTTTGAAAGCTATTCGCCGCCCACTTTATTGGCCTCGCTGCTGCGTTCTTTAAGCACCCATTCTTATCTTGTTTATCTTGTCCATCCCTTTTTTATGTATTATCTGTCACGTCTATTAGAAAAAGAAAATCTTCTGTTTACAGGCTTTATGACTTTATGTTTCTACAGCGCCACAGTTCTTTGCAGTCTTCTCTTCGCGGCTTGTTTAAACCATTACAAAAAGAAACTGCCGCTTGTATCATTGTTACTAACAGGCAACCGCCAATAAAAACTTCGATCAACTAAGACAAAAAGAACAAAGGGGGCAGCTCTTTTTTGTCCCCAAGCATTCCGATCGCTTCTTGCAAAGCTGCCGCTTCTCGTTTATTCTGACGTTTATTTTGACACCAATACAGATAAAAGAGCTGACAAAAGGCCTCTATTTCTTTTTGCCCTTTAGCAGATGCTTTCGGCCACTGATGAAATATCCAGAATAAAAGATCGCTAAATGCGACTGTTGCTTCCTGACGTAAAACAAAATGCATCAACAACGATAATTCTTTCATGATTATGAAAAGACAGTGTTGTCGAAAACCCTGACTGGCTTCTGAATAGCCTAGCCGACATTCATCACGCAATAAAACTCGTCCTTTTTTCAAAAAGGGATATAATAAAGGAAAGATTTGCTCATACCCGCGCTGCTGCACTGCAATACGGCAAATCCGCCCAGCGCTAGCTGCTGCAGCTTCGAAATAGGCAACGTTTCCCGCCTGTAGGGCCGCTTCAATCATCCCGCTGACAATAAGCGGCGTCACAGTACTCTTGGTCGAAGCCAGAAGCTGACAAGCAATACTTTGACTTTCTAAAATCCACTCCGCAAATTGTGCTTTCGATAAACTGCCTTGTTCTACAAGAATAGCGATCGCTTCAAGCAAAAAAGCCGTTGTATCTTCCGTTCTTTGGCTAACACTTTTTCTTAGCCAAGAAACCCACGGCGCTATGGGTAACGCTCCTAAAGAATGTAGATCACTTCGCTCCATGATTCTAGTATATCGTAAAACGATCTCACGAAAGAGGCTTTGATCTCGCCTAACTGCGATAGAGCCAATCCTTCCTACTGTTAATAGACCGGCTGCAACAGCCGGTCTATTTTCTATGTCGCTTAAACTGGATTCGTTTTTCTCTAAATAAAGTAATGTAAGGTCGGCCGCTTTAGCACAAAGAAAAATTTGACCATACCGTGCAGAAATGAGCGCTAAAAAGGCAAGTTGACTAAGGCAAGCCGTTTGTTGCTCCCGATTCAAACAGCGAAATAAAGGAGTAAACGCAGCAAACAACAAAACAGCCATATCATGTTGTTTCGTCTTTAAACAAGCAGCAATCGCCAAAGTAAGCTTCATCGGTTCATTTTCACGATGCCAGCCGTTCCCATAAGCACTTTTTATCTGCTCAATAATTTGGACGGCTTCTACTGTTTTTCCTTGTTTTAAAAAAGCAAAGAGCAGTAAAAAAGCTTTTTTGAGCCATAGTAAGGATTGCTCTGTATTCTGCTTTTGCTCCAGACGTTTTCTAGAAAAAGCTAAAAGGAAAAAACGCCCGCGCAAAATCTTGCGTCCAAACCCCAGCATCAGCCCTGCTCCCCTTTCCGTCCCTTTACCGTACGTTAATTTCCCCTTGATAAATCAAACCTCTCGCCGCATCGACAGTAACAATCGCCCCATCCTTCAGGCGATCTGTAGCGCCATCAACGCCGACAATGACGGGCATTCCGTAACTGATCCCCACAATGGCTGCTTGAGAAGTAAATCCGCCTTCTTCGGCAATAATCGCGCCAGCCTTGACAGCAAACGACGCTGTTCTTTCATCAATACCGGGAACAATCAAAATATCGCCATCTCTAAACTTTTCCTTGATTTCCCGCTCGGACCGAACAATACAAACTTTGCCTGTTACACTTTTTTGACCAACACCCGTACCGCGCATTAAAATATTACCCACAACATGAACACGAATCATATTGGTTGTACCAACTGTTCCAACAGGAACGCCGGCAGTAATCACAACAAGGTCTCCATCTTTAATAATATTGGCAAACAGAGCACTAGCTACCGCATTATTAACCATTTGATCACTGTCTCTAGAGCTAGGGCCATGAAGCGGACAGACACCCCAATGTAACAGCATACGTCGCAGCGTTTTTTCATTGGGCGTAACAGCTACAATCACCGCTTGTGGACGATATTTTGAAACCATACAAGCCGTATATCCCGATTCTGTGGCTGTCACAATCGCCGCCGCCCCTAGTTCGTGGGCAATTTGTACCGTCGCATGACTGATTGCATCTGTCGTCGTCCGAGATTGTCCCAAACCCTTGTTGGCAAGCAGTGAACTATATTCAAGGGAGTTTTCGGTACGAATCGCAATTTTCGCCATCATTTTAACCGCTTCTACGGGATATTTGCCGGAAGCAGTCTCGCCGCTAAGCATAATACAGTCGCTACCGTCATAGATAGCATTAGCAATATCACTAGCCTCAGCCCGAGTCGGTCTAGGATTTGTCATCATTGATTCCAACATTTGGGTTGCCGTAATAACAGGCTTCCCTACGCGGTTGCATTTATGAATCAATAATTTTTGAATGATTGGTACTTCTTCTGCCGGAATTTCAACCCCTAAGTCGCCGCGGGCTACCATAACGCCATCAACGACTTTTAAGATTTCATCCATATTATCAACACCAGCGGCATTTTCGATTTTAGCAAAAATCAACATGTCCGATTCGGCTTCTTCTAAAACACGCCGAATTGCTAAAACATCGGCAGCTCGCTGGATAAAGGAGGCGGCAATACAGTCCATCCCCTGCTGAATCCCAAAATGTATATCGGCAATATCCTGTTCGGAAAGCGGCGGCAACTGTACACTAACGCCAGGGGCAGCTACCCGCTTCCTATCGCTAATTTCACCGCTGTTTTGAATTGTTGTTACAATATTGCCATCTTCAATTTTATCAACATGCAAACTGATTAAACCGTCTGACAGCAAAATTGTATCACCTGATTTCACTTCTTCAGGCAAAAGAGCATGGCTAACTGTAGCCATATCCGCCGTGCCTTCGATCGTCTTGCCCGTCAAAACAAAACGATTTCCAGCCACAAGCTGCGCTTTCCCGCCTTTAAATTTCCCAAGCCGCATTTCCGGCCCTTTGGTATCGAGCATTAAAGCCACAGGAATTTTCGTTTCTAGCGACGCCTGTCTAACTAAAGCAATCCGTTTCGCATGATCCTCGTGCGAGCCATGCGAAAAGTTGAAGCGAGCCACATTCATGCCTGCTTTTAACATCTCCGCAAGAGTTTCAAGCTTGTCCGTACTAGGTCCTACAGTGCAGATGATTTTCGTTTTTTTAATCATAAGACACTCTCCCTACAGCGATTTATTTAATAGCAAATTGACATAGAATTTCATGTGCTTCATTGACTTCTGATTGTAAAACGAGTATTTCATGGGCGCCGTCGCCAACACCGGCAGCACCGAGCGGCCTAGTATCGGCAAGAATTCCTTCACTTGTCAATAGATTTTTAAGCGTTTCTGCTTGTGCTCGATTTACCGCAATATATACAACTGTCCACATAGCAGCCTCCCAGGCCCTTAATTTAATGAATCTTATACTTTTGCAGCTTTTGATAAAAGCCGGAGCGATGAATACCAAGCAATTTTGCTGCTTTGCTTTTATTGCCGCCTGCTAACTCTAAAGCCTTATAAATGGCTTGTTTCTCCGTATCTCCTACTAATCCTGCCAATTTTTTGTTATTTTCTTGATTTTTCTGCGGCAATGATACAGTGACTGGTGACAACAGCGGTAAATGCTTCGGCATAATATAACGTTCATCGTCCATCATATTAACAGCTCGCTCCAAAACATTCTCTAACTCGCGTACATTCCCTGGCCATTCATAAGCCATTAAAAGTTCCATGGCCGCTGGCGAAACCCCTTCAACTTCATGTTGGACATGATAATAAATTTTTTGTAGCAGAACCTGACATAATAAAGGGATATCCTCGCGTCGCTCCGAAAGCGGCGGAATATGAATCGGAACAATATTTAGACGATAGAACAGGTCAAGGCGAAACTCACCTTTTGCCATCTTTTCTTCCAAATTACAATTGGTGGCTGCAATCACTCGTGTATCGACTTTGGTGCTTTTGGTGCCACCAACGCGTTCAATTTCTTTTTCTTGCAAAACGCGGAGCAGCTTTGCCTGCATCGATAAAGGCATATCACCAATTTCATCAAGAAAAATTGTTCCCCCCTGAGCTAACTCAAATTTGCCGGGCTTACCGCCTTTACGAGCACCGGTAAAGGCCCCTTCTTCATAACCGAACAGCTCCGATTCTAACAGATTTTCCGGTACAGCAGCGCAATTCACTTTCACAAAAGGTCCATGACGACGCGAGCTAGCATGATAGATAGCTTGGGCAAACAGTTCTTTACCTGTACCGCTATCCCCCAGAATCAGAACGGTTGAATTCCCCCGTGCCGCTTTTACAGCTAACATTTTTAGCCGTTCCATCTCTTCACTTTTCCCGACAATCTGTTCTACTGCCAGCTTATGGCCTTTACTGCTGGTCTCTTCTGTATAGCATTCCATATCAGACTGCATCTTAATATGCTTATTGGCTAGAGTTTTTAATTCTTTCAGTTCTGTGAACATAATTTTACCAACTGCACCGACAACTTGTCCGCCCTGCATCACTGGCAGACGTGTTACGATACAATGGTGACTTTTAATTCGCTGATATTCGCCTACTTCAGCTTTGCCTGTATGGGCTACCATATGCATCCTGGTATTGGGAATCACGTCAGACACATGTTTACCAACAGCGTCTTCGCGACGAATCCCGAGAAGGTTACAATAAGCCGAGTTTAGCATAACGATAATTCCCTTACGGTCTACTGCTACCACACATTCTAGCATGCTATCGACAAAAAGATTGGTCATGTAATTTTGTTGCTGCACTGTCCGCAATTCTTTTTGCAATTTATCAAGAGCTGTAATATCCTGAAAGGTTGCTACAGCGCCGTCAATACGCTGTTCATTAAAAATGGGAAAACGATTTAGTAACAACTCGTGACCATTTACATGAAAATACTGATTCATTTCGGCTGTAGACGTCTGTAGAACGCGAAGCATTCCTAGTTGCGGTAAAACTTCTTCAATCGCCCGGCCTTCTAATTGATCTTTTGTAAGACCGATTAACTGTTCCCCGGCTCGATTTACTGCTGTAATAAGCCCCTGTCCATTAATTGCAATCACGCCGTGAAATAAGGCATTATTTTCGGAATCGAACTCACTTTCTAAAGCAGTCACAGCATCAGGAAGACTATATAAAAGCGAGCTGCAATTTACAATGCCTAAAAAACGTTTATTGTCATCCACAACAGGGTAAATCACCTGTTCAAAATGCTTATGATGTTGATGAAGTTCAAAAAGAGTCATAAGCGGTCGAAGCGTAACAATGTTGACTGTCATCACTTCTGAAATCGTATGCCCTAAAGCATCGCCGAAATCGCCAATTGCCTTAATTAAAGCCGGTTTTGTCAATAATCCAGTCACACGGCTTTCACTATTCACTACAGGTAAAGATTCATAGCAAAGATTCGTTGAAAATACCTTTGCCGCTTTTGCCAAAGACATTGACGAATTCAAAGGAACGATATCTGTATTCATCATATCGATGATGCGCATTAGACTCCTCCTTTAAATACTTAGGTTCGAATATAAATAATTTGACGCTTGCAGGCGATTTCCTTTTTTCCAAAAAGCTCCGCTTAATACAAAAAGGAACTTGCCTGACGACAAGTTCCTTCGCTTGCTTTTGCAAAGTTATTTTCCCGTAAAAGCTGGTTTGCGTTTTTCCACAAAAGCAGCCATACCTTCTTTTTGATCTTCTGTAGCAAAGCAAAGGCCGAAGACTTCCGCTTCATAAGCTGTGCCGGAATCAAGATCCACATCCATGCCTTCGTTAATTGCTGCTTTACAAAGCCGTACAGCAATTTCGCTTTTCCCCATAATTTTATGAGCCATTTTCTTTGCTGTATCGAGAAGCTCGGCCAAAGGCACTACTTTGTTCGCTAGGCCGATACGATAGGCTTCTTGTGCATCAATCATATCAGTTGTAAAAATCAGTTCTTTGGCTCTGCCTTTGCCGACTAAACGAGGCAAACGCTGAGTACCACCAAATCCCGGAGGAATTCCTAGGCCAGCTTCTGGTTGACCAAATTTTGCATTTTCCGCAGCAATACGAATGTCGCAAGCCATGGACAGTTCGCAGCCGCCGCCTAAAGCAAAACCATTCACAGCAGCAATCACTGGCTGTGGTAATTTTTCTATTTTATCGAATACAGCCTGACCAAGTTTTCCCCAGTTACGGCCTTCGATTGCATTCATTTTCTGCATTTCTGTAATATCGGCGCCAGCGACAAAAGATTTTTCACCGCTGCCTGTAATAATAACAACTTTGACAGCCGGATCAACGGCTATTTTGCCAAACAAATCGGTTAAATCATACATAACTGCTGCATTTAAAGCATTGAGCGCTTTCGGGCGATTAATTGTTACTAAAGCAATTCCTTCGTCAACGCTGTAAAGTAGTGTACTATATTCCATAATATCCACTCCCTAGCTTTTAGTATATATTCTATACTTTCGTTGCTACCCGTGACTACAGAAAAGAGTCCTGCAGGAGATCCTGCAGTGACTCTTTATGCATTTATTTCTTCATAACTGTTGCTTTACCATCAGTAACAACTTTTCCTTCTTGATTTGTTACTGTGGTTTTTAAAACTAGACGGTTTTTACCTTCGATTTTTTCGATAACTTCTGCCGTCGCTGTCAGCGTATCGCCGAATTTCACGGGAGCGAGGAAAGAAAGTTCCTGTCCCATATAAATTGTATTTGCCCCAGGAAGAGTTGTCCCAAGCACAGCGGAAATAAGACCCGCAGAAAGCATGCCGTGAGCAATTCGTTCGCCAAACATTGAGTTTTTAGCAAACTCCGCATTCACATGGACCGGATTGAAGTCTCCTGTGATACCAGCAAAAGCATAGACATCGGCTTCTGAAATCGTTTTAGAAACACTGGCTTTTTGACCGACTACGATATCAGCAAACTTTACGTCTTGAATCATAATGTCACCTCTTTCTTTTTTTATTCAAAATTCATTTTCACTGGCTTGCATACACTTATATGGTTAAGAAACCATTTAAGCTTTTAGCTTTTTAAACTCTTCAATCAAAATCGGTAGAACTTCCATAGCGTCTGCTACAATACCATAGTCGGCATATTTAAAGATTGTCGCATCAGGATCTTTATTGACAGCAATAATCAGATCTGATGTAGTCATGCCCGCCAGATGCTGAATCGCGCCTGAAATCCCAAAGGCAAAATAGATCTTCGGCGCAACGGTCTTACCCGTCTGACCCACTTGATGCAGCGCCTGTTTCCAGCCAGCGTCAACCGCTGCACGGGACGCCCCAACGGCTCCGCCCAGCACTTCTGCCAAGTCTTCAATGAGCTTGAAGTTTTCCAAGCTGCACAAGCCACGGCCGCCTGCTACAACAATTTCTGCTTCTTCAATATTGCACGATGCCGAACATACGCTGATCACTTCGATCAGTTTCGTCCGAATTTCTTCTGGTTTCACTTTGCTCTTTAAGCGGACAATTTCGCCCGTTTTGCTATAATCTTGCTCGGGACGCTTAAAGACTTTCGGGCGAACCGTACCCATCTGCGGACGATAATCCGGGCATACAATCGTAGCCATGATGTTGCCGCCAAAAGCTGGACGCGTCCAAGCTACTAATCGATCTTCATTGATATCCAGGTTCGTACAGTCTGCCGTTAGGCCTGCATTGACCCGACAAGACACTCTCGGTCCGAGATCGCGGCCGTCGACTGTCGCTCCTAATAAAATTACATTCGGTTTATACGTATTGACTAAATCGACAAACGCGCTAGTGAAGGCATCGGAATTGTAATGACTGAATTCTTCTCCTTCTACGGCATAGACTTTGTCTGCGCCGCTCGCAAAGAGTTCTTTCGCCACTTCATCTACATTCCCGCCGAACATGACTGCCGACAATTCTTCGCCTAATTTATCGGCTAAAATCCGACCCTGGCCTAAGAGTTCATGAACCACGCCGCGAGCCTGACCGGCGGTCTGTTCTACAAAGACCCATACGCCTTTATAATCACTCTTATCGACTGTCGCCGACGATTCTACTTTTTCCCGGCTGATTGCTTCTACCGG